>NZIZ01000034.1 GCA_002691825.1 Porticoccaceae bacterium
GCGCATTAAGAGCGGGTGTGGGAATGTCCTTGCCACCCTGGAAGCCAAGATCGGCATAACCCAGATCATCGGCTACAATAAGTAAGATGTTGGGTTTTCGATCGGCAATCGACGCTGCGCAGTAGATCGATATGATTGCAAGTACCATGCATCTGCAGATCCAGTTTTTCTTCATTGGCAATCTCCTTTTCATCAGCCCTGCCCTTTGATATTTTCATCATGGTAGGGATCCAAAGCATCAATATCAGTTAAAGACGAGTTTTCTCTGCGCCATGCAAACAAGCGAACACGAATATTATCAGGTGTGATATCCAGTAAGGTGAACCCATTCCTCTCGGTGACGGGTGCAGGACTATCCAGACGAATATGACTTGCCACCATGGGCGGTGTGCCTCTAGCCGTACTCGGCCATCCCGAACCCGTGCCCAGAGGACCAGTGATAATTGAATGGATTGGATTCGATGCAAACGATAGATCACCACTCCCGATAATTTTCGAATGGCCTGTCGCATGCAAATCTCCGCTCAAGACGAGCCCAGGTCTTCGTTTCTGGTTGGAAATAGACTCCAGCAGACGTTGATGTTGATTCCACCAACCCTTCTGCCACATAAACTTAGCCTTTTTAGTCGTCAGTTTAAAACGTTGACCATCTACATACATTTGGGCGGCCTGAGTCCCAGCTTGTCCGCTGTCAGCTACATCAGGATACCACTCTCTCCACTTACCAGCACTCCAACCAAACGGATGCGACGGGATATGTATTAACTGGTTAACGATTTCATCTGCTGTGCGATTGCACAACCAACGTTCAACTTCCGGCGGAACCAATCCAGCAGTCTCACCCTTTAACGATAAAAAGCCGGCGCAGTCATACATGAGCGTCTCACTCAGTCGACCCCAGCGCAGCGCACCAAAATGCCGATTATGCCCATTGATCATCGCACCACTCAGCGTACTGGGCACGTCTGCTAAGGGCAAAAAATCTGGTAGGTAGTGATCCCTAACGAAGTTGAAAAACTGCTTCTGATAAGATTCTGGCGGGAGCGTTACATATCGATTAGTAGCCTCATCGTTTTCAAAATAATCATGATCATCGTTAATAAAATAGCTTGGAGTACTTCGAAGCGCAGTTCCATACAATGGGGTAATCTGCGCACCCGCCACTATTTTTAAAATNTCTTCATTAGTACCACCATAGGCTGGAGCCCNTCGATCGAGCATGCCAACGGCATTATAGAGT
Organism: Porticoccaceae bacterium; assembly: GCA_002691825.1. Lineage (GTDB taxonomy): Bacteria > Pseudomonadota > Gammaproteobacteria > Pseudomonadales > Porticoccaceae > TMED48. The sequence goes on from NZIZ01000034.1 coordinate 1,241, forward strand.
TCCGCCGAAAACTCTCGTATCCCCGGCGTACTAGATTCCAGCCACGTCCTCTGGTCCCAGTAAACATGATCACCAATCGCGATCATCGCATGCGGTTTAAAGGACAATCCGCGCTGAAGTAGCCGACGACGAGTACTCTGAGGCAAAAAGGCGGAGTGTTCTCCCTCACTCATCAGAGGATGCCCCCCTGCACAAGTAAATACAAGTAAACGCAGATGTTCTGGCTGGCTTTCAGGGTCAGGCATAGTAGACAGAAACCAAGAATCGGTTAACCGAGTATCGCCCTCCATCAAAGCCAATTCATAACGCGCGTTCGGTCTCAAGCCTTCAGCGTCAAAAGCAAAGCCACGGCCTTTACTATCCGTGGGACGGCCCTTGATGTATTTGCCATCAATCGAAAGAATGGCATCGCTAATATGCCTNGAGAAAACGGTTTTAAGAGAAATGTGAGAGTGGNTCGCNGANGGGATTAANTGCTCAACCGGCCCTGCTCTCCAAGTCTGATTTGACAAAGTACTGGAAGCACCAGTTAATGCNGATAGTGCGATAGAGCTCTGCAAAAACTGTCGACGATCCATGTTCACCAGATTTTACTCCTCTGAATCTATCTGCCGTTGATCACTCTAACTTCTCTCCAAAGCCCCTATGTGGGTCAAGCTCGTTGATGAATATACCTATCAGGAGTTTATATTAAACATAAGTTTTTATAAATTTTGTGATTACTGAACCGACTTACGATGTTGGAGCGCACCATAGTTTTTTATTTTTGCGCTACAGCGTTATACATCCAGTCCTCTTGATTCGATGTTCTGTGTTTGCAAATTAACGCACCTACCTTACTAATAAAGTATAGGACTTTAAACTAGCACCTGTAAAGGTGAACATATAGTTGGTACGTCCTGCTATTTGCTGTAGCCTTTTTAATTGTCCAAGCTCGATTTTTTTGTGGATACATGAAGAGATTTGCTTAATTCGTTGCCTTCTAAGACGATCGATAATTCTGATGTTTAGTTGCGAGATATCCTGATCGATTAAATCAATAGAAATTTTGGCGGGACTGGTTTTGAGTACAGATAAAAGATCTGCCCTTATTGACAAGTAATATCCAAGCGCTGATGATAAACATTAGTATGAAGTACTAAATAAGGAATGACTCTAGCTTGCTGCGAATAGATAGCCACCTCCATCTTAACGAGCTACCTTACAACTAGGCAAATAAAGAATAATTAAATATGCTTTAGCAAAGTCGTAGCAGTTACTTGCATCTGAAACGGACCGTTTAGGCGTTTTTACCTCCTCAGAGAGTCAATATTATTTAGACAGTCTCTGATAAGCAATTAAGGAATAAAGTGCTGGATTTGACAGATTTTATATTTATATTGCGTTGTCTGTTAACTAAGCCTTGGCGTAAACTCTTTTGTTTATTATGGGTTACAGTGCTGACATTATCCTTCTCTGTTCCCGTNTTGGCAGACTTATCTCACCGTAAGACAAATCTTGAAGTCGTTATAAAAGACCATGCGGGTCAGCCACTTCCTGACGCATTTTTGACTCTAAAAATGAAACGGCATGCTTTTAGATTTGGAACACAGATTCGAGATCACCTTGTAGCGATTTCGGAGGAAGAATTTCAGGTTTTGAGTGCTCGAGAAAAACAGGCGTTGATGGATCCTGCCACAGAAGAGCTGGGATTAGCCGCACATACACCTTCATGGCAAGACGCTGAAAGGTACAGAGAAGTTCTTTGGAATAACTTCAATCATGCTATACCAACTAACGGTATGCAGTGGATCCAGTACAACAACCGAGGACCTGAGATCGTTGATAAAGTCGTGAACCTACTGAAGACAAAGCAATTCACTGTAAAAGGACACTCTGTTGTATGGCCAAGAGATCGTTGGCCAACGCCGGACCAATTTCGCTCAAGTGTAAATCAGATCAATCCCTCGATCTTTTACCATCAATTATTNTCCGATCGTCTCCAGGATTCGGGTATTCTCNGTCGATTTAGTGATTTGGGTGTGGGNCCNGCTATTACTGATTGGGATGTGTTAAACGAGCCCATGAATAATAGTTATTATGCTGACGTTTTCGTGGATGCAGGATTTTACTCATCGAATACAGAGACATTTGCAGATTTTTTTAAAAGGGCTAAGGGGGTTCGTCCTGATGCAACTCTGTCAATAAACGAATATGGCATATTGAATGCCCCGAATGACAACAATGCGAGGGCTTATAGAGATTTTACTGCTGATTTATTAGCGGCGGGAGCGCCGATTGATGTCATAGGAGTTCAAGCCCACATGAGCCGGGGTAATGTAGATAAAGCTTCCATGTTACGGCGTATTAATATCCTTGCGGAGACGGGTTTGGATATTGAGATTACGGAGTTTGATACCCGTGATGATGCTTCACAACTTACACCAGCGCAACAAAAACAGATCTTTAGAGANCTTTTAGAGGCGGCATTTGAAAGTANGTCGGTGATTGGTTTTTCTATGTGGGGATTTTGGGACCGAGGTCATTGGAGGGGTAATGGTCCTCTTTTTGACGCTAATTGGGAGGTGAAGGATGAGGCGTCTCCGTGGTTTGAGTTGGTTAGAGATGAATGGATGACCAGTTATAGTAACGTGGTGCCCGATGAACAGGGGCGATGGGTAGCTGCGGAGCAGGTTTTTAAAGGCGTGTATGATTTTTCGGTTACTGTGGATGGTGTCACTACGGAATTTACAGACTACACGATAGAGAATGATACTGAGCTTGAGCTTGTTATTGAGAACGTAGCGGCACAGCCTATGCGGGATNGTGATTCTGATGGAGATGGGATTAGTGATGCTCAGGAAGTNCTTGATGGCACCGATCCNTTAGATAAGNACAGTTGTGTCGACTGCTCACAACCCGTTTCTGGTATTGCCTATCACTGGCATAACNACGCGTTGCTTTCTTCGGTAAATGTCAGTCTGATTGGTTTGGCTGATGGTGCTGAGAGTGGNTTTTCAGAGNCCACGATGTCCGACTCTTTGGGAGGTTATACCTTTTCTCAAAGTTATTCTGGCAGTAATTCTTTAGCTGTGAGTAAGGACATTACGTCTGATGAGTCTGGGAGCGTTATAAGTTCGGCCGATGCCTTGGCAGCGCTTAAGATCGCGGTGGGAATAAATCCNAATACTGATCCGGATGGGGAAGGNCCATTAGAGGTCTTGCCGGTATCGCCATATCAATACATTGCGGCGGATATTAANATGGATGGGCGGGTGACCTCTGCNGATGCGTTGGCGATCTTGAAGATGGCGGTTAATCTTGGGACTGCTGAACCGAGACGATGGGTATTTGTTGCGGAGGATTATGATTTCTGGGATGAAGAGTCAGAAAGCTTTCAGATGGCTCAAAGCGATGTGAGTTGGGATTCTAATGGAGTGGTCTTAAACGATCCGGAGAATAGTNTAAAGAATCTCGTTGGTGTTCTGATGGGCGATGTGAATGGCAACTGGAATGCACCCGAGGGCAGTGAAACAGTGGCTGAGGGTTATTTTAGTGATCTAGTCGCATCACAGGGCGGATCTACCGAACAATGGGGACTCAGGGAAAGTACGAATTCATCACCGAATGACGGTTCGTTATCCGACAATGCCGATCCAAATGAAACATCCTCGACCCAGATGACTAAACACTGGTTCCAAGATTACTCAGGTTCTCAGGAGGAGTCTCATGGACACTTCCTACTTGCAACATCAGATGGAGGCTTTATTCAGGTTGGCGAGACTGGATTTATTCCATTGGGAGCCAAGATCTTGGTTATAAAAGTTGATAACAGTGGTGCACTGCTATGGCGGAAGGAATTTGGTGATCTTGGGCATAATTTAGGGAATGCGGTGATTGAGACCGGTGAAGCATACTGGGTGGTAGGATCAAAAGATCAAGATAGCGTTTTACTGAAACTCGACAAAGATTCAGGGGATCTTTTAATTGAGCGAAAGGTTGATCTAGGGGGAAGTGACGCACTAGAGGCGCTCATAAGGACTTCAGAGGGCTTCATCGGGGTCGGTTATCGTTATGCAGTCGACACAGACAATACATTCTTCACTGAGGGAGAGGGTGTGATGGTCTTTTTTGACCATCAAGGAAATAAGCTGAGCGAAAAAGACATAAGCAATTATCTCGCTCATGGATATCGAGTGCAACAGTTCAACAATTCGTACTATGTAGCTGGCTTAACGCAGGATGCGCAGGATTATGGACTTCTTAAGTTTAATACTGAAAATCAATTAGTGTGGTCGAAAGTGATCGGTGGTGCTGATTCGGATCACAACTTTGGGATGGATATTTCGGATGACGGGTATATCTATCTATCAGGACATACCCTATCTGGAGTGGAAAATTGGGACACTTATACTGTAAAAGTTGATCAATCGGGAGAGGTTCTCTGGGAGAAAAAACTCGGCAATCCCAGAGGATTTGACCCACAATATATACATGATGAGGCGTGGGATATACTAGTCGGAAAAAGTGGAAATATATTTGTCATTGCTGGAACTGGGGACGAGTATCAAAGTTATTCCTCATGCAATAATCAAGGATGTTCAGATCAATGGTTGGCATATCTGATTCAATTTGACAAAGATGGTAATTTTGTATCGCAACAAACGTTTTCTGCCCCCGACGGAGGTGACTGGGCCGGTGAAGCCATAGCCACCTCTGCAGATGGCGGTTTGATGATCGGTATCGATAATGGGCAGTTTGGCTTTCTTAAACTCTTTCCCTCTCAAAAAGTTCCTGAGGTTGCCCCTGAGCATAAGTTTGTCCTTCAGGGTCAATTGAGAGGCCAAGTTGCTGAATCCTTCCTCTTAAACCTGTCTGTTGATGGAGTGGTGTCGGAACAATTACCAGTCGATCGGATTGGTGAATTTAATTTCTCTTACGACTTTAAAAATGGAGATCAATATTCGGTTGATTTGTCTGCTCTAGATGCCAATACCAATTGTGAGATCATAAACAATCAGGGATCCTTTTCCGATAGATCAGTTACAGATCTAGCAGTTTACTGCAAGGAGATTCGGACTTGTGGGAGTACTGGTTCGGTTAATTCTGAGTTAGCTGATCTGTCTGGGAATGATTTGACGGGCATTGTCGACCTGGTTGAGTCGATTCAGTGCTCTGATGAGTCATGGCGACAGCAAGCTCGACAGCGAATTGCCAGCCACAGAATGTCATCATCGGAAGTTCAGGTGCTGGATAAAGATGGGTTACCGGTTAAAAATTTAGAAGTAAATTTTCGGTTGGTAAACCATGCCTTTGGTTTCGGAGGTCAAGTCGAATCTAAACTTTTAGCAGGGAATTCGGCGGACCCTGCGCATCCGTCGCCGGATCTGTATAAGAAAACATACATTGATTTTGGTTTCAATCGAGCTGGATTGATAAACGGTCATAAATATAAGTTGCGGAGATTTCTTACCTCCGATGCTGAGGAGGCTACGCAATGGTTGAGGGCTAATGATATTCCTATCAGGGGCCATACATTGGTGTGGCCCGATTTTAACAATATGGAGCCACTTATATCGATATCGGACCAGAATTTAATCTCGCAATATGATTCAGATTTTATTGTTACGGAGTCAGATATTACACCAAGTGAATTGTCGTCGGATCAGCTTGAGATATACATTGATTACATAATAAATTTCCAAATTGAAAGATGGCCCAATTTAATAGAGTGGGATGTTCTTAATGAGCCGGTGCACAAAGGTGAATTGAGCACATCTGTGAATGCCAAACTCGAAGATGGTATTACAGCTGAGGTGTCCTGGTTTCAAACGGCCGAGAGTCTTGAGCCAAACGCGAAAATGTTCATAAATGAATATCAAATGATCTCAAATTCCCGAAATAGAACAATTCCAACTGATTTGTCAGACTTCAAGGAAAGAATTAATACCATTTTAGCAAGAGGAGGACCTATTGAGGGCATTGGGGTTCAGAGCCGTTTTTTTTCTGACGTCCCGCCTCAACGAATTATAGATCGGCTAGATTATCTTAGTGATTTCGAGCTGCCGATTGTTGGCACTGAATTTGAAATAAAAGGAGAAACTATAACTGAGGAAAACATCCGAGTTATTATGATGGAGAGAGTATTGACTCAGTACTTCAGTCATCCAAACGTAACATCGATCTACGTTTACACGCTTTTTGAAAATAGCAAAGTGAGCTCCAGTGGTGTTCCTTTGGAGCGGCACATGGTAGACAGGAGTGGAGCCCCGAATCCTAGGGGGAGACTATGGTTATTTCTCACAAAGAAGCATTGGAATACCGATATCACGATACAGTTAGATCGCCATGGCAGATATAATTTAACTGGTTTTAAAGGTGAGTATGAAGCGAGAGTTTTTTCAAAGGAGGGCAACTATGAGACGATTCGGTTTCATTTGGATGACGAGGGTCAGAAAACCTTGTCCCTTGAATAGTACAGTGACAAACCACAATTGTCGGGCGACAGAATTAAATGTATTCTAACGATGGTATAACCTTTATGAGTACGTCACTATCGATTTCTCGTAATCAAGGCATCGTTGCCTTTTTTTGGCGCAAAAGATAATTCATTTATATATAGGGTTATGCCCAATTGCAGCAGATACAGCGTCTCGAGCGAACAGGTACACATAGATGAATTTGTTGGATGGACTAACGAAAGTGTGCATAGTCAGCTAAATGTAATTAATATATTAACTGTTTAACTATATCATTTAGTCCGGCTTTTGAACTAAACATAAGCTTTTTTAATCATTGGTAGATTTCACTGTACGCCGCTTTTCTTGGAGATAATTAGGTGATGACGCGTTTAATTCTTTGCATATTTCTTGTGCCAATTTTGTTGTTGCCAGGGTGTATTGGAGATGATGGTGAAAATCTACCATCTGAATCCCCCAGGATAGCGCTCGTTATGAAATCTCTTGCTAATGAATTTTTTGTAAATATGGCTGATGCTGCTCAAATTCATCAATCAGAGAATTCTCAGCAATACTCGTTGATCATAAATGGAATTCGTAATGAAAGTGATATTACTCAGCAAGTTTCTATTATTGANCAAATGATCGCTGCGCAGGTTGATGCTATTGTAATTGCACCTGCAGATTCAAAAGCCTTGGTTCCTGCGTTAGCTCGAGCGAATCAGGCAGGTATTATTTTAGTAAATATTGACAACAGGTTAGACGCTTCGGTGTTGTCCGAATTTGATTTAGTAATTCCCCATGTAGGTCCAGATAACAAGGAAGGCGCTCGTAAAGTGGGTGACTATTTGGCAGGCATCTTGGTGGCTGGTGATGAAGTTGCAATACTCGAGGGGATCGTGAGCTCCATTAATTCTCAAGCTCGTCGCGATGGATTTGAAGAAGCTGCGAATGCACGAGGCTTAATCATCGCTACCATACAAAGTGCTTCTTGGGAGCAAACCAAGGCTGCGAAAATTACTAGCGCAGTCCTCACTCGACACCCGAGGCTGAAAGGTGTAATGGCCGCGAACGATAATATGGCGCTTGGAGCATTGTCTGCAATAAAGCAGCTGGGTCGATTAGATGAGATTGAGGTGGTTGGTTTTGACAACATATCCGCAGTAAATAAACTTGTTAGGGAAGGAGAAATATTGGCAACAGCAGACCAGTATGGGGATTTGCTCGCGGTTTACGGTATCGAGTTCGCACTGGATACTCTAGCAGGAAAGGAAGTCGAGCATGGACGAAAGACTCCTGTAGACCTTATTACAAGGCAAATACTGCAGGGAAGAGATTAAATGTCCTCGGCTCTGCTTGAGATATCGAATCTTTCAAAAACGTTTGCCCAGCCCATTCTTAAAAACTTATATCTTGAAATTCAACCCGGAACTATTCATGGATTGGTGGGGCAGAACGGTGCTGGCAAGTCCACCCTAACCAATATAATTGCGGGTTTTCTCTCTGCGGATAGTGGAAGGATTCTGTTAGACGGTAGACCACATAACCCAAAGACAGTAGCGGATGCTAATCTCAGAGGAGTTTCGTTGTCGGTACAAGAAATGAGTTTGATTGATAATCTCTCAGTCGCTGAAAACATTATGCTGCGGACATTTCCAACCGAATTCGGAATTATCAAAGAGCGGCAGCTACTGGGGAGCGCAGGGCAACTTGCTAAAAAGGTGGGTCTTGGCTCAGTGGATCTTCATCAGCCAGTCTCAAATCTCACTTTAGCGCAGAGGCAGCTTGTGGAACTAGCGAAGGCGTTGTCCTGTCCGTTTCGCTTATTGATCCTTGATGAGCCCACAGCAGCTTTAACTGAGGCGCAAACTGAGATTATTCATGAGTTGTTGCGTGGACTGGTCCAAAGCACTAGAGCTATTATGTATATTAGTCATCGCCTTGATGACGTCATGGAGCTTTGTGACAAGGTCTCCGTTTTGAGAGATGGAATTCTGATTAACACGAGGAAAACTTGCGATATTGACGCGAGTTGGCTGATAAAGGAGATGTCCGAATCGACCGGAGAGATAGAAGAAAAACATTGTTTTAAAGGAAAAAAAAGTAAACGTCTCTCAGTTTTAGATATGGTCACACCAAGAACTAAGAATCCTATTGACTTAACTATCCATGGGGGTGAGATTTTTGGAGTAGCGGGGTTAGCGGGGTCGGGTAGATCTGAATTATTAAAAGCAATTTATGGGTTGGAGGAGCGTCTTTCAGGTTCAGTTAAAGTTCATTTAGAAAAATGAACAATGGCTATCTCCTAAGAATGCTTCCGAATCAGTGAGTGCTTGCGTTGGTTTTATTCCAGAGGACAGGAAGACACAGGGTGTTTTTCTTGGCCAAGATGTGTGTTCGAATATTACTATTTCAAGTCTGAAGAGATTTTGCACTTGGCCAAAATCTTTGGATCTTATAAAAGAAAGAGAAGCCGTAACTGCGTTGATATCCAAATTATCGATAGTTTGTAACAGTTTTTATCAGTCGATTGAGACCCTCAGTGGGGGGAACCAACAAAAAGCGCTAGTTGGACGGTGGCTGATGGCTAGCTGTAATATTCTACTCCTTGACGAGCCAACTCGAGGTATGGATGTCGGTGCTAAAGCTGCATTACACGATGAATTATTTGCCTTCAGGGATAGAGGTAATGGGCTTTTGATAGTATCAAGTGAATTAGAAGAATTGATGCTTCTGTGTGATCGTATCATCGTATTATCTGATGGCGAATGCAGTGGAGAATTTACCAGACATGATTGGTCGAAAGAGTTAATTTTAGATGCTGCTTTCCGAGCATACAAAGTAAAGAACACTGAAACATCCAATGCCGAGAAGAGCTTTGACTAATCAGCGTGTAGAGTATATTTACATTTTCCTTTCGCTATTGTTATTGGTGGCACTTTTTGGTTTCACTACGGACCATTTTTTTTCTTTACAAACTTTGTCAGCGATAATGAGTCAGCTACCCGCGCTTACGGTTGTCACTGTGGGTATGACCTTGGTGCTTATCGTAGGAGGGATCGATCTTTCGGTGGGGTCGTTGGTAGCCCTGAGCGCTTGCATAATTGGGACTGCAATCGTTTCTCATGACATTCCGATGATTTTCGCAGTGTTGTTAGGTGTTTTTTCTGGCATCATGACGGGCTTCTCAAGCGGTTACTTAATTGCTCGATTCAGCTTACCAGCTTTTATAGTTACGCTGGGAATGTTAGAAGTTGCAAGGGGTATGGCATATCTTAGCTCAGATTCGCAGACGGTTTATGTTGGGTCCGATATCCAGAAATTAGCTTTACCAATTACTGGTGTAGGTATATCCATATCAATGATAATGGCCTTACTAGTGGTTATTTCTGCACACTTCGCGTTAACTCGCACCATATTTGGTCGGTATATTATTGCAATAGGCACCAGTGAGACAGCAGCGCGCATCTCGGGTATTAAAGTTAGACCTTACACAATTGGAGTCTACACATTATCAGGAACTTTGGCTGGACTTGGTGGACTTTTCAACCTTGCATATATTGGTTCGGCAGACCCGAACACCGGTTTAGGCTTAGAACTTTCTGCCATAGCCGCCGCGGTGATAGGTGGGACGAGTCTAATGGGAGGTAGGGGTTCTATTATAGGAGCGTTCATAGGTGTTTTGATTATCGCGGTCCTCCAGAACGGGTTAGCACAGTTGGGCCTTTCAGAGCCTTCAAAGCGCATTATTACCGGTTCGGTGATAATTTTTGCAGTGTTATCAGATCGTTGGAGGCGCGGGTTTAAGAGGACATATACCTGACTATGCTGACGTGGTATTTATAATCAATTGTGGTATTGGCGGTCTAGAATAGAGGCTTTAGTGGTCAACTCTTTGAGAAATTCTTCCTTCTTTCGCTGCACTAGAGCCAAGGTCTCAGGTTGAAAAGCTGCGACGTTTTTAGTCTCTCCGATATCATTTTTCAGATCCGTCAAGATCGGTAGATCATGAATAGTTCGGTTTTTGCCAAATGCCTCTGCGGTTACGAAGTGTAGTTTGCTCATGCCCACTCGAAATGCCCTAAGCTCCGAGCCGCTATAGTATGGGATAAACTGCCTTGGACTATTTCCGCCAGTTGTCAGCGTATGCGATAAATCAAAGCTATCCTGCGCTTGTTTGGATTGTTCAATTCCCGCGAGACCAAGAAATGTGTTGTATATATCGGTTTGCATACCTAGTCCATCAGAGGTTCCTTGCTGGATGCTCGGTCCGAAAAAAATTGTCATAACTCTCACACCGCCCTCGTATGTGGTTCCTTTTCCATCCCTTAGAGGCGCGGATGAGCCACCATGATTTTTGTAGCGTAGCCATGGGCCATTGTCGCTGGTAAACACAATATAGGTGTTATCAACAACATTCGCTTTCTCAAGTGCGAGCATGACTGCCCCGAGGCTCCAGTCAATTTCTTCAAGCACGTCACCATACAATCCCTTGGCACTTTTATTTA
>NZIZ01000035.1 GCA_002691825.1 Porticoccaceae bacterium
TTCCATAAGGTATTATTTCATCCAGCACACCATGAATGTGCAATATCGGAACATTTCTGGATGGATTACATGAACTGGGTAAAATGGGCATGGAGCCTGCCAACGATCCAATCGCAGTCATTCGATTACTCATCTGACAGGCAAGCTCATAGCTGAACATACCACCAAATGAATACCCGATCGCATAAACGCGATTGTCATTGATGGTAACTCTGGAACTAATATCCGTGTAAATGGCTTCAAGGTAATCGATATCCTGCATACTAGAGCTGTCCGTATTAAGTTGCCAAGCGCCCTCATTAGACCCAAACTGCTCTCCCACTGGCACAGCCAAGACTATGCCCTCACGGTCAGCCAAATCCTCAAACTCACTCTGCTGCTCGAAAGGAGTTCTCCCAGCCGATCCTCCATTTAGCAGATATAAGAGCGGCATTGAAGTAGAATTGTGACTGGGTGGAATAAACATGAAGTACTCCCTGACCGTTCCGTTCACAACAATTTCATGAGAGGGAAGGTTCTGAATTTGATCCTTAGCATCACTTATCTCGCCAACTTTATCACCATAAAGTCCGATATCTTTTTGGTCAATTTCTTTCGAAGAGTCTTTATCATCGCTTGTTAACTCAACATTATCAGAGTTACTGGCCAACCCCCACTGCTCCCATGACCCGCCCTGTGATGCTAGTAACTCTATAAAATAATTCTCACTCACTGTTTCACTACCCTCAGGTGCACTCCAATTACCATTCACGTCACCAATCAGGACTCCCACAATATTTCGATTTCGCTTTTCCGGATACTCAAAAATACTCCCGCCAGTATCAGAAACAATGTCTGAGCGGGTCGTCTTAAAGCTTTCTGAGGTTTCATCCCAAAAATCATAATCCTCTCCGACAAAGACCCATCTCCTCGGCTCGGCAGCGTCTAGTCTCACAGCCATCTTCAATATCGCAAGAGCATCCGAAGAGGTAACTCTTCCATCTTCATTTACATCTGCAGCTATGAATTGGTAAGGAGACACTGACAGAGCCTCTATTGGCCCTGCTCCGTCAGGATCATTGTTAGGATTTATACCTACTGCGATCTTCAGCGCCGCTAAAGCATCGGCGGAGCTAATAACACTGCCCTCCTCTGCGCCCGAGACGCTTTTTTCCGCATTGAGCCGATTGGTCCCCGGATACTTTTTGGCAAAAACATAACGACCCAAAAGATCTGACGACGTACCTTGTGAGATTTGATTCGCATTATTGTCGGTGATCGCTGTAAGACTGACATTTACTGACTCTAATAGTGCGTGGTTTTTCCAGTGATATGCAATACCAAAAACTGGAGACGCACAAGACGCACAATCTTCACTATCCAACGGATCAGTGCCATCTCGGACTTCCTGAGCATCGCTAAAGTCATCTCCATCAGTATCTGTAGCCAAAGGATCAGTTCCAATCGCAAGCTCTTCGTTATCATTGATACCGTCATTGTCATCGTCAACATCCGAAATCATACCCAAAGAGATACAATCACCATCACACTCGTCAGGACGACCATCACCATCCGTGTCAGCCAACGTACCTAAACCAATCAGTGGATAAAAGTCACTACCGTCTAGAACACCATCATTATCATCGTCAACATCCGAAACCATGCCCAAAGAGATACAATCACCATCACACTCGTCGGGACGACCATCACCATCCGTGTCAGCCAACGTACCTAAACCAATCAGTGGATAAAAGTCTGACAAATTAAGAACACCATCCCCATCAACATCCAGATCACACGCATCGCCCAAATTGTCCTGATCGATATCACTCTGATCTCCGTTCGAGATGTTGAGACAATTATCTATTGTATCCGCAACCAAATCACCGTCAGTATCTAGAGCCCGATACTCAAATGCGCCAATATCAACGATATCATTATCTGCAATAAAGCTCGGTGGTGTGGATCCTTGGGGTATGATGTAAAAATCATCAATAAAATAATTGCCTAAACCATCACCAGTCTGAGGACCCTTTATATAGAGAAAAAGGCTTTCAACCGCGGAGTGCGTGTATTCCCCCGAGAGGCGCGTCCATATACTTTCAGAAATGACAATCTCACTCGTCAAGTCAATGTATNCGGGTTCCGACTGGTCACTTATTTCTGNCCTTATGGTAGCCTTACTAGTGCCAGAGGCACCCNCAGCAAGCCTGACCCATGCGGAGAACGAATAGGTCTCACCAACGGTCAAATCATCAGTAAGGTATAATCTCGCACTNGAGTANTTTTTTGACCGCCCCCCCACATACAAACTCTTATCACCAGAATATGCATGCTCGTTAGATCGCTCTAATGCAGAACTCCACTGCACCCAACCGTCCATCGAAGTTTCAAATCCTGAGAAAGAAATGGCATCTGTGGGGTTCTGAGTAAACACAGGTCGTAGAGCTTTATTAAAATCATAAATCGGAGAATAGTATGGATCTCCCGCATCAATAGCTGGTGAACTCGGCATCAGTGAAAAATCTGCACCCTCCATTTCTGCGAAACCGTCAATTATTGCCGATGGTTCTAAAAATTGGGGATCCTCATTGACATAACCACCGGTACCCGAGGGAACTTTCCCTTTGAAGAAAATATTACCTGACAAAAGCTTGTTGGTGCTGGAAATTTTGTCTAACACCAATGCCGAGTATTGGTTATCTCTGGTGACTACAATGTTGTTAACAATCTCCACCGAGCCAACAGCCCGAGCGTTAAGCCCTGCTACCTTGTTGGTGCCAATGTGTCTTGGGTTACCGGCAGCCACAGATATGTCTTGAATGATATTATGGACACCATTGAAATATAGGGTGTTGTTTCTATAGATACCTTTCGCAGATCCCGAATGATCAAAATTTATACCATTCTTACCATTGTTCACAAGAAGGTTATTTTCAAATAAAAACGTTCCGGCGTAATCCGGATCACTCCTAGTTACATACAAGCCCTGTCCGTCCTGAATGGTAGTATATCCTGCCGTGCCATATTCGGGGGAGGGAGGGGCCGCATTATCTGGAACCTGACACATATAAAATGGAATCCGGTTCCAATTGTTGTAGACCTTATTCGCTCTAAAGATCATCTTTAATTCTGTTCCATTATCTCCACCAGCCGCTCGCGATTCAGCAAGGACGATTGCGCTTGAAGCAGACGATGTCCACCATGTGGTGTTATATACCTCATTATTTTCTATAGTAATATAATCAGATTTGTTAAACCGGATTCCAGAACCTGGCGTGTCGTGAACGATATTGTTTCTTACGATGATATTATTGTGAGGTCCATAGCCTGAGATGCCCCTTCCAGAAAAAAGGGTGTTTTTGTAAAGTGCGCAATTCACTCCATCTTGGGTAACCTCAATTTTATATTCCCTATCGTTTATCGCCTGCGTGTAATCAATCGATGCAGAGGCTCCCTCCACCTCAAAGCCCTCTACGATAAAGTGGCTGGTGTTTGCTGCAAAGTTAATACCGAAGCTTCCGTCAAACTGAATTTTTGGCTTGTGGCCGGGGAGATTCCTCAAGGTGATCGGTCCCAGGACTGGATCGCCAGATTTATTGATCCTAACTGCTGATCCGTTTGTTTGACCGTTGCCAAAATTGGAGTTTCGATAAATACCATTCATCACGTATACTGTGTCTCCAGCCTCGGCAGAAGCAATGCCGCGAGCTATCGTCGAGAAAGGCGAGTCAATGGATTGACCATTGTTAGAATTTGATCCCGATGCCGAGACGTACCAGTCCGCTGCATGTATTGTTGATGCGCTCAATAGCAACGCGCTCGCACCAAAAAACGACACCCAATATTTTATATCCCGATTTTTTTTCATTACAGCTCTCTTGTAAAAATAAAATCACCCAGCAGCTCGAATTATTTTGCTTTGGTACAAAGCCGCTAATTGATGCCGGGATGCTGTGTGCGACGGTGACGGCAATGATGCGATTTACGCTCAGTGCTTATCTTTTTAATTTCTATTTAGTTATTATAGTATTAAGGGCTGCAGTTATGCATTGTGAAAGTACTATCTATCCATAAACAAATAAAACTTATATTTAGAAGTAAGTAACTTATTTGCTAGAAAGGGTATTAAGCTCAAAAACTAGAAAATTAAATTTATGGACAATTTGGATAACATAACCGCATAAATCCCTAAAAGTTAGCTATTCATCTTTTTTATGGACTAAAATTAAAAAGAAACAAAGCTTTCTGTTAACCTTTATTTTCAGTTACAAATTTTATCGAAAAAAAAACAAATGACATGGCAACCTTGATCATCCGAATAGTCTGCACCGTGCTATCCCTCTCGTGTATTACCACTGTCAATTCGTTATCGGTAAAAAATGATAATGGTCCCCCCGCCTCAGAAATATTTGGTAATCCAAGTTATCGTGCTATGTCATATGGTGGATATAGAGAATCAAGCCGCGATATCCCTCCAACTATCGAGGAAATAACTGAAGATCTCAAAATTCTCAGAGCGATAGGTATTAAACTGATTCGCACCTACAACACATCTCAATATCCTTTTGCTGAAAGGCTGCTGGCGGCGATACATAGACTCAAACGACAGGATCCACATTTTGAAATGTATGTAATGCTGGGCGCATGGATTGAAGCTCATGACTCATGGGTTGGGGCGGGTGCCACAGATCACTCGCGCGGAAATGAAATTAATAATACTGATGAGATAAACAAAGCGATATTCTTGGCATCCACTTATCATGGTATTGTTAAGGCAATTTCTGTTGGCAATGAAGCGATGGCACGTTGGGCGGTCCACTACCATGTGTACCCAAAAACAATTCTTAGGTGGGTCGAATACCTACAGAAGCAGAAAGAGTTAGGTGTCTTGAGTCCGGACATATGGATCACCAGCAGTGACAATTATGAGTCTTGGGGGGGTGGAAACAAAAGTTATCATTCCGACGGCTTAACCCAACTAATTGAAGCCGTCGATTTCTTATCAATTCACACATACCCGTTTCATGACTCCTTTTATAATTCGGACTATTGGGGGGTGTTGCCTGAAGAAGAAAACTTTCAGAAGCGCAAAATGATTCAGTCAACTATGAGACGTGCCGCAGAGCTTAGCGAGTCGCAATACAAAGCGGTAGTCAATCACGTCAACTCGTTACAGATCAGTAAGCCGATCCATATCGGCGAGAGCGGATGGGCATCATCAGACAATGTCTCATATGGTGCCTCCGGCTCAAAGGCCGCGGACGAATATAAGCAGCAACTTTATCTCACGTACATGCGCGAATGGTCGGACCAAAACAAAATTACCCTTTTTTACTTTGAAGCGTTTGATGAGCAATGGAAAGAAGACTCTAACAAACTGGGCTCTGAAGCCCATTTTGGTCTCATAAATCTTAATAATGAGGTCAAATATGCTTTGTGGGAGCATTTTGACCGCGGGCTATTTCGAGGCTTGTTGCGTGGTGGAAAACCCTTCGTAAAGAGCAACGGAGGAGATGAAGTGTCTTTGATCAACTCGGTGTTAGTTCCTCCTTTCAAACGCACGATGCCAGTAAAACAAATTTCGTCGGTGAATGCCAATAACAAACCAGGAGACGTGATACGCTCCAACCGATACATTGTCTCGCATCTAGGAGTTGATCCATCTATTGCTACCGATGCAACATACCCGAGTGCGATAATCAAATTGATCGCCTGGGAAGGAACTGCAACCATAGCTATGTCTTCCCAGGATGTAATTACGATAGGAACTCGTGATGGCGATTGGTGGGGCGCCAGTTTAGAGATTCAGGCTTCAGAGGGTGAGGATTTATCTGAATTCTCTGATGGCTACCTCAATTTCGATATTAAAGGCGACGCGGACTTCGCATTCAATGTTGGTTACCAAACAGGTCGATTTTTAGAGGGAAACCAAAAAAATTACTTCGTTCCATTTGGACCCTATGAGCGGTATAAAATAAGTAAGAGTTGGACCAGCATCAAAATTCCAATGTCTGAACTCAGTGGTACTGCGACACCAATTGATGTGACCGGTATCCTATCATTTTTGAGTCAGGGTATCGGCAAGAATAAACATATACAATTGAAGAATATCTTTTATTCCAAGCAGTAGGTACGTATAGAGCACAATCCTCCAACTCACGCCAACAAAATATTTACCCTATAACTTCCATTCGAGTTATCTCTGGAGGTCCACCCATTATGCCCTTGAAACTTGGCCCTGACGCCTTCACATGCTCAGCTTTCCTATGCTCATCAACAGCGGCTTCATTCTCATATAATTCCATTACGAGATAATTTCCACCGGAATCCTTACATAATTTGTAAAGCAAATTTCCCGGTTCATTTGTATTCACTTTCTCGACTAGATCCAGCATCGCTTTTTCAAATTGCGCCTCACACCCAGACTTCACATTCAATTTAGCAGTTACAGCGATCATTTCTCCCTCCAACATTTAATTAGGTGTTTGTTCACTCTCATGGAATTCCCGCCAGTAGAGTCTACAAGAACGCATATATCAAGGAAAATTATATATAATCTAAGCAAATCTCACATAGGGCATCAAAAAAGGATGAGNACCCTCAATCAGTCATCCCGGATCGATAAATATGAATGTCCAAGAACTCCTTGGAGTTAACTGAGGCATTCCATGTAGGAATATAACCACAGATTTTAAATGACGCTAATTGCTTTTTACTGCTTGCAATACACGATTCAAATGTTTTGTTACCTACGTATAACCGCGGCATCCAGAAACTCATGATATGAAGAGCATACTTTTTATAACAGGCAGAGTCATTATTTCGCTCTACTTTTTTATCCCTGGCATCCTTAAATTTTTCTTTTGGAGCTCGCATGTCCAGCTCATGGAAACACATAACATGCCAATGGTGCCGCAATTATTAGCGCTCGCAGGTACCACCCAAATGCTTGCTGGGATCGCATTGTTTTTTGGCAGATATACTGTCACCGCTTGCATTTTTTTAGGAATACTAGTCGTGCTAATTAATTTTAACCTGCATGATTTCTGGAATGACTATGAAGGCATTAATTCAACTCATGAGGCACAAAATTTTATAAAAAATCTTGGCATTCTTGCCGGTTTATCACTTTTAGCCTCAATAAGTATTAACAACACTGGTAGTAAGGAATTTCCTGAGAAATAATATATCATGAGATAATTTTCATACAACCCATTTATTAAGTGAGGAAATGTTCAGTGTCAACTAAATCCGGACAAATCAATGTTCTTGGGGGAGATTTAATAATGTGCTCCCAAGATCCAATGACAGGTTTCTTCAGAACAGGATGTTGTGAAGCTGATGATAGGGATTATGGAAAACATTTTGTGTGTGCCAGAATGACTCATCGATTCCTTGAATTCTCAAAGTTCAAGGGAAATGATCTTTCAACACCGAGACCTGAGTTCAATTTTCCCGGGCTTCGAGAGGGTGATCAGTGGTGTCTTTGCGCAGATCGTTGGTTGGAGGCTTTCGATGCAGGGCTTGCCCCAGAGGTTGTGCTAGAGGCAACAAATCAAAGAGTCCTAAACACAATTGATCTTTCATCTCTTAAAAAACACGCAGTAGATATTAATTAGCTTTAAATATCTGCAATATTTAAAAGCCTGCCAACTTTAGTGTCTCTCCGCAAAAATCCGGACCACCAATTCACAGTAGCTATATCTTGTAGTTTGTGACCTCATACTCTATGGCCTTACCCATTTCCGCTGTAAGGGCCTGACCACCCAAATCTCTTGTCTTGGGTCCTTCACGTAACACAATTTCGATAGCTGATAAAACAATGGTGTACGCCGTTTCAGCGACCTCAGGAGTAATCTGCTTGCTCTGCTGAAGCAGCATCGCGATTGACCATATAGCCCCCACAGGATTTGCAATCTTCATGCCTGCGATATCTGGCGCGGAGCCATGCACTGGCTCAAATAAAGATGGGAATTCTCCGTTCGGATTGATATTCCCCGACGGCGCTAAGCCGAGTGTGCCAGAGCAAGCTGGACCAAGATCCGAGAGAATATCGCCAAAAAGGTTTGTTGCAACCACGACATTTAGTGACTGAGGATCTTTCACAAACTTAGCCGCCAAAGCATCGATATGCACCTTATCTATTACAAGCGCAGGATAATCTTGCTCGGCAAGTTGGCTGGCACAACTGTCCCACCANGGCATGCTTATCGCTAATCCATTTGATTTCGTAGCCACCGTTAAGGTTTTTCGTCTTGTTTTCGAGGCAACATCCATAGCAAATCGCAAAATACGCTCACTACCAAATCTTGTATGTATACTTTGCTGCACAACAACTTCGCGCTCCGTGCCCGCAAATATTGTCCCGCCAATATCTGTATATTCGCCCTCTGTATTCTCTCGTATGATCACGAAATCCATATCCCCTGGTCGCATGTTCTCAAGCGGACAAGGTACCCCATCAAAAAGCCGAACTGGTCGGTAATTAACATACTGATCAAATTCACGTCGAATTGATAGTAGTGACCCCCAGAGAGAGATATGATCGGGAACTGTAGCAGGCCAACCCACTGCACCAAGAAAGATAGCGTCATAAAGAGAAAGTTGCGACTTCCAGTCATCGGGCATCATCTGCCCATGCCTTAAATAATAATCACAATGTCCCCATGGCATCTCTTTGAAGCTAAGGTTTATTTCTAGCTTTCTACAAATAGCCTCCAATATCCTTATTCCCTCAGGAACCACTTCCCGACCGATACCATCTCCGGATATTACCGCTATTTTTAATGAGTTTACCTTCATTTTTTACCTTTCCATCGTGCAGATAGTCAGCGAAACTGGCTCCTATTCGTAATCCATGCTTTTTTATATGGTGTCCTAAAATAAGGTCGATTTGCCAACAACTTCTGATTTTAATTATTTAGATCAACTCTGACATTTCTGCTTTATTGAATTTCTTTCTTGGGAGTTAGGTGTGATTAGGTAGGTAGCTCACCATCGAATATTCCCTCGAAATAGCTCGATTGGATTACATTAGATTGTGATGTGGTGCCCGGAGCCGGACTTGAACCGGCACGAAGTTACCTTCGACAGATTTTAAGTCTGTTGTGTCTACCAATTCCACCACCCGGGCGCATAAAGTACATCTCTCTCACCTACGCTTAATAACTTTACCATATCAGGCATTTATTCTAGCACCGATCGAGACCTAGGTGTTGCGATGGATGATCAAACTATTCCAGTAAGTCTCTTCTTTGGGTGAAAAAATTTATTCGAAAAAGTGATTCTTTTCTCCCTCAACCGCTGGNGCTCCTCTAAAAGATCATAATCCCGCGTCCCTTCCATTAGTTTACTCAAATGATAATGGGGCCGTGATCAAACGAATGTCTTTTCTGATTTCAACTGAAAAGTTTAAACACCCACTGAAAAATCTACATTTACTGCCCCAGCGTCCAAAAACTTAAAAAAAATTAAATAAAAAAATTCAGGATACTGAAAAGCACTAATTGAAAACGCAGTTTGAGCTATTTTTGATCTCTACTTTTTTTGGATGAGTCATCAAAGCTCAATAAAAACCGAAAACCAATGCACCATCCACAAAATTGAGCTTTTTTCAATGAGTCTTTTTAGTTAATATTCTCAACAAACTTAAAAAGTTGGTAAAAATTTTAGGCTCAGAGCGCACAGTATGGAGTTTATAGTCATTGTTTTAATTGTTTCATATGCACTATATGTTTATGCAGACAGAGTTTATCTTCGTCAACGTTGGCAACTCACAAATGATCAAAGCTTTGACTGGAAGAGTATCGCAGTATCAGCAGGGTGGACTGTGAACGAGTTACAGCGAACAGAATTTCCTGATATCGCCGTTATATCCCTCATTAAAACAATCAACTGCGATGCAATGGGCCCAACTCAAATCACAATGACAATCAATGGTAGAAAAATTAAGATTCTTTTTCGAAACTGGAACGGACGCATGATCGAGCAGCAGATCAACGACATAACATTCACCTCAATCACTGAATGGGAAAAAAATACGATTAAGAAATATTAATAACCGAATTATTGCATAAACACTGAAAGAGCCCAGAAACCAGTGTGGTAATAAAACGGATAATCGACTCGATAACTAATTTGCGTTAAAGAGGTTGAAGTATGCTGCATAACTACTCTTGCACCGCTGCGATCGGGCAGCCTGCTGTCGGGGTTACAGACGTTATCGCACTGTAAAACGAAGCACACTATGAGTAACTATGCGTACGCACCACTTCTTGGTACAAAAAGTCACCCTGATAGTAAAGTATACTAATGCAAAGATATGACTAACATAAAAGATAATATAGGCGAACGAATTGCCTATTTCACTTGTGGGGCATTTATTTTTTCGGAAAATTATTAAGAGTACTTGAACCTATTAGTCCGCTCCTTAAAAAATCAGTCCCTTAATGTAATTGATGCCAATCGAGGTTTTCATGAAAAAGATTCTCGTGCTTTTGTTAACTTCATTTTATATGTGCGCTAGTGGAGCAGAAACCATACTTTTTGTTGGGAATAGTTATTTATATTATAACGACAGTGTTCATAATCATGTTGAAGATCTGTTGAGGGAGCATTACAAAGATGAATCAATACACACAGAACTCATTGCTATTGGAGGATCACGACTCAATTATCACAGCATTGATCAAATACTTAATTACGAGATTTTTGGTCTGGATAAGCCTGTCAACAAAATTATTTTTCAAGGTGGCAGCTCAGAGGTACAAACGCCTCGAACTCGTAAGATACTTGCGATGACATCCAGACAGTATAGTCAAAAGGCGCAAAGCCTGGGAATCGAGACATATCTGTACATGACGCATCCCTATCAAAAATCTGATCCTAGATACGAGCACAATCTTATCGAAAAAATTAAGTTAGCGTATTACCAAGCTGGCGCGCAAAGCAATTCAACTGTAATTCCAGTCGGCATAGCATTCGATATTGCTTATAAAACCGAGCCGAGCATCACATTACACCTTCCAGATGGTACACACCCTAATATGTTGGGGACGTATTTAGCATCTTCGACAGTTTTCGCATCACTAACGGGCAAATCGCCTGAGGGACTAGCATATGATTATTTGGGGAGGGTAAATCAGAATCAAAAAGCTTTTCTCCAAAAAGTAGCGTGGCTCGCATATTTACAAAATGAAAAAAATCTACGCGAAGATTAGTACAATTTTAAGTGGAAATTAAGACATTTAGACATTTATTTATTTTTTTTGTCTCTTGTAAAAAAAAGTGTTTACAGATATAAAAGAGGCCAACGTAGTAAAAATCTTTCTCTACGATACTCCGGAACGAGTAAGATTTTTTCTAGGGATAAATCGAAAAATCGTTTTTCCCTTATAAATATGGAGTTCGCTGGAGCAGACCGTAGGTGAGCAAAAAACATGCAAATTACCTGTGTGCATAAAGTTATTTTTATGGTTTGTAAAGACACATGTAGGTTTATTTCAAGTCTTTAAGATACTATCAAAAAACCACACTAAAGTATCATAAACGTAAGCCCCCGTTGTTTGAAAGACCAACAAAACTGTGGTTCAAATTAAAGCAATGTATGNGACGCACCATTGGAAATCATCTTTATTTTGGAGGCGCGGGTCGGAATCGAACCGGCGTTAACGGAGTTGCAGTCCGCTGCATAACCACTCTGCCACCGCGCCATGAATGTGCCCTTCGAACGCTGTTACCACCACAATCATTACGATGGTAGTGTATTCGATATCACTATTTGAAGTAACTGCTAATCGACTCTATTTTCAGTTGCATTCCATGCCTGAAGCACATAAACGCTCATTGAATACAACGCTAATGCCGCCGAGATATATAAGATTAACAAACCAGTATTCATCAACAACAAATGTTCTTCACTTGAGACCATCAAAACTACAATCGATATCATCTGCATCCATGTCTTTATTTTTCCAATAATCGAGACCTTCACGGTTCTAGATAACCCAATTGAGGACATCCACTCTCGAAGTGCAGAGATTATAATTTCTCGTCCAATAATTATCATGGCCGGAACTACAATCCACACAGAAGAATGCTCCTCAACTAACATCACAAGCGCAACAACAACAATTAATTTATCTGCAACAGGGTCTAAGAAAGCGCCAAACGAAGTCACGCAATTAAGCCGACGCGCGAGGTATCCATCCAACCAATCAGATAATGCGGCAATCGCAAATAATGCCGCAGCGAGCCACTTACTAAAGTCCGCCTGCATATAAAATGCAGTAACGAATAGAGGTATTAATAATATCCTCAAAACTGTAATGATATTGGGAATATTCCACTTAACCATTTATTGGATCGTCACCTTAGGCTAAAACCAGGNTCACCCGAGTGTAACCCATCTATGAGCAAACCGTCATTCATTATACAGGGCAGAGTGGATGGCTTCCGCAACCGTTCTGTTAATATTCGGTACTCTCATCAAATCTGTTATGCTTGCTTTTGTCACCTCTTTACTGCCGCCAAAGTGCTTTAAAAGTTCTCGACGACGAGTTGGACCCACCCCAGGTATTCCCTCAAGATGTGAACTCCGTCGCTTTCTATCACGACGTTGCTTGTGGCCCGTAACAGCGAAACGATGTGCTTCATCTCTTATCTGATCAATCAGACTGAGTGCACTAGCTTGAGGACTTGAAATAGTCCTGTGCGGATCTCCACAAATAATCAGCGTCTCTAAACAAGATTTTCGCGTGACCCCTTTAGCAACGCCGACAATAACTACGCCAACGATAGCTAGCTCGNTAAGAACTTGATTAACCACTCCAATTTGACCTTTTCCTCCATCAATTAAAAGAAGATCTGGAAGCTTACCTTCGCCATTTGAGAGACGTTTATAACGTCTAGTTACCGCTTGTCGCATCGCAGCGTAATCATCTCCAGTGTTCACATCGAGGATGTTAAACTTTCGGTAGTCGCTTTTAAGCGCACCTGTTTTATCAAAAACAACGCAGGATGCCACTGTAGCCTCCCCGCTGCTGTGACTAATATCAAAGCACTCGATGCGTTGAGGAATTGAATCTAAACCCAAAGTATCTCGTAAAGAAGCGAACCGCTTTTCCAGCGTCGCCTTCGATGACTGATCGGCAGCGAGATTTTGTTCCGCCGTCCGCTCAGCTAACTTCAACCACTTAGCCCGCACTCCCCTGACAGCCTCTCGTATTTTAACTACCCGACCGATTCTCTCATAGATCGCGTTCTCCAGAGCAACTTTGCTTGTAATTGATACATTAATAAAAATTTCTTTGGGCACGTCGGGTTTGTCTGAACCACCCAGATACATTCGGGGTAGATACTCTTCCAACATCTCTGAAGCCTCATCTGCCAACGGAACCTTTGGATAGTAACTCCGACTACCTGTAATGCGCCCCTGTCTAACAAACAATATATGCACGCACGCATCCCCCGAGCGCATTACTGCAGCTATAACATCTATATTGCTATTACCTTTTTCAATAACTTGGTCCGTCTGAATCTGACGCATTGCAGAAATCTGATCTCGTTTTTCTGCCGCAGATTCATAATCCAACTTTTCTGATGCCGCCTCCATTTGACATTCAAGTTCCCTTAACACTTTATCCGCTTTGCCTTCCAAATAAAGCCGGGTAAATTCCACATCTATTGCGTAGTCCTCTTTAGTAACAAAACCTACGCAAGGTGCGGTACAACGCATAATTTGAAATTGTAAACACGGGCGAGACCTATTTTTAAAGAAGACATCATCACATTGCCGCACACGAAACGTTCTCTGCAAAAAACTCATGCTATCCCGAACTGCTTGTGAGCTTGGAAAAGGACCAAAGTATCGGCCTCGATATTTTTTTTTACCGCGATGAAATGACAACCGTGGCCATGTATCCTTATCGGATAGAAATATATAAGGATAACTTTTGTCGTCTCGCAAAATAATATTAAAAGGCGGGCGATTTTCTTTGATTAGATTATGTTCTAAAAGAAGAGCTTCGGTTTCGGTCTCTGTAACCGTGACATCTATTGAGGCAATACGCTTCACCAAGGCTTGCGTTTTTGAGCTTAACCCGCTCCCATGAAAATAATTACTTAAACGATTCTTTAAATTTTTTGCCTTACCTATGTAAAGAAGATCGGATTGTGCATCGAACATTTGGTAAACGCCGGGACGTTCAGTTTGGGTTTTCAGAAAATTTTTTGCTTCAAATGCCATAAACCGAGTTTAACCTGTTTTGTTTCCTGAGCAGAAAAAAAGACTACATTAATGTGTCTAGTAACTTAAGTCATGTTAAAAACAAGTTTACTGCCTAGTAATATTGGACAATCAGGTTTCAACATTTCCGAGGATCCTTAACTTAAAATACTGATGCAGTTGGTATACTAATAGGTATGATCCAACTACAAAAAAATGTTTAGAGAACTATTGCTACTTTTTTATTTTAGATTTTACATCANCTTCATGATGGATCGAAATATTTGTGTTCATATAAATTAATAATAGAAAAATTACACAAGCTTGGTAATAGTGCAAAAAGTAAGTTTAATTTCAGAAGACTATAAGTCAACATAACTCAATTAGTTAGTTGACCTTAAAGAATCATATAAAATGACGCTTAATTAGGTGAGGTATTAGTCAATTATTGGTCAGCACTATACACTGCAGCGGTGTTTCAATGTCAAATGGACCTAAAGCTTGATTGACCGAGAAATTTCTTCGAACAATCAAGACAAAATACGCTGAATCGTTTCAGCAGCTAATTAGATCTTATCTAAACAATTTGACGGTTGGCGGCAATATTAAAAATGACCACGTTTTGACTTTCTCCTTCGCAAAACGTGAAAATTACTGAGAAATAAAAAAACTTGCCTGGAATCAAAAAAGCATCTTGGCAACATTAACGAGAGTAGTGAAACCGAATCAAGGAGGAGCTGGTACTTGGGAATTGATAGAAAATTTTGTATTGCTCCGATGATGAATTGGACGGATAGGTTTTGTCGGTATTTTTTTCGTCTAATAAGTCAAAATTCTCTTCTTTACACTGAGATGATAAGCACTGGTGCAATACTATACGGTGATGCCACTCGACATTTAAAAATGCATATTGATGAGCATCCGGTGGCTCTTCAATTAGGAGGATCATGTCCACGTGACCTTGCTCGTGCTTGTAAAATCGCTAGCTCATATAATTATGCAGAGATCAATTTCAACTGCGGTTGCCCAAGCTCTCGAGTCCAAAACGGTCAATTTGGAGTAGCATTGATGAAAGACGCATCACGAACTGCCGACTGCTTATCAGCAATGCTTGACGCAGTCGAATTGCCCATCACAATAAAACATAGACTAGGAGTAGACGACCTCGACTCATACGACTTCCTGCGAGATTTTATTGGATCAATATCAGAGACTGGATGTAAAGTTTTTATCTTGCACGCAAGAAAAGCGTGGCTAACGGGCATAAGTCCAAAAGAAAATAGGGAACTACCGCCTCTTGACTATGAACGGGTTTATCAAGTAAAGAATGATTTTCCCCACCTGTCGATAATTCTGAATGGTGGAATAGCTAATATGGAAGATGCATCTGTACACTTAAGAAAAACTGATGGAGTAATGATGGGTAGGGCGGCATATCATAATCCCTATGTTTTAGCTAGTGTGGATCAATTAATTTTTGGATCCGATAGAACAATAAAAACTCGTGAGCAGATTGCAGATGAATTTACACAATTTGTTGAAGAGGAACTCTCAAATGGCGTACCATTATACGCAATGACTCGCCACATTTTGGGTCTATTTCATGGTATGAGAAACGGAAAACGGTTCAGACGTTATCTGACTGAAAATGCCTGTAATGCGAATGCCCAAATAGGTGTACTTCACGAGGCAATATCTAGAGTAACAACGGCCATTTACTAATGAAAAGTCAACTAGAACAATTAAAGGAAATGACCACGGTAGTTGCGGACACTGGAGACTTTGAAACGATCCGCAAGTTCCAACCTCAGGACGCCACCACAAATCCCTCACTTCTTTTAAAAGCAGCAAAAATGCCAATATATCGTCAACTCGTTGATGAGACCCTAGACACAGTTCGTAACAAAAATCTTTCATCTTTTGAGCAGATCAAGGTCTGCATGGATACTCTGGCAGTACGTTTCGGGCAGAAAATCTTGGATATTATTCCTGGGCGTGTTTCGACGGAGATCGATGCACGTTTGTCATTCGATATGCGTGGTTCAGTTGCTAACGCTCATGAGCTAATAAATCGATATGAGCAGGTCGGAGTGGGACCAGACCGAGTACTAATCAAGATGGCATCTACTTGGGAAGGTATCCGCGCTGCTGAAAAGTTAGAGCGCGACGGAATAAATTGTAATCTGACGTTGCTTTTTAGCTTTGCACAGGCGGCTGCCGCTGCGGATGCTGGTGCGTTTCTCATTTCCCCATTCGTCGGACGGATTCTTGATTGGTACAAGTTATCGACAGGCAACACCTATGCCGTGCCGTCGAAGGATCCTGGCGTCCAATCTGTCACTCAGATTTACAATTATTTCAAACAAAAAAAATATCAAACTGTTGTAATGGGAGCAAGTTTTAGAAATATTGATCAGATTACTGAATTAGCCGGATGCGATAGCCTCACTATCAGTCCGACGCTCCTCGATCAACTTGGCAACACTTTTTCTCAACTTGAAAAAAAATTAGACGCCACCAACACTACTGAAGTACGGCGTTTCACACTAGGTGGTGAAGCCGATTTCCGATACAGACTTAATGAGGATGCAATGGCAACAGAAAAATTAGCTGAAGGAATACGTTGTTTTGTCGACGATCAAATAAAACTAGAAACTTGGCTCAGGTCTTTGTAGATCGTGCTCTCTTCCATAAAACGTTTTTTTGAAGAGCGTATCGTAGAATCAGAAAACGATAAATCGGGTAATGAACAACTAGCAGTCGCCGCGTTGCTCGTAGAAGTAATGATTATAGATGGCGATATAGCCGATACCGAATTAAATACAATTATCAAAAGTCTAAGAGAGCTTTTAGATATTAAAGAAAATGATCTGAGAGAACTCATAGAACTGTCAAAAAAAGAAGTAAATACCGCTACCTCGCTTTACCAATTCACGCGGCAAATCAACGAAAGTTATAATATTGACAAAAAAATCGAGCTCATGACAACTTTATGGAGAGTGGCTTATGCCGATGGAAAATTGGATAAGTATGAAGAAAACATCATAAGACGGATTGCAGACCTGATCCACATCCGACACTCTGAGTACATAAAGTGCAAAGTGATCGCCAAGGAAGCTGACTAAATACATCCCTAAGAAGAAGACTCCAGAGCATTTATTAGGTCATAGAACTGAGCGTTGTTCTCAGGACACAGCTCGATGAGCGTCTTATGTGCTTCCAAAACTTGTCTACGAATTTCTGCATCTTCTGAAGTGATTGGCTCAAGAGCAATTGTGGCGACACTTTTGCCAATATCTTGATCAAAGATGTCAAAAATTTCGTCAAAACCCATTACCTCTAACATTCGTAGAATGCTGGGGTTGTGGCAAAATATTCTCGCATCAACGCCGTACTCTTTCCGACAATGAAAACCTAACTTCGCGAGAATTCCTAGTGTAGTGCTATCAAGACATTCCGCCTCCATCATGTCGATAACTACTTGATTCACCATCCGACTTCCAAAAATCATATCCATGTGTCTATTTAACGTTCCACAAAGCGTTACGCGGACATCCCCTGTGAGTTTTAATAAATATTTACCCGCGGCATCATAAACCAAGATTTTACCAGAACTCATGTCACATGTTCCTTTTCAAAAAGAGGACAGATACATCGTCCTGAGGACAATCATTGTCTCCCAAAAAAAATCTTTTCCTCAAATCGTCTAAATTTTTCGGGCAATCCGACAACCGGCTCAATATTATATTCTCTTTCTCGACAATGTGACGCTCTGATAAAAGATCAAATACTCCATCAGAAAAAAGGACTAGCGTGCACCCTTTTTTGAATTCTACCTCGTGAACTTCCCAACTCGCCGATTGGAAGAGCCCAACAGGTTTTCCGTTGCCTGTCAAAAAAGAAGGATTTCCGTTCTTTATAAGTATGGGCCTCGGTAACTGAGCCGCCGTAACATAACGTAAAGAATGGTTGAGCATATCGACCGATCCCGCCATCAAGGTCATATGTTTCTCAAGGTTCATGCCTATAATTTGTTTGTTCAAATGTTCAATCAATCCTTCAGGCGCCCTCGCAAGAGCCCCGCAATCCTTCTCCAATTCATGTTTTCGGATGACCCGCCCAATCATAAACCGCAACAAAATAGTCACAAAAGCTGAAGACGCTCCATGACCGGAAACATCCGCAAAATAGAACAGCAAATATCGATCAAACACTACACTATAACCCACAAAATCACCGCTTAAGTAAAGTGAAGGTAATATGAAATGCGTAATTTGATATTCGCCAAAACTAATAGGACGCTCCGGCATCAAACTCTTTTGAACTTCTAATCCAGCGATTTGGTCTTGTTTAAGGACCCTAAGGCTCTCTTCTAATTCATGATTAGTTTTTTCTAACTGCGCTTGCTGGTTAAATCCTTGGGCTCGCAGATGGGCTACCTCGTCAATTCTGAGAACCATTTGGCGGAGAAAAGAGTCATCAAAATTGGGTGAAATCACATCTGCTGCACCCAAACGAAAGAGCTCTATGGTGTTTTCAACGTCATAGCCTTCTTCAAGAGCCACTACTATCAAATAATTAGAACAGAGCTCTTTAAACAGACTAATTTCGGTTTTAGTGTTGATAGACACACATAGTGAATCAAGAATTATTAGTCGATTATTAGATTCGAATGAAAAATTTACAAGGTCACTTAAGATTGCACACCGAGTAGCAATCCCAATTGACATGAAGCGAGTTTGGAAGGCAGCTAACCTCTCAAAATCTTGGATCACCAATATCACACCATCTTCTAATTTTTTTATTTCATTCACTTGATAGTATAAANCCTTTTTTTACGACNTAAGCCTTGCTCTAAAGGACTGTCAGTAATCTTCATCGAAACCAAAATCGTCCTCAATGACTCCGTCCGAAACCGCATATTGTCGTTGTTGTTGGTAAACATCTCTAATAAATATGTACCGATCCCCTACCACTATTTCCTCAACTCCTAATAATTCTCCCCGAATCGATAACAAAGAAAGTGCTCTGATAGAATTTCGGACATCTATTTCTGAGTAAAAATTGAGTGGGTTTGAAAAACTATCGAACACCGTCCCAGAGATATCACGCAAACTTGATGGACCAAGTAGGGGTAACACAAGATAAGGGCCTTGGGCAACCCCCCAAACTGCGAGAGTTTGCCCAAAATCCTCGGATGACACTGATTCAAGATCAAAAACAGCATGCGCAACATCAAACAAACCGGCTACACCAATCGACGTGTTTAAAAAGAATCGTCCTGACGCGCGAAACATATCCTGTGCTTTACCTTGTAGCCCGCAATTGGCAGCGGTAGTCACTTCATTTAAATTTTCTACCATACGGCCAACTGCCTGCTCAAAAGGTTCTGGCATCAATCGCACATAGAGTTGCGCCAATGGTTTGAGAAACAACAGATCAACTGTCTCATTAAATTTGAACATCGTTCTATTTAAAGATTCGAATTTATCATCCTCAACCTCAGCTATAACTCCCAAAGGTGTGATCATAAAAATTGTAAGAAACAGAATACGTAGACTTCTCAAATGATTTAAATACCTCTTGTCGAAAAAAACTTTAGCTCCTATGGTAACGCTGTTCTGTTAAATCGCCAACACCAACGATCCTAACGGTATCGGACGCGTGTCAGTGTAGGTTTCTCACACAGATAGTTACTATTTTTTGGAAGCAACGTATTAATTGCTTTGAAGCCCTTGTTCGATAATCCTCCATTCTCGCTCAAGTCGCTTGGCAGAAACCTTGACTCGCGTGCCAAGTTGTTGTGCAAAAAGCGATACGCGATATTCCTCAATTAACCATAAAAAATCACGCGTCTTTTTTCGGATACCAAAGCTCAATTCTCCACCTTGTAAAGCACGAGTACAGGGATCTATAAATTTACATAAATACTCACTATGTATTTGGTCACGCATCGATTGTCGTGGCCATTTTTCTAATCTTAATATCAAAGCGAGAATATAACGTCGATATTGCCTGAGGTTGTTGCTTGAATAGGCTTGTAAATTAATCGGGTCTAGTAACCACCGAAGTTGGTGTTTAATATCTTTTTCTAAAAAATCACGTAGTCCTGAAAGATTTGACAACTTATTTCGAATTTCCCTTAATTCCGGCAAAAGTAATTCAATCACCTCGAAATTGGCTTCGGCGATTTGGACTACATCCCCGATTCCTGAGTTGTAACAATCATCAAATTCAATTCGAGTTCGAACGACTTTGTCTAATGAAAAAATTGCTTCATTGAATGCTCCTTTGATTAGTGCATCAGCGAGAGGTCCACTTTTTTCTAATCCGGCGGAAAAAAATTTTAAATCATTGTTATCGGTAATTTTTTTTGAAAGGTACTTTACTATTTTTCGACCTTTCAACATTGCAAGTCTGAGCTGCCCCTCCCGAAGGCAATTATCTGCATCAATGGCATTATCCAAAAATGCAATCGAAACGGAATCCACACGATCCTTAAGGGTTGGCCACAATATAACATTCATTTTTCCGACTTTTTTTGAGATTTTTTCTGGGATAGACTCAAAATTCCACTTAACAAATCTATCGCTAACCGAAAAATCGCCACCTTTGTTTTCACTTTGAGATCGCAATTCTGTTATGTATCTCTCTTTCAAGCGAGTTAAACAACGGCTGCTGGCTATCACTTGATTATCAACATCTTCTAAAATAAAATTTACTTTATACCACGGTTCGATTTCATCTAAACTCCAATCCGCGATGGTCACTCCCAGAGAGAAATTTTTGTTTAACCGATCGCTTAAGACACTGATTAGCGCACGATTTTGTGCAGCAACCTCATCCAGTAAAAAATCGACTGTATCTGGAACAGGCACCAACTTTCTCCGAAGCGTTTTTGGTAAACTTTTAAGCAAACGAATACATTTATTCCTCAACATGCCCGGAACTAGCCACTCGAAATAATATTTTGGTACCTGATGCAGGAGCGTAATGGGGATAACAACGCTCACACCATCCTCAGGATGTCCCGGTTGATAACGATAACGCAATTGGTACTCATTCTCTTCATACAAAAGTCGATCGGGAAATTGAGACAGCTCACTCGGCGAGACCTTTCTAAGCATCAACTGCTCCGGTTTTATCCACAGAAATTGAGAGTCCTCCTGTTCTTTTTTTATCCTCCATTTCTCGAAATCTGGACGATTATTAACACATTCAGGTATCCTCTGACGATAGAAAATCTGCATAGCTGACTCATCAGCGACTATATCTCGCCTTCGAGTTTTGTCCTCTAATTTCTCTAATTGGCTGAAAAGGTTATCATTCATATTTTTGAACTGTCCCGATCCTTGGTAACCATTTTCTATCAATGCTTGCTGTATAAACACGCTGTGAGCCTCGGCCGCATCTATTTTCCCGAAGCGAATTTTTTCTCCTTTAATTATGGTTAATCCAAATAGTATTTGACGCCGCGTTGCCATAACATGACCAGATCTAGGGTTGTAAAACGGTTCGCTATAACTGCTTTTTATCAAATGTCTGGCCATGGGCGGAAGCCAATTGGGCTCAATTTTGGCAACATTGACGGCGAAGATACGACTGGTCTCTATAAATGACGCGGCCATTAACCATTTGGGTGGGGCCTTTGCTAATCCAGAACTTCGGAAGATTACAAATTTTCTATCCCGAGGCCCGATAAATTCGTTTTTTTCGTCACGCAGTCCGATATGACTTAATAGTCCGATAAGAATGGCGCGATGGACGCTAATGTAGTCTGCCGGCATCCGATTAAACTTCATGCTAATAGATCTACACGCAACGCGAATCTGTCGAGTGAGATCGTTCCATTCTCTTACCCGAACGGTTGATAAAAATTGATTGCGACAGTACTTCGAAAATTGATTTTTGGTGAGTAATTTTTTTTGAACCTCGAGAGAATTCCATAGATTTAAAATAGTGACAAAGTCGGAAGTTTTATCTTGCCATTGTGTATGTTTGGCGTCCGCGGCCTGCTGACGCTCAAGTGGGCGCTCTCTCGCATCTTGAATACTCAAAGCGCTCACAATGATCGAAAGTTCTGTGAGAGAGCCATTCGTAGCAGCCTCTGCAAGCATGCGTCCAAGGCGTGGATCCACGGGAAGCAAAACTAGTTTCCTGCCCACAGAAGTAAGTCTCTTTTGTTTAGTAATAGCTTGTAGTTCTTCCAGTAGTTTATAACCGTCATTAATCATGCGAGTGCTAGGGTGGGATATAAAAGGGAAGTGTTTTACATCTCCTAATCCGAGATATAACATTCGGAGTATTACAGCAGCCAAATTTGTCCTTAAAATCTCTGGATCCGTAAATGCTGGCCGTTGCAAAAGATCTTGCTCTGAGTAAAGTCGATAACAAATACCAGAACTAACGCGGCCGCATCGTCCTGCACGCTGATCTGCACTTGCACGAGAGACCGCCTCAACCTGGAGTCTTTGCACTTTGGCACGATAACTATATCGAGAAATTCTGGCTTTCCCAGTATCGATAACGAATCGTATACTGGGCACAGTAACGGACGTTTCAGCGACATTTGTAGCCAGTACAATACGACGAGATCTATGAGGCAGGAAAATTTTGTCCTGTTCACTGGGAGTCAATCGTGCATAAAGAGGAACAACTTCGAAATTAAGTGGAAAGGCCATACGAAGAACTCGGCTAGCTTCTCGTATATCCCTCTCACCACAAAGAAAAACTAAAATATCTCCATCTAACCCAAGGCTGCATATCTCTTTGACACAATCAACTATACGTTGATTAATTTCAATATTTTCCTCTAAATACGGCCTATAAAATATATCGACAGGATAATTCCTACCCGAAACTCTAACCACAGGGGCATTCCAAAAATACTCGGAAAATTTTTCTTCATCAATAGTCGCGGAGCTAATAATTAACTTTAGATCTTCTCTCTTAAACAATAATAATTTCAGATATCCCAAGAGAAAATCAATATTTAAACTTCTCTCATGAGCCTCATCAATTATTATAGTATCGTATAAGCTCAAATTCTTATCAGCTTGCAGCTCGGAGAGTAAAATTCCGTCGGTGACTACCTTTATATAGATATCATCAGATGTCTTATCTGAAAACCTTACTTTATAGCCAACATATTCACCTAAGTTACTACTAAATTCCTTTGCGAGGCGGATGGCAATAGTCCGAGCAGCTAAGCGCCTTGGCTGTGTCTGCACAATAAATCCTCGAACACCTTGGCCAGCGTTTAAACACATCTTGGGAATTTGCGTAGTTTTTCCAGAACCTGTCTCGCCTGCTATCACAACCACACGATTGGTCCTGATCAGATCACAAATCATGTCCGCATTATCAGAAATTGGTAAGGCCTGGTAATCAATCTTTGGAACTCTAGCCTCGCGCTCCGAAAGACGGCACTTTGCAGCCAAATATGCATCAGACCAAATTCGCCAATTCTCTGAGAAATCAATTTTTTTTTTAAACTGGTCGTTGACCACTCCAAGATTTTCAATCAGATAAAGTCTGTCCGAAAAACTGACGTTTTTACAGATACTTTTCAACAGTGCCATATACTGTTTAGGTGTTGCTGGATATTTGAAAAATTTTTTGGTAGGCATAAACTCAAATGCCAAGATCAAGCCACAAGCACTTTCCACTCAAAGATCTGAGATTCTCCAACCTCTTATCATGAAGTATCTTTTCATCTTTTGTTGCAGCAATAATGCACAACTCAGGACGATCACTCGAAATTCTACTCAGCGTAATTTTAGCATCTGATGGACTTCGATCGTTCCCAAAAGTTTGATTAATGTTCATATCAACTTGCCCACCCGACATCAACAAGTAAACATCTGCGAGAATTTCGGCATCCAAAAGTGCTCCATGAAGCTCCCGCTGAGAATTATCGACACTGTATCGCTTGCACAAAGCATCTAGATTATTTCGCTGGCCTGGATGGAGCCTTCGAGCCATTACCAAAGTATCAAAAATACGACAACGCATCTCGATGGGTGCAAGATCCTCTCGTAATTTTGCAATCTCGTGATTGAGAAACCCGACGTCAAAAGGAGCGTTGTGAATGACTAATTCCGATGCGTTAATAAAATCAAAGAGTTCTTTTGCGATCAACTGAAATGTCGGTTTATCGGCCAAAAATTCACTACTAATTCCGTGAACAGCCATTGCACCCTCATCTATATCGCGCTCTGGATTAATATACCGGTGGAAATTATTCCCCGTGAATTTTCTATTCACCAACTCAACTGCTCCAATCTCTATGATTCTGTGATTCTGCGAAATTTCCAGACCGGTAGTTTCGGTATCTAAAACAATTTGTCTCATTGGGCTTTATTGACCCTCCTTGGGTAAAATTCGAATCTCATCAGCTAAGTCATCAATGCCAAGGTTGGCGAGATGATCGGCGCGCTCATTCTCAACATGGCCACTGTGCCCTTTAACCCATTTCCAAGTTATTTCATGACCTTGCATTACAGTGTCTAGTTTTTTCCACAAATCAATATTTTTCACAGGTCTTTTTGAATTTCTCCGCCAGTCACAGCGTTTCCAATTCGGGAGCCACTCCTGAACACCTTGTAAGACATAATTAGAGTCTGAGACAATTATGACCCTGCAATTCCTCTTTAATGCTTTAAGGCCCTCAATTACCGCGGTCAATTCCATACGATTATTGGTAGTGTCGAGCAGTCCCCCATAAAAAGTTTTTTCCGCACTTTTGTAACGCATCAATACACCCCAGCCACCCCGACCGGGATTACCACGACACGCGCCGTCGGTAAAAATTTCGACATTTGAAAGATCTCTATCCATCACTATCAATGCTGGTCATAACTAAATCATGTGAAATAGCGTTTACATTCTGACTCGCTTTTCCATATTGCTTGGGCGAGCTCGTCCAAGATTTGCGTTTCCATCCAATTCCTCGCACTTCTCGCTTGATTGCATGAATTATATATACATTCCCTAACGGTATGTTCAACGACTCACACCAGCGTTCAAAAGAAGATTGTTTTTCAGAATAGGCTGAGCCAAATGGGTGATGAGCTACATGAGTCACCTCCAAAACTTGAAAACTCAACAATGACAGCCAGTCTATAAGGCGGTTTTTGCGAAGATTGTGAAATCTGTACTGCGCACGCTCTGACAAAAGCTGCATCGGAAACTTAATGCTACCATGAAAACCAAAGGGATTAAAAACGCACATTACCAAATGGCCTCCAGGCATTACTACTCTGCAAACCTCAGCCAAAACCGATTTTGGTGAGGGAGAAAACTCGAGACCATGCTGTAAAAGAACTACATCCACAACGCCCGTGGGCATGGGTAATTGACTATAATCACAGACAACCGCTTGCTGCTCTTCAACATTCGAGGCATAAAAACTAAAACGATGTAACTGACCGAAACAATCTAAACTTTCTCGATCACCAATTGCTCCTAGGCTCAGTAAGCGATAACCAGGAAGTTGCGAAAACTTAGACTCAAAAACACGCTTTTCACATCTCATTATGTATCTCCAAAAATCAGACGACGACCAGTTTCTTAGCCTTTCAGCTGAGATGGATAAATCGCTAACTTTGAATCGACGGAAGAAAGACTCCACGGTTTCTTTATACCTGCGAAATAACATATTAAGTGACTAGAAAGTATGTACCTCGTATTATGTTTGGTACTGAGCCCAAAAACCAGATAAAAAGGTATATCAATGAAAGGGATTGGACTAGAAATCGAAGTAATCAAATCACTGACAGATAACTATATTTGGATACTCATAAACTATAATAAATCATCAGCATTCGTGGTTGACCCAGGGGAGGCCTCGGCCGTTCTAAGCTGGCTTAAAAAAAGAAAAATCAATTTGCTAGGAATATTAATTACCCACCACCATCCCGACCATACTATGGGCGTTGAAGGTCTTCTCAATTGTTACGATGTTCCGGTGTATGGGCCTCATAACTCTCCTGCCAACTGCATCACTGAGAAATTGCAAGAGAACGACGATTTAATATTTCATGGAAAAAAGTTTAGGGTAATTGAAGTGCCGGGGCACACGCATGACCATATAGCTTATTTTTCATCACAAACCTTTGGCGCCAACCATATACTATTCGCTGGAGATACATTATTTGGTGGCGGATGCGGCAGGCTATTCGAGGGCACAGCGCAACAAATGCATGGCTCTTTAGAAAAAATCAAAGAATTACCTCAAAATACTCTTATCTATAGTGGACATGAATATACAATTGCTAATTTAAATTTCGCAATCTCGATAGAACCGAATAACGATGCTCTAAAGCAACGGTATCTGAATGACCTTCAAAAACGAAATATGAACCAACCAACGTTGCCAAGTCTGCTCTCATTAGAGCTTGCTACCAATCCTTTTTTGCGAGTAAAAAACAACTCAGTAATCAGTGCAGTGCACGAAAAATTTAATATTAATGATGACAGCGAGTATGTAATTTTTGAGGCCCTTCGGAAGTGGAAGGACATTTTTTAATCTGGTAAAAATTTTTTTTCAAAAAGCCTGTTAACCTCTTAATGGATATATAAATAATATTGGTCAGATCGCAACCTAGAATCATTTTTCGCCCACTGTTCGTCATGGTGATGATAACTTCCATTAATTTATCAGGTTGCTCCTCGTTAACTACTTTAGAGAGCAAGCTGACAATATCTCAAAGCGAAACCCCTCTTTCAAACGTGCTCATGAAGCCTCCAAGTTCTTCGCCTACCGTAAATCAAAAAGCCGACACTCTGTCAAATATCAGTAGTGCTGTTTTGAAAAAAAACAATTGTAGTAGAGACCTCTGGCAACGAGTACGTGACGGATACAAACTCATGCCAACAAGCTTGCCCAGTAAGGTGCATACTTACAGGAAAGAATATCTGCAAAGAAGGGACTATCTAAAGACTGTATTTTCTCGTTCAGAGCCATTTCTTTTTTTTATAGTCGAGCAGCTTGAAAAGTCCAATATGCCTCTTGAACTAGCATTACTGCCAATCGTCGAGAGCGCATTCAATCCGTTTGCATACTCTCGAAGCCACGCCGCAGGACTATGGCAATTCATACCCTCTACTGGCGCCTACTTTGGACTAGAAAAAAATAATTGGTACGACGGCCGCCGCGATATTGTGGCATCGACAGCCGCTGCAATTGAATACCTAACTTACCTACATCAGCTCTTTGACAACGATTGGCTCTTGGCATTGGCTGCCTATAATACAGGTCAGGGATCTTTAGCAAAAAAAATCTCGCAAAGTCGAGCTAAAGGACAGAACGGCAATTTTTGGTCTCTTGAATTGTCTCAAGAAACAGCACAATATGTTCCACGGCTTCTCGCGTTAGCGGACTTGGTAAAAAATCCTCAGCATTATTCCATTGACTTGCCACATATACCCGATTGCGCGTACTTTGAAATAGTAACAATAGCCAACCCAATTGATATAGCAACACTCCAAGAAAAAACTGATCTGTCAAGCGAAGCATTCTTCAATTTAAATCCAGCATTCAACCGATCAATAACACCGCCCGATGGGTCTTATAACTTACTTATTCCTATTAAGTCGAGTGAACAACTAAAACAGTTCATTTCTGCGGGAAATATGGCTTCATGGGTCTCAATGCGCGAACACCTGATCGTAACCGGCGATACTTTGAGCGAGATAGCCTTGTCAAACAAAATTTCTATAGGCTGGTTGAAAAATT
Organism: Porticoccaceae bacterium; assembly: GCA_002691825.1. Classification (GTDB taxonomy): domain Bacteria; phylum Pseudomonadota; class Gammaproteobacteria; order Pseudomonadales; family Porticoccaceae; genus TMED48. The sequence goes on from NZIZ01000035.1 coordinate 27,945, forward strand.
TCAACAATTTAAGCTCCGATCAAATCAAAGTCGGAGAAGTAATCATGATCCCTACTATTGTTCAATCGCATTGGAACAGTCATGGTAGGCACAAACACTGTTACGACTATCGTGTTGTGCGGGGGGATACCCTGTTAAAGATTGCTCATCGATTCAATCTGTCATTAACCGACCTCAGAGCAATGAATAAACTCTCAAGTGACATTATTAAAATTGGACACATACTACAAATACCTTGTTATGTTAAAAATGAGAAAAAGCTAACTAAAACACCTATTATCTATAGGGTAAGACTTGGTGACTCGCTCACTCAAATAGCGAGGGAGTTTGGAGTTTCTGTCACCGATATAACTCATTGGAATAACATTCGTCGGGAAACGATCCTAAGGCCGAACCAAACACTGAAGATTTTCGTGGACACAGCACACCTTTAAATTATCGATCTAGTATTTCTTTCACATAGCAGGCTTTGGCTCTGGCGAAAAACTCACTGTAGAACTTTTGCCGTTGAAACTAATTCGGAATGATACGACTCAAGTTCCCTGTTTGTAAATGAGGATGCAATAGAGTTCTTAAAAGAAATCTGTTCGTCAGTCTTCATCGCCGCAAAGTTACCTACTTTTCGATCGTTGACTGATATAAGCACCAAATCCTTGGAGCGCAACTGAAAGCTTGCATGAGCCACAGAATCGCCAAAAATAACAGAAAAAGCTAACGTATTTACCTCAGAATTCAAAGAGGCAGTTGTTCGATCGGCGTCTATTACAACCTGCCATTGGTACCCATTAGATTTTGCAAGTTGTTCGACTGTTTCCCCCGATTCCAGCCTCGACATCAATGCCTCTCCAAGGCTCCCAAGCTTTGCATCGGCGCGATCTGAGGCCATTGATCTTTTGATCTCCATACTAACTTCGCTGTACTCCTTTTGCCTAGCCTCTATGTGACGATTCAATTTAACCACTACGAATCTATCAGGTTCTATTTCAAGAACTTCACTAACATATCCATCAAAAAGCACCTCTTTACTAAAAGCAGCTTCTCTCACGCTTTTGAATGAGCCAATTCCATCCCCCGAAACTCTCGAAATCAAAGGCGAAACAGAAACAACCGCATCTACCTGGTCTGCGAGTTCCGACATTGATTCAGCATTAAAACTGAGCTCCCTAAGGTCGGACAACTTTTTGCTCAAGAGGCTATCAACACGTTCTTTGACGATCTCCCTCTCAATACGAGGCAACTCTTCGCTCTCTGTAAAGCGAGACTGCTGCATCTCTAATAATTTTATTATGTGGACGCCACTCTCGGTGATCACTGGCTCTGAAACATCCCCGACCGACAATCCTTTTAAAGCCTTCTCAAAACTATTTGGGAAAGTAGACCCATCGGAAAATCCTAAATCACCCCCTGTTGAGGATGACCCAGCGTCAGTAGAATACTTCCCTACAAGATCCGCAAAAGGTACACCAGTACTAATTGACTGCATTATGTCTGAAATCAAATCATTGTCTAAATCAGCCAGCAAAATGTGGGCGGCACGCCGAGAAATGGAGGGGATGAAGTCTACGGCCTCATCCTCAAACCTAGTAGCAAGTTCACTTTTTTCCACTACTATATCTCTCGCCAGACTTTGTGCTGAAATTTCTATAAAATCAACCAAAACCTGCTCCTCTGCTTGGAATAAACTTCCATTTTGACTATAAAAATCTTTAGCATCGGTCTCTGGAATTTCAATACTTTCAAAAACTGGTTGTCTGGGCACAGTGAGATAGTAGTAACTCCTTGTTTGAAATATTAGTTCTGCAATTGACGACAACATTTGATTAGTAACAAAACTTGAAAACCGGTAGCCGTCAAAAAGCTGTCCAGAAACCATCTCATTAGTAAGTTGTAGTTTGAACCCCGAATTAGTCTGCCCTCTATTCCGGATGAAATAACGGTACCTATCCTCATCAAATTTTCCATCAGTCTGAAATGCTTCAACTGACATAAGCACCTTATTTAGCATATTTGCTGACACTGCCATACCTTGATTTAATGCCGCTTGAGACGCAACAACACTTCCAATGAGCTGCTCAAGAACAATCGGTCGAAGAATATCATCTTCAAGTTCGTCCGATGTTATGCTTTCATTCTCCGATCGAATCCTATTTTTGAGTCGCTGCAATTCCAGTAGAAGTTTCTGCTCTGTTATTGCCTCTCCATTCACCGTCGCCACCTCACCCGAGCTGGCCCCACTTAGAGAAATAGATCCAATACCGGTAAGTGTGAATATCACCGCAATAACGATAACAATAAAAATAGATACACCGCGCATCTGACCACGAAAGCTGTCTAACATAAAAACATCCATTAAATAAAAAAGGGCGCCTTACTATGCGCCCTATTGTTAAGAATTTTGGATCGATAAAAATTCTCTAGTTTACGGCGTCCTTCAGAGCTTTGCCAGCCTTGAAACTTGGGACATTAGCTGCGGCAATTTCAATCTCTGCACCGGTCTGCGGATTTCGGCCTGCACGAGCTGCTCTATGCTTTACAGAGTATGTGCCGAAACCAATCAGCGAAACCTGCTCTCCATTCGTCAAGGCTGTGGTTATGGCATCAAGTGCAGAGTCCAGTGCTCGGCCCGCGGACGCTTTTGATATATCTGCTCCATCTGCAATCGCATCTACTAATTCAGATTTATTCACATTTGTTCCCCTTTTTTTGGATTTTGAAAACTTCCCACACATTGTGAGTGAAAATGCAGAAAGCAAAAGCGACCGCATCCATTTAGTTAACGTTATACCAACAGCAATTTATTCGGTCAAGTCTAGTGTTGAAATTAACCTCTATTGAGCATCAGTGCGTGTTGGCTATGCCGGTTGGAAGCTCATTTTTGGCCGGCGTGCTACTCTTATTAAACTCTTCATCGGTAAGAGGGGTGGGACTAGTCTCAAAGGCTAACTCTAAAACCTCATCAATCCATTTAACTCTGCGTATAGTCAAATCTGCTTTTATATTATTCGGGATCTCTTTGAGGTCACTACCATTCTCGTCTGGAATAATAACGGTAGAAATACCTCCTCGGCGAGCAGCCAACAGCTTTTCTTTTAAACCACCAATCTTTAATACTTGACCCCTTAGTGTTATCTCGCCCGTCATCGCTATCTCGGCGCGAACCGGCGTTCCAGTAAGAACAGACACCATGGCAGTACACATCCCTACCCCTGCAGATGGTCCATCCTTAGGTGTAGCACCCTCTGGAACATGAATATGAATATCATTCTCTTGATGAAAGTCTTTTCTAATACCCAACGTCTTGGCGCGACTTCTCACCACTGTCAAGGCCGCCTGAATAGACTCTTGCATAACGTCACCAAGCGAGCCTGTTTTCACAACATTACCTTTCCCCGGAATGGCTGATGCCTCAATAGAGAGGAGCTCTCCCCCAACAGACGTCCATGCTAGCCCCGTAACTTGTCCAATCTGATTTTCCTGTTCTGCCCGACCATAATTAAATTTCCTTACTCCCAGAAGTTCTTCTAGTCTCGAAACATCTATCTGATCTTTTACGCGCTTCTTTTCTCGAACATGTTTAGTAACAATCTTTCGACAAATCTTCGCAATATCACGTTCTAACCCACGCACACCTGCCTCTCGGGTATAATATCTTATCGTGTCCTTCAAAGCTTCTTCCGAAACGGTTAACTCTGACTCACGCAAGCCATTCGACTTTTTTTGCTTGGGCACCAGATATTTATCTGCGATTGCAACCTTCTCGTCTTCGGTATAGCCCGGAATACGAATTACTTCCATTCTATCTAGCAGAGGGCCAGGTATGTTCATAGAATTAGAAGTGCATATGAACATTATTTCAGATAGGTCATAGTCAACTTCTAAATAATGGTCATTGAATGTGTGGTTTTGCTCAGGATCCAAAACCTCAAGGAGAGCTGAAGCTGGATCGCCACGATGGTCCATTCCCATTTTGTCTATTTCGTCCAAGAGAAAAAGTGGGTTTTTCGCACCAGCTTTTGAAAGTTTTTGAATAAGTTTTCCGGGAAGGCTACCAATGTATGTTCGTCTGTGCCCGCGTATTTCCGCTTCATCACGAACTCCACCCAAACTCATTCGAACGAATTTCCGCCCAGTAGCTCTTGCAATCGATTCCCCGAGAGAAGTTTTACCGACCCCTGGTGGACCCACTAGGCACAGAACCGGACCCTTCAACTTTTTCACACGCTGTTGTACTGCTAAGAATTCGAGAATTCTTTCCTTTACTTCCTTTAGGCCATAGTGGTCGTTATCTAAAGTGGCCTCTGCTTCTTTAAGATTATGTTTTACCCTAGTTCTATGCCTCCAAGGTACGCCAATCATCCAGTCAATGTAATTTCGAAGCACGGAAGCCTCAGCAGACATCGGGGACATCATTTTCAGCTTATTCATTTCTGAGCGAACCTTTTCTAAGGCAGCGGCGGGCATACCAGCATCAGATACACGTTTTTCTAGTTGATCCAATTCGGATACGCCCTCATCCATATCTCCAAGTTCTTTTTGAATAGCCTTCATCTGCTCATTCAAGTAATACTCTCGCTGGCTCTTCTCCATTTGCTTCTTGACTCGACCGCGAATTTTTTGCTCGATCTGAAAAAGATCTATTTCCGACTCCATAAGACCCATTAAGTGTTCTAGGCGTCCATTCAAATTCGGAACCTCTAAAATTTCCTGTTTTTGCTCTAGGCTAAGTGTCATATGGGACGCAATAGTGTCGGCTAGCCGGTGGGGGTCCTCTATGCCACTAACGGTAGCGATCACTTCCGACGGTATCTTTTTGCTCAAGTTCACATATTGTTCAAACATCGTTGTGGTAGATCTTACGGTGACTTCGATCTCACCGGAGGGCACTTCTACATTTTTCAGTTCTTCCACCTGAGCAACAATAAACTCGTCACTTCCAACTTCAGCTACCAACTGGACTCTATTAATACCCTCAACCAAAACTTTTAACGTGCCATCTGGGAGCTTCAGCATTTGCAGTATAGTCGCGAGAGTTCCAACCTCATACAACTCATCCATGCTGGGATTTTCGTCGGCGGAGTCACGTTGAGCCACCAAGATCACCTGTTTGTTGCCGTCCATAGCGTTTTCTAACGAACTTATTGATTTTTCTCGGCCAACAAAAAGCGGAACAACCATATGCGGATATACCACTACATCCCGCAATGGAAGCACAGGATATGATCTTTCCACGGATTCTGCCCGCAACTTTGCCATATAAACCTCTCGTTATCTTTCTTTGCTGTTCTTACACAGTACCCATGAAATAGAGCCTGGACTGATTCGGGTTAGTCGCCTATCGATCTTAGGTCAAATTTCGTCACTGGCAGCCAATTTTCTATCCTGCTTCTCGTAAACCAAAAGCGGCTCATTTTCACCATTAATCACTGACGCATCAACGACAACCTTTACTAGATCAGTCTCAGAGGGTGCACGATACATGGTGTCAAGAAGCACTGTTTCTAGGATCGATCTCAAACCTCGAGCGCCGGTTTTTCTTGATATCGCCTTATCCGCAATTGCCTCCAGAGCGTCGGATCTTAAATCCAAATCCAAACCTTCCATCGAGAACAACATTTGGTATTGCTTGTACAAAGCATTTTTGGGCTGCATCAAAATCGCAACTAAAGCATCACGATCCAGTTCTTGAAGAGTCGCAACCACGGGTAAGCGACCGATAAATTCAGGTATCAACCCGTATCCAATAAGATCGCTGGGCTCTACTTCCAGCAACGTCTCACCAATTGTTTTTTGGCTTGCTTTGCTGTTGACCTCTGCGCTGAATCCGATCCCACCTTTTTCAGACCTCTCGCGTATTACCTTCTCCAAACCAGCAAATGCCCCGCCACATACAAACAAAATATTTGAGGTGTCTACCTGCAGAAACTCTTGCTGAGGATGCTTTCTCCCTCCTTGTGGAGGAACAGATGCCACCGTGCCCTCGATGAGTTTTAGCAATGCTTGCTGTACTCCTTCCCCGGACACATCGCGAGTAATGGAGGGATTGTCGGATTTGCGGGAAATTTTGTCTATTTCATCTATGTAAACTATGCCCCTTTGTGCCTTATCCACATCGTAATCGCACTTTTGCAAAAGTTTTTGTATAATATTTTCAACATCTTCACCCACATATCCCGCTTCAGTGAGCGTTGTTGCATCGGCAATAGTAAAGGGCACGTTCAACAGTCGAGCTAAAGTTTCTGCAAGCAAAGTTTTACCGCTCCCTGTGGGTCCAATCAACAATATATTGCTTTTTCCCAGTTCAACTGTTTTTTCTTCTGGAACTTTTTCCTCACTCACCTGAAGTCGTTTGTAATGATTATATACTGCTACGGATAAGATACGTTTAGCGCGCTCTTGTCCGATAACATAGTCGTCTAAGATCGTCTTTATTTCGATTGGAACTGGCAGCTTTGGTGAAGAAACGTCCGAGCTTACAGCCTGCGCTTCTTCCGAAATTATGTCATTGCAAAGATCTACACACTCGTCGCAAATGTAAACGGACGGCCCTGCTATCAAGCGGCGAACTTCATTTTGATTCTTACCGCAAAATGAACAGAACAGCAATTTGCCGGACTCGCCCCCGATGTCTTTGCCAGTCATTCCTACCTCCTTTGCCAAAAGGTTATGTCGTTGAATATAGGGGTGTCTTTGCTCATATTAAATCCAAAAAAAAGGTTAGCGTCTTTAGACTCTTTTGTCTAGCACCGCATCCACTAAACCATAATCTTTGGCTTCTTCCGCACTCATAAAAGTATCCCTCTCCGTATCCTCGGCGATTTTTTCCATCGAGCGGCCAGTATGAAGGGCAAATAAACGATTTAATCTGTCTTTGGTCTTTAGGATCTCTTGTGCTTGGATGTGTATATCCGTTGCTTGGCCTTGGGCCCCGCCACTAGGTTGATGGATCATAATTTTAGAGTTTGGGAGGCAAAAGCGCTTCTCAGGAGCCCCAGCCGCTAAAAGAAACGCTCCCATGGAAGCTGCCTGACCAATACACATTGTACTTATGTCCGGCTTTACAAATTGCATGGTGTCATACACAGACATACCAGCAGTGACCGATCCACCAGGAGAGTTTATGTACAGGTGGATATCTTTGTCCGGGTTCTCCGACTCTAAGAACAGCATCTGAGCTACTATAAGGTTTGCAACTTGATCTTCGACCGGACCTACCAAAAAAATGACGCGCTCTTTCAAAAGGCGCGAATAGATATCGTACGATCGCTCGCCCCGAGACGTCTGTTCGACCACCATTGGTATGAGGCCGCTTGCTTCGATATTGTCCATAGTCGTTGCTCTCTAGTTTAATAACACACTTTTTTTTACGTGCGCGGGGTGCTCAAGGTTTCCCGCATATTGGAAAAATCATAACCACTTTTCTGTATTAAAAGACTTCAACCTTTCAATCTTTTTTAAGAGGGTCCCCATAATCGGGCTCCGGGTCAGGTTTAATAGCTTCTTTATACGGCATAACCTCCTCTTCAACTTCTGCCCTAACCAGCACAATCTCCATTAGCTGATCCTCCATCGTCGACGCCTCTATCGCCGAGAGCAACTCGGGTTTTGAATAATAGTAATCAATCACATCCTGCGGCTGATCATAAGTTTGTGCGATTTCTGTAACCCTACTCTTGACAGTATCAGGGTCAGGGGTTAGCTTCTCGGCTTTCAAAGCTTCAGAAACAATTACGGCAAGAGCAGCTCGATAATGCGCTTTTCCACGAAACATCTCACTTGGCAAAGCGTCCAAATCTATTTCCTTTCCGCCACCGAATTGACGTAACATTTGCTCTTTTAAATTCTTGATCTCGCCCATTATTAGAGCTTCGGGCATCTCAATTGGATGAAGCTGAAACAGCTGATGCATGATTCGGCTTTTTGTGTTAGAGCGAAGAGCCGCATCGAGCTCTCTACGCATATTCGACTCAACCTCCTTTCTGAACTGCTTAATCCCTCCACTTGTTACACCGAATTGTTGGAAAAACTCGTCAGTAAGCTCTGGTATTTTTTTCTCTGATACACTTTTGACATTTACGGTAAACTCCACCGGCGAGCCAGCCAGATCTCTAGAATGGTAGTCCTCAGGGAATGTTAGTTTTAAACTTATCTTTTCATCGGTACTTGCACCCGTAAGGCCATCCTCAAATCCTGGAATCATTGTCTTAGAGCCTAAGACAAGTTTTTGATCGGTGGCTGTTCCACCATCGAATTTAACCCCCTCTTTAACACCGATGTAATCAATTAATAGCTGATCCCCTTCTCTGGAAATTCTATCAACAAGTTCAAAACTTGCCTTTTGTTCCTGCAAATTACTAATNATATCATCGATGTCAGAATCCACGATATCAGCGGATGACCGGCGAATCTTAATTTTTGAAAAATCTGTCAGAGCAACTTCAGGATAAACCTCGAAAACGGCTCTATATTCCAGCTGAGCTCCCTCAACATCCTTTAAATCCGAAATCTGAGGTTGGCCAGCAATTTTGAAACTATGATTTTCAATCGCCTCCCGAAAACTGGTATTGAGTAANTCACCAACCACTTCTCCACGAATACCCTTTCCGAATTGTTGCTTGACAACTTTTAAGGGAACTTTACCCTTTCGNAAGCCTTTAAGAGCAACCGTTTTTGTGGCCTTTTGGAGGCGCTGTAGGACCTCTCCATCAACCCGATCAGCGGAAAGCTGTATCCTTAAATGACGCACGAGCCCGTCGCTCCGCTCTATTGCAACCTCCATTCACTTCTCTCCAATATTTAGTCTTGGTGGTGCGAAAGGAGAGACTCGAACTCTCACGGGTTACCCCACTGGAACCTAAATCCAGCGCGTCTACCAATTCCGCCACTCTCGCAAAGTCTTACGTTCGACGTCAATTTACAGAAAGAAATTTTAACGCGGATAATTCCAACGACAAACGGGGTTGAAGTTTGACATAGCACTGCAACAAGAGCAAATGATCTAACAATCAGTGCTCAATAAGTCATAATTATTCTAAATTNTTGTTTTTCTTGTTTTGTTTACATCCCTCTTGATAAATCTTTCTATCAAACCAATTGTTTTAAGGAAGGGTAAACCTGACGCCACGACGCATTAAATGGCAATCAAACATGAGTAAAAATAAGAAACAGACTTTCTTACAACGTTACACTTAAGTTCAAAAGTAATAAGATTACGTTTAAAAATTGAGCATCAGAGTAATGCGAACGTTTCATATCAATGATTTAAAAAAGTAGCAAAACACTAAAAGCACAGTTAAGTGATCAAGGAGTTGTCGTAATCGAGCTGTGTCGTACGAACCACTTAGACAATATGAATGAGTAATTTTGGAACGAATTTCCCGANNTAATACATGCAATTAATCGTGNGACCGCAGCTCGAGTAATTTTGATTTCTGCTGTTGGCGCCCATTTCAATGCCGGAATGGACAAAGAAGTTTTGAGCGTATGCTCTGCACCTTTAAAGACAAATCTGCCAGGAGAGGTGAACAGCTGAGATCGAGAATTCTTCAATAACAATAAGTGTTCCCCGNCCTTGGGCGAGTCAGTATACCAATTATCCTTGCAATCGAGGCGGTACATCGGTGAAGGCATCGATCATTTATATGTGACTGACATACGCTTTTGTGCTGCAAATGCATTTTTCGTCATAAAGGACACAGAACTAGNGTTTACCGAGGGTGTAGAAACTTTGCAACGGATTCATGATTTAATTCCTGCTGGCCTCGCCCGAGAGCTTGCTTATACTTGCCTTGCCATGCAGGCAATTGAATCGGAGTCATACGGCTTAATAGACAGACTCTGTTTCGATAAATCGACCGCCTTATGCGCCGCAAGTAAATTTGCACTTAAAAACTCCGCAAATTCACCTGTTGCTGTGTATAGCATAAAAAAATATTTGATTACAATATCCAACAAGTTCTCTTTGACAGCTTAATTTATAACGCCAAATGACAAGGGGGCTTTTTCAAAAAGCCGACTTGAGGGAAGTATTAAGAGCTACCAAAAAGAGGCTTGAGACTGTTTTTGCATATCTTTCCCAAAACCTTTGTGTAATAAAATAATACGATTTATTANTNGGTCCTTGTCCGTTTNAGTATTAGAGNAGCAATATTTCNTCAGAACAGTCCACAAAAGNTTCATTCTTAACCATTCNGGCAAAACTATTNGTTGCACTCTATAAANAAAAAAACCATCATATAAGNTNNTNAGTGTTCTCCGCGAAATCAATCTCACTAAGCAATCTCACCTTATGACATCATCANAAAAACCGNCAATCAAGCAATATCCATTTTCAGATCGTGATCTAAGGTCAGCGCTGGGCGGTTTTGCAACGGGTATTGCAGTAGTTACTGCTAAAAATAGTAGAAATCAAAANATCGGAATAACCGTAAACAGCTTCTCNTCAGTTTCTTTAGATCCCCCGCTTGTACTTTGGTCAATCGCAAAAAGTGCCAATTGCTTCCAAGATTTTTTTTACGCAGAATACTTTGCAATCCACATATTAGCGGCGAACCAAAAAANCCTATCAGACCAATTTGCGGCNAAGGATGCGGACAAATTTAGTGGGNTGTCATGTTGCGAGGGGATTGCAGGTGTNCCCTTGTTACCCAGCTATAATGTCTGTTTCCANTGTACATTAGAACATCGGTATGAAGGGGGAGACCATAGTATCATTGTGGGTAGAATCCATACTCTAACGGATCGATCTGAAACTCCCTTANTATANNTGCGCGGGGCCTATGGCAGCTTTGNACCTGATGCTTGTCACCCCAAANTTGAGTAAAATTACANTGTTTAGATAAAAATGGCTATCCATTTGGACACCCACCGATATAACAATAAATTTCAGTCAGGTTACATCGGGAGATATCATTGACCTGTTTTAGACCCTGTATCGATCTNNATGAGGGCAAAGTAAGACAGATTGTCGGCTCTAGTTTATTTGGAGNCACAACGCAGATAAACCATACCAGCGACTTTGATGCNGCANATTTTGCGTCACTATATCGCGAAAAAGGTCTACTCGGTGGGCATATAATATCGCTTGGCAATAATAATCAAGACCAAGTGATGGCTGCATTAGCTGAATATCGTGGCGGTTTGCAATACGGTGGAGGCGTNACAGCTGAAAATGCTCAGCAATATTTGGCGGCCGGCGCATCTCATGTAATTGCTACATCTTATCTANTGGATAAAAATCTATTTTGTTGGGATCGCTTAAAACGACTAAAACAAGAAGTTGGACGANAACATTTAGTTCTTGATTTGAGTTGTCGAAAAACAAGTGCCGGCTGGGTCGTAGCATCAAATNAGTGGCAAACTTTGACACAACTTGTGATAACNGAAGAAACAATTTTTCAACTGCAAGAACACTGTGATGAATTCCTCATACATGCCGCCGATGTTGAGGGAAAGCAATCTGGNATGGACGAGCAATTAATTAAGTTTCTGGGTGAGCACTGCGCAATCCCTACGACTTATGCTGGCGGAGCAAATAGTCTCAGTGATTTAAACAGGGTAGCCGAACTATCATCCGAAAGACTCGATCTTACTATAGGCAGCGCACTAGATATTTTTGGGGGCTCCGGCGTAACACTTGAAGATTGCATTTTATGGAATCGTACAAACAATAGTCATAAAGTCTGACCCGAAGATGAGCGTTATNTGTTACACAAGCGAGGCGTGGTAGTTCATCAAAGCTTAGAAGAAACAGCCCGAAAAGAAGGCGCCCTCCCTACGGTAAATCTAGCTTACCAGGTCACCTTAAACCCGACGGCAACCTGACTAGGCATACCAGGGAAATACCGTAGTCCGGAGAATGAAGTATAATCAGCACGTGAGGCATACTTTTGATTCGTTAAATTTGTCAGTCTCGCAAAAAGCTGTAAAGCTGGAAGGATGTCGTATCTTCCTCTAACGTTTACAAGTGTGTGGCCTCCATAGCTATGTAAATTCTCGGGGTCAAGATAATATCTTCCCGTTCTCGTCCATTCAACCTCTACATTGCTCTTCGAAGACGGAGAGATAAGTAATCGAGCTCCTCCAAACAATCTTGGTGCGGTGTCAATATCATTGTCTCTATTACTTACAAAATTATCATTGTTAATGCCTTGATCAAACGGATCGTTTGTATACCGATGAATTGCATATGTTCCGGAAAAAGAAACACTTACCATACTGTTAAATGAATGTTCCAAATCGACTTCCATCCCTCTGTGCGAAGACGAGCCCCCATTTAAATTGAAGTAATTTGAATCCCGAAAGATTATGTTTTTCTTATCCATGGCGTACATCGCAAGATTGTAAGTAGTGGATGAAAGACGACCTTTTATTCCCAATTCAAAGCTATTACTCTCCTCCGATGCGAGGTCAGCAGTCTTTTGTTCTCTCTGTAGGCGATAGATTTCAGTCCCCTGAGGGGCGCGAAAGCTATCAGCAACCCGAACATACAGCAAAAGACTATCATCAACAGAATAGCTCAGANTCAAGTCAACAGAATTGTTGTGATAACTGTTAACCCCACTCTCTGGTCGGCTGTACCGACAACCTCCAAAACCGCAGAGAGTCCCATCATCTCGTGATCGCCCACTAAGCATATGGTTCTGATAGCCATATTTCATCTCCTCATAACGAGCCCCCAAGGTGAAGGAAATAGTATCTGTCAAATCTGTACTTATCTGAAAAAAAGGAGCTATTTGCCTTGCATCTACCGTGTAATCATAATGCTTGCCAATGGGGACAGTAGCTTGCAAAAAAGCAGATCCAACTGTCTCCATGAATTGTGTTTGCTTCAAATATGCCTTCGTAAATTCAGCATCGACTCCTGCAGAAAAATCAACGATATTGGATAAATTATCAGACGTGTAAATCTGTACTCCAACGCTCTTCTGGCCGTTTTTCTCCAGAGGTGTGCCAGGTAAAAAATGTTGCAAAAACTCCATCTCAGTGTATCTCAAATACGGCTTCACGCTTAATTCACTTTTTTCTGAGCCGAAGATGAAGTGACTCCAGACTCGCGCCGCTCTTGCATCTCTGAATGCTTCAGGATTGGGATTTGACACAGCGACAGATTCATCTTTAAAAACCTCCAAACCAGTTATATACCCTGCAGTCTCTTGATTTAAATTGCTTAGGGTTGCCCCGGTTTCAAAAGAATATGTTGATCGCTCGTAAAAATGACGAACCGACACCTTTTGCTGATCATAACCAGAATCGGCCCGATGTCCTTTGTAGCCTGCAAACGTTCCGCTAATGATAACAGGACTTGCTCCACCGGAGTTTAATGTAAATTTTAAACGACCTGACCCACTCTTCATTCGCTCCAGCGTCGCAGAATTCATAGAGGTCCTGTCAGGAGTTATTACATTTATGACGCCATGAAGTGCATTTGAACCATATACCGAAGTACCTGCACCTTTAAGCACTTCAATCTGGGATGCTGCCTCTGTGTGTGCCTCAAACAGCTCATTTAGATTGCAAAATCCGGCAGCGCGAAGCGGTATTCCATCCTCAGTTACAAGGAGCCCACCACAGCCCCCTGGGCCCGTAAATACGGGAGATCTAATTGCAGGAAGA
>NZIZ01000036.1 GCA_002691825.1 Porticoccaceae bacterium
AAAATTTTCATAACGGCACTCTACTTATTTCAGACGAGCTAACTCAATTTAATCTCGCTGACACTGAAAGCCGACTCTACTGGACTGAAGCCTATAATGAAGAAAGATATGAGTATACTCATTCGGTAGGGAGCATAGCAGACATCAATGTTGCTCATACTCCCTTGACAGCAAAAACCTCTGATGGGCGCTACATAACCGTTCATGAAGCCGCCCTTGTTGCCTACTCCAGCTTTGCGTTGAGACGAAGTGAAAAAGATCGTTTGAATGTGGAGTTAGTGCCTGCGTATGATGGTATAAAAGTTCGGAAGAATGGGGCATTTGAGACGCCTTGGAGGACCATTCAAGTTGGTGATTCGGCTANGGAGCTTCTGGCCTCTGACCTCATTNTGAATCTTAATGAGCCNAACAGGCTTGATGATGTTTCATGGATAAAGCCNGGNATNTACATGGGAATCTGGTGGAGNCTGCATACCGGAGAGCAAACTTGGANNGANGGGCCTAAACTNGGNGCCACNACANAAGAGGCNANGAGNTANATCNATTTTATTTCAGAGCATGGGCTGGATGGGTTCCTTATTGAAGGATGGAATACTGGATGGGTTCAGGGTTGGTGGAAGAACAAAGAGAATGACTTTAATTTCACTGAGGCTAATCCTCGCTTTGATTTGGATGAGATCGCCCGATTTGCGCAACAAAAAAACGTCAGTCTGATACTTCATAATGAAACTGCTGGTGACATGGAGCACTACGAAAAGCAAATGTTTTCTGCCTATGAATTATATGAGCGTTTGGGCGTGCGCTATCTGAAGACAGGCTATGTTGACTTTGCAAACGGGTATACAAGACCCCTATCGAAGAAAGGTGGCGAAGAGCTTAAGTTCGCGTATGAATGGAATCATGGGCAGTACGCAGTTGAACACATGCAACGTTCTGTTGAGAAAGCTGCAGAGCATCGTATAGCCTTAAATATGCATGAGGCCATAAAAGATACCGGTTTAAGGAGAACTTTTCCTAATTTTATGACGAGAGAGTCAGCGATGGGGCAGGAATACAAAGGATTNCCTCCATCACACACGACTATACTTCCCTTCACGCGAATGATGGCAGGACCATTTGATTACACTCCTGGTATCTTTAATCTTTGGTACAAGGGAAATGATAATCCCGAAAGAATTAAGTCGACGATCACTAAGCAACTTGGTTTGATGGTAGTTTTATACAGTCCGCTTCAAATGGCAGCGGATCTACCTCGTTTTTATGAGGAAAAGCCGAAACTTTTTCAGTTCATAAAAGATGTGCCCGCTGATTGGGAGGAAAGTCTTCCCTTGAGCGCTGAGATTGGAGAATTTTCTGTGTATGCGCGTCAAGAGAGGGGAACAGATAATTGGTTCGTTGGAGGCATAACTAATGAGGATGCGAGGATGGTTGATCTTGATTTCAGTTTTCTCTCNGATGGCAATTACAAANCANTAATATACCGTGATGGTGATGATGCGGACTGGGATACCAACCCGTACAGCGCAGAGATTGATTCTCTACAACTTACTCCCGAGTCTAAAATATCCATAAAAATGGCATCGGGTGGTGGTTTTGCAATAAGCCTTTTTAAGGACGATCAGTAAGAGGCTAATTTTTTTGGGACTTTACATGTATAACTTTCAGCGGTTACAAGCAATTTTCCTGTTATTAATCACTAATTCAGTTTTTGCTGAAATAGATCGTGTGGATCCTCCCAACTGGTGGGCAGGTATGCATAGTCAAGATCTCCAATTAATGTTCTACGGGGAGGGAATCGGGGATCTTAATGTGAAGAGTGAAAGTGTCTCGGTAACAGTGAGTAAATTTTTTGCTGGAGACAGTGAGAATTACTTATTTGTAGATCTCATCCTCGAGAAAGGTCTCTCAGCTGGAGAAGTTTCACTTTCGTTTTCAAAGAAAGGAGAAAAGATATTTACCTATGACTATCCTGTCTTTAAACGACGNGCTGGGTCTGCAGCACGACAAGGATTTTCTTCAAAAGATGTAATTTATTTAGTTGTGCCGGATCGATTTGCAAATGGCGATTACAGCAATGATCAGGTTAAAAGTATGTCTGAAGGAGTTGATCGTTCGGATGATTGGGCAAGGCATGGTGGTGACCTCCAAGGTCTGATAGACAATTTGGATTATTTAGAGTCTCTTGGAATTACCCAACTCTGGATGACGCCTATCCTTGAGAACAATCTTGATAAAGCTACCTATCATGGATATGCAATATCCGATCTCTACAAGGTTGACCCNAGACTTGGATCTAATCAGCTTTACCAAAAATTGTCGTCTGAGGCGCAAAAACGAGGGATCGGAATAATTCATGATCTCGTTTTAAATCATATTGGGGGCGGTCATCCATGGATGAAAGACATTCCTCAAAATGATTGGGTCCATAATGCTGGAACATATATTCGAACGAATGATCGTCACGAGGCAATTATTGATCCTTACGCTAGTGTATACGATAAACAAAGGATGGTTACTGGTTGGTTCGATTCTATAATGCCCGATTTGGATCAACGAAATCCTCAGCTTGCCAGATACCTGACGCAAAACGCAATTTGGTGGATTGAAACTGCCGATTTGTCAGGCATAAGAATCGACACATGGGCTTACCTGCATACCTCGTTTATGCCTCGGTTTATTAATGATATTTTCTCTGAATATCCAGACTTTAACATTGTTGGTGAAGAAAGTGACTGGAATCCAAGGATTGTCTCTTATTGGCAAAAGGGAAAAACTAATGAGGATGGTTTTAATGCAGGTATTCCTTCGATGATGGACTTTCCTCTTGCACATGCGATGGTGGATGCATTTTCAGAGGATGAATCTTGGAACACTGGTCTCTCTAATATTTATCGAACTATTGCTAATGACTCAGTCTATCCTAATCCAAAAAACCTTGTGATATTTGCAGATAATCATGATAGAACTCGTTTTCTTCAATCTATCAATGATGATGTTAGTCGCTTCAAGATGGCGATGATTTTCCTTCTTACGACGCGGGGTATTCCTCAAATCTTTTATGGTACCGAGATTGGAATGTCATTTACTGGTCGGGATAATGATGGTATCCGAAGGACTGATTTTCCGGGGGGGTGGAAGGGAGACATGATCAACGCTTTCACGGGGGTGGGACTTGGTGATTCACAAACCGAAATTTATGATTTCATGAAGGAGCTTCTGACCTGGAGAAAAGAGGCATCTGCGATTCATGATGGCGACCTAATTCATTTTGGACCACTTGCGGGCCTTTATGCATACTTTCGAAGGTCTGAGGAAGAAACGATAATGGTCCTCATCTGTAATGCAGATACAAATATNTCAGTAGACTTTGGCCGATTTAAAGAGGTTTTGGCAAATGCAGAATCTGCGACAAATGTTTTTACGGGAGAAAAAATTAGATTATTGCAGCCTTTCACCATCTCATCGAAGTCGGCTTACATCTTTGAGGTTGATTCGTACTACGGAGAAGAAAAATGATTTTTAAAATACTACTGCCACTTAGGTTAGCTATTGCTGTAACAATATTTCTGTCAGCGTGTGGAGTAGTATCATCACAGAAGAACGTCGCGAAACTTTCTGTACCACAAAATGATGCCCCTGCTTCGGTTGCTGCATTGTCAGCGAACTCACCATCTTCGGAATCACAAGTCGGAACTTTTACAAATCCGATTCTCAACGGTGGATATCCCGATCCCAGTATTTGTAGAAATGGGGACGACTTTTACCTTGTNAACTCTACTTTCGAATATTTTCCGGGTCTGCCAATCCACCACAGCAAAGATCTGGTAAATTGGACATTAGTTGGTTACGGACTTCATCGTAAAGAGCAGGCAAGTGGCTCAGTTAATCTTGTCGATGTCCAGTCACGAGGAGGTATTCACGCTCCATCAATACGCCACCACGACGGAAAGTACTACATCATTACCACTAATGTCTACTCACCAATAGATGAAAACAAGCCAACCCAAATGATAAACTTTATTATTACAGCAGATGACCCTAAAGGTCCTTGGTCAATGCCTTATGTAATCGATGGTGCTCCCGGTATCGACCCAGATATTTTTTTCGATGATGACGGTAGAGTCTGGTACTTGGGAACCCATTCGCCAGAAGATAAAACCTATGCCGGTGAGGGAGAAATCTACTTGCACGAACTTGACCCTGCAACCTGGCAACTCAAGGGTAATAGGCATTTTCTTTGGAGAGGCGCATTGAAAAAAAATGTTTGGGCGGAGGGACCTCACATTTATAAAGTCAATGGGAAATACTACCTTCTCGTCGCTGAGGGCGGAACTAGCTACAATCATGCAGTTACAGTTGCCGTCTCTGATCAATTAACAGGCNCTTANACNGGTAANCCAAGAAATCCTATTCTCACATCCAGACATTTATCNTATGACAATTGGGTTACAGCAACAGGGCACTCAGATTTAGTGCAACTGGAAGACGGCCGTTGGTATATGGTAGCGCTCGGAATTCGAAGAGATCTTGAGGGATTCATGCCGGGTATCGCCCATAATATGGGATCTAACATGGGAAGAGAGACCCATCTGATGCCGGTGATTTGGGAGCAAGAAGTCATGCCCTGGAAGAAAAAAGATGAACGAAACGTCTGGCCCGTCGTTGCGCCGGAGTCAGGCCAAGTGATGCGAGAGTTTCCTCTACCATTTAATCAGCGGCAACGAAGAAATTTAAGTTGGAACGACAACTTTGATACTGCCCGACTAAAGTTAGATTGGAATTTTAGGAGAGTGCCCAAAGATAATGTTTACTCGCTAAATGAAAGACCCGGATACCTGCGATTGATGATTGGACCAGATCAACCTTTGAATAGAGATCGCGCTCACTTGATGGGTGTAAGACAGCCGGAATCAGATTTTGAGTTAATTACGAGCATGGAGTTCTCTCCGCTGCGACAGAAGTCCGGAGGATCTGCTGAGGCAGGTATAAACATGTTCCAACAAGACGACAATTACATTAGTTACACAGTGCTAAGGGTCGAAGATGGATATCACCTCAATTTGGAATATGCTGAGCCGGGAAGATGGAACGAGGAGGGGTCAAATCAAATCCCTGCAAGAGAACTTCGAGTGCTCAACAGGCAACCTCTTAAAGATTATCAGGGTCAAATTCAGCTAAGAATTGAATCGTCCGAGAATACATACCACTACGAGTATTCACTCGATGATGGTTTCACTTGGAACTATTTTACAAAAAGTCCTGCAAATTTGATTTTGAGTAGGGGTTATACAGGCGCATACTTTGGAGTTTATGCGACCAGCAAAGGTGGAGATCCAGAGGGATTCGCAGAATTTGATTGGATTGAATACAAAGCTTTTGAAAGATGACGTGATTATNAAANTTGTAATTTNTATCCTGAGCNCNCTTNTNTATATTTTCNTTGATCTAGGGCACGTCATAGCATCCGCACAATCACCTAAAGTAGCGCTCGGCTCTCTAGATTCTTATCCAGACTTTCAGTCTCAATTTGTTCCAAATAGAACTATTTATGTCTGGCTCCCTGAAGGCCTCGATTTGCACGAACAGCATCCAGTAATATATTTTCAGGATGGACAAAACCTTTTTGATTCCAAGATTACTTGGAACCAAAAAGAATGGGGGCTAGATGAGGTGGCAACTCGTTTAATAAATGAAAAAAAAATACCTCCATTTCTTGCAGTAGGAATCTCTAGCCAGCATTTGGGATATCGCCACAGTGAGTTCTTNCCAGTAAAAGTTTGGGAAAAGATGACCTCNGNGGCGCAAGAATTAATCTTGGACGGGATAAGAAGTAATGGAGGAAAAGTCTTCAATTCGTCACCGACATCCGACCAATATCTAAACTTTATGGTAAAGGAACTTAAACCATTCATAGAGGGAAAATACCCTGCGAGTGGTGAACCGAAAATGAACTTTTTATTAGGTTCTAGTATGGGAGCGCTAATTTCACTTTATGCGCTGGTAGAAAAACCAGATTTATTCGGGGGTGCTGCTTGTATGTCAACCCATTGGCCTGGGTTATATTCGATCAAAGGAAACCCGATTCCTACCGCGATTTTTATGTACTTGAGAGAAAATTTCCCCCAAGCCGGTCGTCGGAAAATTTACTTTGATCATGGCACTGAGTCACTGGATGCCCTATATGCCCCATTTCAGAGGCAAGTAGATAAAATAATCCATTTCAAGGGCTATGATNCAAAGTCTTGGATAACATNTNTTGATGAGGGAGGAGATCATGAGGAGAATTCGTGGCGTTTGCGNTTACATCGTCCACTACAATTTCTGNTGGGCAAATGAGTATGGTTGATAAAGCAAAGCGNCNGCTTAGTTTTATCTTNCCNCAGGCACTCACCTTATCTTTTTCTCTGGTTGTNTCAGATGTTTATAGTCAAAACCTTCAATATCCAATAGCACCGACTGGAAAACTGCATATAAAAAAGAGCTTTCCTTCTAAATTTGTAAAGAAACGGGATATTTTCATCTGGGTGCCGGAAAATTATACAGAGCACAGAAAATATCCCGTGATCTACATCCAAGATGGTGCAAACTTGTTCTCTTTAGGTAACAAAAAAAATGATCAAGATTTTAATAGCTGGAAACTTGATGAGATCGCATCAAATTTGATAAGAAGAGGGGAGATACGTCCCTTCATCGCCATTGGAATCCAAAATTCGGTTGAACGCCATGCGGAATATTTCCCTCAAAAACCTTGGATTGCNCTCACACCCGAGCAGCAAGAAGACATGACTAGTAGAAAAATAAATCCAAGCTACTCGGGTAAAGTATTTCCCGATCCNATTAAATCTGATGACTATCTCAAGTTTATTGTACGGGAACTCAAACCTTTCATAGATTCCTCTTTCTCTGTCTCTCAAGAGTTGCAAGACACTTTCGTAATGGGAGCAAGCTTNGGTGGTTTAATATCGATTTACGCCCTTGCAGAGTACCCACAGATATTCGGTGGCGCTGCCTGTCTTTCAACGCATTGGTCGGGCCTATTCGATATGAATAATAATCCCATTCCAGAAAAAATTGCTCAATATTTAAATGAGAATTTGCCAACGTCTGGTTATCATCGTATTTATTTTGACCATGGTACTGAAACACTCGATGCTCTTTATCCTCCTCTACAAGATCGCATTGATAGAATCATGTTAGAAAAAGGGTATGGCAAAAATGACTGGCTAACATACGTAGATCATGGTGCTCCTCACACAGGGAGAGCATGGAGTATGAGGCTTGATATTCCTTTGAAATTTCTGTTTAAAATCGGCTCCAAAATAATNTACTTGGATTAAAAATATATGTCGCGGATCCNAGAACCAAACACTATGGGAGNACAGCCTAAACTCCAATTTTGGCAAATTTGGAACATGTGTTTTGGATTCATGGGTATCCAATTTGGTTTTGCATTGCAGAATGCCAACGTAAGCAGAATCTTTCAGACTCTCGGTGCAGATTATAGCAATATGACGGTTTTGTGGTTGGCTGCACCAATCACCGGCCTTTTGGTTCAACCAATAGTAGGATACTTNAGTGACCGCACTTGGGGNCCTCTTGGCAGAAGAAGGCCCTACTTTNTGTATGGTGCAATTGCTGCAAGTCTGGCATTGGTTGCAATGCCAAATTCTGCGGAGCTTTGGATTGCAGCAGGCTTACTTTGGATTCTTGACGCCTCAATTAACATTTCTATGGAACCGTTCAGGGCATTTGTAGGGGATATGTTACCCCCCTCACAACGAGGATTAGGCTTTGCTATGCAGAGTTTTTTTATTGGGGTTGGGTCAGTGGTGGCGTCCGCATTACCTTGGATTATGGCTAACTGGCTGAGTATTGAGAGCACTGCGCCCAGTGGGACTATCCCTGACTCGGTGCGTTATGCGTTTTATGTTGGCGCTTTTTGTTTCTTGGTGGCAGTTATCTGGACAGTTGTGACCACACGAGAATACTCTCCCGATCAACTTGATGCATTTGAGAGGCACGCTGTAACGCAGGAAAGTACATTAACTANTCACTCTGTGGAAGCACCCTCTACNGGAACATATATTTATAGAGGCNGCATCTGTTTGGCTGTTGGACTGATCTTGACACTAATTGTGTGGTTTTTTTTGTCGCTGTTAGATCGTAATCTTTTGATTTTAACGGTGGGAATTGGACTTTTTGGCTTGTTACAGATTTTGGTTGGTTTTCTTAAATACAGAAATCGAGGAGACTCTGCCGTTGCTGTGATTATTGACGATTTATTTTGTATGCCACGGGCCATGAAGCAACTCGCGGTCGTCCAATTTTTTAGCTGGTTCCCTTTTTTCGCAATGTGGAGTTCTACCACATCAGCGGTAACGTCCCATCATTACAGAACTTACGATACAACCAGTGCTGTTTTTGCAGAGGGTGCTGACTGGGTGGGGGTGCTCTTTGCCACGTACAATTCGGCGGCGATTTTAGCGGCGATATTTATTCCTCTCATGGCTCGCAATTTATCGCTGCGCAGTGTTCACATGATTAACTTATGCTTGGGTGGGGTCGGATTAATTAGTTTTGTGCTTATCAATGACCCCCATTTTTTGTTGATTCCGATGCTGGGTATCGGCTTTGCTTGGGCATCAATCCTCTCCGTACCTTACGCCTTACTATCCAACGTATTACCCCTACGGAAAATGGGACTTTATATGGGAATTTTCAACTTTTTTATCGTTTTGCCCCAGATTTTGGCAGCAAGTATCCTTGGAGTTTTGGTTGAGAAATTATTTCATGGTGAAACGATATATGCGCTTGTTATTGGAGGATTCAGTATGCTCCTTGCTAGTTTTTTTACGACTTACATTGATCAGCCGTCCCCCAAAAAGGAAAGCGCTATCAACCGCACTTGACATTTTCAAAAATTTTGCGTCAAGCTCCGCACGACTTACGTATAACCAGGGTTGGTTTAATTAAACTCGTTTGGATTGATCTGCCGTTAATTAGTTGAACTAAATTTTCTACCAGCAACTCTCCTGACAATCGTGTATTTTGGTGAATCGTCGTTAATGGCGGATCTATTTGAGAGGCTGCGAGTATGTCGTCAAATCCAATAACTGCGACGTCTTCGGGCACCGACTTGCCGCTACTTTTGAGCGCATCGATTGCACCGATCGCCATTAGATCACTCCCAGCGCAAAGTGCTGTAAAAGTGNAATCCGCNGCGAGTAGTTCTTTGCACGCATGATAGCCAGAAGTCTCGAGGTTGTCAGCGGGTTGTAAAAGTTGACTTTTAGGGTTTATGCTATGTTCCTCGTGCGCCTGACAATATCCTTTGTAGCGCAGGAGAAACTCTGGACAGTGCTCGGATGCCTCGCCAATGAAGCCTATTGAACGATGTCCTAATTCCAGAAGATGCTTGCAGGCTAGGTAACCGCCAAGTTGATTGTCACAGCTCAGATAGTGGTTTGGGTGAT
>NZIZ01000037.1 GCA_002691825.1 Porticoccaceae bacterium
CGGCCTCGGTGAAACCGCCTCACAGTTTTTCTCCATGAAGTGTGAGCCAATTTGTTCTAGCCTATGCAACGTACCCCTGCAGTGTGGGCAAAAATGTAAGTGGGCGGATACACAAATCGACTCTGCGGTGTCGAGAGTACCAGCTGCGAATTCAACTAGCATATCTGCACTAGGGCAGTGTGAAGGCTTGTTATTCATTATAATTGTTCTCTTGATACTCTGATGGCACCAGTATTTGCATTTTTTGAAGTGCAAGCCGAACTCTGGACTTCACCGTTCCCAAAGGAAGCCCCAACTCTGCAGACGTTTCTGCATGTGACTTCCCTTCAAGATACACCTTCCGCAGAATCTCATTCTGCTCTTTTGGTAATTTCGACAACGATTGCTGCAATTTGCTTTCGCTTCTCTTTTGTTGAAATAACGAAGCTGGTGTCTCTTCGTCAGGTTCGTGCCAATAATCCTCATTTTCAAGCGGCAAATGCTGTGTGTTACTTTTTCTTCGAAGCATATCGATCCTGCAGTTTCGAGCCACCGTGTAAATCCAAGTCGTTGCTGACGCCTTTTCTGGGTTGAAGCCCGAAGCTTTCTGCCAAACCTTTATCATAACTTCTTGTACAAGATCTTCATTAAGACCTGGAAACCATCCCTCGTGCTTGCTAGATTGCGCAAAACTTTTGATAAGGGGAGCGAAATGCTTAAAGAGTTTCGCGAAAGACTCCTTGCTGCGGTTCATTCCTACATCAATAAGAAGCGTGCTCCANTGATCNGAGCGCNTTNTNGANGANCCNANTTCAGAAANNGCTTCGCTCATNTGNGTNGACAATTTCACCTGTTTNANTGGNATGTGCATCATACTGCATTTNNTNTNNNAANTTAACGTTTGTACGGACAAGTTTCATGTGTGGATTAATTTCATTAATTGAATATGCGTTGCTAAAGAGCAGTGCGAAAGTTCTTTTGACAACATAAAAACGCGTATTTATTAAAATTTTAATAATAATCATTATCATTTGCATTTCAATAAAAACCCAATTATTCTTACATCTTCAGAAAAGTACTTTCTCTAATCGAATTTGTATTGTAATAAATTGAACCTGCTTTTTTTGAGTAATTTTGTTTAGTAAATGTTTTATTGAACGTTTTTTTTAACCGGAGATTAGAAATGAGTGCTGTTAAAATTTTTCCATACATTTCAGTTTTGTGCATATTTGTAATCGATGTAACCGCAAATGAATTTGCCGGTATGGATTCTGTGACAATTATTGGGTCAAAAAATGATGTTAAAGATATAGNGGGTTCAGGTGCGTTCATCTCTAATGAATATTTAGAACAAGCTATGGATACTGATATTGCAAAAATATTATCTGCAGTGCCTGGCATGTATATGAGAACCGAAGAGGGTTACGGNTTACGACCAAATATTTCAATTAGGGGAACTGCAATTGAAAGNTCAGGAAAAGTAACAATTATGGAAGATGGTATTCTCGTTGCCCCCTCACCTTACACCTCATCTGCTGCNTATTATTTCCCTACAATGGGTAGAATTCATGCTGTAGAAGTTTTAAAAGGATCTGCTGCAGTATCACAGGGTCCGCAAACTATAGGAGGAGCGATCAACTTACTGAGTACTCCGATTCCAGAAGTTACCTCGTTTAAGTTAAATCAAGAGTTTGGTGAAAACGGAATGTTGAGAACGCATGCATACTATGGTGGAACTTCAGGAAACTTTGGTGGGCTCATTGAAATCCATGATCATGCAAGTGATGGGTTTGATTCAATTGCAAATGTTGGCGGTGATACAGGTTTTGATAAGTCTGACGTTGTTATCAAGGCTAGATATGCAACTGAAAATCATTCTTTAACGTTCAAAATGGTCGATCTGGATGAAACCTCAAAGCAATCATATGTGGGTCTAACTCAAGAAAGTTTTAGGGAAAACCCAAGAATGAGGTACGGTGCTACTGCATTCGATAAAATGATGAACGATGGGGAGCAAGCTTCATTAACATATGCTGGTAATTTCGACGATTTTAACATTGTGATGACCACATGGCAGAATGACTATCATAGAGATTGGTTTAAAGTTAGCGACTTTAACAATGATTNGGAGCATGGTGAGAGAGACGATATTAACGAATTAATTAGTGACGCCAACAACGGTAGTGCTAATGCTCAAGCAATTTTAGACGGTGAAATGGCCGTTGAAATTGAATATAAGCATAACAACAGATTTTATACCAATAANGGTTACCAATTTACTCTATCCACACAACTAGGTATTCACTCCCTTACTTTCGGCTACAGAGACATGGAGGATTCCGAAAGTAGAGTCCAAGCGTATGAATATGCCGATCAAGCAGCTGACGGATCATTGTCTGCTCTTTACGGGTATGTTGGATTAAGTGGAAGCGATAATAGATTAAGAGAGTCTTCAGCGACTTCATATTATCTACAGGACACTATGGACTTCGGTAAGTTAGATGTCACTGTGGGTTTTAGATCAGAAGACTATGATCAACGGCATAGAAGATGGGGTGAACCTGCGGGACCAAATCTCACTCCTGTCAGAATTACAAGCGTTAGAGATACCTTCGCAACAAATGATCATACAACATCAAGCTTTGGAGCAACTTATGAGCTCAATAAAAACGTTGTTTTAGTNGCGGGATTCCACGAAGGTATGACTCCAATGTTCGGCGCAGAGCCTGAAAAAGCGGACAACATTGAATTAGGTATGAGNTATGTCAATGATGCGACAAATTTGGAAGCTTTCTTCTTTTCNAGTGAGTACTCTAATCTGTCTGCGGAATGCACCCTTGTAAGCGGTGCAGCGTGTGACGCTAACGAATCTGCTATTTTTAGCGGCGGAGCAGCTGACGTAGACGGCCTTGAGCTAAGTGCTTCATGGATCATAGATAGAGATGGTATCACTTATCCTATAGCATTAACTTTTACATCAACCAATTCAGAGTTCCAGAACAGCTCGGATAGTGACTATTTCGGAACCGTAGCTGCAGGAGATGAATTACCTTATATACCGGATACTTCAATGACTTTAGTTGCTGGTTTCGTTGCCGATAATGGGTTAAGTGGAAACGTGAGAATAATAGATGTAGGTTCCTCCTGCTCACTTGCAGCATGTGGACCTTACAATGTCATAGAACGCCACACCATTGTTGATCTTAATTTAAGAAAGAAAGTGAGTGATTCTTTGGATGTTTTCATTATTGCTGAAAACGTTACTGATGATGAGAACATTATCTCCAGAGCTCCATCAGAGGGCGCTAGATCTCAAAAACCTAGGACGATGAAAGTTGGAGTCTCATATCAGTTTTAGACACAGTAATGTTAAATCAGCAACCGAATTTCACACATATTTTATTTTGCGTTTAGCTTTGAGGTTCGTTACTTGGATTCAAAAACCACAAATAGTGAAGACNATTAAGTTTGTTTTGGCCTCGAGANCATTTACCTTATAACTNCAAAACTGCGTNACTAGTAAGTGGAGANGTGTTATTAATCCATGCGAGTGGGTCCTTCGCTTTCTTGGAAGTGTCTATTTGTATAATTTATCCGAATCTTTTTCATAGTTTCGATTAAGTGTAAATTAGACGCTATGTTTAAATGTAAAACGGCTCTACTGAGAGGTTTTTATATCCAAATTTTAGCTTGTGCGTTTGAAAGATTTCTTTGATGTCGCAGGACCAAGATGGGAGTCTAAGGTTGCGGATCGTCGATACGCAGTCCAAGGAGATACTTTCCTTCCTTGCGGGTTTTGTTTGNGAATATAAGTTTGGATGTTTTAGGAAATTACTCTGAGGTCAGTATTTGTTGAAGATGTTGGTAACAGGAACCTTTTGAGGATACGCAACCATCAAATAATCTCTGGATTGCACCTTAGTCAAAAAAATCATTGAAGGCTAGTTATAAAAGTTATTTGGTATAGTCTTTTGAAATGACGCTTCTCAATCCCTTGCATCCCTGAGGAACCCGATCTAAGCTACGCACACTCCAAACATAATAAAATAAGAGGTTTTTATTCCTATGGCAGATGAGAATATAGACGTGATTAATGCACCGAAAACTGAGGCGAACATGTTTACATTTGCGGCCCTAGCATCTTTGTTTTTTATGTGGGGCTTCATTACAGTACTAAATGATCTTCTCATTCCAGCATTCAAGGCTTCATTTGATCTCACTTACACCCAAGCGTCCCTGGTTCAGTTTTGTTTCTTTGGCGCTTATTTCATTGTTTCGCCTTTAGCAGATTTGGTTGTTAAGAAAATGGGTTATCAAATGGGTATCGTAGCAGGGTTACTTACAACCGCAGGAGGGGCTTTACTATTTTTCCCAGCGGCATCTGCGAATCAATACGTTCTATTTTTGGGAGCTTTAGCGGTATTGGCAGGTGGGATTACCATCTTACAGGTCGCTGCTAACCCTTATGTGGCTGCCTTGGGGTCGGAGGAGACGGCTGCGGTTCGATTAACTGCAGTACAGACGTGTAATTCTCTCGGAGTGACAATAGCACCGCTATTATTGGCGGGCCTTATAATTGGCTCTGTTGCTGACGTGCAAACGCCATACTTAATGATGGCGGGTGTTCTGGTAGCCGCTGCAGTCTTTTTCAGGACGACTACTCTACCAACTTTGAGTGACTTGGAGGGAGAGGTAGACCAAGATCAGAGTTTATGGACTAGCCTCCGAGTGCATCTAGGATTTTCAGCTCTAATTATTCTGGCAATGATTGCAGACCAGCTTTTCGTGGCGAGTATGCTTGTGCTAGTTGCCTTTGGAAGTCGCCTATATGCCATGCGCCAATACCGGTCTATGATCTTTGGTGCCCTTGCGATATTTTTATATGTCGGTGGCGAGGTATCCATTGGTAGCTGGTTGGTTAATTATTTTGCCGAAGAGGCCATAGGGGGGTTGGATGAGACTGTTGCCGGCCAGATGCTTGGATTGTATTGGGGTGCCGCCTTCATTGGAAGAATTGTCGGATCCATAGCGATGAACTTTGTCGAGGCGAAAAAATATCTTGCGGGAAGCGCGCTTCTGGCTGTTGTTATGATACTGATTAGTGTGAATTCTTCCGGCGAGTTAGCAATGTATTCTATCATAGCGGTTGGATTTTTTAACTCGATTATGTTTCCTACGATTTTTACGATGGCAGTTAAGGGGCTTGGCCCTTTGACTAGCACTGGCTCTGGTCTAGTGTGCCAAGGAATTGTCGGCGGGGCGCTCGTTACAGTCTTGCAGGCGGCAGCCGCAGACAGCATCGGTATTCAAGCGAGCTTTTTAGTCCCAATGTTGTGTTACATTTACATTGGTTGGTATGCCCTTCGTGGGAGCGTTGGTTCATTAGACAGTGAGACTGAGTCTAAGACAATTTGAACCATAAAAGTGGTGAGAAACTAGTCATTTCTTGGTCTTGTCGTTGCGGCCTGCTTTCTTACGAGCATGCGCTTTCAATTTGGCAACCTGCCACTCTGGAAGCTTCACCCTCGTATCATATTCGGCCTGAGGATCGAAGTCAGATAAGTCTTCCGTTACTACTTTATCTATTCGTTTGATTAGTTTGTTAAAAAAATTCGTTTCGATACCGGACAATGTAAACTTTTCCTTCTTCCATTTTATATTGATAATACGCGCTTGTAATGGTGCATGTGTTGATAAATTTAAAACAGACGTTGTAGTGATGCAATTTTGGAGATGATTCCGCCTGTCGATCACTGGACAGTAAAGATAAACAACAGGTCTTGGGCGCAAACTTTTCAGTGTCAATGTCACGGGCATGTATACTCAGATGTGGGTACTGAGGATTGATAAGTAGATATTTTTGATGATCGTAGATGTTTAACCTAAATAAATCTAGTCATAAAAATTACGGTGTCGGAGTCGATTTCGGCACAAGTAATAGCGTTGCGGCCACATTTGATGGTCGAGAGATCACACTGGTGCGATTAGGTCACTCCGATGTTGTAATGCCGTCTGCGAATTATATCGATAGAGAGTTCTCCATAACGACTGGACAGGACGCTATCGATGAATATGTTGCAGGTAATCGTGGTAGGAAAGTAGAGTTAAGTGCTGAGTTATTGGGTGAGGCAAGAACTAGCACAGGAACCGCAGATGGCCCGTCTGCTGAAAGTGAAACGACAAAGATATTTGGCCATGCAATCCATGATGCAAGTCTACCGGGACGTTTGTTTCGAGGCACAAAACGCCTTTTGGGCAATAAGAGGGGAGACAGAATACCGGTTTTGGGACGACAATTTCGTCTGGTTGCGCTGATAACACCCATCATTGTAGAAATAAAGAGGACGGTGTCGGCTGTAGTCAAAGACGTAAAGCGAGTGTGCATTGGGCATCCGGTGCGCTTTGAAGGCTCAGAACCTGACCGCGACCAGATTGCCCTGAATCGTTTAAAAGAGGCCTATGTATATGCCGGTTTTACCGAGCAGTCTTTTTGCTCTGAACCGGTTGCTGCCGCCATAAGTTATATACATACGAACCCAAATAAGAGTTTTGAAAGACTTTTGACGCTCGATTTTGGGGGTGGCACTTTAGACTTCTGTATTCTTCAGCGTGAGGGAGAGTCTTTTCAGATCTTAGCAACTCACGGTGTCGCCTTGGGTGGTGACAAAATTGACCAGACGATCTTTCGAGAAGTAATCTTTCCGCTTCTCGGTAAGGGAGAGCGTTGGAGCAGGATAGTTGATGGAGAGAGTGTAGATACACTTTTTCCTTTTAGCGAGTTTGAGGAACTGCTCCTTAATTGGCCTGTTAGTTATATTTTAAATCAAAATAAATATACCGCTTCAGTGATTCAGCGCATGTCGCAANANGATNNGGNAGCNGAAAAATTCAAGCGACTTTATGAGCTNATNAGNCAGAATNATAGTTATCAGGTCTTTGAANCAATNAGAGCATGCAAAANTGGTCTCTCTAAAGCTGANTCAGTTATCNTAGATATNCCTGAAATTGATATTGAGGTGGANATCGAGCGTTGGGAATTTGAGTGTATGATCTCTGANATATTATTGGAGCTTGAGAGATCCATAGACANGNTTTTNNTAAGGGCAAANTTAACGCCTCAAGATATAGATATAGTTCTGCGTACTGGCGGATCATCCTTGATACCGGCTGTTACAGAGATCTTGGATCATAAATTTAGCGGCAAAGTCGTTGAGCATGATCCATTCACAAGCGTTGCTAGCGGGCTCGCTATCGCGGATTATTTTGGGTTTTCCGATACTGACTCGCAATTTGTTGATTGATGGAAATTCTGAGTCACAGTGGTGTTCTAGATAATATCCTGCGGGATCATTTTGGTGTACCCCACAGCCATAGGTGTTAGTGTGAGATAAATGTTGTTATCGCTCTCACCAATTATTACTCCGTGGCTAACTCTAGTTTGTAGTACTCGTCATTTTCGTCATAGCCTTCGAACTCACCATTGCCAATCCAGTCGCCGATGAAGTAGCGAGCAGTGCCTTCTTCATTGAATAGGAATCCTTCCACGCGCGTATCATCGAGATTGCCAATTAACTCTCCGTAGACTTGCTCGTCGTTTACAAAGCCAATCACATCATATTCAAGTTCTAAGGCAACAGCGGCAATCGATGTGAGTACTAAAAATAGGAGCTTGAAGTACCTCATTAATTTAATTTCTCGCATTTTTAGCTCCTATAGTGCTCAGTGAAAGAGTCTCGAGCCAACGAGGAGTCCGCCACCCAAGGAGTCATGTTGAGCTGAAGATGATCTTTCGTTAACTAATCAGAACTTCACCTCCTCACCATACCACACATTTTTTTAGGGTTTGGTTGGATTTTGTCTTTAAGTGACCTGCTAATAATCGGTAATTATTGTCATTATTTTTGTTTTAGGGTAGATTTTTTTTTAGCAAAGAGGTTTAGTTATAGGTGTAACATCTAGATGTACATTGTTTTCATCGCTTTGTTTGAGGAGAACTACAGTTTTAGCAGTCCAAACCTCGAAGGTTGGTTTTTATCGCGGATTTAATCCGGTAGTCGCTTTTTTTCCAAAAGTCATCATCTTTGCCCTAATTTTGTGGGTTGGTATGTCACCAGAAATTGTTGGTGAACAGTTGCTTGATCTTCAGAACTGGACAATTTCAGCATTTGGCGGATGGTATATTTATGCGACGGCATTTTTTATGTTGAGTTGCCTTGCCCTTGCAATTTGGCCGGCGACGGGTAACAAGGTGCTGGGTAAAGCGAATGAAAAACCAGAATTTTCCATGTTTACTTGGCTCTCCATGATGTTTGGAGCTGGTATCGGCATCGGAATGCTCACGTATTCCACCGCGGAACCGATTTTTCATTTTGCATATAATCCAGACACTATAATGGGAAATAGCACCGGACTTAACGAGGATAATGTTCGAAATGCATATAAGTGGTCGTTAATGCATTATGGTCTTACCCCTTGGGCATGTTACGGAATCGTCGGAATTTCTTTGGGATATTTAAGTTATGCGCGTGCATTGCCGCTCACTATTCGATCAGGATTGGAGCCCCTTTTTGGCAGTGCAATGTCCGGATGGGCCGGACACATCGTAGACATAGCTGCTATTTTAGCAACCTTGATTGGACTTGGAGTGACCATCGGTTATGGAGTTTCACAGTTTGCATCCGGTATCTTTAACATCACTGGGATCACTTGGATTATCGATGAAAGTGGTGGTCCGTCTTTGAAGGCGCAAATGTTTGGATTGATAATTATCATTGGAGCATCGTGCGTCTCTGCAATGTCGGGGTTAAAACGAGGTATTAAGTGGCTGTCAAATATCAACATGGCGCTATCGATCTTTTTGATTTTATTTTTCGTGATTTTTGGCGCCACTATTTTCGCAACTAAGGCATTTTTTTACGCGATCTGGGATTACCTTATAGCCTTGCCAAGCATGTCCGTCACTGTTTGGAATGAATCTAATACCTCTATCCAAACAGAACTAAAAAATTGGCAGGGTGCGTGGAATATTTTCTATTGGGCTTGGTGGATTGCCTTTGCTCCCTTTGTCGGCTTGTTTTTGGCTAGGGTGTCTCGAGGGCGAACAGTTCGTGAGTACGTTATCGGTGCTATTATCATACCCTCCATTATATGCCTTACTTGGTTTTCCTTCATTGGTGCAACCGCAATCGATTTGGAGTTGCGAGGAATTGCGGAGGGATCAATTGTGAATGCCGATATTTCAGCGCAATTGTTTGAGACTATTAATTTGATCTTGTCCCCTGAATTAGCAGTCGCGTTATCAGTCGTGGTTGTGACTTTGCTACTTACTTTTTTGATAACTTCGGCAGACTCTGGAATTTTGATTATAAACACCCTTGCATCGGGCGGGGATCCAGATCAACGGAGACCCGCACATGTCATTTTTTGGGGCATCATTTTCGCTGCACTAGTTGGCGTGTTATTGAAAGCTGGTGGCATGGATGCTCTTCGTTCTGTAATGATAGTTGGGGCATTACCGTTTTCGCTTGTCATGGTTCTGATGACAATTTCAATTATAAAAGCGTTAGCATTTGAGAAATATCCGTAAGCAAAAAGTTTTTCGCTTGAGTCATTAAAGGTATTTTGGATCAGTAATCGTGATCGAAATCTTTGTTAGTTTTTACCAGGTGTACACACAGTCTTCGTAAATACTGTGATTGCATCCGTCGGGATCGATAAAACTTTTGATTGAGTATTCCTCTTTTGGTAGTTTTGAGACCTTCAAATTCTGTTCGCTTAGCCCTTCGATAAAGCGTGCGAGTGGGTCATGGTAATCAATGTAAGTATCTGTCCACTTTATTTTGGAGAATTCTTTGTAACCGTCCTTCCCAGTTGATAAAAAGTTATTGGTTACGATGCGGTACTTTTTTGATATATCGATATCCGACCAGGTCATGGTGTTGCGAGAAATGACCTCTACGTCACTGATTCGAGACCCTGCCCTCTCCGACGCGTCTATATTAAATCTCAATCCGAATGCGTAAGGAAAAGATCCAGTGCTGCCTCCTTTATCTATGTGGTTCTCTAAAGCGGACTCGAGTACAGCAATAATTTTAGCACCGGATACATCTGCTTTGACGATCCGATTTGAGTATGGAAGAAGGTCATAGAGATTAGAAAAGTTTATTTTTCCTTTCGGAAAATCCACTCTTGCACCGCCACTGTTTTGTATAGCGACATCTGCATCTGAAACAGTTAACCAAAATGCTTTTGCTATAATTGCAGTAATATCGCTACCATGCTGGTAAGTTTGTTTACGACAACCGTTGATATTTGATCTACCCTGCCCCGGAACGCGTTCGAGACATAAATTTTCATCAGTAAAACCGATCACTTCTCTGAGTAAGGTATCAATCTGCTGGTCATATTGTTTGATGCGTGTTAGTGCCTCCGGATCGTCTACTACCGGGACCAACTCATCTTCGCGAGAGAGAAATGCGAGAACTTTTTGTTGGTCTCTTTTTGAGAGCAATTCGTTAGTTCCATCTATGTCTTCATAAGTAAAGACGTCACCGATCGGCATTAAAGGGAAACCCTCACACGATAAAATTTTTCCATTTTTGAAGGTGGCATGCAGTTTTCCCATTAGATGCGTATTTTCCCAAGCCTGAACTATGCACACGATATCTCCATTTGCATTGTGAGTAATAGTTGGATAGTCGCCAACAGAATGAAATCCTAGATTTGTAAATGTTGAATCGCCTAAAAGGCTATGAGAGTCGCCACCCACAATGATATCTACCCCGCTTAATTTTTTTGCCATATCAATATCTCTTTGATATTGATTGTGTGTTAGTAATACGATGTGGTGTACTCCTAATCGGCTAAGTTTATTGATTGTGATTTGGGCAGTTTCGAGTTCTGATGAAAATGTT
This sequence comes from Porticoccaceae bacterium, assembly GCA_002691825.1. Classification (GTDB taxonomy): domain Bacteria; phylum Pseudomonadota; class Gammaproteobacteria; order Pseudomonadales; family Porticoccaceae; genus TMED48. The sequence continues at coordinate 10,893 of NZIZ01000037.1, forward strand.
GTTCCATTGTCTGGATTTGAGGAAGTAGCAGTTTTGTAACCTATTGTGATCCCAACTATCGCAATATCGATACCGCCTTTATTTATGATTACATAAGGCTGAATTTTTTCGCCCATCACGGCTACAGAGTTTTTGGAAAGTTTTGTATTAGCGCTTATCACTGGTGTCTTGCAAGCGTCGGCATGTAAGTCGTCGATAAAATCTGCAAGACCACTATCGCCATCATCGAATTCGTGATTCCCGATCGTAAAGGCATCGAAACAAATTTGATTCATCATGACAGAATCAGGCGAAACATGCTTCGGACCCTTAAATAAAGTATGGTACTTGGTCCCAGTAATACTGTCGCCTGCATGAAGTTTAAGAACATTCTGAGACGCTTTTTCCTCTTTTTTGAACAGGGTTATTAATTTTGGATATCCACCATAACTTACGGTTATTTTATTAATCGGTGAACCATCCTTTTTTGTAGAGTTCAACGAAATAGCGTCATTGGAAAGTTTGAAATGATCACCCTTTATAAAACTATGTGTGTCATTTAGATGTAATATCGTTAACTTAAAAACCTCCGCGTTAAGTGGATTTGAGGGAGATTCAGACACTGTTTCATCTATTCTGCTTTCACAGCCGATAAGAGAACATACCAACAGCCAAATCACTCCATGTATTGGGATTTTTATCATGTATTATTCTCCTTATGGATATTCAACAAACTTTTTATCAACTTCTCAACGAATAAGTTAATTTTTGATGTTATTGCCCCCTCGGAAGAAATAAGCACATGATTTTTTTGGAGATGAGAGCGAGTTAATTAGGTATGTAATTCCACTATTCCGCCGAGAGAAAAGTGTAAAAGATTAATCCTTAATAACGATGAGAAAAGGGTTTGGAGGATTGTTTTGGTAATTAGGAACCTTAAAAAATTATTGTATAAAAAAGTCTTGATTTACATATGCCCAATTTTAATTTCCTCTTGCGGCGGGGGTTCAGGAACCATTAACTTAAATGAATCACTGTCAATTGGTAGCGTGTCGGAATCCTATTCTNCGCAATTACCTGATTCCGACACTTACCCTGANGTTTCCTGGGANGTCCGCTTGCCCTCAGANGTCAANATGACGGAAAGCNTCATCAATCAAGCNCTAGATTATGCATTTTCTGCCACGANAAATACTCAAGGTGTTTTGATTGTTCGTNATGGTGTGATTGTTGGTGAGCGGTATGGGNTNAGGAAATCGAAAGANAGCACAGCTACNAGTTGGTCTACAGCAAANTCTTTTNCNAGTGCATTAATTGGTATTGCGCTTGANCAAGGATTTATCGGATCGATTGACGAGTCTGCATCCAACTACCTNCCGTCNTGGCAGGGTACTGAGAATGAGGATATTAGTATTAGAGCGNTATTGGAGATGCGAAGTGGTCTGCAACAGTCGAGGTTTAGCGATNCGGGTATTTANGCCTCCGGTGGTTATGATGGAGATCAATTAGCATTCGCTTTAGACCGAGCTCGTTCTACTTCCCCAAGAGGCAGAAACTGGGCGTATCAGAATACAGATTCTATGTTGCTATCAGGTATCATCGAGAATGCAACTGGTCAGTACGTCTCAAACTATGCAGATATAAATCTATTCTCAAAAATTGGCATGAGGGCTGATTGGTGGGTAGATGAGAGGGGACACGCGATGACCTATTGTTGCGTTGACGCCACAACCAGAGATTTTGCTAGGTTTGGTCTTCTTTTTGCTCGGCAAGGTCGTTGGCGTGACGAACAACTTATCTCAGATTCATGGATCAAAGAGTCTACCTCGGTGCCAAGCGATTCAAACAAGGCTGACTATGCTCTGCAATGGTGGGTGAATGAAACTGATGGATATTATTTTTCCGCGGGATTACATCAAAATAACATCTACATTTTTCCTGAATACGACTTAGTAGTTGTCCGAAATAGTACTTACACGAGACGAGGCGATGCGCGAGTGAGGACAGGTGATAATTATCACTTGACTATCCCTCCAGCAGATTGGAGCGACCCCACTTTCCTGTCACATATCACGGGTGCAATATTAGAATAATTCTGCAACAGATTAGAAGTTATAAGCTTTAAGAAATACAGAGTTTTTTGTCGTAGGGAAGTTGTTGATAATGGTTTCAGTGGGGTTAGTTAGGCTTATATTAGTTAATCCTTTTTTGTCTACTTTGGTACAAATTTCGAGTAAACTTCATCACACGAAGTAACCATTGCGGAATTATTGATCATCATTATGTGGATTGGTATATTGGTTAAAACGACGACGGGTTTTATGTAAATTTTTTACCGATAGGGGTTGAGAATCAGATGTATAAGAACTTTTTTGCAGGGCAATGGATTGATGGTTCTGACGCAATGGATAATATTAATCCTTCTGATACATCAGATTGCATTGGACAGTTTGCGATGGCGAGTAAGCTACAAACTGAACAGGCGATAGATGCTGCATTTGATGCCTTTCCCCAATGGGCGAAGTCACCGTTACAACAACGAAGTGAGATGCTCGATAAGATCGGTGATGAGATATTGTCTCGAAAGCAAGAATTGGGAGAAATGTTAGCAAGGGAAGAGGGAAAGACTCTTTTGGAGGGTATTGGAGAAGTCGTGCGCGCGGGGCAGATTTTTAAGTTTTTTGGGGCTCAAGTCGTTCGTCAAGGAGGAGAAAATTTTGATTCTATTCGTCCTGAGGTAGATGTAGCGGTCACTCGTTCCCCAGTGGGAGTTGTGGGCCTTATTCTTCCCTGGAATTTTCCGATAGCGATTCCGGCTTGGAAAATCGCGCCTGCTCTAGCGTATGGAAATTGTGTTGTCTTTAAGCCATCTGAGCTTGTTCCTGCGCTTGCCCATGCGTTAACAGAGATTATCTCGAGGTCTGGAATTCCTGCAGGTGTCTTTAATCTTGTGATGGGTCGTGGAGATGTGGTTGGGTCGTGTATTGCAAACAGTCCAAAAGTACATGCTATCAGTTTTACCGGATCAATCACTACCGGTAAAAGGGTTGCTTCTGCGGCTGTAGCTCGAATGGCAAAAATTCAGCTTGAGATGGGCGGCAAAAACCCCTTGGTTGTGCTGGATGATGCTGATCTAGATACTGCCGTAGATTGTGCCGTGCAAGGAGCGTTTTATTCCACGGGTCAGCGATGTACAGCATCAAGCCGCTTGATCGTTACGAGCGGAATACATGATAGGTTTGTCAAAGCGTTATCGACTCGCCTATTGCAGTTGAAAACGGACCATGCGTTAAAGAAAGGCACTGACATCGGCCCAGTTATTGATCAGCGTCAATTAGATCATGATACACGTTATATACAAATCGGTATTGATGAGGGTGCGACTTTAGAGTGCGGTGGAGAGCAGGTTTTTCGTGATACTGAGGGATTCTATTTACCACCAGTATTATTTACAAATACCCACAACGATATGCGAATTAATCGTGAGGAGATTTTTGGACCTGTCGCGAGTGTTATTTGTGTGCGTGACTACGATGAGGCTTTATCGATAGCAAATGACACTACCTTTGGTCTCTCAGCGGGTATCGTGACCAATTCGTTGAAATTCTCATCGGATTTTAAACGTAACGTGGAGTCTGGCATAGTAGCTGTAAATCTACCTACGGCGGGTGTGGACTATCATGTGCCATTTGGAGGGACCAAGAGTTCTAGCTACGGTTCACGAGAGCAGGGAGAGTACGCAAAAGAATTCTACACTTCCGTCAAAACATCATACACTTTGGCTTAAAAGCGCTACCCTTCTCTCGATATTAAAGCNCGGGTGCCCAGTTTTAGCGACNAACCTNAATNCNACACAAACCTGANTTTGNNGTTTGTGGNNGCTTATNTTAAAANGTGACAACNCTGCGNAAGGTCTCACCNGCTTGCATAGCCTNGTANGCTTCGTTAATTTGTTCGATTGGATAACTTCGTGAAAGAAGCTTATCGAGTTCTAATTTCCCAGCTTTGTACAGGTCAATCATTCGGGGAATGTCATTTCGGGGGACCGCAGATCCATAGAGTGACCCGGTCAGG
>NZIZ01000038.1 GCA_002691825.1 Porticoccaceae bacterium
TCATGACTGTTCAGAGCGTTCTGCTGAACCATTTATCCCAGTTAATTGTGGCGCTATTCCTCGGGAGTTGCTTGAGAGCGAACTGTTTGGGCATCGAAAGGGAGCTTTCACCGGTGCGATATCAGATCGTAAAGGAAGATTTGAACTCGCAAGTGGAGGTACTTTATTTCTGGACGAGATCGGAGATATGTCCATGGACCTGCAAGTAAAGTTACTCCGGGTATTGCAGGAACGCATAATTGATCCAGTCGGCACAACACAGGGCTTAGCAATTGATGTTAGAGTTATTGCCGCTACACACAAAAACGTAGAGAATCTTATAGAGAAAGGCGAATTTCGTGAGGATCTTTTTTATCGGCTCAATGTTATGCCGATAGAAATCAAGGCCCTCCAAGAGCGAAAAGAAGATATCTTGCCACTTATCGAGCATTTTGCAGTGATGCATGCCAAGCGGAGATATAAACCTATAACATTTGTATCTTCATCACTTGAGCTGTTTATGAGATACAGTTGGCCCGGCAACGTCAGGGAACTTTCTAATCTTGTAAATCGTTACTCGGCACTTTATCCTGGACAAATCGTTGATTTCAGAAATGTTCCGGAAAGTATGCTACCTCTCGGCATTCGACTGTTAGCAAACTCTGAACCCGGTGAAATTCCAGCAACAGTGCATGTTTCCAGCGGTCAAGGCGCTTTTAATTTTGAAGACCAATCTGATGCGAACCTATCATTAGCCATGCCGAGTAATCCAGCATTATCTAATTCATCAACAGAAGAGGTTAACAACGGAAAAGTCTTTGACGAGACGGTTAACGTAATATCAATGGCTCAAAGTTGGGATTCGTTTCCAGAGCAAGGACTTCCTTTAAAGCAACATATGGTAGATATAGAGCGGAGTCTTATACAGCAAGCTTTAGACAAGGCTGAAGGAAATGTTTCCAAAACAGCAAGACTTCTAAACGTACAACGAACGACGCTTATCGAAAAAATCAATAAATATGGTCTCTCAAGTGCCTAGGCTCTTTTGAACAGAAAATTTTCAATCGAAGGCTTTTCAAACACAAAGTAGCCAGCAAACAAATATTTCCCTGAATTAATCTATGTACTGGACTGTCAGATTGCCGACTGTTTTTGATTTTTGCGTACATAATCCTAACTTGCCGTTGGCGGATAACTGACAGTTTATTGCCACTATTGCAATAAATAATTGAATTGGTTAGATTTTTTTATCTGGCATATATATTGCTTTACTTTATATGAAGCGGCAATTTTTTTAAAACAAGCAGAGAGAAGGTACCAAAGTGGCAAATACCAATAGCATCCCGATGTTGTGGATAGATCCAGTCGATAAGCTTAATGATCAGGTTCGACAAGCCTTTATTGATAAAGGTTTTGATTTGCGTATAGGAGACTCTTTAGATATAGAGGACGATGCGTTCACGTCAGCCGAAATTGTAGTCGTTAGGCTGTCGAAGTGTGCCACGGCATTAAAAGAACTTCAAATGAAACTAGTGTCCCTAGGATCGCCTGCTCAAGTCATTACTCGCGTCGCCAGAGATTTATTTGAACTAGGCATTGAGGCTGTCCGCCAAGGAGCTTTGACAGCGGTCCCGTCTGAACAGCTGGCTCCCGCGGAATGGCGTCATATTGTCGATACTAATGTTTCAGAGCCAAAAACAGATACCAGCGCCTTTGTTTTTGCAGATCCCGTAAGCCGAAATTTGTTGGCTTTAGCTGAAAGAGTTGCGAGGGTAGACGTGACAGTGTTATTAACTGGACCAACAGGAGCAGGGAAGGAGGTTCTGTCCCGAATCTTGCATGATGCATCACCGCGCTTTGACCGGCCTTTTGTTGCATTTAATTGCGCCGCAATGCCAGAGAATCTCATTGAAGATATGCTGTTTGGGCATGAAAAAGGGTCTTTTACAGGCGCCAACAAAATACAACAAGGGCTGTTCGAGCAGGCGCAGGGAGGAACCATTTTTCTGGATGAAATTGGAGAAATGTCATACAGCATGCAGGCTAAATTACTAAGAATTCTCCAAGAGAGGTGTGTAGTAAGGCTTGGGGGCCAAAAGTCAATTGAACTCGATATTCGAATAATTGCGGCTACTAATAGAAATTTAAAGCAAGCTATAGCCGAGCATCGCTTTCGCGAAGATCTATACTTCAGACTGAGTGCATTCAAACTTTCACTGCCTCCATTAAGCGAAAGGCCATTAGACATCCTTCCTTTAGCAGAGCAATTTGTCTCTCAGCAAAACTTAACTGGGCATCCTATAGTGATCAGTCCAGCGGCGCAGCATAGACTAGTTTCGTACCCTTGGCCCGGAAATGTGCGGGAGTTACAGAACGTTATCGTTCGAGCAATGGTGCTATCCAACCAGAGATCGATCGAGCTCGAGCACCTCTTATTTGACGATCTCCACATAAATGATGAGTTTGCGGAGCCTTCATCAGACTTTGTTCCGCGGAGTGATAGGTCGCGTAATTGGACGCAGGGCAGTCCAAATCACGGTGTTTCTCGCTCCAAAGTTCCTAATGTGGAACAAGATAGGATAACTTCAGCTATTGGGGGAGCGAACAAAGGGTCAAACGTCCGTTCGGTACTAGACCATGCTGTGCAACAAAGCGAGCGTCAGGCTATCTCCGAAGCTCTCCAGTCCTCGAGGAGTAGAGATGAGGCCGCAGAAAAACTAGGTATAAGTCCTCGCACGCTTCGTCACAAGCTTCAAAAGCTTCGCGAACAGGGTATTACCGTTACTCGGGCCTACGCTCGATAAGGATAGTCGTCTAATGAATCCAACCAATATCGGAAATATAGAAGCAGTCCTCGGGCAAATACGTAACTATCAGGCAGAAATAGAGGCCGGGTATAAGCCAAGTGCAGATGCAGCGAACATTGGGTTAGGTACCAAACCAGACCCTAATCGGATAAGTTTTCCAGAGGCGGTCAAAGGAGCGGTTCAAGCCGTAAATGGCGCTGCCATGAACTCTAAGGTGTTAAGAACAGCGTATGAGCATGGAGAAGATGTTCCCTTGACAGATGTGGTAATCGGAATGCAAAAGTCTTCTCTTGCATTTGAAGCCACTTTGCAAATCCGAAACAAAGTCCTGAAGGCGTATGAAGATATTCTTCATATGCCGGTCTAATATTTATTAAGTGAGTTAAAATATGGCAGCTGCAGCAGAACCCGGCACTGATTTGGTTGCTAATACACCTGATACAGGGGGTGCCGTTGTGGCATCTCAGCAGGCAGCACCCAAAGCCAATATGCTTCCAGCAGTTACAGCGGATGGTATTGCTTTGCCGAATATTGCTGAAGTTTTGGCCCAGCCAGCCGTGCGAAAGGCAATGCCGGCAATCATTACCTTACTAACTATTGCAATCTTTCTTATCGCATATTCTGTCACGAGAGAGCCGCCAACCAGATCGCTTTACCCAGGATTATCTGAAGCGGATCGGCAGACCGCATTTGATGCACTTTCCAGTGCAGAGTTTTATGTCCAAATCGATGATCAAACGGGAGATTTAGTCGTTCGAGATGAGCGATATCACGAGGCGAGAATTTTTCTCGCTTCGCGAGGACTTCCGCAAGAGGGCGCAGCTGGCGGGATGGGGTCGTTGAGTGAAGATGCGTCGATGACCACGAGTCAGTTTATGGAGCAGGTTCGTTATGTTTCCGCAATGGAGCAGGAGCTAGCTAAGAGCGTAGCGCAGATATCGACGGTTCAAGCGGCCAGAGTTCATTTGGCAGCTCCGAAGCAAAGCGTTTTTGTCCGAAATAGGACTCCGGCAAAAGCTTCTGTGGTGGTGACACCATTTCCCGGGCGAATCATTTCAAACTCACAGGTTGAAGCCATCATCCATATGGTTTCCTCAAGCGTTCCGTATCTTGCTGCAGATGATGTGGTGGTGGTGGATAAAAGAGGAAAACTTTTAACGGATGCTAAGCGTTTTGCTTCCATGCAGCTCAATTCGTCTCAAATGGAGCACAAAAACAGTATTGAAGAGACATATCGTAGTAGAATCGATGCGCTTTTGTCGTCGGTTGTTGGTGCGGAAAATGTTCGTTCCGAAGTTGATGTCACAATCGATTTCACAGAAACAGAGGCTACATACGAAGAATTTGACAACAACCGCAACGGGCCCAAAGCGCGATCGGAGATACTTACTCAAGAAAATAATTCCACTATGGCCGCAGTAGGGATTCCTGGATCAATGAACAACACAAATCCCGGTTTGGCTGCTGGTGTTGTCGATGGTCAGCTAGGTGATGATCCAGTGGGCACAGACGGCTCTAGTAGTACGCGGCAGACCCGAAATTATGAGCTCGATAGGGCTGTGCGTCACGTTAAGATGCGTGGTGGTATGATTCAAAAAATATCTGTAGCAGTTATCATAAACGAGAGAGAGGTCGAAGCGCCTCCTCCGGCGACCCCAGTGGTAGCGGAGGGTGGGCAGGCTCCCCCTGTTGCAGAGGTAGCTACTGAGCAACCAGGCACGGTCATTGATCCTTACACCGAAGTTGAGCTTGAGCGGTTCACCAATTTGGTGAAAGGAATAGTTGGTTTTGATCAGGCACGAGGTGATGTAGTGACGGTGGTAGCGGCTGCATTTGAAAAACCCGTTCCCATGGAAAACTTGGTCAAGTGGTATGAAAATGCGCAGGTAATGAGTACTGCCAGAAGTATGGGAGCTGCATTAACTTTTATAATCTTGCTTTTCGTGGTTGTTCGCCCAGTATTAAAATCATACTTGCCTCAAGTAGAGACGGTGGAGGAGACCAAGGCGGTCAGGCGACAAGATGGAGAGCTGACAGAAGAAGAACTGGCTATGATTCAGGAGGAGGAGCCTGAGTCTTTAGACGATATTAAAGCCAAGCTTAAGCCTAAAAAGTCGACCATTTCTGCAGACATGTTAGACACCGCCAACAGTTATGATGATAAAGTTGCTCTTGTGCGGTACCTAGTAGCGGAGGATGCGGGCCGAGTGGCTAATGTAATTCGTAAAATGATTAAGGTCGGATAACAGATTTTGGGAGAGTTAAAAGATGGCTGATGCAGCGGTCGCAGAGGAAAATGCAGAAGGAGCGATGTCTCAAAAAGTTAAGGAAGAACTTGAAGTTCTGACTAATACTGAGCGAGCTGCCGTAATAACGCTACTGTTGGGAGAACAACAAGCAGCAGATATTATACGATTTCTCAACCCCAGAGAGGTTCAAGCACTCGGTGCGGCAATGGTGAGTGTTGCTGATCTTTCGCAAGAGACTGTTAATTACGTCCTTGACGATTTCGTTGTCACCATCAAGGCGCAGACTAACCTTGGATTGGGTAATAATGATTATGTTGAAAATGTATTGAAACGTGCGTTAGGTGATGATAAAGCAGCGACCGTTTTAGGTAGAATTTTACCAGGAGCGTCTAGCAAAGGTCTAGAGATTCTGCGCTGGATGGATGCACGCTCTATTGGAGAGATGATTCGTGAGGAGCACCCACAAGTTGTAGCAATTATCTTGTCAGTCCTTGAGTTTGACGTTGCAGCTGACGTTCTTGGATTCCTTCCGGCGGAGAATCGTGCTGAAGTCATGCAGCGCGTCGCCAGCTTGGAAACAGTGCAGCCTTCTGCAATGGAGGAGTTAGAGGGTATTATGAAAGAACAATTCAGCACTAGCTCGTCAGCGAAATCCTCTAGCATGGGCGGTGTTCCGACAGCCGCAAAGATTATGAACTTCGTCAAAGTTGATATGGAAAACGCAATAATGGAGGGCGTCAGTAATTTAGATGAAGGATTGGCGTTGGCCATACAAGATAACATGTTTACCTTCGATAATTTGGCCGCGGTTGATAATCGCGCGATTCAGGTTCTCATGCGTAACATTGAGAATGATCAATTGATGACAGCGCTTAAAGGGGCAGATGAGGAAACTAAAGAAAAGTTCCTTGGCAACATGTCTCAGCGGGCTAAGGTCATGTTCCTTGATGACATGGAAGCCAAGGGACCTATTCGTATTACCGACGTTGAAATCGCGCAAAAAGATATAATGCGCACGGCCAGAAAGTTGTCTGACTCAGGTGATCTTGTCCTAGCGGGTAGAGGGGATGACTTTGTCTAGGGAATCGTCTGTGAGCTGGAGACTAAACGATCTCCTCACTGCCGATCGAAAAGCTAAGGAGTTTGCAGCAGTCGGCTGGAGTGAGTCTGATAAAGTTCGTGGGTCGAATAGTACATTCACACAGTGGACCCCTGCAGTGGTGAACGTTGACGAGCTTTTAGACGATGAGGTTTCGGATACTCTAGATGAAAACGATAATTATGATATGCCATCAGATTCGTTTCAAGAAACACAGGAAGCTCCTTTAGAGTCAAACTACGAAAATAAGGAAGAAAGCGATAATGCTTCTAGAGAGCAAGCGGAGGCCGCCGAATCGTTTGCAGCCGAGGCTCTTGATCAAGCTAAGCGAGACGCTCACGACGAGGGATTCTTGAAGGGTCGTCATGCTGCGGAGCAAGAATACGAAAAGTCTCAAAGGCAACTGGAAGCGTTAATAACCTCTCTTCGGGCGGCGCAGCAGGATATGACGGCTTTTTACCAACCAATGAAGAAGCTTGCAATTCACCTCGCACAACAATTGGTGCGCGGAGAATTGACTCTATCGTCGACCGTCATTGAGAGACTTACAAAATTAGCGCTTGAAGACCTTGAATACCAGGGTGAAGGACCTATTTTAGTTTATCTACATCCGGCCGATCGTGATCATTTTGGGGACGAAGTATATAACGACTTTACGAGCCTAGAGTTGAGAGTCGATCGCTCGCTATCTCAGGGTAGTGTTAAAATATCAGTAGACGATACCGCAATAGAGGACTTAATAGAACAAAGATTGGACAAATTATCTCAGCAAGTATTGGGTTTTTCCTTACCCTCGGTCTCAGCGCCTAGAGAAGATACAGCGCAATTTAATAATCAAGTTCAAGAGCATACAATTGAGGGTTCTGTGTTAGATGCTGGCGGATGTGTGGATCAAGACGTTGATGAATCAGGCACAATTAGTGCTGATTCTATTGATGTAGATCCTCATGTTTGATTTTGATTCACAAGTCGAAGATTTAATTTCAGAAGCCAGAGTATCGGAGCGTTCTCGAAGTGGGAAATTAGTTCGTGTGGTGGGATTAACCCTAGAGGCGAAAGGAATTCTGGCGCCTTTGGGAGCACATTGTCAGGTAGAGAATCTTGACTATGGAACACTCGTTGACGCCGAAGTAGTGGGTTTCAACGATGATATTCTTTTTCTCATGCCTTTTACAGATCCGGGAGGTCTTGGACCCGGCGCTCGAGTTTGGGTGCGCTCTAATCATTCAAAAGCCGGTCTCGGAGATTGTCTCTTGGGACGCGTGATCAATGGTATTGGAGAGCCTCTTGATGGTAAGGGAATACTCAAATACGAAGATTATTTGAGCCTAGAGGGACTACCGATTAATCCAATGGAACGCGGTCCAATTGATTCAGTGTTGGATACAGGCATTAAGGCGTTTAATACATGCCTCACTTTAGGGCAAGGGCAAAGATTGGGTTTGGTGGCTGGTTCTGGCGTGGGAAAGAGTGTTTTACTCGGCATGCTGACGAGAAATACCGTTGCCGACGTAGTTGTTATTGGTCTTATAGGAGAGCGTGGGAGGGAAGTACAAGAATTCATTCAACAAACGCTTGGTGCTGACGGATTGGCCAAATCAGTCGTTGTGGCAGCTCCTGCCAACATATCGCCGGTATTGCGGTTGAAGGCAACGTATTTGACACACTTGATTGCTGAATATTTCCGAGATCAGGGAAAAAACGTTCTTATGCTGTGTGATAGTCTGACGCGAGTGGCGCACGCGCAAAGAGAGATAGGCTTGGCAATAGGTGAGCCGCCAACTGCGAAGGGTTATCCGCCCTCGGTATTTGCCTTGTTACCAAAATTAATTGAGCGAGCTGGGGTAGGGCGCCATGGGTTTGGATCTATCACGGCAATATACACGGTGCTTGCAGAGGGTGATGATCGGTCAGACCCAGTTGTTGATATTGCCAGAGCGTCGCTGGATGGGCAGGCAATGTTGTCTAGGCAGCTTGCGGATGCCGCACATTATCCAGCAATAGATCTCGCTGGTTCGATATCGCGAGTGATGGCGAGTATCGTCAGTCCTGCGCAGTTGAATTCAGCAAATCGATTTAGACGGTTGTGGACGTTGTATCAGCAAAATCAGGACTTAATTCAGGTTGGGGCCTATGAGCCGGGTACAAATCCAGACCTAGATGAGGCAATTAAGATTCGGCCGGGCATGGAAGCACTTCTCCAGCAATTAAGTGATGAGTGCGTATCGCTGCGAGATTCACAGACGTTTCTCAATCAGCTCACGGGAGTTCAGGTTTAGTGAAATCTGTCTGGGAAGTATTACTCACAAAGGCTGATAGAGCTGTTCGTGTGGCCCAACAAAAATTAGCGGATGCACAACAGAAAAAAAATCTTGCTGTGGAGCGAAGTGAAAAACTTGACAATATGTTGGCAGAATATAGTAATCAGTTAAGGGAAGTCCAGGTTCGCTCTCACCACACGGGTGAGGTAGGCAACTATCAGCAATTTATATTTCAACTTCAGGCAATGAAAGTTCGTTCTAAGCAAGAGATAAATGTCCTTGATGACGTATGTATAAAGGCTAGAAAAATTATGTTGACGCGTGAACATGAAAGATTAAAAATTGAGTTATTAGCTCAACGAGAGCGAGAAAAATGTGAGATTGACGCATTAGCTTTTGAGAATCGGGAAATTGAAAGTAGGGCGTTGCAACAGTTCAACTTGAAAGTTAGAAGTTAACAAAAAATGAGATTTTTTTCCATTGGCATGTCTTTTGCAATCTCGAGAGGTAACGTGGAATAACTTTTTAAGATGGAGTGTAAATGTCTGAATTGCCGACTTCTTCATTGGGCTCTGAAAAGCCTGCTGTTCTTGATATATCTAAGGTTTCAGAGGTATCGTCGAAAGCTACCAGTGATTTTTCTAATGTTCTCCATGAACAGATGTCAGGTGAAGATTCAGCTCAAGGCGGCAATGCTTTGCCAAAACGCGGCGAAGTTGTGTTGCAAAATCGCCAGCTTCAGAGTGGAATGCGTATAAAGGTCTCAGAGGTAGAACCGTCTGAAGAGGGGATCGCCGAGTTTGCGTTGTCTCAAGGTATCGATCCAAGAGCTCTCATGATGCTGCAGAGTGCTAGCCCCACCTTGTCAGCGAATAATAATGACAGTCTGGGTGATGGAACTGGGCTTCTTGAGTCTAGAGAAGTCCTCTTGAGTACGAAAACATTTGAGAGTAGCCGAGCCGCATCGATTGCTTCAGCAGTTTCCAGATCTAAATCGAGTTCTGATGTCCTTGAGGCAGCAATTGAGATTCATACTTTGCTTAAAAATATGAGAGAGGTAGGGCATGATGATGTTTCCGAAATTGGTCCCTCACTCCAGCTCAATTCATTTAAAGCTGGTGGAGAGCATGTTTCGGCGGGGGATTTTGAGGATGAGTTGTCCGCTGAAGGAGCTATTAGCGTCTTTCATCAATCCGCTTCAATAAATGACTTCACGATGAAATCAAAAAGATTCAACCAAAGGGCGTCTGACCAAAACCTTACCTTTTATATTGATCAAGAAAATGAAATAGGCTTACAAAACGATTCTTTAAAAGGTCTTGAAAAACTTGTAACTACAAATGATGGTATCGTCAAATTGAAGAACCTTGATCCAGTGAAGATCAATGATGAGGAGCTAAGGTTAACCAGAGAGGAATCTATATCGTCAAGATTGATTGCATCCCTTCTCAATAAGGATCAGCGGACGGATGGTCAGATAAAGCCAGGAGTCCCCCCTTTATTCGGCGGCAACCAAGCGCGGCATACAACAAGTCAATCGGCCCTTGGAGAAAAAATCTCAAATGTCACCAGTGAATTAACTGGTAAATACATTGATCTGGGCTTAAAAGAAGATCAATTAGTGACGAAGTCAACGATTGCAGCTGCAGAATCTTTGAAGTTAGGCGATTTGATGGGGAAGATCGCGATTCGGGTTGGGAATCGGGATTTAGCAGAGCGGCTAAACTACAGTAAACGACTTGGCACAACAGAAAAGATGCCCCCGATCACGTTAGTTTCTTCGTCATTAGAACAAGCACCGGGCGCACCAAGTTCTGGGAATAACAACCCCGTCGCCTCGCAGCATACTTCTATTTTGGCGCCTGTAATAAATCTCACATCAGAGCCCTCTCCCTCTTTGACACAACCCAATTTAGCGGACTCTTTGGAAACATCGCAAGATGATCTTACGGGTGATATCATTCGGCGCAAGGAGTTACAAAGCCAGTTGTCGCAGAGATTAACTCAAGCGCTAGCACAACGATTGAGTGCTCAGATTGAACGCGGATCTTGGCGTGTCGAGATGGATTTGCATCCGTCTTCGCTCGGTCGTGTTGAAGTACAAATAGAGATGCGTAATGGTGAATTAGAAGCTAGCTTTTTGAGTTCAAACCCGACGACCCGTGATCTATTGCAAGAGAGTTTGCCAAGATTGCGTGAAATGTTAGATCAGTTTGGCACGAATACTGCTTATCAAGGTTTGGGATCCGGCTATAAGGGCCAATCTGACGGAAATCCGGCATCTGATGGTAATGAGAGTCAAAGGTCGTCAGATGAAGAAGGAAAATTGGCATCCTCCGATATGGCGCGTAAGCCGGTGTCTGATGATGGCCTCGATGTGTTGGTGTAAGACGTCAACTATCAATTTCCGCGTAAAAGTTTAAGACTGAGGGTTGTACAATGGCTGATGAAGTTGTAGAAGAGGAAGAAGGTGGTGGTAAAGGGGGGCTAATTAAAATCATCCTCCTGGTGGTTGGTATTCTCCTTTTAGTTGCTATTACTATTGGAGGGACACTATTTTTATCCGGATTTTTCGAAGCAGACGAAGAGGCGACTGCTGAGGCTGCTGTAGCAGCACTTGAGGCAATAGCGTCTGAGGAGGCTGCTGCCGCTGCCGCTGCTCTTGCTGGGCCTGACCGAGTAAAAATCGATTCTCCTGAGCTCACTAGATATGAGCAAACTTATTTCGAAATAGAGGCTGAGATGACCTCAAATCTTGCCAACTCGCGCAAGGTCATGCAGGTCAAGGTCTATATAATGACCCATTATGACGAGCGAGTGATTGCTCACATGGAGAAGCATGATTTCCCGATTAGAAACGCTCTTATGCGGATAATGGCACTAAAAACTGAGTCAGATTTAGCTCGCCCGACTTTTAGAAAAGAATTAGCGGAGGAGTTTAGATTAGAAATTAACTCGATCCTTGAGGGATTAGAGGACTTCGGCGGTGTTGAAAAGGTCGGCTTCACTGCGTTTGTTGTGCAATAAGAATTTGCTTTGTGGGCAGTTTAAAGACTAGCGAGATGTATAATGGCCGATTCTACTAATTTACTTTCTCCTGAAGAGCTTGATGCTTTAGCGGCAGGCATCGAAGACGGGACTATTGAGTCTGATACCGGCGTTAACACTGGTGCAGCGGCGCTTAAGCACGATTTAACAAATGAAGACTCATCCCTCGGAGTAAATGTCGGCGCTGTAGATATGATCAATGAACGATTTGTTAGACAGTTTCGTCATGGATTGTTAGAGGTTTTGAGGACTACTCCAAAAATTAACATGGCCAACGTAAAGATTATTAAGTTTGGGGACTATTTAAAAGATCTTCAGCCGCCTCTGGCTGTAAATACTATTCGTTTAGATCCCTTACGAGGATATTCTTTAGTTGTAATAGATCCCTCCGTTGTTTTTGCGTCGCTCGACAATTTTTTTGGTGGATTTGGTCGAGGCATGAATGCACTCCCCCCAGGTCGGTCATTTACGCCGACTGAGACAAGTATCATAAGTATTATGTTAAACGTTTTCTTTGGTGCCTTACAGGAAGCATGGGCTCCAGTAATGCCGATAAAGTGTGAGCATGTAAGTTCGGAAGTGAATCCACAGTTTGCGCAGATTGCCGATCAAAACGACTTGGTTATATTTTCTCGCTTTGAGTCAGAGTTAAGTCATGATGTGACCGGCAACATAGATCTTGTGTACCCTTACAGCTCTTTAAAACCCATAAGGGAAGCCTTGGCTAGTAGGGTGCAGACCGGGGACGATGACACAGGCGACCAGCAATGGAGTAATGAGTTGCATGCTGCAGCCGCAGACGCTGAGGTTCCCGTCAGAGTTACGTTAGCAGAGGTGGAAACTACTCTAAGTAAGTTTCAGTCGATGTCCTCAGGTGACGTTCTTTTCCTTAAAAAAGCGGACTACGCGAGGATGTATGTTAATGAAATTCCTGTATTTGAGGCAGATATAGGTAGCAGTGGTCCGCATATGGCGGCCAAGATTGTCAAAGCAATGGAGCCAGAGGAATAAGGTTCTTCACCAAAAGCGAGATTAGGATTATGGCAGAAACTAGTACGGAGACAGTGGAAGGTAACGGCAACGGAGCAACTGCGTTGGACTTGAGTCAAAGTCAAATTAACTCTGATGTGCTTCAAAACATACCTGTAACGATTTCAGTCGAGGTAGGTAGGACATCTCTAAAGATTCGTGACTTAATGCGATTGACTCAAGGGAGTGTTGTTGAGCTAGATCGCCTTGCAGGTGAACCACTAGATCTTTTGGTCAATAATACGCTGGTCGCGCAGGGCGAAGTTGTGTTAGTCAACGATCGTTATGGCGTAAGATTGACTAGTGTAATACCGACAGTTGATCGGGTTAAGAACCTCTGAAACACATCGATCATGGTTCCCGACTTTGGAGTTGGCGACTTACTGAGGATGACTGGTTCATTCATCTTGGTTCTCGCGATGCTTTTGACAACGCTCTTTTTTGTAAAAAGACTGTCTGTCAACGGAGGAGGTAGCACGAGACCACTCGGTGTAAATGTTGTTCACCATTTAGGCTTTAGGCAAAAACTAATTGTTATAAAGATCAACGGTGATGAGATACTGGTGGCTCAATCACCGAGCGCGGTAACACTCCTCGGATCATGGAAGATCAGTGAATTGGACAGTGCTAAACAGTCCAATACTGAACTGAATTCCCAAGGTCAATTTCTAAATCCTCCATCCAAAAAGCCAAAATTTAGAGAGTTTCTAGGGCAGCTTGTAAATCGACAGAGGAATTAAGGGCGATGCGCACAAGGTTTCTCAAAATACTACTTTTGATGATATCAATTTCTATCCAGTCTTCTGTATTTGCACAAGGTGGTGGTATGCCGATATTAAATATGGTCGACGATGGAACTGGAAATACACAATATAGCTTGACTTTGCAATTATTAGCGTTGATGACGATGCTCACACTTCTGCCATCGTTATTGTTAATGATGACATCATTTGTGCGCATTATCATCGTGATGTCACTACTGCGTCAGGCTTTAGGCACCGCTCAAACTCCGCCAAATCAAGTCCTTCTTGGGTTGGCTTTGTTTCTTACAATCTTCATTATGACGCCGGTCTTTAGTGTCGTCTATGACGATGCAATGCTCCCGTATATGAATAATTCCCTTGGCTTCGAAGAGGCACTTACAGAAGCTCAAGCACCCTTTAGGACTTTTATGCTCAATCAGACAAGAGAAAGTGACATTGCAATGTTTGTAGAGATAGCTGGAAACGATGAAGTAATTGAACCAAATGATGTACCGTTTACCACTTTGGTTCCCGCGTTCATTACTTCGGAACTAAAAAGTGCATTTGCTATTGGATTTCTCATATATATTCCATTCGTAGTTATTGATTTGGTTGTCGCGAGTGTTTTAATGTCAATGGGTATGATGATGCTTTCTCCGATGATGATTTCTATGCCTTTTAAGCTTATGCTGTTTGTTTTGGTCGATGGGTGGACACTTATCATGGGGTCTTTGACATCAAGTTTTGCAGTTTTGTAGGAGAACGTAATGGATGCAGCAATGGTAATCGACCTTGGACGTGAATCTCTTTGGGTTGCGGTACTGGTTGCTGCCCCACTCTTGGGAACGGCATTGGCGGTTGGCTTAGCCGTCGGGATCTTGCAGGCAGCCACGTCGATTCAGGAGATGACATTAAGTTTTATTCCAAAACTGGGAGTAATGATTATTGCCTTGATTATTTTCGGAAGTTGGCAGGTTTCGATTATGGTTGATTTTTTACAACGTATTTTTGAGCGAATACCAACGCTTTTCATATAATGGATATTCTTGCTGCTGAAATTATCCAGCGTTTTTACACTTTGCTATGGCCGATGACTCGGATATCGGCTTTTCTGTTGGCGGCCCCGTTTTTTTCTTTGCAAGCTGTCACAGTTAGGATTCGAGTACTGTTGGCACTTTCCCTGACAGTTTTGGTTTATCCATTGATTGAGTGGCCGATTATTGTTCCAACAAGCGGTTCTGGGATCAGAGAATTATTTAGTCAGGTTTTTATAGGTGTTTTAATGGGCTTATCATTACAAATTGTCAGTAGTGCTTTAGTGGTGGCAGGGCAGGCTATCTCAGCATCTATGGGCCTGAGTATGGCTAATATGGTGGATCCAAATATGGGTAATGTTCCGGTGATAGCTCAGTTCTTACTTATCTGCTCTACACTAATTTTCTTGGGATTTGGCGGTCATGCTATTGTTTTGCGGGCCTTAATGGAGAGTTTTGTTACATTGCCCATTGGTAGTGCACTAGAGGTACAATCATTAATTTTGTTATTAATTGATTGGAGTAAATGGCTTTTTTTGGGAGCCCTCTTAGTAGCAATGCCTATAATGGTATCCCTTCTGTTTATCAATATGGGAATTGGTGTGATTACACGTGCGGCTCCGGCTCTAAATATTTTTGCAGTTGGGTTTCCAGCGATGATCATGGCTGGAATACTTATTCTAAGTATGTCTATGCAGACTATTGGATTTCGTATCCAATCGCTTTGGCAAGAGTCCTTTGACACAGTGGGAAGGATGTTGGGAATTATTTAATGGCTGAGGAAAGTTCAGAAGAGAAAAGTGAAGAGCCCACCGCTAAGCGCCTTGAAAAAGCGCGACAAGATGGTCAGGTGGCGAGATCGCAAGAACTCGGCGTCGCGCTGATGATGATTGGTGCTGCTATATTTATGTATTTATTTGGCAGCTTTTTCATCGTCAGTTTGGTGGAAACTTTTTCGGAGGCTTTCGTTTTCGATCGAAGGACTGTTTTTAATGAGGGTTTATTACCTGAGGAATTTGGGACTCAAGCGCTTTCTTCCATGTACATCATGCTCCCGTTTTTTGGGCTGACCGCCGTTATTGCTGCAGCGTCTGGCGGTGTGCTCGGTGGCTATGTGTTTTCGATGAAGGCAGTAGCGCCGAAGGGAAGTAAATTAAATCCTTTGTCTGGATTTAAGCGGATGTTTGGATTACAGGCACTCGTTAATCTTGTAAAAGCCTTGCTAAAGTTTCTGCTGGTAGGTGGAGTTTTATACCTCGTAGTGAGTGAGCGTTTTGATACTCTGACATACCTAGGAATGATGGAGATGAAACCAGCTTTGGGGAAGGCTGGAGAATTAATTGCTTTAGGAATAGTCTTGGTCACATTTACGTTGCTGATTCCAGCCGCCA
Source organism: Porticoccaceae bacterium (assembly GCA_002691825.1). Taxonomy (GTDB): domain Bacteria; phylum Pseudomonadota; class Gammaproteobacteria; order Pseudomonadales; family Porticoccaceae; genus TMED48. The sequence continues at coordinate 15,641 of NZIZ01000038.1, forward strand.
TAGATGTGCCATATCAAATTTTTGAGTTCAGTAAAAAAATGAAGATGACAAAAAAGGAGGTTAAAGATGAACTTAAAGACACTGAAGGACGACCGGAAGTAAAAGCTCAAATAAGACGGAAGCAACGTGAGATGGCAATGGGTTCAATGATTCAGGCTGTGGCCGATGCCGATGTGGTCATTGTGAATCCGGAACACTTCGCGGTAGCCTTGAGCTACGACCCCGCCTCTGACGGAGCACCGCTAGTAGTTGCCAAAGGAGCAGACTTTTTGGCTCAAGCTATCAGAGATAAGGCAAAAGAATGTGGTGTGCCGCTCTTCTCTTCACCGTCTCTTGCTAGGGCGATATATTTTACAACAGATATTCAGCAATCGGTTCCGGAGGCACTTTATTATGCGGTGGCACAAGTCATTGCCTATGTGTTTGGCCTCAATAGTCTTAACAGTAGTAAAGGAGTTCCACAGAAACCCATTCCCAAAGTACCTGAAGATATGAGATATGATAAAAATGGAAAGCGTCAAAAATAGTCGGCTGTATTCGGAGGGAGAGTAATAAGTGCAAGACCAGAATTCGGTTGATTTTCAGGATTTGTTTGATGGTGCAGACATTTTTTTCCGTGCTAAGGATAAGCGACGCTTTCAAACTTCATTGGACGCTATCGGACATGGAAAGCGCGGTCTAGCAGTCATCGGCAGTAATGATGGTGTATTAGACCACTATTCAAGGATGCTTGTCACTCGCTTACGCGGTATGCATAATCTTCAAGTTGAAGTATTTCTCCCAAACGACACTGACAGCTTACTTAATCGCTTTAATCATATCTTAGCAAAGATGACTATGGAAGAGGCGCGTAAACCAGCTGACACGTCGGCTATAACACACTTGCTTGTGGTAAATGATGCTAAGTCAGTTAAGCAAGATCAATGGAATTTACTTGTGCGACTGATGACTGATTTCCCGGGAACCAATGTTCGATTAGTTATGTTTATTGACAAGACCGGATGGCCCGGCTTTGAGAAATTATTGACTATGTTTGGAAGACAGCTATATCGTTGGGTGGTAGACACTCCATCAGTCGACGAGGCCATTCAGTTAATGTACGCGGCGCGCGAACATGGTTATGAAAATGACACGCAGTTACTTTTGGAACAGGTTGGCTTAGGTGATGTTGTGGCGCCAGATGATTCAGAAATTATGCCCGGTGATATTGATATTCTGAGCCAAGATACATTAATGCAGGATATAGGCGGAAGCCTTGTTTTTCCAGAAGAACCATTTAATTTTGATGATGATAAGCCCGAAAATGATACGAAACGAATTCCAGACGACTTTGAGGAAAACGGGAGTTCAAAATATAAGGAAATTGTTCTTGGTGTATTGATAATTTTGTTATCGCTGGTGGTAACATTATTTGTTCTTCATAGATTTAATCCAACAGAATCGTTGTTTTACAGAGATCTAATATGGTCATCTTTTCAAAAGTGGGGTAAGAGTTTAAATATGCCCCTATTGGATAAAGCAGTACCTATCAGGGAGGATTCTTTTGTTACCAAGTTAACGGTAGAGGAAAAGAAAAGTGATCAAATCGATTATGAGGATAATTCGCTGAGATTGTTACAGTCGGATCGCTTAGAACCCTCAACATCTAACGAAAATAAATTAGTGGTCAGTGCTACATTAAATGTTTCAGATGCCTCTTTGGAAAATGTAGACACTTCAGAAATATCAGAAAATCTTGCTGATTCGTTAGACCTTGAGACCGAACCAATCGTCGTACAAACCGGCAATTCCATTTCTAAGACAGAGCAGATTGAAGCCTTATTAGAGGCCGTTGCTAACGAATATGATTCAGTTACTAACCGCGACTATCTGTTGTCGAATGTTGGTAGTTTAGACGAAAATACGGTATCTGAAATTCTTGCTGCGGAAGAAGTTGCAGATCGACCTGAAGATGAAATTGTTACGGTTATTTCTGCGCCATCACGGCTAAGTATATCAGCGGCAGCCAGTAAAGTAAGGAATTCGAGGGGTAGTGACTTTTTCGTGCAATACATTGTTTTCACCTCAGAATCTCAGGCTAGCAGTTTCATTGATGATTATGGAGGACTTTCAGATGCCCTGATTGTACCAATTTCCTTGCGTGGTAAACCCGCATATGCTGTAGTAGCAGGGCCTTTTGACTCCTTAGGTGCAGCTCGAAGTTCAGCTCGGGCTCAGCAGCTGCCTGGAGATTATTGGTTTAGAAGTGCTTCACAGTTAAAGGGAGCGCTCAGGGGTGGTTAAAAAGATTTGCTAACCGAGTAAAGTCTGGGTTGGGAGGGTTAAAGTTTGGTTGATAATACAGACGATGATTCATTATCACTTAAAGTTTCTGGGCTCAGGCCTGTTGGGCTGAGAGACGTGCGTGCTTCGAAAGATGATAAACAAAAAGAATTTGTGGCACTTGACGAAAAACAGTTACCTAAAATTGAGCATGAGGACCCAGACGGAAGTCAGCTCGGCTCAATTCAGATAATAAGTGATCGGGCAAAAAAAAATGCAGCCACTGAGAGTGAGCAATTTAACAACTTATTGGAAAGCCGTTTGGCTAAAGTTAAAGCGGCCACTGTCGATATTTCTAAACAACTAGATGAGATAGAGCCTCATTTTACCAAAGACGATGTGGATTGATTATGAGTATGGCAGAAGAGCAAGAAACTGAAGATGCGTCTGAAGACACTGAAGCACCTAACACCTCAGAGGAGATTACGGATTCCCAAGCTGAATTAGAGAGTATTGATAAATATCAAGAAGATCTTGCAGATGTTTTGGGTTATGCGAAACAGATCTCTGGCCGTTTGGAAGTGTTAGTGCCTAGCTTACTTGATACTGCGGACGCGACTAACAGTGCGGCAGATGTCAGTAGGCGGGCGTCACTGACTCTGGAGAAAGGCTTAAGTCAAGTCCAGAAGAGGGTACAAGAACTTGACGAAGCGAGTGCGAAAAGCAACAAGCTGTCTGGATATATTCTTATTGGAACGGTAACGGTGTTTGTAGCTGCGGTAAGTGTTTTTGCATTCATGGCGCAACAGCTCAACGCAAAGACAAATCAGGTTGATGCTATGCTCGTTGCATTAAGTCAGCGGGTCGTCAATATGAATAGTGCTTTAAGTCTTTTTGACGAAATAAACCAAACAATGAATTCGCTTGCGGTTGAGCAATCCGCATTTAGTGACACACAAACCGCGTTAATAGAGTCTGTGCGAAATGCGGAAAGGTTGGCTGGGGCAATTAAAAGTGACGTACCCGAAATGGCGGCTAAAAGGGTGGGGCAGTCGACTGCAAAAGTAATCAAACAAGTTAATGACTTGGCAGGCACTGTCAAGTCTCAAAGCGCTGACGTTGCAAGAGTAAGCAAGTCTGTTGCAGTATTAGCGTCGCAGGTTAAAACAATGCAAGGACAAGTTGGAAATATCAAAGCTCTCAATGCTGACGTCCAATCTCTTATAACTCTTGAGCGCGCTAAGTACATAGACGTTTTAAAGCGGCAAGTGGCTTTAGAGGAGGCGAGAGACCAAGGAGAGCAGGTTGAAGAAGATCTCTCCCCGACAGTAGTTACCTTTCCATCAGGACCGAGCATAAGATAATACCGTTGCCTTTTAAGAACACTTTTAGCTACTTTTTAGCCTACGTCACATACACTGCCTGAGTGATACGCGACTTAGCAATTAAAACAGTGTGGGTTGAAAGACCTTTTTTGCAGGACAATGCTTAATCCGATTTTTCTCTGCCGAGATTTTCCTCTAACTTAGCAGTTTCTTCAGCGAGATAATCGTCATCAGAGGCACTTTCATTACCATCGTCGTCTTCCGTCGATTCACTGGAAGATGCGGAAATAGTGGCCTCCGGAACCAGTCGGCTAGACATTAATCCTTTCGGTTCGAGATTGATTTTTGAGAACAACGCCTCACAAGTTCGATCAAGGGCGTCTATAATATCCAATCTGGCATCACCATCCTTTACCATGCCTTCTTCGGTCACTATTTCAAAGCCTGATTCATATATAACAGAAGCATATTGCGACGGCATGAACGCTTGAACATTTTCTCTCAGCGTTGAAATTTGCATTGGACTTTCTGGTTGTTCTGGCGTTTTGCCTGCCTTTTTATCCGTCATCCCAGTTTTGAAGAGAGTTTCGATATGTTTGTACAGGATGTGCTCATATTTTGGCTGAAGAGGCATAGCATCAGCTGTCGCGTATCCGGGTGGAGGGGTCCCCGAGAGAAGTTCCCAAAGATCGACACCACTCAAACCAAAAAATGGCTTTTCAGCATTTATCATTGCCAAAGATCCTTTTGGTTGCGGGCCATTAATGGCAATGGTTTCGACTTTTTCAACACGCGCAATTAAATAAATCATTAATATTACGATTGCTGCGGCTCCAACAACCACTGCTAATAAAAGCAATTTTTCCATTTTAATTTCCCCCTTATTTAATAGGCTTCGGAGATTTTAAGTTTAATTACTCTTTGGTATCAGCTTCTGAATCTGGAGTTTCCAAAGCGGCCAATTCGTCACGGAGAAATTGTAGCGTAACAATTGGCTTTTCCAAATCTAAGTCGAAGCTAACTTTATCTGCTATTTCCTGCGTGAGCCTGATTGCACGAAAAGCATCTATTTCCATTGTTTGATATTGACCCCCATACAAAAAAACCGGCTCCGAAAATTCTGCTGGCACGTAAGTGTATATGACCCCATTCGGTCCTTTGGCTGATTGAAACATACCAACTTTAGGGGGAGGAGGATGCTCTAGACCACGATTAGTAGCTTGTTCACAAAGATCCTGATGACGAGCAGTTTTGGTGGCGCCTTCTATAAAAATTTTATCTAAATGCGTTCTACTTCTAAATCCGATGCGTCTTTTGAATGCCATCTCTTCGCGAGTATCTCCTTTGAGTGTCGCTGCTTCAACATAGGCAGATTTAGCAGCCAGCAGAGCTTTTTTTTTCGCGCTGTCTTTAAAAAACATATCCTTACAGCTCTGTTAAGTGTAGGTGTTTCCGAAGTTTAATCACGCATGCAGATAAAATTTGACTCACTCGAGATTCACTTACGTCCAGAATAACACCGATTTCTTTGAGATTCATTTCGTCAGAGTAATAGAGTGAAATTACGGTCCGTTCCCGCTCAGGTAGAATTTTGATTGCATCAATTAACGTTTCTAAAAATTCTTCCTTTACAACTTGCGCCTCAGGTTCACTGGAATCTGAGGCAGGTTGATCAGTAGTTTCTGGAAGTTGCGATTCTAGAGATACGGTTTGAAATCGGTGTGCATGATTCCTTTCGCGCTGAAATTCTTCCACCCCTTTACCCATATACTCAGCTAATTCAGTTTGAGTCGGCTCTCTGCCCAGTTCGCTCGAAAGTGCTGAGGATGCTTCGTTGTGATCACGCAGATTTACTATGGCCGATCGTGGCAGATACGACATCTTTCGAACTTGATCTAGTATTGCTCCCCGAATGCGATTTTTTGCGAAGACTTCGAATTCAACACCCTTTTCACCTTTGAAGGAATTATTAGCCTCGATTAATCCAATCATGCCTACCTGGATTAACTCTTCAAGCTCCATAAAATTCGGGAGTCTTCCCTTTAGATGCAACGCGACTCGCTTAACCAATCCGACATGGGCCATTAGCCCATCGCCATCTCTCTCAGAACTTTGTATATCTTGATAAGATTTGATATCAGCCATAGGATGTGCCAAGGCGATTGGGCGGCTGAGTTGCGAGGCGTTCGACGAAGAACTCCAATCCACCACTCATTGGAATGTCGGATTGAAAATCTAAAACCATCTTGGCCAGTGCCCGAAAATCGCGCGTGGCAATACTTGAGGGCGCAAAAGACGTCAAAGGTTGCGACGCTTTGATCGAACGCAGTACCATGTCGTCTCGGCGTATAGCATGCAAATACCTTATATCGCCACCCAAAAAGTTTTGGATTACAGAATTTATACTCCCGTAAAGACGCTCTCCTTCTTCCTGAGAAACTACGCCATTGGGAATAAGACCTATGTTTTCTAGATGATAGTCCTGAATCATCACTTTTATAATTCCGTATGCATCTGCTATCGACGACGGTTCATTTTTTACTACAATAAACCGATGTTGGCAAGCACGCAAGAAAGTCATTACAGTATCCGACATTCCCGCGGCTAAATCGACAACAAAATAGTCTAGTTGCTCTTCTATTTCTGAGAAAGAATTTATTATACCGGCTGTTTCCATTGGATTAAGCGCCACCATGTGTTGTATACCGCTTGCTCCGGGAACCAACTTTACACCCATGGGACCTTCAACAATAATGTCCTGTAGTGTCTTCTCCCCTGACAGAACATGACTGAAGTTAAATGGTGTCCGGCAGCCTAACGCGAGTTGCGCATTGGCAAGACCCAAGTCTGCATCAAATATCATTACTTTTTTGCCAAGGGACGCAAGTGTGACGGCAAGATTAACCGAAACTGTAGTCTTTCCCACACCACCTTTACCGCTAGCGATACCAATGATTTGCGTTGGCACGGACTTCAGCATGCGATCAAGCCTCCCCGCAAGCGAAATGCTATGGCGATGGCTTTATCACAGCACAGACAAAAACAATTATAAGCAATTATCATGGAACGGCATGTCCCTACCGATTTCGAGTGTGACCATGTTACTCACCTCATCTTCGTCTATCGCTTTAATCTAGTCAAACAAAATGAATAGGTAATTGCGTCAGAGTATGTTGAGCCAAACCAATTCCAGAAATTGCTGCCGCTGCATCGATGATTGATGGCTCTGCGGAGGCAACAGACAATGGAATTTCACTCACCATCAGTGCGTTTATGATCGGCCATGGGTACACTTGAGTTTCCAAGCGGGAAAGCATGACCGAGTGCCATTTCAGCGCGGCATTCTGGAGATGGCGCTTTAGTGATGCTTCTGACGCGTCTGCAGCCACAACGATGTGTCTTTTGGCATGAGGGATCAACTGCCCTAACGTGTTGAGATTATTTTCTACGTCAACACCGGGAGTATCAATAATGATAACCGCTCGGGATTCCAATTCTTCAAGAAGTTGCTCTAGCGTGTTGAGATTGCTAGCGCGAAAGGTGTCCACCCCGGCCTGAGTTCCTAGTAGTTGAGATTGGTTCCACGCTCCAAAACGAGTATCATTAAAACTAATCATGGCTACTTGTTGATCGCCATATTGCATTGCCATTTGTTTACACAGCCTTCCCGCCATCAAGCTTTTCCCCGAGCCAGAGCTTCCAGCGATGAGGTGAACTCCTGTCATGTTTTCTAAAAGATCATAGCTTCGAATTCCATCTCCGATAAACGCTGCAATCTCTGTAAGCGCACTGATCATGTCAGAGTGCTTGTTGATGATATCGGTCATGAGTGCACGAAGTGCTACAGGCATTCCCGTTTCATTGAAAGCTTCCACGAGAGGTTTCATCTCGTCGGAAACTGCGAGCGTACCGCTCCATGCGTCTACCTGTTGAGACAACTTGAACTCTTTCCGCATACTGGTGAGTTCTTGCTTTACCATATCTACTATTTCGCGAGCTCTGAGATTTTGGTTGTCATCTCTCAATGATTCTAACCTACGTCCCTCTGTAAAATTTGGATTTATAGCAACGCCTTGCTCAAAAGGTTTTATTCTGTCTTCATTGGCAGCGGATACTTTAGTCTCTTCCGGTGTTAAAGATTCTTTTGTGCTGGGACGCCCAAATACGTGAGACTCCAGAACGGAATCAAATTTTGGCAGTTCNGACTCTGCTTGACGGGGTGCAAGTTCGATTCCAGTGTCATTAAGCGCATCCATTGCCTGATTTGCTAGATCAATAGCCACTATTAGCTCAGTTTGATTTTGAGCTTTTTTATTCGATACTACCATCGCATTTTCACCATAAAGCTCATAAACTTTTTCCATTGCTTTGCGGGTGTCGTGCGCCAAAACTCTTTGCAATTCCATGTTACTTCCTCAACTCAATTGTTGTTTTCAACGTCCACTGTGGCAACCACTTTTACTGCTTGATCATCTGGAATTTCGCTGTACGACAANACTGTAAGATCAGGCAGCCTGTGTCGGATAATTTTCGCTAGCCATGGCCTTATTCCCGGGGACACAACCAGAACTGCAGGATGTCCCTGATTTTCAACTTTTTGTGTATTTTCGGCCAAAGCATTAAACAAACCCTCGGCAAGGTTTGGTTCTATTACCAATCCTTGGCCTTTGCTGCTTTGTTGCAAAATGTTGTGTAGCATTTGCTCTAAAGCGGGATTCAAGGTGATAACCGGGAGGCTAGTGTTAACATCTATTAAGCCTTGCACTATCATGCGTCCGAGCCTCGGACGGACAGCGGCTGTCAAATCGTCTGGATCTTGAGTATTACCGCTTTCGCTGGATAGAACCTCAATGATAGTGCGCATATCCCTCACTGAAACCGATTCGTCAAGAATATTTTGTAAAACTCTCGTTATGGTCGCGAGAGGGAGTTTGCCTGGCACCAAATCTTCCACTAGTTTCGGCGATCGAGCTGCAACTTTATCAAGTAGTTGNTGAGTCTCGTCATGGCTGAGTAATTCCGACGCGCTATTTCTCAAAAGAGTGTTGAGGTGAGTTGCAACTGCTGTGGCCGCATCCACTACCGTATACCCTAGTGTCCTAGCATAATCGCGCTGAGAGGGTTCAATCCAAATTGCGTCAAGGCCAAATGCGGGCTCTTTCGTAGGGATCCCCTCCAATCTTCCCAGCGCTTGACCGGGATTGATTGCCATCTCTCTTCCCACTTTAATGTCGCCCTTACCACGCACAACACCATTCATCACAATGTGATACACATCTGGAGGAAGATCTAAATTATCTCGAATACGGATAGGTTGAACCAAAAAGCCTAATTCTGCCGATAGCTTTTTGCGAACTCCCTTCACTCGCGGTAAAAGCTGTCCACCTGTCTCGGTATTTACCAAGGGTATCAACCCATAACCGATGTCAAGGCCCACCAAATCAACCTGATCTACGTCATCCCAGTCGAGCTCTTCTGACGGACTCTTTTCTTCATTTGCTTGAGTTATCTCATTCAATGCAGCTTCTTGCAGAGCAGTTTTGGATTGGTTCGCAAGCATAAGTCCAAGACCTGCAGCAGTGGCCCCAAGAGTCAAGAAGATAAAGTGTGGCATACCTGGCACTAAACCCATTAGTATCAATATTCCAGCAGCTACATAAAGAGCGAGAGGGTTATTTAACTGACTCTTCGCCTGTTGAGTCATAGACTCAGAAGTTGTGACCCTAGTAACAATTATTGCAGTAGCGAGGGACAGGAGTAGTTGAGGTATTTGAGCTACCAATCCATCTCCAATAGTAAGAAGAACATATATTTTTCCAGCCTCAGAGAAAGAAAGATCATGTTGACTTATTCCAATAGTGAGACCGCCTAGAATGTTGATTAAAAGGATTAGGAGGCCAGCTATCGCGTCTCCTCTTACAAATTTGGATGCTCCATCCATCGAGCCAAAAAAATCTGATTCTTGAGAGATAGTTTCGCGCCTCTTTTTTGCAGTTTCTTGGTCTATCACTCCCGCGTTCAAATCCGCATCAATTGCCATCTGTTTTCCAGGTAAAGCGTCAAGAGTGAAACGCGCTATGACCTCAGAGACTCGCCCCGCCCCTTTTGTTACCACAATGAAATTAATAATCATTAAAATAGAAAAAATAATGAAACCGACTATATAGTTACCTGCAATTACAAAGTTACCGAAAGCCTCAATCACATTTCCCGCCGCATCTGGTCCCTCATGTCCTTTCATAAGCACTAATCGGGTAGACGCGACATTTAATCCAAGCCTTAACATAGTCGCGATCAATAGAATTGATGGAAATGCCGAAAAATCAAGAGGGGTTGAGCTATTGATCGCCACCATAATGATTATCAGACCGATCATTATGTTGAACGTGAAAAGGACATCCAATAAAAAAGGCGGTAAAGGGAGTATTAACATGCAAAGAATTAGTAGGACAAGCGCGGGAACTCCCAAACCAGAGAGTTCGAATTTCGACAGGTCCTGTCGTATGTTTGACAGTATAGCTGTTGCCATAAATACCTTTCCCAATAAAATCAGCGTCTTAAAAAAAACGTGACTAAAATCAATTTCAGCAACTATCTGAAAAGCAATAACTGTGCCACAAAAAATCTCACAATTTCGTCAATTGTTTTGAATGCTCACTGAACATTAATGTCGCTCTAAAGATTGACATGTATCTGTCGATCTTAACCTTAGAATTCTTGCGATCATGAGGCACGAATAGCCATTGTAAGGTGAGAATAGGAAATCCATTAAAATTATCCATCGGGTGCTGTATGAGACGACTATGTAGAAAATTAATTAGTAGCGTTGGTCTGGGTTTAACGGCCATTGTTTTTGTGGGGTGCTCCACCACAACGACTGAATATTCTTCCGCTGTCATGCGAAATATGGTGAGCGAGGCTGAAAATATAATGGCTACTGGGTATGCAGTNATTAGCGTCCAAATGAATGACAATCCAGCACAGCAANGNTTACTTTCGATACGGGCCTCTAAATTGGACGCCTACCGATCTTTGCTCGAGCAGGTTTATGGTCAGTACCTCGACGTCAATACTACCGTAGGGGAAATGGTCGTGAAAAGCGATACCTTTCGGGCAAGAGTTCAGGGGGTTATTTATGGTGCTCAGCTTGTGTCGATAACTCCTGTGGGCGATGATACCTATACCGTGACTCTGTCTCTGAATCGTTCTATTGTTGATGATCTCAGGGTGTTGTATATTGATCAAATGTCACGCAGCAAGACAGCGGCTCGACAAACGGTTCAAACCCCCTCTCAGATGGCTCAATCCAAGCCAGTACGTGTAATGAAGGGAGTTTGATTTTCATTTTGAACTAGTGGTAGGAAGAGTAGATGTCTGGGTTCGTAAATGGAAGCGCAACAAATGGTGGTTCCACCCTAGCGGGAAGGATGCTAGCCGTCTTTCTACTCGTTAAGGTTTTCCTATTAGCAAGTAATGTTAGTGCGAATCAAAGTTTTTCTGCAGAGCAAAAATTGGAGGCTATAAAACAAGCCCTCGTCGACCTTGCTATGGAGTCCGAAGTGACTCTCGGTAGTGCTGCATACATTGATGACCAGGGCGTTCTCCACGAGTCGACCCTGATGTCGAGTAGCAACAATGTGCGCGGTGTGCGCGTACTCTCGTATCTTGAAGAAGCTGGTATCCCAGTAGCTCGAGTCGAAGCTTCAATGTTATCCGACCGAACTTGCCCGGGCGCACGTCCAGAGCTTCGCCGCGAGGCCGTGGTGCGGGTCGGATACAGCGGCGACAATAAACGCTTGGGTGATCATTATCTCAGTGAGATTGCGGCACTGTCAGAAGTTATTTTAATTGAATCCTTCAGGAGTTCGTCGGCTTGGACGGCACGGCCCGAAGTTAGGTTTGCGTCTAATTACGATAATCTTGTTTCTGGAACCTCAAGCAACAGAGTGCCTTATCTGTTCGACGTAAAGGTGAGCGACTACAACCCCGCGGCCACAACTGGACCGAATGAAGTCATGGACGTCGTCAGAAAAGGTTTTGAGGCTGGAAAATCTGCAGTAGAATTTTCTTTGGGATTTGCTGAGTGGTCGGGTGTTNCAGCAGGAGCCTGGTCCATCTTTCCTCTTTTGAAAGATGGGCTTGGAGGNGNGGCTTATGGTCCAGACCCGTCTNCAGATCCGGCTCTACCACCGAATCCATATTANCCTGNGGANCNTGGCTCAGGGCAGCAGGCGTTTCGAANGTTNTTGGGAGCATACAACTTGAGTAAGCTTCCTGAATATTCCCGCAATAATGCATCTTGGTCTGGGTCACGAATTGATTTAGCGTTGGAACTGGTAGACCGACAGTTTGACACTCCGATTTGGAACAAGACAGTTACGCTCAACTACCCGAGATTAAAAAAAGGTTATGTGAAAACAGCAATTCCACCTGAGTTCAAGCATCAGATTGTTGTTGCGACGGAGCATATGTTGTCGGAGATTAACGATTCCTTGGAGTGCATGGCACAATACTATCACTTGAAAAATGCGGATGGCGCAAGCGGTACAGCGTCTATTAATGCCGGGTCTCTCGCCGGGGTTTCTGTTGGCGATCAATTTTTGCTCAGCAGCGATCCGAATATTTTGAATGCCGCGGTTAATTCTTCGGCGCTATCGACTCTGTCTCTAGCGAGGGTGGAGTCAGTAAGTCGCCACAGTGCGGTTTTAAGGCATACCGCTGGGCCGCGTTGGACCAGCTCGCAGGCAAATGAAAATTTAGTGGCGCTTTATTTCTGAGCGCAGACGGAGGAAAAGATGAAATTAAAATTACATGAACTTAAATATTCAAACTTTTTTGCGGCGCTATTTTTGATGCCTATGCTGTTTTCGTCTGCCTCAACGGTTGCTGAGAGTCCAGAGGAAGCTCTTGCGCAGCTGATCAAAGATGTTCGATTGATGACACCGACGCTTACAGAGGCCTTCGCCGACGGTCGATACATCACCAAGAAAGGTGATACGTTGGACCGCATAATTGCAAATACCATGGTTGATAACCCGGTAAGAAAATCAATATTGCGCCAAGCGATAGTTTTAGCAAATCCACATGCATTCAAGCGCAAAAACCCGAATTGGATGTATGCCAATAAGCAATTGAAACTTCCTACGGCAGAACATATCCATAACGTAGTGTTCACGAATTCAGGTGGGATCTTGGACGCTAAAAAGGCTGCTAGCACAGAAAGAAAGTCGTGGGTTCAATATCCCTAGCAATGCTCGACATTGCGCAAAAAGATACAAGACTCTAATGATTGCTAAGGAGCCTTGATGTGCTAGGTCCTGAGCAAGTCAACTTCGCGGTTAGGCCAACACCTATATTCCTTGAGGGTACGGTGTCCATTGATATTACCGAAGATGTTGCACGTGATCTGTCACTACGTGATGGACAAATTGTTCGAGCTGTTGTTGGTATGCGGGGCGAAGAGCTCCGGCTTTCTATCGGTAACAGAGAACTTGTCATAGGAAACAGAGACCTTGCCACCGTGATTGGAGAGCAACTTAAGACGGGAGACAAGATCGATCTGCGCGTTACAAACAACTCCACATTACTTCAACCGCTGGTATCTCCGTCAGTGGCATCGGCTTTGGCTACACCTGGGTCTCGGTTAATGAGTCTGCTCTTTCGTCCGGTTCAAGATTCGAGCTTGACACAATTGTTTTCTCCCCAGAGCCCTTTTTCCAGCTTACAACAGATTGCTGAGGGTGAAAATTCACGCTGGTTGGCACAGCTAATACAAAGCATGGCGAGGCTTTCGCCTGAGGCCGTAAAGAGGGCACTCATTGCCTCCGGCCTATTTACGGAGGCCCGGATTGGCCGGCAGCTTTTGGCCCCTATGGACCTTAAGCAGATTCTCAAATCTATTTTGAAGGCACAACCCCCGCAATCGATAATCGCTCGTGATTTAGAGTCTGCAGTGGATGAGATCGAGAGCCGTCAAGTGGAGAGTCTCCAGGCGCAACAAAATCGGGCACTGTCATACAGTTTCGTGTTACCGTTTAACGATGCGAATCCGGTTCAGATTGAGTTTCAGCGTGATTCCGGCGGTGACGACCAGGCAGACGCAGATTGGGTAATTAATCTTCATACAGACAGTTTAGTATTGGGTGAGTTGTGGCTTAAAACAACATTAAAATCTTCGCTTCGTCTAGATATGGAGATGTGGGCAGCCCGCTCTGATGTGGCTAAATTGGCGCGGTCGGGTTCTGGAGAGCTTCATCGACAGCTTGAGGAGTTTGGACTCGCCCTTGGGAAGATGACGGTCCACCATGCTCGCAGGCCATTAGCGGGTATTGGTGATGCGAAGCCTCTCCGTCCCGGTGGTGTTGTGGATGTAATTACGTGATATATAAGCCGGTGAAGAAAGCTGTAGCGATCGAGTATGGTAAGAATCCAGTTCCTATGTTGACCGCAAAAGGGCAAGATGAACTTGCTGAAGCGATCATCGCTGAGGCGCAGCGCCAAGGAGTCCATATTGCTAAAGATCCACAACTTGTGGCGTTATTGAGTCAACTTGATTTAGAGGGAGAAATTCCTGAAAATCTTTATGTCGCTGTGGCTGTAATATTGTCTTGGGTATACTGGCTGAAGGGGATGGAACCAGAAAATTTCAGGAAAAAAACATCACGTTAGCGAAGTAACTTTAGGCGTTTCCTACCGAGTTTTTGCGGCTGTTAGAGCGAATCTTGCCGAGCCTATCATATACTTCGACGCTGCTTAGAGGATCGGGTGTTTGGATTGTGTGCAGTGCTCCACGAATTGTTTCTAGCTTTCGGTTTATAAGCACCTCATTGCGCATATGTAATTCCTTGCACTCCTTCATCAAATCCATTACTTGCTGCCACATAGCAACATTATCCACCATAGCATCTTTACTATCAGTGTAAGACTTTATGCNATCTAAAAGCTCCTCACTAGCTAAAAAATCGAGTATCTCTAGCTTTTGGCTTTGAAGATTTTCAAAAAGTTCTAGGTTTTGATCTTTCAGCGACTCAAACTCGTTTGATAGGACCGATTTCAGTGCGTTTGCTTTGTGCAGGGTCTGTGAAATGTACTCGGTTTCTGTATTTGGCATTATCTGCTAATACTTTTTTTGAGGCCAAAGCTTAATTAAGCTTTGGCTTTGATTGAAAGGGGCAACCTAGGTGTTTCCAACCATCATCTCAATGGCAAGGAAGTTTTCAGCAATTCTTCGCTCATTTAACGGGTAGTTACCTTCCCTAAGAGCAGCTTTGATTGCATTGACTTTTGCTTCATCAAATTCAGCAGTGGCAAATGCATTCTCTGCTGCCTTACTCAATATCAGCTGGTCTTTCTGTACATTTATAGCTTCTTTTTTCTCGGTTGGAGTGTCGAGAGCTTCACTGGCTTTTTTCAGCTTTTCGGCTGCATCAGAGGCTGCTTTAAGCTGTGCTGCTGCTGATCCAACGCTCGAAATTAAATTTGTCATAACTTTATTCCCTTAGACAGTCCTGTCTAAAATATCCTCCGCTTGAATTAATGATCGGCACATTGCCACTTTTCTTTAATGAAACCGGCATTGATATTTGTAGATGATAACCCGTTTTCAATTTATTTTAAAGTCCAGTTGCGCTGCGAATGCCGGACACTACGGCCCTTACTTTCTCTCCAGATTCTGGATTAAGCAAAACCACTTGCTCTCCTAGCTTGCCGCTTTCCAATGCTTCCATTGATACAGTGATTAACAACGATCCACGCGCCACGCTAAAGTTGACAGTGTCGCCTTTAATTATCAAAGAGGCCACTTGAACGTCAGAAACGCGGAGCGGACTACCTGCCTGAATTGTTCTAATTACCTCTAAGTACTCAATGCCATTTGTTGAAAGCATAGCGTCAGGGAGCAAATCACCATAGTAGTCCTCCACTCGGGCATTCAAAGGGGACAACAATCTACCTCTGGTGAGAGTTTCCTGAGCGACGAGGACTCGATGACGTTGCTTCAAATCTTTTTCTTGCAAAACATAACCCGCTGGCAAGCTACGGGCGATCAAGGCATTTTTAAGCAAGCGTTTCGGAAACTTCTGAGCCGCAGATGCTCCGGCAATAGGGTGCATGGAGCTTTCGTAGTCATCATCCGTAAGAAGTTCTCCTGCGAGTTTATCCTGCTTTAAAACAAATACCTCGACTACCTGTGATAAATGTTGACGGCGAACGAGTTGCCCGGTTGAAACTGACCTTTTAAGTATTAGATCTTTTATAGCGGTAATGTCTTTTATTAACCCAGAATTATGCCCAACTCTTGTTTGATCTAAAAGTTCAATATCCTGCCTGCTCAGGCGGTGACCTTTTGGAAAATCATCTTTGTAAACGTAATACATTTTTTTGCCTTCGATGGACACTCTTATAAAAGCCTTCCATCCAATTTTTGCACAGTTGACGCGAACTTGTTGAGTATCAGACGAGAACGGAAAGCTGATATCAAATTTATGAGGACAGTCTGGCACGATAAATCGGCGATCTAGCGCCGCGACCTTGATATCCTCTTCATCAATGCTTTTTTCTCTTGCAACCCATTCCTTTATTTGGGCAACTAAGATTTTCTTGGATGGCGGAATCGACGCTTCATTTGCGCTGTATGCGAATTTGACCACCGAAATGATTTGAAAAAATATTATGAGAGTTAAACATAGCTTTGCCATGATATTAGTATGATCTTTAGTTTGAGGTGACGCAATACTGACAATCCGGCAATCATTAGCGGCAATGTAATGCCGGCAAAGTGGCATAATGAATTATATTTAAAATTAATTTTCTTATAAGTCTATGAAATAGATCGTATTCCTAGGTTTTTCCCTTCCATGGAACATTGATTGGCACCAGATTTGCATCTTTGGCTTGTGACGAACATCTAATTCACCTGATCGTTGTAGAGTCGACAGGTG
The DNA here is from genome assembly GCA_002691825.1 of Porticoccaceae bacterium. Taxonomy (GTDB): domain Bacteria; phylum Pseudomonadota; class Gammaproteobacteria; order Pseudomonadales; family Porticoccaceae; genus TMED48. Next base: position 32,166 of record NZIZ01000038.1, read on the forward strand.
TTTTAAAAACTTTAATGGAAAAGCTATGAAAGTTTTTGAATCGGCATTTAGGCTACATGAGGCGGCGTTACAGCTACGGACGCAGCGCATGGAAGTTTTGGCCAAGAACATTGCAAATGTGGACACCCCGAACTTTAAGGCTCGAGACATAGATTTCGAGCAGGCATTGAGGGAGACTTTAGCCGATATAGAGCACAATTCGGTCGTCACAACTCACAAGGATCACCTAGGTGGAAAACCGGATCGTGCTCGTGGAGCACTTAAATACAGCATCCCATTCAATACCCCACTCGATGGTAATACAGTGGAAATGAGCGTAGAGCAAGCAAAGTATGGTAAGGCGGCTGCGAAATATCAAGCAACACTCAGATTTTTGGAAAGTGACATCGGTGGATTTAGAAAGGCATTGAGAGGAGAATAATAATCATGTCTATGGATAACATTCTTGGAATAGCTGCTACTGCTCTGAATGCTCAGATGGTAAGGCTGAATTCGATTGCCTCAAATATGGCAAACGGTTCGACAGTGGGGTCATCGCCACAGACGGCATACAAAGCTAAGCGTCCGGTTTTTGAGGCGCTACTCAGAGAGGAGCAACTTACTCAAGGCGCTAAGTATCTTGGCGGCGTCAAGGTCGCAGGTATGGTTGACGATCCGGCTATTAATCGGAAAGTTAGAGATCCAGGGAATCCTAAGGCAGATAAGAATGGCTTCGTTTACGCATCGAACGTAAACGAAGTGACTGAGATGGTTGAAATGATGGCTGCGGGAAGAAGTTATCAAAATAACGTAGAAGTTGTGAATACAACAAAGCAGTTGATGATGCGAACTCTTGAGCTAACCAAGGTATAACGGATGACTTCACCTATTTCAGCAGCGTCTATTCTTACCACTTCTCAGTATGAGGAAGAGCAGCTCACTCGAGACACGTCTCAGGACGATATGGGCCGCGATGCTTTTTTGAAGCTCTTCACGACTCAATTAAATAACCAAGACCCATTGAATCCAATGGAAAATGAGGCTTTTGTAGCTCAACTTGCTCAATTCTCTACGCTCGAGGCCAATTATAGCATCAGAGACTCAATGGATGAGATGGTTGGGGGAATGCGGAGAGACCAAATGCTTGCGGGCGCTAATCTGGTTGGGAAGAGTGTAGCTGTTGAAGGAGGATTTTTTAATTCTGAGGAGGGTGCGATAACCTCGGGAAGTGTGGATCTAGAAAGTGGTGCAGACTCGGTGACGATGAGCGTCTACGATTCAACTGGCGAGCTTGTGTTTCGCGAAACCACAGGAAATCGGTTACCTGGCCGCGTTGATCTTAACTGGAACGGTCTGAACCTCCAAGGTCAGGTAGCTCCAAGTGGAGATTACGTCATGGCGGCAAGCGTAACGAGGAATGGTAAGTTAGAGTCTGTACCGGTTACGACTTTGGCGAAAGTCAGGAGCATAAATTGGAATCCTGCTTTACAAGAAATGGCGCTTGAAATTGGTAATGGGTCGCTTGTGTCGATGTCTGACATTAAGCGTATCAGCATGTGATTTGGATAAGGTTAAGTAAATAGGAGACTGAGGAATGTCATTTTATACTTCATTAACGGGGTTGAACGCTGCAACTACCCAGCTGTCGGTTACGTCTAACAACATAGCCAACTCGGGAACAGGAGGGTTTAAGCGCTCTGAAGCGGACTTTGGCGATATTTTTGCCACCTCCCCACTGGAGAAATCTAGTTCGGTTATTGGACGTGGTGTATCTCTTAAAGAGGTAAGTCAGGAATTCAGTCAAGGTAATATTGAAAACTCGGCAAACGCGCTCGATTTAGCGATTGCGGGCGATGGTTTTTTCGCCCTAGAATCCTCTGATGGAACGAAGGTATACACTAGGAACGGGGCTTTCATGCTCAATGAACAGAATCAAATGGTAAATAGCTCTGGTCAGGCGCTGCAGTCTTTACCAGTAGATTCGACAAATAAGGCGGACTTTTCTCAAGACCCAAGTGCAATGACTATTCCGCGTAAGACGGTGGCAGAATTCCAGCCTACCACTGAGATCGAGTTGGGTTTAAATCTCCCTGCGCAGGTTACACCGATTACAGAGGCGTTTAATCCCTCGAATCCCGATACATACCATAAGACGACATCGTTAACAGTATACGGAACTTCAGGATCTGCCAATCTCGCGACGATTTACTATGTTAAAACACAAACTGCGACTGCTGATGATCCGTTTAACAAGTATCAGACGCACGTATACATAACTGATGACAACGGTGTGGCTCAACCAATCGACACCGCATTGATTCAGAAAGCTGAAAATGCTGGCGATCCTATGTACATTAACAAGTATGGCGAAATTAAGTCGCAGTCTGAGCTTCAAGAGTTACAGCGAACAAGTACAGAAAGTGACAAGTATCTAATTACGCAAGGAACGCTTTATAAGAAGTATTCATTTGACACATTGGCAGAGCCTATTCCATCCAGTGCAGCGAGCATTGAGCTCTCTGATATGGGCGGCACCGCAAACATTGATGCTTTAAACTTGACGAACGGGAGCGATGGTTTTGATTTTTCAGGATATTCTAGGGAGGAGTTGAAGGACCTGTTCGCAATGTCGATTGATGGTTCTGCCGATGTCAAAGTTGGCTTAGAGCACCTCGCAGGAAGTTCGGTTCCAAGATCAGGCACACAGATCGCTCAGGAGCTTGAAAATGTTTTGAATTCTCGATTTGGAGATTCAGGACGTTTCGATTATACGAAGGAAGCTTCTCAGAAGCTTCAGATTACTCGGTACACAAATGACGGTGACCTTGACGGACAGTTTATACTAGATACCACTGACATCATCCAAGATTACATGCGCACAGGGACTATACCCCTTGCAGATGCTGATTTGTCTGCAACTGGAGGTACTTTTAGTTTGAATGACGGCGTTAACACAGTGCAGGTGACCTATGACGCAGGGGCAACACGAGCTAATATTTTTGCGGCGTTGACCGGCAATGCAGCTAATTCTGGTACAGCCGCTGTTGTAGCGGGTACGTCTCTAGCTGACTTACAGTTTTCTCTCACCGATAATGGAGTTGATGCTTTAACCATGTTTTATGGCAACAATGAAGTGGATCCAGAGAATCCAGCGACTCCGGGATTACCCGTCGCGACCAAGCCTATTTTTACTCTTGATCAAGAAGCGTATGTTGCAGCGGATGGTAGTAATGTCGTCGCACAGACGGTTGTTGTGAACTCTCAGATGAATGATGCTTTGATGCCTGCAGATGATGAAGGCGTTAACAGTAACTTCATCCAGCCGGAAAATCTTGCAGTGGCATTCAATCAAAAGCTGGCTCAGACAACAGGTTTTGAGGATGTAACTGTTTCTTGGGATTACGCAAGAGTTGGATGGAGAATCCAGCAAACACGGGATGATGTTGGTCAGATTAACTTTTCTGCGGTAGGTGCTGTTAATACAGACGCTGCCTCGGGTTATGACCCGGCTGACGCAACCGCAATAAACCCTCTGTTTGGTGCAGGCGGTGGTACCGTTCAGGCTACATATGATCCTACTGGTACTTCAGGTGGTACTACGGCGTCAATCGTAGATACAGACCTTGCCGATACTTTTATCAGTGTAGCGCCTCCGAAGGCTTCCTTAACCATACCCGTTAAAGATCAGCGCTTTGGCATCAATGTGGCATATGCCGACAATAACTTTGTCTTTTCTTCTGGGACGACTGGAGATACTTCCAGCATATCGATAACAGACTTATATCCCAATTCAAATCTTAGGGAAGACATTGATAAGGCAGCTCTAAACGTCTCACTGTTTGGCTTCGATACAGGAGATCTTGTCGTTGCACCAAATGTTTCCCTTATCGAGAATAAACCAGCTGAGCGGGGTATTGTATCGCAGCCCGCGAGCGTCACAGGAAATGTTATGGGTGTAGACGCTCGGAAGGCATTCCCCGTCAACGATGATAACCGAAGTTTAACCGTAATTATTGACGGAATTTCAAAGCAGATTCAGCTTGACAAGGGTTCTTACTCAATCGGGCTCTTTACAACTCATATGGAAGAGCAAATAAACTTAATGGCTGATTCCTTGGGCCGGTCTGTATCAGGTATCAATGTGAGTTACAGTGAGGCAACGGGCGCAATTACAATAACTGGCTCCACAGCTTCCTCCGATTCTTTCATTCAGATTGCGGGACATTCGGACTTTGGATTTCAGGGCGTAGATCCTGGTTTTGGTTCATCCTCTTCGTTCATTGAACTAGAGCCTGATATGTCAGGCACCAGCACACTTTATGTCAAGCAAAACGCAGAGGGAGAGTGGATCGAAACGACTGATGGCGGCGAGTTCGAAGAAAATAATGTCCCTTACTGGACACCAATTTTTCTTGATCGTGGTGAGTTAACGTTTAGTACCGCAGGTACGATTACGTCCCCGAACTCGATGATCACTCTCAAGAGTGCGGACGTGATTGGGGGTACTGTTGACCTAGACTATCAGCGGAGTACCCAGTTCAACAGTCCTTTCTCGGTATTGAGTCAGACGCAGAACGGGCGGCCAGAGGGCGACCTTGTAGGTGTAAGTATTGGAGACAACGGACTGGTTGAGGCAAGTTATTCTAACGGATCTCAAAAGTCTTTAGGTAAGATTTTGATTGCAAACTTTGCTACTCCAAAGGGTCTTCGCCAGATTGGTGATACCACCTTCTCACAGTCCTCTAAGTCGGGAGATGCGATACTCAATGAGCCAGGAGCGGCAGGGTACGGTACAATTCGTGCTGGTGCTAGGGAAAGATCGAACGTTGATTTAACGTCTGAGTTGGTAGATTTGATTACCGCTCAGAGGAATTTTCAGGCGAATGCTAAGGCAATTGAGACGAGTTCATCGTTAACACAAACTATCATTAACATCCGCGGCTAGATTTTGGGATGTGTATTGGGCTGTGTTAGTAACTAGGAGAACGTACTATTGGATAAGGCGGCATTTGTAGCACTTGCATCGGTCATGGAGCAAGCCAAGGTCCGTGCGTCCATAACAAACTCGATGTCGAATGCTACTACAATCGGTTTTAAAGAGAGCTTTGAGGCAGCAACCTCTGCAATAAAGGTTGAGGGAATTGGGTCCCCAAGATTCGTACCCGCGTTAGTAATGCAGGACGTCGTCAAATTAAAACCTGGATATATTATAGAAACAGGGCGTGGTCTTGATGTTGCCATGAACGACTCCACTGTTCTCGGTATTCAGGCTGTAGACGGGACCATAGGATTTACTCGACGTGGAGACCTCAGAATTAACGGCAGTGGGCTAATAGAGAACATGGCTGGACAAGTTGTGCTCGGGGAAGGTGGAACTATTACTGCTCCGGAAGGTAAGCTGTTGTCTGTAGCGCCTGATGGAAGAATATTTGCTACTTCGCCAACTGAGCCTAACATTCCAGCAGAAGAAGTGGGTCAACTGATGTTGCGTGACGCCAGCGAAACGACGCTCGTCAGACGAGAAGACGGGTTGTTTACACCGGCAGATCCAGATCAGAAGGGGGAGGATTTTGACTCAGGCCCCTTGCCTGCATCAGTGCGCGGTGGTGCGCTCGAGGGAAGTAATGTGAGTGTCATAGATACAATGGTCAGACTTATGGATTTTACACGTCAGTTTGAGTTACAGATTAAGATGATCAAAGAAATTCAGAATATAGATAAGTCTGGATCATCCTTGATGAAGAATTCAGGTTAACAAATAGCACTTCTTTGCGTTATAGGCTCAAGTTCCAAATCTTATGGTCATACATAAACCCTCATATTANTTTTACCTCTTCAAAAAAGATAACGCCCTCGAGGTGACGCAATACTGACATAGCGGCAACCGACAGTGGCAATTAGCTGCCAAATAAGTGGCAATGCTCCCGATTTTCTTTTTTTTTAAATTTTGGATTCGTGTTAGATGCGGCATGCCGGCAATGGTGGCCTGCAAAGTGGCATGGGCAGGCCATTTGGCATCGTTATTGCATTGCAAGGTTAGAAATTAATTTTTTTCCATTCTTACGTGGGAAAATCGACAGTTATGATGAAAACTTTAATGTNGATAGTGCAGAGATTGATTAGTTAGTTTACAGAGGAAAAGGAGAACTTTAGTGGATGCTTCACTTTGGATAGCAAAGACAGGATTACAAGCGCAACAAACGCGTATGTCTGTCATTTCAAATAATTTAGCCAATGTTAATACGACCGGATTCAAAAAGGACAGAGCAGTGTTCGAGGACCTTTTATACCAAAATGTTGCTCCGGCAGGTGGTATGGCTGATGCTCAATCAGAAACTCCTACAGGTTTGATGTTGGGAACTGGAACACGTGTAGTGGCAACAGAAAAACTCCATGAACAGGGTAATATAATAACTACTGAAAATGCGATGGACGTCTCAATTTCGGGAGACGGATATTTTTCCATTCAACAGGCTGATGGCACGCTTGCTTACACGCGAGATGGCTCTTTCAAGATATCTGCTCAGGGACAGCTAGTAACAGCAGGCGGTGAGGTTTTGACACCCGCCATTACGCTGCCACAGAACGCGGTGGGCATTACCGTAGGGCGTGATGGAACGGTCACAGCGGAGTTGGCTAATGGTGGTGGTGCAACTCAGGTCGGCCAAATCCAGCTCAATAGATTTATTAATAATTCCGGACTTTCGCCCATGGGACGTAATCTTTTGCGTGAGACTACGGCAAGTGGAGCTCCAATCGTTGGCATTCCCGGAGCTGATGGGGCTGGGATGCTCATGCAAGGTACTTTGGAAGCCTCCAATGTAAATGTTGTTGAAGAAATGGTGAATATGATTGAGACGCAACGTGCTTATGAGGTTAATTCGAAGGCAATTTCTGCTGCTGATGGAATGTTACGATTCTTAAATAATAATCTTTAGGGTTAAATTAATGAGTTTAATTAAATTCGGGTTGATCTTCGTGAGTGCTCTAATGATTGGAGGCTGTGCGAGTAAGCCTGCGCTTATGCCCTCGGCTGATTTTGCACCTATCATGCCAATTCCTGAGCTCAAAAAAGAGCAAGTAACGGGAGGGATATATAGCAGCGGTCGCGGTCTTTTTGGAGATCTACGAAGCTACCAACCCTCGAAGTTAAAGGTTGGTGATATCTTGACCGTACTTCTCGATGAGTCAACTCAAGCTTCGAGAAGTAATGAGGTTAAAACCAGCCGGGAGTCTGAAAACACCGTGATGAACCAAGCTCTAGTAAATAATGTTGCTGGCAAGCTTGGTATTGGACCTTCCTTATCAACAAACATTGGACCTGCAGGAGGTGCGATTACTAGCGACGGATCGGGGATTGCGGGACAAGCGGCCCGCCTTACTGGATCGATCTCTGCGATGGTAGTGGAAGTGTTTACCAACGGTAACCTCATGATAGTTGGTGAAAAACAACTGGCCCTTACAGAAGGAAGCGAATTTATAAGGATCAAAGGGATCATCCGTCCGGCCGATATACAACCCGACAATACGGTGCTCTCAAACCGCATTGCTAACGCTCAAATTTCCTATAGAGGTTCCGGCGAGTTGGCCTCGTCGACGAAGACTCCTTGGGGAACGGAATTATTATATAACTTATGGCCATTTTAAATTTTTGGAGTAGTAGATAATGCGGTTTCTCAGTTTAATAATTTTTTCTTTTCTGCTCCCGCAAGGTTATGTTTCTGCTGACCGTATTAAGGACCTTACGGACGTTGCGGGAGTACGCCCAAACCAGTTACTTGGCTTTGGTCTTGTAGCAGGTCTTTCTGGCACCGGTGACGGAAAGGACCTATTGATTACCGCACAGCAATTACGGACGACATTGTCGGGGTTAGGGGTGAGTGTTGATGGTCCCATTAGTGATTTTGATCTTGGTGAGCAGTTGCAGACATTGGCCGCCGCAAATGCCAATAAGGAACTCAAGGTAGAGAATGTTGCAGCCGTGATGGTCACATCAGAATTGCCTCCGTTTGCAAAGCCAGGTCAGCGCGTAGATGTAAATGTTTCCGCGATAGGGGTTGCAGCTTCGCTCCGTGGAGGAACTCTCATCCTTACAGAGCTGCGTGGTGTTGACGGTGAGACCTATGCCTTAGCACAAGGTCCTCTCACTGTGACGGGCTTGACAGCTGATGCCGCTGGAGCCAGCGTGCAGATCGGAGTCCCGACCTCGGCGAGGATTCCGAATGGTGCCTTGGTGGAGCGAATGGTACCTAATCCTTTTGAAGATTCTGACCATATTGTTTTAAACATTAGGGAGTCAGACTTCTCCACGTCCAATGCGATTTCCGCTGCGATCAACGAGAATTTTGGTAGCGGCGTTGCCAGTCCTATTGATGGGGTTTCAATCGCAATTTTGGCTCCTCGCGACCGCGGTCAGCGAGTGGGCTTTATGAGTATGATAGAGAACCTTGAGGTTACACCAGGGGAACCCCCTGCCCGCGTAGTTATTAACTCCCGCACGGGAACGGCGGTAATAAATCGTAGTGTCAGGGTTACAGCTGCAGCTGTTACGCATGGCACTATATCGGTTAGCATTTCCGCAACGAATGAAGTGAGTCAGCCGGGGGCACTTGCCGGAGGCAATACGGCTTTGAATCAGAATGCGGAGATTCGGTTCGAGGAAGGGACAAATAAGATGGTGGTCTTTCAGCCAGGAGTAGATTTAAGAGAGATTGTGGATGCTATCAACCAAACTGGTGCTTCACCCTCTTCCATAATTGCTATTTTGGAAGCGTTGAAAACGTCAGGTAGTTTGAGAGCCGAGTTGGTGATAATTTAAATGGAAAATTCGTTTGATTTAAAATTGTCGTCACAAAGCTATCACGATTTTTCGGGATTATCTGAACTGAAGGCGCGTGTGCAAAATGATGACGAGACTGCAATAGAAGAGGTAGGACAGAAATTTGAGGCGTTGTTCGTTCAGATGATGCTTAAATCTATGCGAGAAGCGAATGAGCCATTTAAGAGTGACCTTATGGGATCCTCTGCGCAAGATACCTTTGAGGAAATGTATCACCAGGAACTTTCTCAGGTAATGTCTCAGCGGGGTTCATTAGGCGTGGCGCAGTGGCTGACGGACACGATTCAAAGGCAGAGTGGAAAGGTAAAGGCTATCGATACATACAACCAGTCCGCATCATTTCCGATCAGAGATGAAGAAAAACGTACATCAACATCGATAAAATCAGATACTAAAATGATGACCCTGAAGCCTGGAGATTATCGGTGATGGGTGTTCCTCGTACTAGCACATTGGTTCGTAACCTATTGCAGGAGAGTTTGTCGTGAGTGATATGTTTTCGATAGGTGCTAACGCGATTCAATTGTATAGACACTCGCTTACCACGGTGAGCAATAACATTGCTAATCTCAACACTGAGGGCTACTCGCGACAGGTTACAGATGTTTCAGAATCCGCTCCGGTAGAAAGAGGAAACATCTTTCTCGGCACTGGTGCGCGTTTGGAGGGGGTGGTAAGGGCATACGATGAATACACAGAGAGTAGTCTTCGCAATAGCAACAGTGACCTTGAGACACAGCAGCCGCAGGTAAATTATGCGAATCGCATTATTGATCTTATGGGTTCCGATACTGCCGGTCTCACGGGAGCGCTAGATCAATTCTTTGCAAGTGCAAGTGCTCTAAGTACTGACCCCGCGTCTACCACCCAACGTGGAGTTTTTCTGAGGGATGGTGATATTCTTGCGGCACGCTTTAGGGAGGTGTCTGGGGGTCTTGCCGACATTGAGGCAGAGACTCGGGCGGAGGTGAACCAAAAAGTCGCGATAATGAACAGCCTGACCGAGCAAATGGTTCTAGTCAATAAACAGCTAGCTAGAAAAAGCTATGCTGCGAAACAGCCGCCAGGGCTTCTTGATACAAGGGATGCCCTCTTACGTGATATGTCGGCTGTCACGCGAATACACGTAACCGAGCAAACAAACGGACAGGTTATGATTAACCTTGGAAGTAGTGGAGGCACACAGTTGGTGAGTGATGGGAAAGCCACCTTGCTAGCTGCTGAATTTTCTGAAAGTAATCCTGCGAAAGTAGATCTTATAGCAAACCCCTATGGGGATTCGGAGCCGACGAGTACCATAAGTAGCGGCGCTCTCGGAGGCTTGATGAACCTTCGGAGTCAGACTTTGACGCCTGCGATAGAGAGCTTTGACCGTCTGGCTCAAATTTTTGTGCAAGAAGTTAATAAAATTCATGAAGCGGGCCTAGATGCTGAGGGTAACCGTGGTAAGAAGCTTTTTGTAATCGATACGGTATTTGAAGTATCCGCTCCCACAATTGGAGGAGATGTCGATGTCGAAATTGAGGTAACAGATCCCAATGCGTTTAATTACTCTCCATTTGAAATCCAGTACATGGCAACTGATAAAGTTTGGCGGATAAAAGATGATTCAACTGGTGTAGTGACATTTTCGGAACCTGGTCTTTCGGTACTTCACCATGCTGGAATGGATATAACTTTCGATGGTCAATTAAATAACGGAGATACGTTTTTTATCAACCCAAAGTCTCGACCAGCGGCTGGGATGCAATTAGGACTTTCAGATCCGATGACTGTGGCTGCGTCTGCGCTTATGCGGGTGGTGCCAAGCAATACTAACATTGGTGATGCAAAGGGAAGTGTGAGCTTTAGTCAAGACCTCGAGTTTGAAGGGTTTCAGTTTGGCAAGAGTGTTCGCGCTCTTGTTAATAATCCCAATGCAGTATCTGACAGCAATGTCACCGGTAATAGTATCCAACCTGCATATATAATACCGCGGGGTGTCAGTGACGTGGCTTTAATGCTAGATATTCAGCAAGAAAGCAACATGCAGTTACAGGTGATCACAAGCGAGGGCGTCCACGTGCTTGGACATCAGATTGATGAAGATACCCGAGCAGGGATGACGTCCCTTGACCAAGGCTTCCGCTCGAATAGTCAGTACAGCAGTGCTTACCTCAATGGCGAGGGTAATGGCTCTTATCTCGGCATGAATATGACCTATGGGTTCTTAGCTGAGAGTAGTGAAAAAGAAAGTTTTGAGAACGATGCCGAGGGTACAGGCCTTATTAAGGTCACGACCTTAATTCCGGCGAGCGCATATACAGATAGAATTTCCTTTGCCGAGAATACCTCAAATGCAAGCATAGACGTGGTCAGTGCCAACTCGTTAATTTTGAATGGCCACTCTTTGGGAGCGTTGACGCTTAATGCCGGAGCTAAGACCTCTGCAGCTGCTATGGCCAATTGGATCAATAGTTCGGTTGCTACCACAAACGGAACTATTGCCCCTACAGAAGTTATTGCCCCATCCGCAGATCTTAATTTGCAGCTGTTAGTATCAATCAATGGGAAAGAGATTAGTCACGGTGCAAATGCGCCTTCCACAGCGAGTGACCTAGTTACCCTGATCAACGCTCAGTCAGCCGCGACTAAAGTTACAGCGTCTGAAACACCAGGCGGAGGTATAAAGCTCACAAATGCCCCAGGTTTTGAGGGTCAACCAATAACACTGGGTAACCCGGATTTAAGTTCCGACTTGAACGCGCTTGGCAATCGTAATAAGACCTTCACGAGCATCGGTGTTACGGCGGTTGCTCGAAACGTAATTAACGCGAGTAAGGCAGAACTTAACTTCGCGCAACAGATATCGATAAATGGTACAACGATTACTGGCAACTATCAGGCCAATCCAAGTGCCGAGGGTTTAGCTGACTTAATTAACGCTCAGTCAGCCACTACGAATGTAGTTGCAACTGCTTATACAAACGGTAGTATCAGTATTACCAATGCGGTTGGTTTTGAGGGAGAAAATATAGAGCTGGGTAATCCGGTCGCGTCATCCTCGACTAACACGCTTGGGCAAAAAAACAAAGTTTATACTGGCACGCTTAATTTGAATAGTGATGACAAGGTCAGGTTTACTTTTGGCGCGAATGGGGCACCATCCGATTTGGTTGAGCTTGGGCTTAGGACAGGTCTTTATGTAGACGAAGCAGTCGGAGAGGATCTGGCAGTATTTGTCACTGGCTCGGGAGTTGCTTCCATTTCTGCCGGTTATACAGAAACTGAAATGAGCTCGGAAAATGAGTTACAGAAAGACGCGCCCTTCGTCGTAGCCTTTACGTCTGATGACCAGTACATAATCACCGACACTCGGTCAGAGACAGTTGTAGCGACCCGCACTTTTGAGCCAGGAGAGCCGATAAAGTATCAAAACTTTACTCTATCTTTGGATGCAGCTCCGGTGAGAGGTGATACATTTACCATTGAAGAGAATATCGATGGCGTTGGAAACAATAGCAATATTTTACTTATGGTTGAGCTACAAAATAAGCCCGTGGTAGACGGTTATCAGTCAATAAGTGATGCATATATTGACACGGTAAGTACGGTTGGTAACAAAGCCACTTTGAGCAGGATTTCGCAAGAGGCATTGCAGGTTGTATACGATCAGGCGGTAGAAACTAAAGATGCTGTTTCCGGCGTTAGCCTAGACTCGGAGGCTGCGGACCTGATACGTTTTCAGCAAGCCTATCAGGCATCGGCGCAGGTGATCCAAGTTGCGTCAAAACTGTTTGATTCAATACTAGGGCTAAGATAAGGGGACCCTTGTAATGCAGATTTCTACAGGACAATTGTTTGATCGNGGCGCNGANCAGATGAGNGCGCAAAAGTCNAAAGTNACCGAGATGCAAGCTAANCTNTCGTCNGGTAANCAGATCTTAAANCCCAGTGATGATGCTGAAAAAGCAGGNACTATNCANNGGATCAGGACNGCNGCNGGNCGTCAAGATGCCTATGANAAAACGTTAAATACNATNAANGACCGGCTTGCCACAGANGATGCGGCNTTGCGNTCNATNGATAATGTNATGCAACGNGTNAGGGTTCTNGCGGTTCAAGCGAGTAGTGANTCNNCAACAGCNGCAGATCGNGAGATNNTAGCNATAGAGGTNNATTCTTTGAGNGGAGAGCTNATGGCTCTCACAAATATGCAGGATAGCACNGGTAANTANGTGTTNTCNGGCTCAAAAATGCGNACNGCNCCATATCAGGCNGATTCNTCNGGTGCTGTNACATANCAGGGNGANAANAANGTNATGGAGGTCAATGTCTCNGATCANCGNCGTATGTCNGTAAACAGGCCCGGTAANGANGTNTTTACNCCNGTGCTNCGTGANAATGANGGNCAGGCNCCAACNCGNATNGGNTTNTTNACNGTNGTNGAAGATTTNAGNGATGCNNTNCTCANTAACGATGGNGATGGNTCAAGGAGNGCNTTGAANGAGGTTTCTCANATGACNGATAACCTNTCANTGTCNCTTGCNAGTGTNGGTGGTCGNATNAATGAGGTNGNGGCTCAGTTCGANATACTTTCTGANACTAAGATCAGATTNGCNGGNATGCTNTCTGATGCNGAGGACCTCGATTANGCNAAAGCTGTTTCGGAACTTACGGCGGAAATGTTGTCCCTTGAAGCTGGTCAGGCCAGCTTTGCAAAGATAACGCAGATGAGTTTGTTTGATTATATTCGTTAAACATCAACAATGGGAAATTTAGTGCTTAAAAGTTAGGCAATAGAGCAGATACTAACTATGTCAACAGATGCCACCAATTCAAGTTCCTCCTCGTCGACTGCTGCCCAGCAAATTCTTACTACTTTGGGTGCGGGATCTGGCATCGATATTTTTAAAATGTCTCGTGACCTAACTGATGTAGAAAAGTTACCCAAGCAGGAAAAGATTAATGAAAATATCGCTGCGACTGATGCGCAAATTTCTGCTTACGGACTCGTAAGCTATCAGTTAGCCGTTCTTAAGCAATCCTTTGAAGGTCTAAATGATGCTAATGAGATGGCAACCAACACCTCAGCTTCAACGAATGCGACTGCGGCGAGCTTCTCGTCTTTGGACGGTACCGCTCAGGTTGGGTCTTATGACGTTAATGTAAAGACTTTGGCCAATGGACAGCAAACTAAGTCAGATGAGTACTCCTCAAAGACGGCTCAGATAAACGGTGGTGCTGCATTTAATCTTGTTCTATCCACTGGTGTAAATGGTGTGGATTCGACTCCGCAAACTATCGCTATTAGCACTGCAACTCCACAGGGCGTGGTTAATGCAATAAATGCGGGTGACTATGGTGTAACGGCAAATCTCGTTGATACTGGAACGGCTGGTACAAATTACCGAATCATCCTTTCTGGCACGAGCGGGGCGGCTAACGCGTTCTCCGTCACAACAAGCTCTATTAATGGAGGAGCAACGCCAGATTTAGGGTTTAGCGATACCGGCACTGCTGCCCAGTATGTTGTTCCTCTCTCAGGGAGCGACATAACGGGTGCCCAGTCCTCGGATACTTTTACCTTCACTGTGGGGAGTAAGACTGCGACAGTCCAGTTGCACGGAGATCACGACAGTAACGCGTCTACGGCAGATCAGGCACTGTATACGGGTCATGATGATTCGGCTCTTTTGACCGCTATTAGTAACTCACTCGCTGCTGCTGGAATTACCGAGTACGCTGCTTCTGCCTACAGCGCGACTAGTCCGACTGTCAATGGATTCAAGTTTACCGCTGCGGCTAAAGGAGCGGTAACAACGGTACCCACTTCGACATTGGATGGTTCGGCGGTCTCCGTTACTGAGCTTGTTGCAGGTGTTACCGAGAACACTATGCAAAGTGCAAGCGATTCAGAGATAACATTCAACGGACTTACTATAACTCGAGCAACAAATACCATAAATGACTTGGTTCCGGGTGCAGTTTTATCGATAAATCAGGTCACCGAGACGGATAGCACATCTAGTCCCGTTAGGCTAAGCATCGCTTCCGATACAAGCAGTCTGAAGACAAAAGTGCAGACTCTAGTTTCTGACTATAACGACTTCAATACTCTTATGGCAGAGTTACAGTCTAGCTCAACGGACGAAGACAATGAGATGATGGGTGCATTGAGGCGAGATTCAGCTACCGTCCGATATATCCAAAGCCAACTGCGTGATGCTCTTCTTGCCGATGCTGATAATGCTGACGGCTCGAGTGATCCTCTTTACTCCTCTAGCACTAAAGGCCTTAGGGATATTGGTGTCTCGATGGATAAAAACGGAAATCTTACTTTTGATGAGGATAAGTACGACAAAGCGGTCACCTCAAACTTCGATAACATAGTAACAATGTTAACTGCTAATACCACGAATCAAAGTCTATACAGCACAGATAATAAAGGGTTAGCGCAGAACATTGCGACAGTGTTGGAGGGGCTGACAGATAATGACGGGGTATTAATGACGCGTAATGCCAATGCCGAATCAGCGAAAGAGGATTATGCAGATGAGTTGGCGGCGTTGGAGACTCGATACGAGGCTGTTTATGAACGCTATCTTGCTCAGTTCTCCGCAATGGAATCCATGATGGAGTCCATGAACGGCACCAAGGAATATCTGGAAGGTCAGCTCGAGTCATTATCTAAAGCTTACGATAACAACTAACATCTCCGCAGATCGGGCAGTTGTTTGGCTTTCTTATCATAATTAGCATTGTCCTGCGTCCGATTTACTTTTGGAATCCCTCTCTCCTATCCATACACAAATGATGGCAACCATACGGCGAGTTGCGGGAAAACCACGAGCAGGAGCATTAAAAAAATTTGCAAACCAATAAATGGGACGACTCCTCGGTAGATGTCTTTGGTGTCAATGCTGTTAGGCGCAACGCCACGTAAATAAAAAAGTGCAAAGCCAAATGGTGGGGTTAGGAATGATGTTTGAAGATTTAATGCGATCATTACGCCTAGCCATATAGGGTCGATTCCCATTGTTAGTAAAACGGGTGCGACTATGGGTACTACCACAAACGTAATTTCAATAAAGTCCAATATGAAGCCAAGAAGAAAGATCACTACCATCACGAGGAGGACAGCACTGGCCACTCCCCCGGGTAGGTCGGTTAGAAAGGCATGGACTAGCTCTTCCCCACCAAATCCTCTAAACACCAATGAGAATACCGTTGCACCAACTAGTATGAGGAAAACCATTGACGTAATTTTGGTTGTGGATTCGATGACTGATTTAAAAGTGTCCCGATTCATCTTTCCTTTAAATATGGCAAGTAGCATTGCACCACATGCACCCACACCCGCAGCTTCTGTGGGGGTTGCAGCTCCTGCGAGTATGGAGCCAAGCACTATCAGAATTAAAAAGATTGGAGGGATTAGGTGCTTTAGTGAAGACCAAAGGCTGGTGTTTGAGAATATTTTCGAATTCTCCCTCCCGACAGGGAGTGGATTTGAAAACATTATCAGATATGCACAGTAGAGCAGTACTAACATTATGCCGGGAATCATTGAGCCTACAAACAGGTCACCCACCGAAATGGTCTTGGGTGAAAAAATACCCTGTGTAAGTTGGGCATGCTGATAAGCGCTGGAAAGAGTATCTCCCAGCAATACGAGGGCAATCGATGGTGGGATGATTTGGCCGAGAGTTCCAGTAGCGCAGATCATTCCTGTGGCTTGTGAGGCAGAGTAACCACGTTTGAGTAGAGTCGGTAGGGACATCAGACCCATTGTGACGACAGTCGCGCCGACAATACCCGTACTTGCCGCTAAAAGTGCGCCGACAATTACCACCGACAGTCCAAGTCCGTTCTGGAAACGGATGAAGAGCTGTGCCATGCTTTCAAGAAGAGCTTCTGCGATTTTTGACTTCTCGAGCATCACGCCCATCAACACAAACAAGGGCACTGCAATTAATGAGCTATTCTCCATGATACCGAACAGGCGGTTTGGGAGGGCCATAAGATAGGCGCTATCAAAATCTCCGGTAAGCATACCAATTGTTGCCACGATAAGGGCACTACCCGCAAGGGTTAGTGCAACGGGATATCCCAGAAGCAAAAAGCCGCAGGTCAGTATAAAAAGTAATAGCGGGAAGAGCTCACCCATCTTTATCTTTTACTGGGTCACTTGGATGGTCTCCTACGTTTTCGCTTATGTTTGCTATTTCACGATAGGCGAGCACTAGTCCTTGCAAAGATAGCAAAATCGGCATGACAAGGAGGAGCGACTTTAGACCGTACACGAAAGCGATCCCGCTATGTTCTTCTGAGCGCTCCAAGATCCACCAGCTTGCAAAAACATAGTTCCAGCTGGTGTAGATGATCACGGAGCAAAGCGGTACTAAAAAAAATATTGTACCAAAAAGATTAATTAACGATTTGTTATATGGCTCAAGTGATCGGTAAAAAATGTCTACCCTTACATGTGCATCGTGTTTCAGGGTATAGCTGATGCCCAACATAAAAATCGTGGCATGCAGATATTCGACCAGTTCTTGAATTGCAATGGATCCAATTGAAAAACTATAGCGCATTACAACAATGGCTAGTACTAAGAGAGCCATGACGGGTAACAGCCACGAAATCACCCGGCCGATAAGGTTTATAAGAGCCTCAGTTATATTGATAAACGATTTAACGATGATCATGGACAAGCATTATTTCATTAGTGGAAGTGCGTAGCTGAGAATTTAATATGGTGTAGTATAACGTTAAAGAGCAATTGTTGTCACAGGAGCGACATTGTTATGTTCGTAAGAAATGATGAATGATTGAAGTATGCGTTTTTTGTCGCCAATCTCGCAACTGTAGCTAGCTCTATTGGACCATTGCTGTTTAGGCACCCAATGTAGTTCAAGGTAGAAATTTCATGAGTAGGCATATTATGGTACGGATAGACGCTAACAACAAAAGTCTCAATTTCCATACAATCGTGGCCGTGAGCCTCTCGACAGACCATGTTACCACATCTATGCAATTAGTTTCTGGCAAGCCGGCGGATACAGGTGTTTATGACACTCTGAACAATCGGAATAATATTAACATTGCCAGTAAAAAGGTTAAGGATTTAGAAATCGAGCATATGGAGAAAAATTATGCCGACTTTAGAATTGCTGATATATAGTTGAATGACTCAGTCAAAAGTAAAGTAATAAATCTCAGATTTTCTGTGGATGAGGTCATTAAATGGGCTGTGGTAAGGCTAAAAGATTCTGACACAGGGGGATGTGGTGTAGGTAATAGCCGAAGAGCTTGTCCTATAAACCGCTGCCAACCTCGAGATCCTTGAAGGGGAATTATTTGATGATGTTTGTCAGATATATTTTCCAATTAAAGAGTGCACTTTAGGGTTTAAATTAAAATTCTCATAATAACTGATAGTTACCGATTTCTTTCAAAGCGGTTTTTAAGAAACAGTCTGTAAATGGCAAACTTTTTACAGACGCTGCCGAAAACCTGACAATCCGGCAATCTGTAGCGGAAAACGTCTGCCACTTTTCCGGCACCACTTATTTTTAGATTGTAACAACCGAGCTAAAGGCTTGATTTTACAGTCAAATAGATGTTGCCGCCGGCAACGATTGAAAGTTGGCATTCCATTTGCATCGTAGCAGTAGAGAGCGTTTTATTTGTTAATCGGCTTCGCTTTCAGCACCTTGATGGTCTGAAAGTCATGTATCTAAGAGAGCCCCAAGCCGGCTTGAGACAAGTAAGCGATAGCATTAAGTCTGGGGAGACAGTTGATGCTACCACTGACAGTAAATAGGATCGGTAGTTGATAAGGAAACTTTAGAATTTAATGCGAAATTAGTGGCTGTAAGTTGTGATAGATACGTTAGGTTGAGCAGCCAAATTAGAGGAAAGTGAAGATGACCGTAATTAATACGAACATTAGCGCGCTGATAGCACACCAGACGCTCGCGAGAAATGACCGAGATATGAGTCAGGCCATGACGCGATTGTCTACTGGGTTGAGAATCAACTCGGCTGGTGATGATGCTGCTGGACTTGCGATTGCAACGCGCATGACTGCGCAGATGCAAGGGTTAGACCAAGCAGTGAGAAATGCTAACGACGCGGTTTCAATGATTCAGACTGCGGATGGAGCGTCCATAGAACTGGGCAATATCATTCAGCGGATGCGGGTACTGGCGGTACAGGCCATAAGCGATACATATACAGAGACTGATAGAAAGGCTCTGAACGCAGAATTTGCAGGTCTTCAAGAGCAACTGGAGATCATAGCCACTCAAACAGAGTGGAACGGATCGCCATTAATGACAGGCGATATTGGGAAAGGAGGAACCTCTACATTCCATATTGGAGCAAATGCAGAGCAGTCGATGGAAATTACTTTTGGCGATTGGACCTCAGCCGGTAGGGGAGTTTACCGAAATGGCGCGACAACTCCAAACAATATCGGTCCGACTGATCTATTAGAGACACCTACACAACGTGAAATTAAGCCGGTCTCTGCTGTGTACACTTCAGCTATGACGAACAACGATGCTTTGGCGTCGCTTGGAAACCTTGTGTTGGGTGACGGGACAAACACTATGACTGTCGATGCGAGAAGCGTTACAGATAGAGCGTCCCTCATAGCCAAAATACAGGCCACCCCAGGATACTCTGATATGTTGTTCACTGTCTCCGACAATGGAGGCTCCAATGTATTCGGTAGTCCAGCAGTTTACACCACATCGATGACCGACGACGAGGTGGCCGGCTTTGGTGAAGAATTTAAGATAACCGATGGGTCTGGGAGTACAATAACCATCTCAGCTTCGGATATGAAGAACACCAATACAGTTGCAGCCCTCGTTACAAAAATTCAGGCCGCCAGCGGTTTTGGAAACATGGATCTGTTGGTGAGTAAGTCAGATGATACTGCAAACGGCGGATCTACGGGACTAAGACTGACTATGAAGAACGTCGGAGCACCAGGTCAGGATCCCCTTGTGGCGCATAACGAGGTTGACCGTAATGTAATCGTAACTACACCTTTTGCAAATGCAGCGCCAGAGGGATTGTCGTTAAAGTACAAAGAAGCGGGTGCTGTCGCATCCCCGCCAACCGTGACCTTAAACCAAATGANTGGTTCCGGTGCTGTCGTTGGTGACTTTGTCGTTGACATTACCGAGCTTGAGATAGAGCACGCTGGTGATCTTCCTGGCAGTAAAGCATTCACAGTGTCGGATGGCGTGACGACCCTTAGAATTGATGATGTTAGTAATCTTGTATACCCAGGAGCTGATGGCGATACCGCTGGTAACGTTGCCAAGCTTGCCAAGGCAATCCAAGCGCTCCCAGATTATGATAACCTCACGTTTACGGTAGATATGTCCGGTACTAACGTAGATAAGATGGCTTTCACGTACAAGGCGCCTGGCTTTGTTCAGACTTCTGCGCGTCCAACTGTTGAGTTTGGTCGGGTAGCCCCGCAAACTGCCCAGTTTAAGTTTGCACCTGTCACTGGAACAGCTGAGAATCTTATTGTAGGGGATGGCGCGACCACCGTCACAGTTGCGTCCACTGCAACTACGAGTGTTGCCGCTATGGCCACAGCTATCCAAGGTGGAAGTGGTTATGCAAACCTTAAATACACGGTCGCCGCTGTTGGTTCGGATCTTGTATTCACCGCGAAATATTCTGGAGTTCCCGGAAATGCCAGTGACATAAACGCGGGAGCTCCAAATGCTATTGTAACATTCACTCAATCCGTGAGCACTAACCCTACTAGAGTGGATGTGAGGGCAGGTACCACCGAAATCAATCAGAATTACCCAAGAACTGTCAGTGTGGGTACTTCCGCAGGTAGCGATGGTGCGCCAACGCCAACCCTTACGGTACAGGGTGTAAATGGTAGACCGGAAGTGGCGTCTACTCCGTTTACTCCATCGATCGACATACTTACGTCGGGTAATGCGAAATCTGCACTCGATAACCTACTGCAGGCACTTGACGGAATTAACATGCAGCGAGCAACCTACGGTGCTGCGATCAACCGTCTCGAGCACACGATGGATAACCTTATGCAGATGTCCTCAAATGCTGCAGCGACTAGGGGTAGAATTCAAGACGCCGATTACGCTAAAGAGTCCACGGAGCTAGCTAGGACCCAGATTGTGCAGCAGGCGAGTACCGCAATGCTGACTCAGGCAAATGCGTCCGCGCAGTCAGTGTTAGCACTGCTTAAAAGCTAGGTGAATCGCACATTTCATAGGCTGACGTAATTTTGAGCTTAAGTTGACGAGTTTCTATAACTGATATCTGGCTATAGAACCACGCTTCGCTGTAGTCGAAATCTTTCGGTAGGACCGCTATAAAAACCTTTTATTTTCACAAGATCGAATTCTCCTTTTTGAAGAGAAAGGTCTCTTTTGGATAGGAGCCCTCTGGATAAAACTTTTTGGGTTATGAGCTTTGAAGGAGAATACCGTCCGTTTTGGGGATTGTTTCTGTAAGTATCTATTTCAACTGTTATTTTCGATTATTGAACGTAAAAAATCGTCGATTTCTATTGGAATAGTTGCGGATGCCGGAAACCTGACAATCCGGCAAAATGTGGCGATAAGGGCATGCCGCTTTTCCAACACCGACTATTTCATACTTTTAAGAAAGGCTATAAGTCATTGTTTGATATACTAAAATTAAATGGCAACGACATTGCCGCCAAAGTTGGCATTCCTATTGCATTAATTCAGAAGAGAAGATCTCAAAGAGTAATCTTACTGCGATCCCAACGCGAAATGCGATGAATGGGTGAAAAAAATCGGAGTCAGTTTACCTTCGTTGGCCATAAGATCGGCTCAAGGTGAGAAAACTTTAGGGCAGACTAGTTAAATTAGTTTTGCTGAAGAACGTAAGAAGGGCGTGGCTTCATGTTCAGCGACGCACAACAAAGGTGGCTAAAGGAGTAGGTACATGGCTGGAACAGTCAACACAAATATAGGTGCAGTGCGTGCCTCTAATGCTTTGGCGAAGAATGAGCGCGACATGAACACCGCGATGGAGCGGTTGTCTACGGGTAAGCGGATTAACTCGGCCCAAGACGATGCTGCTGGTCTCGCCATTGCCTCGAAGATGACCTCACAGATCAACAGTCTCGATCAGGCAGTTCGTAATGCAGGCGATGCAATCTCTCTGGTTCAGAGCGCAGATGGCGCGATGGTCGAGATCACCAACATGGTCCAACGCATGCGTGAGCTTGCCATTCAGGCGATTTCCGATACGAATACTTTGTCAGATCGTGAAGCGCTTAATTTGGAATTTCAGGCGCTTGCTGCAGAAATTTCTCGGATTGGTGGAAACACCCAGTGGAACGGTGGCAACATTCTTGATGGATTAAGCGGTGTTAATGGTACATCCACATTTCACATTGGTGCCAATGCTAATCAGGTAATCACTGCAACCATGCCGACAATTGGCTCGGTAGANGGTGATTTCACCTCTGCAGTTACAACAAAAGCAGGTTCTACGGTGAGTGCAGTAAATGGGGTAGCGGCGGTCTTCACGGTTGCGATTGATGATGCTTCCAAGGCTACTGGGGACATAGTTCTTTCTGACGGTTCCAATACGGTGACCATTGCGGGCGCTAGCTATANNGAGTATGNNAGNTCTTGTAGGCGCTCTTACTGATNNTGCTNTCGCCAACTTAGGATTTAAAGTGACGGCGACTNNGGGCNNTGCTGGATTAACAATTACATATGAGAGCGCAGGTGCAGTTGCAGCGCCTTCAGTAACGATTGGTGGAACTGCAGTTGTAGGTGCACCGGTAGTCTCTACAGCAGGCGTAACTCAGGTTTTGGCTACCTCGGAGTCGAAACAGCAGTCTACGCTCACTCTGTCAGATACTTTTAACACTCTGCGTAATGGGGATACGATTACCTATACTGTTGATGGTAGGGCTGCTGCAGCAACTATCCAGTCCACACAAAATGCTGATGGTAGCTGGACGATGACTGGCATTACGAATTTATCATCCGCCACTGGNATCACTGCGGGAGTGGTAACTCTTGCTNCCGTTAGCGGTGCTAACAGTGCTAAGCAGCTTACTCTGACTGGAACTAATNCNAATGANGGTTTTGTTGTAGACAATATTCAGGTGACTCGTGGCATNGCAGCTGATGTAGGTCAGACGGATATNTCTACTTTNCAAACTGCGACTGCTGCGCTTTCGGTACTGGATACAGCGGTAGCGTCGGTGAATATGAAGCGCGCAGAGCTCGGTGCGGTAGCAAACCGCCTTGAGTATGCCTCCGACAACATGGCAAATATATCGATGAATGCACGGCAGTCTCGCAGCAGGGTAGAAGATGCAGATTACGCATCTGAGACTACTGAGCTTGCGAGGACGCAGATTATCCAGCAGGCAGGAACAGCTATGCTTGCGCAGGCAAATCAGTCTACGCAGTCGGTGCTGAAGCTCCTGCAATAATTTACCCTTAATATTACGTCGTTATGAAGGCCCGCGTTGTAAGACGCGGGCCTGCTGTTTGACTATGCGACACCTTATAACTCAATTCTTCATATATTTTTCAATCAATTTAACTGCAAATCGGCAATAGCTTGCCAGATTCGGCAACAAAATGCCGAAAGCGGCAAGTTATTGCCTAAACTATTGAATCTATACGAGTTTTTTATATTTAACCCTAAAGCTATCCTAAATTTTGTCGACTCTTTAATTGCTGAGCGAGATATATTGCGGTGATTTGGTGCAGGGAATTCCAAACATTTCGCTTAAAATGATTGATCATATAGGAACACGGTTATGGCTACTATTAACACTAANATGTCTGCGAGCATTGCAGCCAATTCACTGACAAGGAACGATCGTAGTATGACTGCTACGATGGAGAGGTTGTCTACGGGTTTGCGCATTAACTCTGCAAAGGACGATGCGGCGGGTCTTGCGATTTCTTCGAAGATGACTTCACAGATCCGAGGGCTTGACCAAGCTGTGCGGAATGCGAACGATGCGATCTCGATGATTCAGGTTGCTGAGGGAGCGATGAAGGAAGTAACCAACATGTTCCAGAGAATGAGAGAGCTTGCGGTACAGTCGATCTCGGATTCGAATACCGATAACGATAGAGCTGCATTGAATAACGAGTTTAAGCAGCTTTCCGCGGAGGTAAGAAGGATAGCGGGAAATACCCAGTGGAACGGGACCAACATCCTTGACGGTGACCGGACCGCGACCATTTTTCAAGTGGGCGCCAACGCGAACCAGACCATATCGGTAGATTTCGGAACGTTGGGAGCTAACAGCGCATTCACCACGGCTTCCACCNCACAAGNTGATGATAGCACGGCTGCATTTGCTACTATCGATTTTACTGACACCTTAAAGGCTGGAGATACAATTGCCTTCACTATTGAGGGGACCGAGTTTACGGTTNACGTTGACCAAAGCGGATTTCTTGCGGCTATAAATGGGACGAGTAGTTTGGCTANAAGCGNTACGACAGCCTCCCCAGCTATTACTTCAAAGACAACTGCCAAGGCAGGTGCATTGGCTTCAATCGAGATTGCTTCGGGAGTTCTTAAAATTACCGGTACGGCTGTTGCAGGAAAAACTGATTCTTTTGCAATCACTGATATCAGCGTTGGGCGAGGAACTCAGGAAGCGGTGAACACCCAAAAAATTACCTCAAGCACAAGTGCAAGGGATACATTGGGCGTTCTTGATACCGCAATTGAGAATGTAAACGCTACACGTGCAAAGCTTGGTGCTTCGATGAGTCGGCTGGAGTACGCATCTGACAATCTACAGAATGTTTCNCAGAATTCTTCGGCGGCACGNAGCCGGGTTTTGGATGCGGATTATGCTTCAGAAACTACTGAGCTTGCTAGGACGCAGATTATCCAGCAGGCAGGAACTGCGATGCTGAGCCAGGCAAACCAGGCACAGCAGTCGGTACTAGCGCTGCTCAAGTAACTGATTCAAAGTAAAAAGCTGAGCCCCGGTCCTGCCGGGGCTTTTTTTTGGCTTCGATTTTCATAGTTCCTGCCATGTGGCAAGCTGTTGCCAGATGTGGCAAATCATTGCCACATCATTGATTTATAACACTTTTCCTGAAAAAAACACTAAAGCTCCTGAGACTTTTGCCGATTGTTTTTGTAACGGACTGGTAAGTCGCGCAAGAGAGGCGACCCCGAGTCAGAACGAACGGAAACAAGAATGGAGAGATAGAAGATGGCTACTATTAACACTAATATGTCTGCGAGCATTGCAGCCAACTCACTGACAAGGAACGATCGTAGTATGACTGCTACGATGGAGAGGTTGTCTACGGGTTTGCGCATTAACTCTGCAAAGGACGATGCGGCGGGGCTTGCGATTTCTTCGAAGATGACTTCACAGATCCGAGGGCTTGACCAAGCTGTGCGGAATGCGAACGATGCGATCTCGATGATTCAGGTTGCTGAGGGAGCGATGAAGGAAGTAACCAACATGTTCCAGAGAATGAGAGAGCTTGCGGTGCAGTCGATCTCGGACTCGAATACTTCCAATGACCGAGCTGCATTGAATAACGAATATAAGCAGCTGTCTGCAGAGGTACAGCGGATTGCCGAGAACACGCAGTGGAACGGAACTAATATCCTTGATGATACGATTGGAGTCAGCGGTGTTTCCACCTTTCAGGTGGGTGCTAATGCGAACCAAACAATCGATGTAGATTTCGGAGATTTAGCTACAAACAATGTTACGGCGACATCATCTGGCAAGACAAATCTCGTTCTAACAGGCGCCTTGAAGACTGATGATAAGATCAGCTTTAAAATGACATTTACTGATGGATCTGAACGATTTGCAGTAATGACTGTTGGGGCTAGTGATACACTTGCAGGCGCGCCTGTAGTTTCGGAATTTAATAGTGCGGGTGTTTCTGTTGGGGTTGACGCTTCATCGGGTGCTGACAAACAGATCACTGTTGCTAATACGACATCCAACGGTGGATTGACTCACACTATGGTGATAACTGATCCTGCCACAAATAGTGCTGCTACGGCGCTCACACTATCCTCTATAAGCGATTTTGCGGTTTCCCGCGGGACGCATGCGCCGGTTGCTGCAACCGATATCACATCCAGTGCCCTCGCGGCCACGGCGTTAGGAGTTCTCGATACTGCGATTCAGGGTGTCAATGATACGCGCGCTCGATTAGGTGCTTCGATGAGTCGGCTGGAGTACGCATCTGACAATCTACAGAATGTTTCGCAGAATTCTTCGGCGGCACGCAGCCGGGTTTTGGATGCGGATTATGCTTCAGAAACTACTGAGCTTGCTAGGACGCAGATTATCCAGCAGGCAGGAACTGCGATGCTGAGCCAGGCAAACCAGGCGCAGCAGTCGGTGTTGTCTTTGCTAAAATAAAACCAGCTCGTTTAAAGACGAAATGTAAGTCGAAGGCCCTGGCGTTTGCCGGGGCTTTTTTGTATATCTCAAAGCCTATCGAGATCTTTTAATTTTCCGTTAAAGAAAAAAAATAAACTGCCGATTTCTCAAATAATTGGTGATATATTGCCGCTTTTAGGTCAAGGATAGGTCAATGTCTGCCGCTTTTATTACACGAACGGCTTTGAACATTGGAGCCTAGCCTAGCCAAGAAGACTTAAATTTTTGATAATCGCGTTGAGTAAGGCGACGCTAAAGATACAAAAGGAGTACTAACATGGCCACGATAAATACAAATATGGCTGCGAATATCGCATCCAACTCTATGACGCGAAACGAGCGCTCAATGAGCTCGACTATGGAGCGTCTTTCCACCGGACTTCGCATTAATTCTGCTAAGGATGATGCGGCGGGTCTTGCGATTTCTTCAAAGATGACTTCACAGATCCGCGGTCTAAATCAAGCGGTCCGAAATGCAAATGATGCGATCTCGATGATTCAGGTTGCTGAAGGAGCGATGAAGGAAGTTACTAATATGTTTCAAAGAATGCGCGAGCTTGCAGTGCAGTCGATTTCAGACTCAAATACTGCTAATGACAGGACCGCGCTCAACAACGAGTTTGTCCAGTTGAATGCTGAGATTCAAAGAGTTGCTGGGAATACACAGTGGAATGGTACAAATATTTTAGATGGTGATAGCACGAGTACAACCTTTCAGGTAGGTGCAAATGCAAGCCAAACGATCGATGTTGATTTTGGAACTCTCGGGGCTAATATCACAAGCTCAGTAACTTATGCTCAAGCAGCTACTGGAGCGACTGCTGTTGTTGATTTTACTGGTACTTTCAAGGATGGTGACCAGATCGTGTTTAAAACAGAGGCTGGAAATACGATTAAAATCGATGTAAATTCTACATTGGCAGGGCATCTGAACAGCACAAATTCGAGTGGAACAGGCACTGCCGCTGCAGTCACAGGGTATACGTTGGCGGCTTCTACGAGTGCTGGTAACGTGGAAACCTCGGTAGCGGTTGCAAACAATGGCAACTTGACTATAACTGGTGCCACAGAGTCCGGAACTGCATCATTTACCATTTCAGACGTAAGTGTGGGTCGCGGTACTCAAGAGGCAGTTAACACTGCTGACATTACTGACAGCACGAAGGCAGCCAGCGCATTAGGCACACTTGATGATGCAATCAAAGCGGTGAACTCTACGCGTGCGGGTCTAGGTGCTTCAATGAGCCGACTCGAGTATGCTTCCGACAACCTTCAAAACGTTGCACAGAACACATCTTCTGCAAGAAGCCGTGTCCTTGATGCAGATTATGCGGCTGAGACCACCGAGCTTGCCCGCACTCAGATCATACAGCAGGCAGCTACTGCGATGTTGGCGCAAGCTAACCAATCGCAGCAGGCAGTGTTGTCGCTCCTGAGATAACTTTTCTCGGTTTCCGGCCTGTGATGGGGTCGGTTCAAATAAACCCACCGGTTCCTCGGCCGGTGGGTTTTTTTATTTAACCTTTTTTCTGTAGAAAGCTGTTGGGAAAAGTTCATTTAAAAAGCAAAAAACTTTCTTGAAAAAAACTATCAACTGCTACTAAAGGTTTTACCAGAACTGTCGACTCCATAGTTAAGTGGCAAACGGTTGCCACTTATCGGCTAATTATTGCCACAACTTGCCGCCTTGTTGCCACATTACTTGTGACATTGCTCAGCAAGGAAAGTATTGAATACTCGGGTTGAACCCCGAGAAGGAGTTGTACAATGGCTACGATTAATACAAATATGGCTGCAAATATTGCATCCAACTCGATGACAAGAAACGAACGCTCGATGAGCGCGACGATGGAGCGCTTATCTACAGGACTGCGGATCAACTCCGCCAAAGATGACGCTGCGGGTCTCGCAATCTCGTCTAAGATGACTTCACAAATACGGGGTCTCAACCAGGCAGTTCGTAACGCAAATGACGCGATCTCCATGATTCAGGTAGGAGAGGGTGCTTTAAAAGAGGTCACCAATATGCTACAGCGTATGCGTGAGCTTGCAATAC
>NZIZ01000039.1 GCA_002691825.1 Porticoccaceae bacterium
ATTATCCAAACTGCTGTCGTTACCCGTTATCAAGGACGCAATATCCGAGGGAACCGAAGTCAACTCAGAGACCACGAGGTCTGTTGCCGACCCACTTTGAGTGCTTGTATAGCCCAGCGCAATCGCCAGCCCGCTCATCTCAATGCTGTCGACACCTGCTTCAAAGTCACTGATTGTCATAGTATCTCCAGTGTTCACCGTTACGACAAATATATCAGCCCCACCGCCACCAGATACTGACGCAGCACCTCCTGAGAGGTGGAAGACCTCATCACTCGCGGTTCCAGCAACCACAACTGTGTCACCCCCCAACGTGTAGGTTGAACTCGCAAGGTCATTTGCACCGACTATAACTCCATTAAGCGAAACCGTAGTTGTCGTAACTCCCTCTGGGGCTGTGTAGGTAAAATCAGTAATTGACGCCACATCCGCGTCTGCTGCGGGGAACCAGATAACTGCAACGCCCACTTGNCCGGCGGTCCCNGTATTAGCCGAAGCAATNCCCCCCGCTGGGTAGGAAACATCACTATCNGTCAAGGTNCCCATNTCAGAAACGTTATAGACCAAGGTNAAATCGACGTTCTCTATNCCGGACGAGTAATTTCCTACCTGCGATGGATCCAGTGCCACAGAGAGCGTTGACACACCATCTGCAACCGTAAGGCTGGGCTTTAACCCGCCCAAAGCTACAACTCCTGGGCCCGAAACATCCGTTGGGGCATCGACCAAAATAGTGACCGAGCGAGACGCTGGCGCATTTATACCGTCACTCGCAAGGACGGTAAACATGAAGCTCGACTTATCGGCGTTGCTCGTAACCCCTGAAGCGAGACTGACAACACCTGTGCTATTGTCTATGCTCAGAATACCCTCATCGCCGACACCAGCCTCAAGGCTAAAACTTACTCCGGAGCTGACATCAGCCGAGTCATCCGCCACAACCGTGTAAATAACACTCTGATAGTCGAGCACCGTCGCACTCGCACCCGATGTTATCGTCGGTGCCACCTCATCCAGATCTGTAACCGAGAGAGTAACCGCCTGTTCACTCGAATTCGATGCCGCATCCGTTGCCGTTACCGTAAAGCTATAAGAGGCCTGCGACTCCTCGTCAGGATTACCCGTCAGAGTCACAGCACCAGAAGCAGAATCAATACTCATCAACGCCGCATCCGNCCCCCCAAGNNNATAGCTAACACCACCACTTACATCAGCACTATCATCCGAGGTCACTGTATACACCACCTGACCCGCACCACTATTCTCAGCAANCGCAGNAGCCGTNCCTCCCGACGTGATCGTCGGNGCTGTATCATCAAGNTTGGTAACCGAAAGTGCTACCGCCTGTTCACTGCTATTACCCGCAGCATCCGTTGCAACTACGGTAAAATCATATCCCTGCTGGGTCTCATAATCAGGATCAACGGCAAGAGTAACTGCCCCAGCCGAATTAACACTCACACTTGCATCGCTTCCCGACGCGAGCGCGTAGACCACACCACCACCAGCGTCACTCGATAAAGCAGTGTAGACAACTCCCGAGCCTGAATTCTCATCTACCGAGACCGTCTCCGACGAGGCAATAGAAGGAACCGTAGTATCAACCACAACGGCAAGTGCACCTGCATTCCCTGAAACATTGCCTGCAACATCTGTAATGCGAGCCGATAGAGACACTGAACCATCAAGGAGCTCTGAGCTTGTTAGCTCAATATTACCCGCTGCAAGATCAGCCTCAGTGACAACACCTGCGGCCACCACAGAGGATCCGCCAGATGTGATGTCCACCAACTCAACGGTATCTCCTACCACCACTGCGGTGCCGTCGAGGGCAGCAGTGTCAAAGCCCACNATGANGGTGGCTGTTGCATCACTCGTGAGATCATCACTATTTGATATGCCCGAATCCGAGGAATCTTTAAGATCCACACTAAGTGGCGCCGCAGCCGCTGTCGAGTCGATAGCCGCCGCCTGAGCCACAACCACCTCATCTAGCGAGGTCGCCTGCTCCATTACCGCCACNGTCTGCTGAATTTCTTCAAGCTTCTCTGTTGAAACCAAAGACGCACCAGTATCGTCAACAAGGACCTCTGCGACAACCGCTGCGTCAATGGTTACGATCTCGTTCGCTTCGGCTTTTGCAACTACAATGTTAGCAATATTCGATAAGGCCGCGGCCTCCGCATCCGCTGCAGCACTCGCATCCTCACTTGAAGTTGAGGCTATGACGAGCACAGTTGCAAGTTGCGCTGTAACTTTTTGGTTCGAAAGAGCAGCCTCAGATGTATCGGAAAGGGGATCATAGCTTGACAGGTCCTCTCCTTCAGCAAGCGTTATCCCCAGACTTGCTGAGACGGCAGCCTCTGCCTCCTCAANAGTCAAAGGAGTGACTGCAGGATCCGAGGCCTTTATCACCTCTGCTACAATAGTGGACAGTGGGTTCACCACCGAATATCCGGCTGGAGCTGCCATGGTCAGCTCATTTACAGCTCCCGTATCAACGTTTACACCGCCCTTAATGATTAGCTCTCCAACTGCCGCCGCCCCATCAAGAAGGATCTCTCCACTGCTGTTCGAAGTAACACCGCTCAGTAGTTCTCCGACTTCAGCAACACCGTCTCCATTAGCATCTAAATAAACTTCAGCGCCACGAATGTAACCATCGGAAACCACAATCTGCGAAAAGCTTNCNGGNAGGTTACCNACANNGTCNTGNATCGCTGACGCNGCNTCTNCTGNCNCNTCNTANCTCACCTGCAACGANCCAGAGGCNAGGCCAGTNACNGANANNGTNACAACCNNNCCACTGACTGNTACNCTNTCNANNACCAANTCNGCACCACCCTGCCTNACCGNAAAAGCAGAAGTNGCGGGGCTTCCGCTCTCGAGCATTTCAGAGTCATANGTAACNGAAATAGTCTGATCAGCAGCTGAGGTGGCCAAAGAGACCAATGTCGCAGGAGTCTGGTCCACGGTAACGCTGAGTGACNCACTCGACTCAGAAACCTGTCCNCCNACNGTCTGACGAGCCACNACGCTNTAGCTNCCNTCANCTGNNACTGANATCGANTTNCCCTGACCCGNCTGCCANTTAGANCCNCCNTCAAGNCTNTANTCCCANGTGCTNGCAGGATCCGTTGAATCGAGACCGACAACCGTTATGCCTCCTTGGTTTGAAACCCCNTCATTATTGACTCCACTATCTGTATTCAACGTCAATGATGGCGCATCGGGGGGCGGCACACTGTCATCACCACTCACAGCAACCCCGATCCCCAAGAGTCCCAGTCCCGTCCAGCCCCACTTGGTTAAACCGAGAAAACCGCTTTCAGATTTTTCCTCTAGAGCCTCAGCCACTGCAGAATCATCAACCGAAGATGATCCCGACGCCTCTTCCGATTCGTAAGCGAGACCATCCGTTGCGACCTCAGCAACTAAAAGATTTTCACTCCTCTCCTCTTGCTGATCCGCATCTTCTATCTCTTTTATTTTCGACTCTGACTTACCATCATACTCGTCAACGAGCTTGTTAATTATCTCGTCGTTGGTTAGGCCATCGTAGGCATGAGGCTTCGCATCAGTATAGACATTCTGAGCGACCAAATAATCACCCTTGCGTGATGAGGAGCCCTCTGTACCATTCAAAATATCTAGATTCTCGGCATGAATTCCTACCTCAGGGTCGGGTGAGGTTTGGGAGATAGT
The DNA here is from genome assembly GCA_002691825.1 of Porticoccaceae bacterium. Classification (GTDB taxonomy): domain Bacteria; phylum Pseudomonadota; class Gammaproteobacteria; order Pseudomonadales; family Porticoccaceae; genus TMED48. The sequence continues at coordinate 3,706 of NZIZ01000039.1, forward strand.
TGAGTCGCCGCCAACTACCCCCGAGGGCATTTCTTTTGGGTCCCGCGCTGAAGAATCTTCATTATTTTGATTAGGTGTGCTTGTCATTTTTTCCTCTCTGTATCACTTTAATTTTAGGCTAGTTCCCGCAGTCGACTTAACAGTTTATCTTTCACCCAAAGACTCGACAAGCGTTTTCGCGATTGGTTTCAGCAGATAATTAAGAATGGTATTTTTCCCCGTCCTTATCTCAACCGTAGCTGTCATTCCTGACAGTATTTGTAGATCTTTATCTGGGACGGCGCTAAAGCGTTTGCCGTCTGTTCGCACATGCACTCGATAGAACGGAAGGTCGCCTTGACGAGTATTTTCTTCAAGGGTATCCGCGCTAATGTAGAACAAGATACCCGTCAGATCTCCATATATGGTGTAGTCAAAGGCATCAATTTTCACTGCCGCATCCTGACCCAGTGAAATAAAACCAATATCGGCCGGAGAAACTTTTGCCTCAATGACAAGATCATCCTCGATAGGAACAATCTCCATGACATCCTCACCAGGCCGGATTACGCCACCCTCGGTTGTAACTCGGATGTTCTTTACAACTCCCGCGACCGGCGCAGTAAGTGTCTGCTGCCTAAGCTGACGACGACGTTGTACCAAAACCTGCGCAACTCCCTCACGCTCCCCCTCTAACTCATTGTACTCCGCTTGAGCATCTTCGAAGTATTCGTTGCGCGTGTTTATAATCTGAGCCACCAGTTCCGCCTCCTGGCGTTGTAGCCTCAACAATTCCGTCTTGCTGACATCTCCCTGCTTCTCCAGAGGCTCATTCATAGCAATCTCCTCCTCAACCAACGCAAGGATACTCTTCAATGAGGCGATTTCATCTTTCTGTGCTGCAGTGCGTTTCAAATATAACGCCTCCTGACTCTCAATAAACTGCGGAAATTCCCGCGACAAAGAGGAAAAATCCGGCAAGCGCCCATAGATTTCGGCTCTGAGCCTAACCATCCTTGCTTCAAGACCTGCCGCGCGAGCCTTCGCCTCACGGTAGTCGGCCTCTGCGTCAGTCACATCGAACTGGGCAACGATCTGACCCTTTTTAACTCGATCGCCAGCACCGATAGGCAGCGCCAGAAGGACACCACCATCCTTGGACTGTATGACCTGAATTTTTGAACTGGGTATCACCACCCCCGGAGCACGTGCAACTTGGTCAATCTCAGAAAAATATGCCCAGAGCAAAAAAGAAGAGAGGGCAATCGCCGTGAAAAATAGTACCAAGCGAGGTTGCTTTAGCTCTGTATCCAGAACCGAACCATCAGCAGTAGGTAAACCAGAAGACCTCATAAACCAGAGTAAATTCAATTCTTTTTCCTCTCGGCAGCCTGCTTGTTCAAGTGCTCAATTACTTTCTCCTTGGGGCCATCAATTAGAATCTTTCCCGACTCCATCACGACAATCCGATTAACATGTTGCATAACTGACGCCTTGTGTGTTGCTACAAGAATTACCGCTTCTTTTTTCGACTGAGAGAAAAGGCATCGCATGACACGATTTTCGAGCTGAGCGTCCATAGAGGCGGTCGGTTCATCTAGCAACAATATCCTCGGTCGTGCCAATAATAATCTTGTTAGCCCGACTAGTTGCCTCTGACCGCCGGACAGCCCTTTACCTCCCTCTGAAATAGGGATCTCCAATCCCTTTGGATGTCCTTGGATCGCGTGAGCAAGGCCCGTGTCCTCTGCGACTGATAAGATTTTAGAGTCACTCAACACAGGCAGTCCAAGCACCAGATTTTCGCGTAGTGTCCCGTTAAAAAGCCTGACCTCTTGCGGCAAATATCCGATATGCTCACGCACAAAATCTGGAGCCAGGTGCTGTATATCTACTGAATCGATGGATACCCTACCCTGTTGCGGTTTATATAAACCCGCAAGGAGCTTGATAAGCGTTGACTTGCCCGAACCAACCGTACCCAAGATGGCTACCCGGTCACCAGGACTCAGCTCCAACTTCCCTATATCCAGTGCGGGCGTATTCTCTTCATAAGCAAACCCCGTCTCGGTGGCCGTTAGTAGCCCCTGACATTGATCAGGCACCACAAGGCGCACATTATCCCTTTCGCCCGGCATCTCCATTATCCCATCTAGAACGTCGAGCGCTATCTTCGCATGCTTCCACTGAACGATCAGATTCGGCATCTGAGCTAGAGGAGTTAGCGCGCGGCCAGAAATAATCGAACAAGCAATAAGTCCGCCCATCGTTAGATTCCCATTAGAAATAGCGTAGGCACCCGATGCGATGATGCCGACGTAGCTGAGCTGCTGAATTGCCTGCGTTGAGCTTGTTGATATAGCGGTAAGCAAACGAGACTTTAATTCACTTCCACTAATCGTCAGCGTTAGCTCACGCCATCGATCACGGATCTTCCACTCTGCAGACGCCGCCTTGACAGACTCAAAACCATCGATCGACTCAATTAAAAGCCCGTTCTTTTTATTGGACTCGGTCATATGCTCTGCAGTATATCGCTCAACAGGACCCTTCATGGCAAAACCAACCAGCAATCCCAGTGGAATCATAAATAAGGGTACCAGCGCTACCGGCCCGGCGATCATGTAAATTACAAATATGAAGAAAAGTGCAAATGGGGCGTCTGCAAGCACAAAGAGCGTTGTCGATGTCATAAAATTCCGAACCGATTCAAAATGTCGGATCTGCGCTGCAAACGTACCCACAGTCCGAGGTCTCGAGTCAGCTCGGATATCGAGCGCCTTGCCAAAAAATACAGTTGACAACTCAATATCAATCACCTTACTTGCACGATCAACCATCTGGGATCGGACGAGTTTCATGAGAAACTCGAAAAAAATTGCCATCAACACACCGACGGTCAGGACCCAAAGGGTACTAAAACCTTTTGTCGGCACCACACGATCATAAACCTGCATCGTATAAAGAGCAGACATCAAGCCAAATAGGCTTAGCATAAATGTTGCATACACTGCCTCAAAAAATACCCGACGACGTTTCCGAATTGCAAAGACAAACCAATCTTTAGCACTAAAACCTCGTTGCTGTTCCTGTGTTGCATCCTCTCCGGTATCCAGGAGCAAGCAAGCACCAGTCACCAAGAACTCTTCCGTCACCGACTCCACATGCCTATCAGCGGCCTCAAGGAGGAACTTGCGGTTTTGGATCCCGCGGATCAGCCAAACTCTTTCTTTATCCTCCGAAACCCAGAGTGCAGGTAGCTGGCCCTTGGTAAGCTTTGAGGCAGAGACTTGCGTGACGCTCGATGAAACAAAGCGTTCCTCCCACAAAGCAATAGCGCGCTCTGGGAGATCTAAGTTCCCAACCTCCAGTCCATCCGATGTAGCGGCCTGGAATGCAAACCGATGCGCGGGAACTGCAACCCCCTGTAACCCCGCTAACCGCGATAAAAGGGTAGGTAGTTCGTTCCTACTTAAAAGCTCTTCGGTTGATGAGGGATTCGCTGACAAAACGCTTGAATCCTGATTTTCAATTACTTTTTCCACGCTAATTCAATATCTCCTGAAGCGGCAGGCTGCCAGAGAGGATCTGCAACCGGTAGGAGGAGTTTAATAATAATACTCGGTAGTCGGAGAGCGTGAACTCTGCCTGTACAAACTCCCGTTGAGCGTTCAACACATCTAGCCAAGATTTTCTGCCAACCGTGTATTGTCTCAGGTATGACTCAACCACCTCTTTTGTCGCCGACACCAGCCTGCGAGATGGTAGCAACTGACCCCTAGCCGCCTCGCGCTCCTGCCAAGCAATCTGCACCTGACGACGCAACTCCCGCTCAGCCGCCTCAATCTCATTATGATTCGCTTTCAGCCGAGAATTGGCGGCAGAGGTCAGCGCGCGTGCCGACATACCCGCGCCTGGCTGAAACTCGACTGAAAGAAAGATCTGTTCACGCTCTTGCGCGAATAACAGTTCACCAAACTGCCTCTCGTAACCAAGCGATACCTGTGGGTACAACACTGAACTTGCAACCTTCACCTCAGCTTTAAGATTGTTTGACTTTGAGCGGAGTTGACGAAGTGTTGGTGAGTAGGCAATGGCAGCATTTTCCAATTCTGATAACAGCTCGATTGCCATCTTAGGTTCAGATGGAAGTTTAATATCGTGTACCTCAATTCCAATAAGTTGTTCAAGCTGGGAGCGAGCAATTTGTTTAGAACTGGCAACCTGTAACTCCTGAGATTTCGCATAAGACAAGCGCGCATCTGCTAGCTGGACATCCACATCGGGACTGGTCGCCGCAAGAGCTCTCCGCTGTATAATCTCAAATAAGCGTTGATGCTCCACTACATTTGACTGAGCTATATCCTTCTTAATCAATGCCCTAGTTAGCTCTAAAAACGAGTTAGCCGTATCCGTCAGCACAATTTGCCTCGCACCATCCACGTCTGCCAACGCCATTTTTGAACGCGCCAACGCCGATTCTACCTGTCCAGATAACCGTCCGCCTGACCAGATTGGCTGGATTATACCCGCGGAAGTCTGATCTAGGCCGTCTAAAGCAGTCTGTGCGGCAGAAGATATCGAAGGAAAACGAGACCAGCGAGCCGCGTCCAAGTCACTCCTCGAAGCTTCATAATCGCCACGACGACTAAGTATCAGAGGATGAAACTCTAAGGCGGTAGATAACGCCTGATTTATCGACAAAGGCTCAAAGGATGTTCCAATGAATTCCCGCATCTCCGCTTTGATACCGGGCTCTGCCCAAAGAAAATTGGAGCAAAATAAAAGGATTGCGCTAATAAAGGAATAATATTTCACAATGATTTAATCAATGATGTATTTGTAATCTGTTCATCATACTGGATAGACCCCATATCAAGCTACCTAACAGACTAAATGGCGTATGTAACCCTCTTGAAAAAGCTTCTTATTATAAAGTATGCAATTTGCGCTGGAGAAATAGAGCCTCGAAACCCTTTTTTACACTCCTCAGAACATGGAGCACAGGCTCCAAAATGACACTTTAAGTGCTCAATTCTGAAGACGCAGGATCGCATTCACCTCATCAATCTTCACTCCGTCTGAATTAATGATTGGTAACGTATGCTGCATCTTTAGATGCAGGGTGCGAGGAGTCAAAAGACTCGCAAATAAACCTGCATCCAGTTTGACCGCCTCGCTGAGAGCTGACAGTAATTTTATATCCAGCATCTTAAAATGAGGACCACCATCTGAAATACCCAAAATATCAAAAGATCCTATCGAAACCCACAATTTAAGACCCGACCTGATCACTGAAAGCTCAATCGTCTGCTCGGGTTCATCGATCGATGCGTTTATACCATCCGAAATCCAAGTTAACGCTATCTGACAACGAAGCTGTGATTCTCCCGAATCTAAACGACCGTCAACACCTGTAGTCATCTCAAGGTCGAAAGTTGCAGACCCTTGCCCGACTGGAAGGCTTGTGATCGGAAAACTTAAACTAGACTCGCGGTAGTCCATCCCATTAGCGCCGTTATTCAGATTATCGAGATTCAGCGGAGCAGATTGAAGGTCCAGAGTAAAAACGGTGCCAGATAAGTTAATATCAAACTCATCGGATTCAAAATCACCGTCGGAGGGATTATAGTCGGTTAACAATACTCGGGAATCTGAGAGCACGAAATCCGTCGTATTGGTCGCCTCACCCGAATAGTCATGAGTGCCTAGCTGAGAAAAGTCACCGTGGGGTCTTAGGTTCCAAGCACAGTCACTTGCGCTCGAACCCGCCGACTGCTCCCAGTCGACTGCACCGTTGGTCAATGGTTTCTTTATTAACCGCATGGATGAGGTTGCCTCTGTCTGTCCGCAGACACTCCAACCATCAGACCCCGAAGTTTTTTCCCAGCTACCAATCCGATCCACCGGCAAAAATCCGTCTACCACCCCCTTAACTAGGGCAACGGAATCCTGCACGCCAACAAAGCCCTCAAAGGTGAGGTCGCACTGTTCAAGAATAGCCGAGTTACTCTGTGGGTCACAGATCACATAGACGTCGGATGGTCCAATCACTGCATCACCGGGAAAATCATTCCAAACATCCCACATTCCTTGAAAATCTGCGCCATCATGCGCGCTCGGAAAAGCATAATGACCAAGCTCAATCGGATCGATGCTTGGGTTATAAATCTCTAAGTAACGGTTATTACCCGATCCGGCTGAATATTCCGAAAAAAATAGCTCAGCCGAGCGAAATCCTATAACGCGAACTTCCCGAGATACCGCTCCGACGTTACCAGCCAAATCAGTTGCGCTGTATGTTACCGTGTAAGTACCTGCAGCTGTGGA
>NZIZ01000040.1 GCA_002691825.1 Porticoccaceae bacterium
ACAACCCGCAACTCTAATTCAGCATTTCGGACATCATCCAGTTTAAAATCATCATCAAATAAACGAATCATAGGCCCAATGGCACAACTGGCATTGTTATCTTTTGCCTTAGATAAAAGTAATGCAGAGCGGCCTTCGATATCACGTAGATTGACGTCATTACCTAGAGTTGCGCCTTTGACATAACCTCCAGATGAAATTGCCAGCACTACCTCAGGCTCTGGATTATTCCAGATCGAAGATGGGTGCAAACCCACATCATCGCCATTGCCAACCGCGGATAAAACTTGTGCTTTCGAGAATATCTCAGCGTCGCGGCCTATACCGACCTCAAGGTATTGAGACCAAAGCCCCTGAGCAATAAGAACACGTTTTAACTCGCATGCTTCAGCAGACCCAGGTGTAATCTCATTAAGGTTTTTCCCTAAGCTATTAGTAATCTGGATCCTGACGCTATGTGCCTTTTCAGGGTCACCTGCAGCCTGCTCCTCGATCACCCGCTCTATCATTGATCCGGCGAATGTTACTCCGCAGGCCTTGATAGCCTGAAAATCGCATGGCGCAAGCCATTTAATACTTGGTGGAATATCAGTAATGGCGGCCAGTGGGTTACCCACACAGGTCCTAACAAATTCTGTGGTATCGCCTTTTTCTAGAACATCGCGAGTTGTCGCAGACTCCCTACTTGTAATATCTAGAAGAGTACCATCACGTATCGTTACTACCGCTGGGCCTATTCCCGCTAATTCAACACGTCCCAACCACACCCCATTTGGATCAAAATCGGGAATTTGTATCATGTTATCCTCGGATAAGAAGTAAGAGTAGCGTTATTCCATAAAAATTTGGACTCGTTTATTAAAAAGAGAATTCGGCATAAAAATCGTCTGTCGTTTTAACTCAATTATCGGAAGAGTTGCGAAGTATGCGAACTGGCCAAACACCTTCGCAATCAAGTTTCAAAAGGCCAGTGGATGAATCGCATTTTGTTACTTTGATTTTTTTTAGGGTAACACAAAATAGTTTTCTCTTTAAGNTGNTTATCGNAGAAAAAATTACNNNAAAAANGCAGAGTTANACNACATCAGCCNTAATAAACAAAATTTTAATTACCAAGCGTATTCAGCTTCCGTCTAATTTAATAATATATTGGATTCTCTCTATCATTTACTTGTCGGACAAAATTAGTCAAGCTNTCANANNGAAGAGGGGAAGAATCTCGATTACNTGGTCATAAATTTAACCGACACCAAAAATTCTTCAGTACGTNTNCTGCACTGTTGNANTGTGTCAAGCAGGATCTTAACAAAATGAATTCAACAGGTGCTTCTATACTTAGCCTTAACCCCATCGATAACATAGTGATTGCTCTTCGTGATATTTTCGCTGGCGAATTGATTTCAAGCCATGGNGTAACAGTTCATNCANCGTCGGCAGTGCCCAAAGGCCACAAAATAGCATCTGCTCCTATCTCAGAGGGTCAAAATATCCTACGCTATGGTCAAGTAATCGGTCAGGCCACCTCTATCATTCTCCCAGGCGAACACATTCACACACACAATCTTGCAATGGTGGACAAAGAAAAAAAATATCTCTTTGCCACTAGCAATGCACCTCTACCCAAAATCGAGCATGATCGGACGTTTTTAGGTTATGTTAGAAAGGATGGCAAGGTGGGTACTCGTAACTATATTGGACTTCTTACTTCTGTGAACTGCTCCGGATCGGTCGTCCGCTTTATTGCCGACGCTGCGGAAAGACGTGGCTTACTTAACGATTTTCACAATATCGATGGGATTGTTCCTTTAGTTCATGGGACAGGATGCGGTATGTCTCGCAGTGATGAGGGATATTCCAACTTGTTTAGGACGCTGTCCGGATACGCCCGCCATCCCAATTTCGGTGGTATTCTCATAGTAGGTCTTGGCTGCGAGGTAATGCAAGTTGATGATCTTTTTGGACACCAGGCGACCGATTTAGATGGTGAATTACGATGTATGACGATTCAAGGAAGTGGCGGAACTCGCAAAACTATTGAGCAAGGCCTCAATGAACTTAGAGATATCGCTCAGATCGCAAACAATGTCAAAAGAGAGAGAGTTTCTATCTCAAAACTCACGATTGGTTTGCAATGCGGCGGATCTGACGGATTTTCCGGTATCACAGCAAATCCGGCTCTAGGTTATTCTTCGGATCTACTAGTGCGCCATGGTGGGACAACAATTTTATCTGAAACTACGGAAATTTATGGTGCCGAGCACCTACTAACAAGAAGAGCAGAAACGGTTGAAGTTGGAGAAAAGTTAATCGAGAGAATTCGCTGGTGGGAGGATTATACAGCGCGCCATGGTGGGGAAATTAATAATAATCCCAGCCGTGGCAACATACGAGGTGGGTTGACAAATATTCTTGAAAAATCCTTAGGGGCGGTAGCAAAAAGCGGGACTGCCCCCCTCAGAGATGTGTATAAGTTTGGGGAAATCGTTACAAAAAATGGTTTCGTTTTTATGGATAGTCCCGGTTATGATCCATGTTCCGTCACCGGACAAGTCGCATCAGGGGCAAATCTAATTATTTTTACTACAGGTCGCGGATCAGTCTCAGGCTACAAACCTACTCCGTGTATCAAGCTTGCAACTAATTCTGAGATGTATGCACGCATGTCCGATGACATGGATCTAGACTGCGGAGATATAATATCGGAGGGTAGAAATATTCAAGAAAAAGGTAAAGAGATTTTCGAATTGATGATCAAGGTCGCGTCTGGAACACCCAGCAAGAGCGAGGAGCTCGGCTTTGGCGAGGTTGAGTTTGTGCCTTGGCAGATAGGTGCTGTGATGTGATTAAGGCTAATAAATCCAAAAAACTTGCCTCCGGTGATCATCCCTCGGACTAGCATAACGCGGCGCAGCCCAGACGGCAGCTGGGTTGTAACGAACATCGATTCCGGTTCTGTATGGTATGATACCAACATCATAGATAATCCTTAAAATAGATGAAGCATCGGAAGATTAGTACAAATTAGCGGAGGCATCCTGAATATTTAAGTATTAAAAATCGGTAAGAATCGTCAATATTGGTCGTCAAGATATAATGAAATTGTTTACAAAGTGGTCATCCGTATCCGTATATCCATAACCAAAATCCGATTGGACATTGATAAGAGGACTTATGAATATTTATCGCACCCCTGAAAGTCGATTTAAAGATCTTGCAGATTTTCCTTTTTCACCAAATTATCTTCATATCGACGATGGCAAAGGTTCGGAATTACGTATGCATTACATCGATGAGGGACCAAAAAATGGTCCCATAATATTTTGCGTGCATGGCCAGCCCACGTGGTCCTACTCCTATCGCAAAATGATCCCAATACTGGCCGATGCCGGATACCGCGTGATTGCGCCTGATATCGTCGGTTTCGGGCGCTCGGATAAACCAACGAACCCTCTTGATTATACATTTGCGACTCACGTCAAGTGGATGCATGACTTTGTCCGCCGAATGTCTTTGAAGGATATCACATTGGTTTGCCAAGATTGGGGAGGAGCTATAAGCCTCCGCATTGTCGCGGCCGATCCCGAACGATTTCTGAGAGTTGTGGCCTCCAACACTGGGCTCGCAGATGCCCGAAATATATCAATAGAAATGGCTGCTCCGCTTCGTCAGTTACTCGCTGAGACGCCGATCCTCAATACCATCGATTGCGATGCAGCTATGCGAGAGGGACTAGGCGAAAGAGGCGGATTTCAGGATCAAGCTAAAAATGCCGCTGGCGGCAGCGACAAACGTCCACCATTTATGTACTGGATACGGCATTGCGCGATGTCCGACGATTTTAATCCGGGTGAAATGATGAAGCGTTGGTTGGTTGATTGCTCCGAGCAAGAACAAAGAGGATATGCCGCCCCATTTCCAGAGGAGGCTTCTAAACAGGGCGCAAGACGTTTCCCTAGTTTGATCCCACTTTTTCCCGATGATGCGGAGGTACCAGCAAACCGAGAGGCTTGGATTGCTCTAAGAACATTCAATAAGCCGTTCTTAACCGCTTTTAGTGAGGAGGATCCTGGTCAAATGGACAAACAGTTTCAGAACGAAATTCCAGGTGCGAAGCAACAGAAACATGTAAGGTTCAATGGTGCCATGCACTATACACAAGATGATGTAGCGCAAGAATTTGCGAAAGTAGTTTTGGAATTTATCGCTGACAATTCCTAGAACAGCAATGTTTTTTCAGATGATCTTGCGAGATATTGTCAGAAAATACTAAACTGGAGAGAGTTGATTGTCTTGATTTTGAATGATAACAAGTAAATACCTTGTAATTGTTCATTTAAGACTTCCCATGAATAACCCTTATTTTTTGTATAGCTGTGCGTCCAATGAGCGCGCTTGCCTAACGACTGGGTGTTTCGATAAATACACCCGCCCCCGGTCCTAGCGGTAAATCGAGGACGACCCAGGCTATTGTCATACCTAATCCTGCGGTAATTAATGCCAATGAATATGGAAGCATCATAGCCGCCAAGCTACCTATGCCAAAATCACTCCTCCAACGCTGACAGAATATGAGAATTAAAGGAAAATAAACCATAAGAGGGGTAATAATATTTGTTGCACTGTCGCCAACTCGATATGCCGCGGTCGCCATCTCCGGTGAGATACCGAGCAACATTAGCATTGGAACCAAAACGGGGGAGATGAGGACCCATTTTGCGCTCGCTGAGCCTACAAAAAGATTCAAGAGCGCCGACAACAGAATAATTAAAGTCAGTAGCACCCATGATGGCATATTGGTGTTACCCAAAAAATCTGCGCCATATATTGCAAATATAACGCCCAAATTTGACCAGCCAAACATAGCGACAAAGTGTGCTGCAACAAAAGATAGCACGAGATAATACGCTAGATCCTCCATCGACGCTGTCATCATTCTAACTACATCTTTTTGGCATGTAATTGTGCCGGCGCCTTTGCCATAGGCCCATCCTGACGACAGAAATAGAAGAAAAGATCCAGCCACAAGGCTCTTATAAAGTGGAGTAAGTTGAGCCTCGGCCGCGGCTCCCTCATCAACTAAAGGGGTGCCAGGCCCAAAGATCATTATCAACCATAGTCCAACGATGACAAGGGCGGCAATTCCTCCATAAATAAGTCCCCGACGCTCCTCGGGCGTCAATGGCCGGTCGCTCAGTTTTTCGATATTAGTCAGTTTTGCGAGTGCTGGATCAAAATCGCCAAGCCGAGGTTCAATGATGCGATCGGTGACAAACCAAATGACCGGTAGATAAATTACCGCCATCGCTGCAATGAAAAACCAGTTTCCGGCGATATTTATGGTGACCTCGCCAAACATATTTTCAGCACTTGCCTGCGTAATACCCAAAAGTAACGCATCAAACTGACCAGGAAGAAGGTTTGCAGAAAATCCTCCAGATACTCCTGCGAAAGCAGCTGCAATGCCAACGACTGGATGTCGGCCTGCAGCATAAAATATAAACCCTGATAAAGGGATCAACACAACATAAGCAGCATCAGAGGCAAGATTACCCATCATCCCTGTAAAAACTATGAGGGGCGTAAGCGCAGCTTTCGGTGCTTCTCTTAAACCCGCGCGCATTGCAGAACTAAAAAGTCCAGCTCGCTCCGCAACGCCAGCTCCAAGCATCACGACCAGAACATAACCAAGGGGATAAAAGTGCATAAAGGTGGTTGGCATGTCAACCCAAACTCGCGCAACATTTTCAGCAGAGAGTAAACTTGTTGACGTCAAGACTCGATACGATCCAGTCTCCGAATCTATTTCGGTCGGATGTAAGGCGGAAAGGGCCACGAAATCAGCGATAACGGACACCAAAATGAGTGCGACTATCAACCACAAGAATAAAAATATCGGGTCAGGTAATTGATTCCCGCGACGCTCTACCCAATCAAGAAACCCTTCCAAAGAACTATGCTCCCTCGATGAAGTGGCATAACCACACCTTCTCCTACCTAAACTCAAGCAACAATCTATTGTGATTGCCCTGTCTCGTTAAGTTTCTTTGTCAAACCCGATCTATCTATCATTTGTCTGCTAATGTCTCTAAAGTTCTCCACCTGATTTTCTTACCCTAAGAGGAGGAAACACTGCGGCAAAATTCACATAAACAATATTGTATTTTACCTTTGCTGAAGCCAAGCTCGCCATCCGCCGAAAGAAGTAACCTCAATAGCTCCACAAATACCCACGGGTTCGCAGATAAAACCCAAAACACTTTGCCCATTTGCGAGAATAACTTTACCGATTCCTAAAGGACTGGGAACATCTTCAACAAACGAGCCAAAATTTTTAGCTGGTACTGACCATACCTCTGCAGCGATGGCCGCGCCTTCTTTTTCGTCGCGAATCAATCCGGGACGCAATGGTGGACCACCCTCTAGAGCATACATTCGATAGATCGGTGCAGTATCAACGACCTGCTTTAACGTGGCCCCCCGCTCAATCAACTGCCAGTTCAATGGTAGTCCAGAAAGATGCGCTCCACATACTAGAATGTCTATATTTTTAGGATTAGATACCAGCTTATTTTCACGATTGTTGGAAACATAATCTGTGTTGCCCACTGTAAGCGCAAATATAGACTGGACAGTATTAGCAATGGAGAGTAGCCATCGATCACTCATGCATGGACCGACTAAAGAAACCGAAAAAGGCATAAAACTGTCGTGTTTTCTTTTAATCAACTGCGTGGGAACCACAGCAGAGGCGAGATCAAGTAAATTCACAAAGTTGGAGTAATACCCCAACTTTGTATTCGCATTAATTGGGTCGTCAAGCATCTCTTTGATAGTGAAATGACATCCAACTGTAGGAGTTATTAGGCAATCCAGATCACTCATCAATCGTTCGCAAATAATCTTTAATTCACGTAGTCGATATTGAGCCTTGAACAAATCAGTAGCCAATAATTTACCACCAGGTTCAATAATTTCTCGAACAACGGGNAACATGCTTTGAGGTTTTAGACNAATCATTTGTTCGGTAGTTATGAAACGCTCACTGATCCAAGGTCCTTGATAAAGTAATTCCCCCGCCTCCTGTAAAGGCTGAAAGTCAATCTCTTTGAGTGTAAAGCCTCGATCAACCAAAACTTCTAAAGTTCGAGAATAGGCTTCAAAATACGCATCATTACCAAAAAACCTAAGCTGCTCTCTTTTAATAACACCAAAGGTAAGATTAATATCCGCCACACCATAATGTCGCGTTGTGTTAAAATATGGAAGTTCTCGACTATGACTATACTCGCTATCAAATCGTACGGCGACATCCAATACCTCATTGGCATCATCAGAACTGATGGCAAAGATACTCACACAATCAAGACTTCTGCAGGCATCAATCACACCCGAGCCGGATATAAGACCCAAACTAGGTTTTAGCCCGATCAGATTATTAAAACAGGCAGGAATCCGTCCTGAACCAGCGGTATCAGTGCCTAGACTAAAAGTAGAAAGACCCATAGCAACTGCGACTGCCGAGCCAGAACTGGAACCACCACTAATAAGATCGAAGTCGAAGCTATTGTGACAAACTCCATAAGGCGAACGAGTTCCATTCAAGCCTGTGGCAAACTGATCAAGATTGGTCTTGCCGATTGGTATAGCTCCAGCATCAATCAGAAGCTGGACAGCCAACGCAGACTTTTTTGGTAGATACGCAAAATCAGGACAACCACCCGTAGTTGGAACCCCACGTAAGTCAATATTGTCTTTTATTGAAAAAGGAATACCCCAAAGTGGATGATCGTCAAAATTCTTTTGCATCAGGCCATCAATAAAGGGTTGAATCCAGCAAAGCGAAGGTGGCTTGATAAAAATGTTATAATGCCCCAAGGCATCTGCTGCGGAAATTATGTTTTCTACAAGTTTTTGTGGCACCAACTCACCACGTCGGTATGACTCGCGGAGCGTTTTCATACCTAGGTTAAGGATGTCATGTCTAATTACTCTCATAAGCTTTCCTCTCGGCACGAAAATACCATCAGGGTCTGTCCTGACTTAACTCGACTAGTTTCTTTTATAGGAATTTTTGTTACCAAACCGTCAAAGGTTGCACGAACCTCAACCTCCATTTTCATAGACTCCAGAATCAACACAACCTCGCCTTTTTCCACAAATACACCTTTTTTTACAATTATTCGCCAAACTGATCCCGACGCTGGGCTCTGTAACACAAAGTCTCCCTCAGCATCGCCGATATCTTCGTTTAACTGGTCAGCCTCTTGGACAGAAAATTGAAATTGGCCATCATGGTGCCAACGATTTAGCTCCTCATCAAAAGCGTTTTTTCTTTTCGTTACGAAACGTTCGGTACTCTCTAGATTCTCATCCAAAAGTTTTTGGTAATCGGGGATGCTGAACGTACTATCTAAAATTGTCGGAGAAAATTGGCCCAGCGGAAAATCACACCTAATCTTAAGTAACTCATCATGACTAACTTCATAAAATCGAATCTGATCAAAAAAACGCAACAAATAGGGACGTGAAAATTCGTGTGTTTGATGAAAGCGATTCCACATCTGTAACGTCCGCCCTACAAGTTGATAGCCACCTGGACCCTCCATACCATAGATACAAAGGTACGAACCACCAATACCAACGGAATTCTCGGCCGTCCAAGTTCGTGCAGGATTATACTTAGTGGTAACAAGGCGGTGTCGCGGATCAATTGGCACTGCAACGGGCGCACCCAAATACACGTCGCCTAATCCCAAAACTAGATAAGAGGCATCAAATATAATTTGTTTTACATCCTCTAGGCTATCAAGACCGTTAATCCTCCGAATAAACTCAATATTATCGGGAAACCAGGGGGCGTCCTCACGCACTGCCTGATCATATTTACGAACTGCATAACGGCAAGCATCATCATCCCAGGACATTGGAAGAAACAGTGTGCGGGAGGCCACACTCATGACATCAATCTGCGCTGACAAACCGTTCTCAGCAACTTGTAATTGATCTATCAATCTTGTAACTGATAGTCTTTGTGGATCGTAATGCAGTTGCAGAGATCGAATCCCAGGGGTCATCTCATTGACGCCCGCCACGGGATTTTTTTTCAACCACTCCATAAGAGCATGAACACGCAGACGAAGACGAAAATTAATCTCTGGCCGACCATACTCGACAAGCAAAAATTTGTCTCCAGCTCTGCGGTAGCATATGTCATCCCCGAACTCACACGAACTCAAAGTCAACAGGATGGGGGATGATCGCGCCTCCGGTTGTACTTGGACTTGAATCTCTCTCAAATCTTGTATGGAAGTTAACTCAGCCGCCTCTAACTCAGTCGCCTTACTTAAACTGATTGGAATAAAGTGAATTTTATCTCCAGCACGAAGTTGACCGAGTTTCCAAAGATCAGCGGTAATTACTGTTGCAGGACATACGAAGCCGCCCAGAGATGGGCCATCTGGACCAAGGATTACGGGCATATCTCCAGTAAAATCTACTGTCCCAAATGCGTATGCATTATCATGGAGATTGGATGGGTGCAAACCTGCCTCACCGCCATCCTTTCGGGCCCACTCAGGTTTGGGGCCAATGAGTCTCACCCCAGTGCGACTTGAATTGTAGTGGACTTCCCAATCACAGGAAAAAAAAATTTCAATGTCTCTTTCAGTGAAGAAATCCGGTGACCCATGTGGTCCATAAGTTACCCTTATACCGAGGGGTGCGAGACTGTGAGTGTCTTTAGATTTGAAAAAATCCGGAATGAGCGCCTCTGGCAGGCCCATTCGCTCGAGATTTGGTTGCAACGCCTCCTCGTTTAAACGAAGCACATCACCGGAGCGAAGACAGCGTCCATTATGACCACCAAAATTACCTAAAGTAAACGTTGCTTTGGAGCCTAGGTAGTCTGGACAGCGAATACCTCCCGCAACCGCGAGATAGGTCCGAGCTCCGCTACTTTCAAGAACGTTTCCTAAAACCAATTCAGAGCCTGATGGAATACTGTAGACCTTCCAACAAACAAGCTTCTTTTTAGTTTCTCTAGTAGGGAGAAGAACTTTTAACTCAGCCTCTATTTGTGCTCCGACAAGAACTACCGTCGTAGCTTTGCTGAATACTAGGGTCGGTCCATAAAGAACAATCTCTAACCCTGCCGAATCATGATCATTATCCAACAATCGATTTGCGAGTCTAAACGAATTGCTGTCAAACGGCCCTGAGGGAGGAACTCCAACAGACCAGTACCCAATTCGGCCAGGCAAGTTTTGCACCGTTGTTTGCGCGCCACCAGAGACGACATCAATTCGTGCAGGCTCAAAAGCAAAATCATCAAGATAATTCGTAGTCACCTCACCCGCTTTGAGCCGGTGATCCTCCAAAAAGAGTTGCAGATACTCGAGATTATTTTCACAACCATAAACTTTTGAATGTTTAATAACTTTTTGTAACAGAGATAATGACTCCATACGAGACTCAGTATGCACAATTAATTTCGCCAGCATAGGATCAAAATCTGGTGGAATATGANTNCCAGCCTCAATCCAAGTCTCCACGCGGATATTCTCTTTNNCTCCGCCCCTGTAAAAGTCAACCTCAGTTAATTGATCCGATGCGGGACGGAAGTTCAGGTAAGGATCCTCNGCATATACCCGCACNTGAATAGAGTGCCCGCTAACTTTCAATCTCTCNCTCTCTTTNTTCAAATCTACGNAAGTTTTCNCAACGNTTTCAAAGGCTAAAANCAACATCCATCTGACTANGTCTATCCCAAAAACTTCTTCAGTCACTCCATGCTCAACTTGCAAGCGAGTATTCACNTCTANAAAATAAANATTGNCNGTATCGATATCTAATATGTATTCTACNGTTCCGGCGCTTCGNTAGCCGACNCTAGCNAGTAAGCGCTCTGACCAATNATATAAGCAAAGTCTNGTATCAAAAGCTAAGTTCGGTGCNGGACANTCCTCAACGACCTTTTGGTTTCGACGCTGGCATGAGCAATCACGGTCACCAATTGTTAGCACCTGTCCCCTNCCGTNACCAAAGGCCTGTACCTCAATATGGCGCGCANGTTGAATAAATTTCTCGACNAACACNCCGTCGTTTCCAAAATTTTTAAAGACTTGACGTTTNACTTTTNCAAACGATTCTTCAAGTTCAACTTCATCNAAGCAAATAGTCATGCCNATACCACCNCCACCNGCAGTTGATTTCAACATNACNGGATAACCNATACGNGTTGCTTCTATTTTTGTTTTTTCCAAATTAGGCAGAAGTTGAGAGCCNGGCAANAGCGGAATATTGCACTCCATGGCGAGAGCACGCGCTTTATGCTTCAACCCAAACATGGATATATGTTCCGATTTAGGTCCAACAAATATCAGACCTTGATCTTCACAGCGATCGACAAATTCAGCATTTTCACTCAAAAATCCGTATCCCGGATGGACTGCGACAGCCTTGGTCTCNCGGGCNATTTCCAANATACGATCAATATCCATGTATGTNTGAAGCGGTTGATTCTGTTCAGGAGTCTCNGNATTTAAACAAACNGATTCATCGGCNNTACGNACATGTAAACTGCCAGAATCGCAAACAGCGTAAATTGCAACCGATGGAACTTCCATGGCTTTGAGTGTCCTGATGATGCGAGTGGCAATAGTACCTCGGTTCGCAATTAACACTTTTCCAAGCTGAGTCATATCAATCGCTCTGCCACTTCTAGACAATTTTGGTCCAAGAGAATTCTGGAAAACCTGTGCGTCTAACTTTCGGGACGGATAGATTTAATTCCAGATCAGAACTTCAATTGGCGTTGGATTAAATCCGCTGCAAGGATTATTCATTTGGGGACAATTAGAAATCAGCATTACTACATCCATCAATGCCTCTAACTCGACATACTTTCCTGCAGCAGATATCCCATCCTCAAAAGTTAATCCGCCGTTTTCAGTCACTGGCACGTTCATAAAAAAATTAATATTATGAGAGATATCTCGCTTGTCAAGTCCATACTCTGGATGCTCTGAGATAGCCAGCATCCAACTATCTCGACATGAATGCATGAATCGTTTGTTTTGGTCATAACGGACAGTGTTACTCTCAGAGGAACAAGCCCCACCTAATGTATCATGACGGCCGCAAGTATCAGCTACGATCTTTAGCATCGGACGATTAACATTAGAAAGCAAAGAAGAACCGGCTGTAAGATAAAGACTTCCCTGTTCGCGAATTGTGTCTGAAGCACTATAACGTTCACTGATGTCATCTGAGCTATAGAATAAAGTGTCCACAGCCTGATTTCCCTCCAAATCAACAATGCGCGCTGTCTGACCCGCTTTTATCAACGTTATGAAATAATCACCAGAATCTACGACCTCCCGCAGGATCGCCTGCCGAGGAGAAAAACTGCTGTTGATCATTTTGACATTTGCTAAAACCATAATGTTCAATCTTCTCTATTGATTCAGATTTGACAAATCAACGATGTTGGGCGCCACATACCGACCTTCAGCACCAAGGTAATAAACTGCGTTGTTAGCAAAACCACGACGATTTTCCGCACAAAAATTCATGCACCTATCGTCAGGTGTCAAAGGAAGTGCTAAGCCAATTTCAATTTGGACAGAATTATCAGGGTAATCTTTTGCACGAGAAAGCGGATGTGGGCATGCATGCATAATGACCAAAGAGTCCATCTCTATCCTCAACGTAACCTGGGAGCCACACTTATTCGCTTCAGAATCTAAAGTTAAGATGCCCAGATGATCTGCATTAACTTTACTGAACCAGTTTAAATTAGACGCTAAATCATTTCTTCCCAAACCATATTTAGCAAGCTCCACCAAAAAAGCATCCGTCCCATTCTGAGACCAAGAATTTCGATCGTTCTGGTAGTCACGCTTTCCATAACATTGCTCCACATGCTCAGCATGCGAGCTTCCACAAACTGAGTCATGCCAACCCATAGTATCGTGAATAACGGATGCAAAAATACGGCCCATATCAGAATAAAGACAATGTCCCTCTCCAATCTTGAAGGTATGCTGACACTTTAAGGTATCTGGTGCGTTATATCGTTCCAAAAAATTCTCTGAGTTATAAAATAACATACCAATATTGGCGCCACCCTCTGTATCGGTCATTCGAATGACGGTGCCCCGCTTTAGTCTCAGAGAACAATGACCACCAGCAGGAATTTGTGTGGAGTAATCGATAGACTTTATCATCACAAGTCCTCATAGATATGAAGCGTCAATACCTTCAGCAGCCCTTGTAGCAATCTACCCAGCGTCTTCTCTGAACTTTACCGAAAGACCTCACGCCATTTAATAGCTGCGGGCATACCATTTATAAAAATTCATGCCCCTTTCTTTGTCGCCTAATTAACCAACTCAAGCATATCAGGGGGAATGAAGTGAGCCGAAACCGCTTCATCGAGATACACTTCAACAGCAATATTGCTTTACATTGCAAACTGAGCAAACTCCAAGAACACAATTTAATTCACACAACAAGAGAGACATGCATGTAAGTGACGTTGGCTAGTTTCGATCAGCAAAAAATTAAACCAACAAAGAGTATGGCTCTTTTCAAACGAGAGTCAACAATTTGCTTTTAGGAGGACCCATGTATTCGTTAAGATTAAAGAATGAGTAAGTAGCTTGCACCAAATAAATGCTTTTTCTTCACTCTATTGGACTAAAAAGGCGCAATATTATTTAGAAATCGGTCAAAGCCCATTGAATTCCGACCATAGAACGCCGCAGCGCGCAGCTGCATTAGATTGGACGCTTTCGACTTGTTATAATATTGAAAATATCCCCATATTGGCATGTTTAATGCTTGTTTACCCTTGCTTAAGTCACTGAATCCACTTGATCTTCTGAATCGAATTTACTTTGGAGTTCCACATGAAAAAAAGATTGGCCATCGCTCTTTTGACTCTGTTAACCCTCGCGTCCTGTTCTCGAGATGAACCGCTCAAGGTGGGCTACAGTGACTGGCCGGGTTGGGTGACTTGGGAAATAGCAATCGAAAAAAACATGTTTGCAGAAGTTGGGGTAAACGTCGAGTTTGAATGGTTTGATTACGTGGCTAGTATGGATGCTTTTGCTGCAGGGCAACTTGATGCTGTGGCCATGACAAATGGTGATGCTCTCGTAACGGGGGCAACCGGTGCGCAAAATGTAATGATTTTGATCAATGATTATTCTAATGGAAATGATATGATCGTAGCGGCGCCAGGTATTTCAACAATTGAGGATCTGAAAGGTAAAAAAGTCGGTGTTGAAATAGGTTTCGTCGGGCATTTGTTATTGCTTAATGCGTTGGAAAAAAATGGACTCTCAGAGGGTGACGTTGAACTAGTAAACGTGCCAACAAACGAAACTCCTCAGGTTTTAGCCTCAGGAGAAGTGGATGCTATCGTCGCATGGCAACCTAATTCGGGCCAAAGTCTAAATCTTGTGCCGGGCTCAACAGCGATTTATACATCTGCAGACGAGCCAGGGCTTATCTATGACGTGCTAGCGGTATCACCAACTAGCTTTGCGCAGAATCGGAAGAGCTGGGCAAAGGTAATTGAAGCGTGGGATATGGCTGTTGCCTTCCTCAATAATCCTGAAACTCGCGAAGAAGCGATCTCCATTATGGCGGCCCGGGTGGGATTATCCTCAGAAGAATACAAGGGTTTTATTGAGGGTACAAAAATCATGAGTGTCAGCGAAGCATCAGTATTTGCGCAAAGAGGCGACGGCTTCTCATCAATCTATGGATCTACCAAGATCGCTGATGATTTTAATGTTGCAAACGACGTATATGATGAAGCGCAACCGATTGACTCTTACATCGATCTGTCGATGATGAAATAAAAGCTGAAAATCTCTTCATGAAATATTCAACCTCTTGAAGACGTGTTTATCTGTACAGTTGCAACAAAAAATGGAGCATCCTTCTTTTAGTAGATAAGGGTAAAACATATCAGTAAGGTTACAGATGCGCTCTCTCGCGGTACGTAAGCCACTCAGCAAGAAAAGAAGTTCATTGGTGGCATTATTGAGTTTTGCGATTCCGCTGATGATCTGGAGCGCAGTTAGCTACTTGCCCTTTATCTGGCATCCGCTTATAAAGGTAACTGAAGCTGGATCGGTGGGCTATTTCAGAGCAAATATGTTAGTACCTCAAGATACATTCAAATCCGAAAGTCAAAAGATGGTCAGCGCCGGCCTCGAACAGCCCTCGGGAACCCCTGCTAATCCTCTTTACCTACCTGCACCGCATGAAGTTGGAAAAGCTCTGTATACCGCATTCGCCACAGAACCCAGAAGACAAAGCGAGAAATGGCTTCATGAAAGCTTATGGAGTAGTATTCAGGTAATATTTTGGGGATTCATTTTGTCCTCGATGCTAGGCATCCCGATTGGTATTCTCGCAGGTACTTATGATTTCTTCTCAAAATTATTTGAGCCTTTCATCGAGTTTTTCAGATATCTTCCAGCGCCCGCATTCGGCGCTCTCGCTGTGGCAATTCTGGGTATATATCAGGCACCAAAGATTGCCATTATTTTTATAGGTACATTTTTTCAACAAGTTCTCGTGGTAGCTAATACTACACGCAAACTTGACCCCGCTTTACTTGAAGCTGGACAAACGCTTGGTGCAAGCAACCGATCTTTAGTGCTGAAAATAGTGATACCTGGAGTACTACCAGATCTGTACCGAGACACACGAATCCTTTTAGGATGGGCTTGGACTTACCTTATTGTTGCCGAACTAATTGGAACTAGTTCGGGTATTACGTGGTTTATAACGCAACAAGCTCGATATAAGAATTTCGATAACGTTTATGCAGCAATAATAATAATAGGTGTTCTTGGGCTTTTTATAGATTTTCTACTGGCCTATTTTGGACGCCGCTTTTTTCCTTGGAAAAGTATTTAACGGAGTTTTATTTTTGACTAGATTGGAGTTACCAGACTATAAATTCCAAACCGAGAAGGTAAAAGAACGCTTCTTAAGACTCAAGCGGCGAAATATAACCATGGAAATTAGGAATCTCACTAAAACATTTCAGGGTATTGATGGGCCCATAACAGCACTCAAAAACATCAATCTAAAAGTGCATAAACGCGAATTCGTATGTGTAATTGGTCCGTCAGGATGCGGGAAATCTACTCTAATACGCACTCTCGCAGGTTTAGAGGAAGCCACTTCGGGAGAGATCTTGCTTGATGACAAGGTTGTAACCAAGCCCGGTCCTGAGAGGGGTATGGTTTATCAAGAATACACACTCTTTCCCTGGTTGACTGTAAAAAAGAATATCATGTTTGGATTGCTTGAGAGTGGAGCGACTAAAAGTATTGCAGAGTCAGAAGCCCGTCAGTGGACTAGTCTAGTTGGACTTGAGAAGTTTGAAAATCATTACCCGAGTCAACTATCAGGTGGTATGAAACAACGTGTAGCTATTGCAAGGGCACTTGCCAATCAGCCAAAAGTTCTTCTGATGGATGAGCCTTTTGGTGCCTTGGATGCTCAAACTCGAGCGAAAATGCAGGTGTATTTAATGGAGATATGGAAAAATATCGACATCACGATAATCTTTATTACTCATGATCTCAATGAGGCTGTATACCTTGCGGATCGGGTTGTAGTGTTGAGAGCAAATCCGGGAGAGATTCAGGAGGTTATAGAGGTTCCAGTACCTCAACCCAGAAACTCAAGTCAATTCATAACACCGGAATTTTTAGCAACTAAACACCACATAGAAACTCTGATTCATCCAATAGAAGAGGTAAATGAGGCGGATAATTTGAATTTAGTGCGAATGGTTAATGTAGCGTCCGACATTGGTNATATTTTTTGACCCTTCAACTTAAGGTTTGTTAATGACTCATCCAAAAGACTTGTTTATACAAGATTTCTCGTGTCTACAAACAAAAATAACTAAAAACTACAAATTATTTGATTGATTCCGTAAATTCTAATGAGCCAAAAAGATGTGCACAAAACTGAGTTCTTAATCGTATACACTGCTCAATGAACACCACTATGAAGACTAAAGGGCCTTCAAACAATTAGATGACACTGATTCTTATACTACTTTTTATTGCATTCGCACCAATGCTCTGGCTACGTTATATCTTTCATAAGTATGATAAGGTAATGGAAAATATGCCCTTCAATGGTCGAGAATTTGGGGAATTAATTCTAAACGAAGCAGGCATACGGGATGTCAAAATTATAAATACTCCCATTTTCGATCATTACAATGTTAGGGAAAAGCAAGTGAGTGTTCTACAACGTCGCCTAACAAGGCGAAGCCTCACGTCACTGACAATTGTTTGTCATGAGATTGGACATGCTATGCAGCATCATGAACGCTATAAGCCCTTGGAATATCGCACTAAAGTGATCGAACTAGTAGGGTTTTGCGCAAAAATCCTCGGAGGTATCTCTCTATTTGTAATGCCATTTTTTTTATCGACTAGCGGCGTGTCATTCCTAAAACTCGGGGCTACCATTTTGGCCGCCATGATTGGAATCGGATTGATTATTCATCTCATGACGATTGGAGTTGAACTTGACGCCAGCTTCAACCGTGCTATGCCGATCATCAGGGAGAAAATCCCCGCTGACTATCATAGCGCCTGTCGCTCAGTTTTACTTGCTGCAGCTCTAACTTACGTCGCAGGTGTTGCCGCAAATCTACTCTCTCTGCGGTTCTTCTGGATTCTTTTCTCCAGACTTACCTAGTTTAGGCTCGAATAAATGAGACAGATATTTGCAAAATCCATGACTGCATTCTTTCGGTTTATTGCAGACACTTTTTTCGCCAAGCGCTACGGTCACAGGGCTGTAGTTCTAGAGACTGTCGCGGGCGTGCCCGGCATGGTTGCGGGGATGCTTTTACATTTTACTAGCTTGCGCAAAATGAAAACAGGGTACGGCGCCACAATAAGAGAACTTCTCGCTGAAGCAGAAAACGAGAGGATGCATCTGATGTTTTTTATCGAAATCGCTAAGCCAAATTTCTTTGAGCGAATGTTGGTGGTGGTCGCACAGGTAAGTTTCGGGATCTTTTATCTAATTCTATATCTTATAGACTACAAGACAGCTCATAAGATGATAGCTTACTTCGAAGAGGAAGCGGTCCAAAGCTATACCGAGTATCTTGCCTTGGTGGAGAGTGGTGCTACAGAAAACGTCGCTGCGCCAAAATTAGCAATTGATTATTATGGAATGAGGACAGAAGCTCGGCTGGCAGACTTGATTCATCATGTGCGTGCCGATGAGCAACATCATAGTGAGGTAAATCATCGATTCGCGGAAGGCCGGGATTTTTAAATGGCAAAAGCAATTACCGTTGTTAGGCCATATGCATTAGAAAAATCTGAGATGTGGAAAATAATTTCGGAGCCAGGAAACCTAGAAAATTTTCACCCATTCTGCAAAAGCAATATACCTATCCTTTGGTGCGGCGAGGGTTCTGTTGATGAAGTCACCTACCTAAATGAGCGGGTTTTCAAACGAGAGTTTCATAACTGGTTTGAAGGTGATGGATACGATCTGTCTTTCATAGGAGAAAAAACAATGGCAGAGGTGAGCTGGCGCATAATAAATGATAACGAAGCCTGCTCCGTCGGAATCACCATAGTTCCATGCTTTATGCCGTTCAGCACCTTGCTTTTACGACCCATCGTTAGGCTGTATATTCATAAGAAGCTAGAATCTTATCTTCACAGTGTCTTAAAGGGACTGGAGTATTTCGCTATCAATCGACAAAAGGTTAGCCCAAATCAGTTTGGTAAAAATTCATGGTTTTCCTAACTCAATTTGTTGGTATTCCTTATGAGGGATAATTCTTATCTTCCCACACGCGTAACAAAAGTAGAGCTAGAGTCCTTTTAAACTAGAACTTGTAGAACCCTGGAATGACGATTTTTAGACAATTTATACCCCCGATCTGCACCTCTTTTGCCATAAATCTCTCTCAACATCTATCAAAATTTGGATTTTATAAAATCAGAAATTTCCAATACTCTTTTGGGATCATTTTGAGTGATGTGTTCCAACAGTAACGTTTGCAACTTTAAAACCGTGTCAGCATATTCTGAGTCATCTACGACATTGANGGTTTCTAGTGGATCTTTTAGATGATCGTANAACATGTGTCCCNTCATTTTGCTNGAGTTANCGCCTNTGCCNAAGTACGCAGAATATGAGTAACGCTNAGTTGTTACATTATCTCCTTGCTGATANCTNGGAAACACGGCTTCNTTGGTNGGNAACTCAGGGTTNNAAAGATNTTTCTTTANCGATATCCCTGCAAGATGTGTCGGNAAACNNAGATTTGCAAGATCAACTATAGTGGGGTATATGTCTACGTATTCNACAACACCCTCCACACTCCCTGCGTCTNGTTCTNCNGGAAGTCGCACTAGCAGAGGAACTCGGGTCGCAACNTTAAAAAGCGAGTGNTTGTTCCAAAGCGCATGATCAGCNAGNCTAAAACCATGATCGCTCGAGAGNATAACAACGGTATTCGATGCTANNTCGAGGTTATCTANCGNATTAATCAACTTTCCAATCTGCGCNTCGNTAAAGCTTGTCGATGCATAATATCCATGTGTGAGTGTTTTAATTAGTTCCTCCGGAAGATTGTTTTCCCACGGATCTCCNACGGCTGGAATNCCCGTGTATCCATTNCGTANTTCTCCTGACTTCATCCATGCATCTGGCGGAGCTCCNTTNGGTTTAAATTGTNCCTCAGAAACTTTTATAGATTNNCTNTCGTAGAGGTCCCAATATTTTTTTGGCACAGCAAAAGGAAGATGCGGCTTAACAAAACCAACCGCCATATAAAATGGCTCTTTTTTAACCATTTTGTTGAGATACTCCAACATCGCACTTGCCGCGTCCGAAACATCACCATCGGGATAACGATTATCTGCCTCATCTTCCATCTCAAATGCTGGAGCCTTGCCTAGACCGGACGGAGCGCATACACCGGTGGTAATACAGGAGTTACGGGACCTAGCCTCGATATTTTCAGCGTTCCTATAGTCCGACAGGCTTGATCTCCATGGATGATTACTCCAAACATGAAGAGAATCAGTCTTTGTATGAATGACCTTCCCAAAAGACAATGTTTGGTAACCATTGTCTTTTAAATATGCCGGTAATGAGACCGTTTCAGGCGCGTCTTTATCCAACCGAGAAGTATATTCTCTGAAGCGGTCCTGACGGCCGTAGAGACCTGTCAGCATACTCGCTCTCGAGGCGCCACATGTCGGTATATTTATGTAAGCTTTTTTAAAGATAATACTCGTTGAAGCAAGTGCCTCAATGTTCGGAGTCTCCATGGTTTTTTTACCGTACACGGAAAGACCTTGGGCACGCAAATCGTCAATGATTATGTGTAGGAAATTGATCTGTTTGCCGTAGCCATTGAGGGAAACAAAAAGAAATAGTGTAAAGAGAAGAACAGCTTTTTTATATTGATTCATTTTGAATTCTCTCTCATTCAATGGCCCTCCCAATTTACTGAGCTCATGAGAATGCTCAATCAACGAAACTGGACCGTAGTTACCAAGGCTACCCAAAATTAACTTTGTATTATATACCCACCTAAATCATTGACGATCGGAGAGATAACAATATAAATGGGAATAACCGAGTTTTAAGGATTGTGATCCATCAGTCTCCCGCCACAGTGATCCGTTGGTTAGTGATATAACGACCATCATCGGAGCATAGGTGCACAGCTGTCGCCGCTATGTCCTCCGGAGTGCAGACAAAACCAAATGGCGACTTAGAGTCCACCTCTCGAATATTGTTACCAAAGCCAGTCACGTTGACAACATTTCTGCCCATGTCAGTATCTACAAGACCCGGCGCGATAATATTGACCCGCATCCCATTACATTTTTCCTCACGAGCCAGTGTATGAGCCATTGCCTCTAGAGCAGATTTGCTTACAGCGTAGACACCAAAACGTGGTGATAATGCCTGCACTGCAATCGTTGACACCATGATCACATCACTTCGAGGGACTTGACGCATGTGTGGCACTAAGATTCTGCATAGCCATACTGGGCCCCAGAAATTTACGGACATGAGTCTGTCCCACTGCTCATTTGTCGCTTCTACAATATTCGGCCGCTGAATAGCAGTCGAACCAACGCCCGCATTATTCAAAAGAATATCAATTTTATCGAAGTCCTCGATAACCGCTAATGCTAGTTGAGTACATTCATTCTCGCACCCAATGTTTGCTTGATAAGCTCGAGCCTCAACACCAAAGCTTAAGGCAATATCTACAACTTCTGAGGCAGCTTCTGAATTCTTAAGATAATTTATAGCAATGTTTGCGCCCTCAGAGGCAAACCTTTCTGCCACAGCACGTCCAATACCACGACTCGCGCCAGTAACAAGTGCTGTACGGCCCTCTAATTTCCTCACCGTAATCGTCCCAAGGTTCTAGTTCATTGAGGCATCATCAACATGGTGGACTCATTGTCTTTCTGAGGATAAAACTGTACGACACTTAAAACTCATACCAGACCTCTATTTAAGCAAACAACGTTCCACCAAAAAATATAACTTTTTTCGTTTAAAATTGCGGGTGACAATGAAACAGAAAGGGTAAATTCGACCAACAGAACCGAAAACACCACCTGCCTCCATGCTGAGTGTAGCTGAAGAGTATAGTAGATGTTCAATCAATTACGAAAGTTATAAGTAATATTTTTGCTAGTGACACAGATTTATTGGACAACTCCACATTAGCTGGGGTTGGTTAATCACAAGCCCGTAGGCTATGACTTGATACAACTATTACGTCAAAAAGCTTTTATAGCAATTTCAGTAACCCGTAGCTGATATCACTACACTATATCCAAATGGACATCCGTAGGGACTAGATTTAACTCAGATTCTTTAATTTAATCGAGACCGCTGCCAATACATTTACCCTCAGAATAAGCTCCCTCGAGACTCAGTAGAGTGGGATGTTATTGGTGTCTAGACCTAACTATTTATTGATTACGCAAAACTCAATTTTTTTACAGATTTACTCAAATCTATACATCCATATCATTTTGTAATAATTTTTATGAAAAGTATGCATTTGAGTTATGTTGACTTTGCTCCAATAATAGACACACCTAAGAAATTCACCAGTA
>NZIZ01000041.1 GCA_002691825.1 Porticoccaceae bacterium
ACTAGGTCATCAACACTCCTAAGGGCATACGTTTTCACCAGATCAGCGCTTACCTCAGTCACTGACCGTGGAGTTTCAAGAAGCGGAAGACTGAGTCCAAATGCTCCCTCTGAGGGCTCACTTGGCAGGATAGAAAGGTCATCATTCACATCGATAACAGTGTAGTCCTCTAACTCAGCCACATCATCCTCGGACAAGGCGACATAACTTACTAGGACACCAGCTGTTAAAAAAATACTCACTAAAATTGTTTTCATACGCTTATACATTTGCTTCTCCTTCTGATTCATCTATGAATCCCTCGCAAATTTTGTACCAATTTTTAATTTTGTATCATTCACCCATAAGACTATGCTTATTTGCATGATTTTTAGATTGAACTACTTTCACGGCATGAAAATTTTGCAGTTACCGTGACATTCACAGTGCGTTTTTTCACAACAAAATAAAGAGATGCACCTTTCTAAGGCAGAAAAATCTTTGGTTTGAAAAATTTCAAAATCCTGAGCTGATCGAAGAAAGGTTTTATTTAACCTTTCGTCTTGCGAACGTCTTCTGACTGCATTTTTCGATCTAAGATAACCGCGATTATTGCTCCAGAGGCCACTGGGAATCCTAGGACTATTGCTGAATACTCTGCAAAGGAGAATGTATCGGCAGCGATCAGGGGAGCCACTTCGCGAAGTGCAAAGGCGCAGATACATGAAATAGCTAAGACATGGAAACTCTTGCCATGGTTTTGGATTCGAACTATTGATAGTCCGGTGTATGCGATCATCGAAAAAAGGAGCCCTGTCCCCGCGTGGAGCACCGCGCCGGGTATGTGTAGAAAAAGCTGACTGATATGAGGCGTTGATCCAAGGATTATTAGAAATATAGCTAAAATAATCCCCACTTGTCGGCTGGCTACTCCGGTTATTCTTATGACAGCGTTGTTTTGACTGAACGTGGTATTTGGAAATGTACCTAGAACAGAGGCCAGAGAGGTATTGAAACCGTCTGCCATCACACCTCCTCGCAATCGTTTAACATAGACAGGCCCGCTGATTGGCTGGTTTGATACCAGAGATGTGGCTGTAATATCACCGATAGTCTCAGTTAGAGAGACCAAAAAAATTGGCAGTAAAAGAATAAACAATAGGAGATCAAATTGGAGTGGAAAATAGGCTGGAGACAAAATGAAAAAGTAACTGCTAAATTCACTTTGCCCGGGTGTATAGTCCCCGAGAATATAGGCTACAGCACAGCCGCAAAGGAGACCGATCGGTATGCATGCGACCCTAACCAGAGACTGTTTTAGGCGCATCAGAAACAAAATCACCCCTACCGTAACAAGTGCCTCAATCGTTATCGTGTAGTGTCCCCAACCGTCGGTTGTAAAGAAGACGCGTGAAAGATTCTTGATTGCGGATTCCAGTAAGGTTGCGCCAAGTAAAAAGATTGTCGTTCCTGCGACTGTTGACGTGATGATATTTCGTAATTTATCCAAATAGAAACTCGAAATCATCACTAGTATCCCAAGAACGGCACATGTACCCATAATCTTACCGACTAATATCGTTGCTTCTATCTCTCCTGCATAGATTGGCGCAGCGTAGGCTAAAGGACCTACAAAAGCAAAGCTGGTTCCTTGAATCGCAATCATACCGCATCCTAAATTTCCTATACGATATACCTGTATAAAGGTTGCGATACCAGACACCAAGAGGGATGCGCTAAGCACATAGCGGGTATTCTCAGGGTTGAGTCCAATCGCACCGCAGATCAGCAAAGGCGCTGTTAGAATACTGGCTACGATTGCGGCAAGATGCCCCAAGGCGGCCACCGACCCTTTCATTAGGCCAGGACGATCGTCTAAGCCAAAAAGTAGCTCAGTTTGTCGATTTATTTCTTTAGGTGACGCGTCACTCATAGTTGCAAACTCCGGCCTGATTAA
This sequence comes from Porticoccaceae bacterium, assembly GCA_002691825.1. Lineage (GTDB taxonomy): Bacteria > Pseudomonadota > Gammaproteobacteria > Pseudomonadales > Porticoccaceae > TMED48. The sequence continues at coordinate 1,937 of NZIZ01000041.1, forward strand.
ATTTGTCGATGGTATCCAACACAACATAAAACTCGAATAAAGAAAAACAAAATCTATTTTGGTGGTTCTGCCCCGCGACCTTAAAGCAGGTCCTCCGTCCGGGATTAAGTCAGAGGCCTGAGATCACTTCAAGGTCGCCTGAGAGTCAGGCATTGTAAGTTTTTATTCGCTTGCTTTGTTAATCGTAAACGAATAGATTGTCTGGGTCATCTTAGTAACAATTTTAATAATTGGCACATCTTTTGCTGCTTTCAAACCATGCGTTTAGAAAAAATAGGACTACTCTTATTACATAAATAGCATTTACCATCCTATCTGGACTATCACGTGACTTTTAAATCTTTATGAACATACTCCGCGGGCACAAAAAAATGTCGCTGTGATTAAATCAGATGGGCCTACCATGAGGATTAACATGCTTGATTCCAGAAAACTTGTTATTGCATTACTAACGGCTTTTGTCTTTCCACTAATGGCGTTAGCAAACGAAGGGGCCATAGATGTTCAAGTGCAGTCTGATCGAGATTCAGCGGTAAGCCAGTCACGAATCAATAAGCTAGATAATGCCGCTAGCGATGCGTTACAGGCATATCGGGTNGCATTACANAGAGCAGAAAGNCTTACAATNTATAATCGACAACTTCAGCGGCTAATTGACTCGCAACGCAGTGAAATTGTCTCAATAAAAAGACAAACCGCTGAGATAGAGAGTATTGAGACTGGCACATTACCATTGATTCTAGAGATGACGGCTACGCTTGCGGAAATGCTGGCTGCTGATAGCCCATTTCTTATGGAAGAGCGATCTGAAAGGATTGATAATCTTAAANCCCTTATTGACCGAGCCGATGTCACTGTTGGTGAGAAGTATCGCCGTATCATGGAGGCTTACATGATTGAGGCGGATTATGGACGCACCATTGAGGCATACACCGGTGATCTGGTGACTAATAACGTTGTTCGGTCGGTCGATTTTTTGAGAATCGGGCGTATTGGACTTTATTATCAGACCCTAGACGGAACAGAGACCGGTGCCTGGAATAAATCGAATTCAAGTTGGAAAGTATTGCCCGCAGAGTTTCGAAGACCGGTGAGAGACGGTCTGAGCATCGCCCGTAAACAGGCTCCACCTAAGCTCCTAGAGCTACCCATAATTGCGTCAGGGAGCAGAAAATGAGGATTCAATGGGTAAATATTTATTTCAAGATTTGTCTTATAGTATCAATCACTACGGTACCTTCNGCGGTAGCGTTATCTGATGAAAGCCTTTTAAATCTGCTCGAGAAAGTTCAAAAGAATAAAACCTCCGAAGCGTCTTGGAATTCAGATCGAGAGCGTCGCTTCAGGTCTGAGGCAGCTGCACAGAAGGAGATGATGAGGAAGGCTGAAGCCCAAGTTTACGAACAGGAAAATCTGCGAGACAGATTGAAATCTCAATTTGACAAAAATGAGGAGGAATTAGCTGAACTCGAGACCCTCCTGGAAAAGAGGGTAGGCGACCTCGGAGAGCTCTTCGGGGTGTTCCGACAAATGGCAGATGATAGTCAGACAATTCTCTATGACTCGCTCATTACCTTTGAAAAGCCAGAAAGGAAAAAAATAGTATCTGCCTTAGCTGAGAGCGATGAGATTCCCACAATCCCTCAGATGAGGGAGCTCTGGACCTTGATGATTGAAGAGGCGGCATTATCGGGGCAGGTTAGTCGTTTCCAATCTGAGATTACAGAGCCCGGAGGTGAGAATTACGTGGCTGATGTGGTGAGAGTAGGAACATTTAATATGATAACCGGTAACCGCTACCTAAATTACCTTTCAGAGACTGACCAGGCGATTGAGCTTCCCAGGCAACCAGCAGGTTATGTGCAATCATCTGCATCTGACCTATTTTTAGCACCCTCTGGACAGCAGGTAGGTTTTTATATTGACCCGTCACGCGGAGCTTTACTGGGTTTACTAGTCCAGTCACCTAGCTTAATGGAGAGGATTGAGCAGGGCAAATCGGTTGGTTATGCAATTATCGGAGTCGGCTTTGTTGGCCTTTTAATAGTTCTTCAGAGACTGATTGTTCTCATACGAATCCGCATCCGCATGAGTAGGCAACTAAAGACNCTTGATGCGCCTAAGCCTGACAATCCGCTTGGTAGGATGATGATCGCTTATTATGAGAATAGGCATCTCGATTTGGAGGCGATCAAGCGGCGAGTGGAAGCCATAATGTTCACTGATCTGGCCGACATTAGAAAGGGGCTTCAGGTCATTAAGGTTTTGGCGGCTGTAGCACCACTCATGGGATTACTTGGGACCGTCACCGGTATGATTGGTACTTTCCAGGCGATAACCCTCTTTGGGACTGGAGATCCCAAGTTGATGGCTGGCGGGATTTCACAAGCACTTATAACAACAGTTTTGGGTCTCTGTGCTGCGATACCGCTACTTTTGAGCCACAGCTTTTTGTCCAGCAGGGTAATGCTCTTGAGCAAGCTCATCGGTGAGCAGTCTCTTACGATACTAGCTGAGAAAGCAGAATCTGACTTAAAGACAGGAAGATAAACATTTCATGGAATTTATGAGTGTTCTGAGAGATTTTTTTGATAAAGGTGGAGATGTTCTTTATTCGATACTTTTTCTCTCTATCTGGCTCAGTTGGCTTATCCTCGATCGTTACTTTTACTTTTTGAGACAACACTCTGATCGGGTTGAAGATGCTATGAGGGCATGGCAGCATCGTTCAGAGACGTCGTCCTGGTTTGCCTTGGTAGAGAGGAGAAGCCTCATATCGAAGGTTGAGGTTGAGATGTCAAGAGGACTTAAACTTATACCCTCCATTATTGCGCTATTACCGATGTTCGGACTTCTAGGGACCGTAACAGGGATGATTCAGGTATTTGATGTTATGGCTGTGCTTGGATCGGGAAATCCTCGAGCTATGGCTGATGGTGTGAGCGCAGCCACCATTCCTACGATGAGCGGTATGGTCGTTGCGTTAGCGGCGATTCCTTTTGCCACGCAGTTAGAGCGGATGTACCAAGATAAGCTGCAGTTATTGAACGAAATGTTAAAAATAGGGGACCTGAGTACATGACTGATCCTGTGAGGTTGATTACGGAGCAAGTCGAAGAGAGCCAGATTGATCTAACTCCGATGTTGGATGTGGTCTTCATAATGCTGATATTTTTTATTGTTACATCTACTTTTGTAAAAGAGTCTGGTGTTGATGTAAGTAGGCCTAATGCTGATACCGCTGTCGTGACTGAGTCAAATAGCATACAAATTGGAATTACTTCTAGCAACCAGATATTTATGGATAAAAGGCAGGTAGATAAGAGGGCGGTTCGGGCCAATGTAGAGCGGGGGCTTGCAGAAAATCCCGGCGCCGCCGTTGTTATTGTCGCGGATGCGGATTCAAAAACTGAGACGCTTATCGAGGTGATGGACCAGTCGAGGTTAGCGGGTGCAGTCAGTGTCTCGGTCGCTGCTGATAAGGGGTACTAGTATTGTTATCACACCTGAGGAGTTCAGCTTTCCTAGTGGTTGCGATCTTCGCCGGCTTAAGTCTTTTCTACCTTATGCAAATTATGATTAAGGCCGATTCCCTCTATGATAGACCGGATAAGATGCGGACTTATCTGAATTTTGTTCGTGTTAAACAAACTGAGGAACTTCGCACAAAGGAGAGGCAGCCACCAAAAGAGCCTCCACCACCTGAAAAGCCACCCGAGACCCCTGATTTATCAGACCAGATCGCTAGATTTAACCCAAGTCTGAATATGGATATGCCCACAATTGGCATGGCCGTTAACTCAGGTGACGGACCCTACCTCGGGGCGCTTAAAAAAGGTGACGGACTCTCCGGATTCGACACTGATGTTATTCCCATAGTCCAAGTGCCTCCGGCATATCCGCGTGGTCCTAAGCAGGCTGGAATTGAGGGTTATGTAACTATGGCGGTTACCATCCGCCCTGATGGAACGGTGTTTAATGTAAAGATTTTAGAGTCACAGCCTAAACGACTATTTGACAAGGCAGCGACTGATGCAATGAAAAGATGGAAATTCAGACCAAAAGTTGTTGATGGAAATCCGGTTGAACAGCGTGCGAAACAAACCATCGAATTTAAATTGGGAAGAACCTAATGAATATTTCCGATCGGCTAACCTTTAACTTATGTAAGTTATTCATGGTTTCGGTTTTATTGTTACATCCTATGCTATTAAGCGCGGACTCTGTAAGTACAAAAACATATCGCGAACTAACCGAAATTCAGGAGCTAATGTCAAGTGCAACCAATGAAAATCTTGGATTGAAAACTGCGATCGATCGATTAAAATTTCTTTTGACAGAAGTCGCTAAGGGATCTTTGGATGAGGCATTGACCCTGCAGACCCTCGGCTATGCCGTTATGTCGGATGAAAATTTCGAGGAGGCTATCACTTATCTCAAGCGTAGCCTCGAAACCGAAAAGTTACCTCAAAATGTGGTATACAACGTGGGTTATATGGTGGCTCAGCTTCATGCAGCCTTGGGGCAATTCCAAGATGCATTAGTATTCGCCGAAAAATGGTTCGTCCAACTCGAGCAACCAAAGGCCGACCAGTTTATTTTCATGGCAAATATACATGCACAAGTAAAAAATCATGCTCAATCAATACCATATGCGGAGGAAGCGATTTCCCTTGCAGAAAAACCTAAAGCGACCTGGTTCCAATTGCTCGCGGCTAATTTTTTTGAGCTCGACAGATTTGGTGAAGCGGCTCTGACCTTGATCGATATGACCTCGCTCTGGCCTAATAAGACTGCCTACTGGGAGCAGTTGGCTGGTGTGTACATGGTTATGGAAAAACCACAAAAGGCACTCGCTACGCTTAAAATAGCCTTTGATTTAGATCTACTTGAGAAAGAGTCATCTTTGAAATCTCTGGTACAGTTAGCTCTTATGCAGGGTATCCCGGAGCATGCAGCGCGTTTGTTAGAGGATGCCATTGCCGCTAAACTCTTACCTGTTGAAGCGCAATACCTTGATATGCAGGCGCAGGCTTGGATAATGGCAAGAGAGTCGGAAAAGGCAGTGCTTACGCTTAAGAAACTTACTGAATTGCAAGATGGAGGCGAGGCATGGATGAGAATGGCCCAAATTCATGTTGAGAATGCTGAATGGCAAGAGGCACAAGCTGCCATCAATAACGCCCTAAAAAAAGATTTAGACAGCCCCGGAAGGGCCTGGCTGTTGTTAGGAATTGCCCAGAGTGAACTTGAAATGTTTAACGATGCCCGTGGTGCTTTAAAGCGAGCTCAGGCATTTGAAGATACTGCGAGATCAGCAAAAGCTTGGATGCGTTACTCCGAGGACATGAAGAGACAGGCAGCATGGATCACGTCAAATCAGTGAGAGAAGCTCGGAGCTCTCCCTTGAAAAGAGAGATTAGTGATTTACTGTGTGGAGTTTCTGGGTATAACTTAAGTTAGTCAGAGCCTTTGAAAATCTGCTCCATCATGACTTTCCTAATCCTCAAAAACCATTGAATAAATTTTTGCCCCATTGAGTTTAAATTCCAATCGCATTGCGTTCAGTGTTGTTATTTGAGGCGCAAAAACTAACTTGTCGGTTGATGTTTCAGAGATTCTTTTCGTAGCTACAGGCTCATTTTTTTCGTCATATAGGTGCGCTTCCAGCCAGCCGTTCTCCTTAATGTCTGCGGTTATCTTAATTGCTTGGCCAGTTTGTTTGAATATTGGAGTATTTACGACTCCAACTTTTTTTGTATTGACCTGCTGATAGCCGGCGAAGCCATCGGGGCGGATAGTGGCAAGCGCAAGGCATCCATTTCTCCAGCTGGTGTGTAACCAGTCGCTGCCGCCATAATAGATACGAATTTCATCATCGAGGAATATCGGTGTTGCGCATGCGTAAACACACCCATAATCATAATCAAGGATGTGTTCAGAACATTGGATAAATGGCTGTCCCTCGTCTATACGATGCCAATTTGTTGTATCTGTACTCCAAGCGAGCTCGGTCCAGACACGATCAGAATTTTGGTCGTGAATTGCGAGTAATCCAATATATGTGTTTGCATGATAAAAAACGGGCATTGCGTAAGGTTGGTGATTCCAAGAATTACATGCTAACACCACCTCAGGCCTCGACCATTCCATAAAATCACTGCTCTCAATACGCGAGACCTCACGACCCCAAGCATGATTAGTTTTTGTGGGGGGACCCTTTAACTTACGATCAGTCTCCCCCCAGGTCCTAGTAAACCCAACATATTTTTCTAATGTAGGCGCCCAAATGACATTATTGTGGGTGTCTCCGGCAATCTTATTCTTACTGACAAGTCGTCGTGCAGGTGACCATGAAAGCCCATTCTCTGAATAGCTCGTTTTTAGACCTTGAAAGATTGACTTATAAAGTTGTGATTTGTTCTCTGCGCGAGTGTCCTTAAAAATACCAGCACCATGAGGCCCTCTCCAGACTATATTATTTTTATAGCTTCCTTTAAATTTTGTTAGTTGTAGATCCGATTTATACCATTTTAGTCCATCTTTAGATGTTGCGTAACAGATGCCCATCTCCTGTGAGTCATGACCCTCATAGGTAATCCGTTTCCGTTCCGACAGTGACATATCTTTCGATGAGTGGGCGATAATGAATGGGCTGTACCAGCACTTATAGAGCTTCTCACTGTCATCATAGAGAATATTACCGTACAGGTTATCAAACCTTTTTTCCCACGGCTTGTCTTCCACCATCAATGGGTTCTGGTTATGTTTAGTTACGCTACCCACTTTTAGTTCTGCATTTTCAGAGCTGTAGATGTTGCGCTTATCGAGAAGTAAAAAGCGTTTCTTGCGGATTGCTTTCATAAGAATTCTTAGTTAAAGGTGATAGAAATAAAGCCTAGTAAAACACAAATTAAAATAAAATTATGTTTCACGCGAGATGATCTCTACTGGTTAGTATTGGTTATAGGTTGGTGGGTCTTCTAAATCGTGTCAAATACCGTTATCTTTTCATAAACGAAAGAGTACGGTGTAGGCATGAGACATCACAACAAGAGCTTTAAATCTCCCCATATCATAGAATCTATGCTGAGAGTTTTTTAGAATCATACTTATACAACCTGCCTCAGTAATATCAAAAATCATAGCTAACAGATAAGATCGTCCGCTCTTTTTTCCCAAAGTTATAAGACATATTAGTATTGTTTTCTTGAAATGAATTAATGTAATTATTCTTTTTAGGCAACAAAGATACTCTTATTGGTGACTCTGTTTCATTCAATCTCCATCCCTTTCCAGATGAAAATTCTTGCAGTTTCAGAGACATTTCTTCCTCTTCCAACCCAGCGATACGGTCATATGCTAACCCAATCAACGCAGCTCCAAGAAGGACTGCTACCACTTTTTGACCAGCTTCTTTATATTTTTCATCTTCGTGTTCGTGTGAGGGGCAATCAACGAACAATGAAAGGCTGGAGCAAACCCAACTATTGTTACTATCATGATTTGCATACCCTGTTATTGGAGCCAATAATAGTGCGAGTGANANAGANAANGANGTTANNTATTTATTACGAGTATTCATNATGTTGTTNCTCCTTGGAGTCCGTTAAGTTGATGAAGAAACTATATGAAAAAAGATACTAGTTTTTTATAAAAACAGAATAAGTCTAGTATTATGATACTAGAGGGTGAAAAGCTTGTGTTGCTAGGTAGGAAAAATCTCAAATAGTGACGGAACTACTGGCAAAATCATGTTCTTCCCTTAAAGAGTCAACTCTAAATATTTTGCCTTTACCTTCAAATCAGAAGGTGAACCATATTTATCACTGATATCTTTTGCCCAACCACCTAATTCATCTCTGATATCTTTTGGACACTCAACATTTCTCAGCCTTGTTTGCAATGAGTGTCTAAAGCTATGACAAGTAGGACTCTCACTCCCAAGAATTGAGCGTAAGCGTTTATTACAGGCTGCATCAGCACTAGTATTCCTCACTTGAGATTGTGCCTTGTCAACATATCTAGGAAAGACAAACTCATTTAATTGGGCAGCTTTTGCCTTTTTCATTGCAAGAAGCGCAGAGCCAACCAAGGGTATAACGCGTCTGCTACTTTTAGTTTTGAGATCACGTACGTTGTTGCGATATAAGAAGAGGTGAGGGGTGTCTGCATCAATTTTTATATCCTCTATTTTAAGACCAACACATTCTTTGATACGCATACCAGTGTCTAACATCAAATGAATTAGATGATCAATTTCTGGCGTCCTGGAGGCTGCCATTCCTCTTATTTGATCTATTTGCTGTGAGTTAAATTCCTTCCTATCCTCAGAATCATGTCCAAGATTTGGAATATTAAAATTCTTGAAAGAGTGCTGTTGATCTTCAGTAAAATCCATCTCTAAAGAGACACGGTTAAACATGGCTGAAAGACTTTTTAGTTGTCTCAAAACCGTTGATGTCTTCTTTATTTGACAGCTTTCATTGATAAATGTGTTGATATCAGAGCGAGTATAATCTGCAGGTGCTTTATCACCGCAATACTGGATCAAAGAGGCAATCGCTCTGTCACATTCTGCAGTGACTTTTTTATTCTCAGTCTTTCCTAGAAGTCTCAAATACTCTGACGGATATTGAGAGGCCGACAACCTAAATGTACCTTGAATGATGGCAAGTGCGTCACGTTGCTGAGTACTCAGGAGATGTAGGGGCAGGGCAGTATGATTGGCTTGGAGTGCAGTATACTCCTCAGGTGTTGTCCTTTCGTAGATAGTGTCATCAATACTCTCATAGAAGCGATCTCTGGCAAGCTCTGCATCATTATTGCGATTTACGCTATCTTGAGGAGATAGATTATATTCATTGAGCTTATTGAGTGTCTTCTGATAATCCGAAATCACTTGTTCTTTGGGAAGTCCCTGGCGAAGCCTTGAAAATTCCTTTTCTATTTTCTTGTGCTGTATTTCACATAATGCTGCCGCAATACTCTTGTCGTTTTTTTTCAGGGAAATTTCTATAAATGGTTTAGGGTAGTGACTTTGTAAGTCCTTTGGAACTCTGCGCTTGTAGTAATAAGTGTTTCTGTTACTGCGTTTGAAAAGATATTTCATTGAAATAGTATATAAGCCAAAAAGAGCTTGCATGATAACCTTTAAACTCCAGTGTGTGTACATTTGTGTGTACATGACTAGAGCGCAAATCTCTTATAACATTGATATCTAACTAAATATTTTGTTAAAGTGGCGCACCCGGAGAGATTCGAACTCCCGACCAAGTGGTTCGAAGCCACCTACTCTATCCAGCTGAGCTACGGGTGCATGCTTTAACTTTCCGACTTCCATAAATACTTTTTTCAGCCTTAAAGCTTAACATTTAGAGAAACTATAGTGTAATGCCAACTTCTAAACTCTAACACATTCTCTGATTTGCGTCGATAAAGTGATCAAGAGCACTATCTGTTATTCCGGTGCATGTTTAATCCGAAGTTCGAATCCCATTTTTTATTAACTCAATTGTAAAATATTTTAAAATGTGCCGCTCTAAAAAAACCTATTCAATATCGGTAGATCAATTAATAATTAGATTTAGTCTTGGCTATGCTAAGTTTACTAAGGCACTCGCCGGGCGCTCTCTAACGGCTTGTTCATTTATATCCATGCCCCATCCCGGTTTTTCAGTGAGAACTAAATACCCATTTTCGATTCGCAATGGATCGGTAAAAAAATCGCTGAGCCAGGGCACTTCGTCAACATCAAATTCCATGAGCTCAAGGTTAGGAGTAACTGCAGCAAAATGACCATTGATCTGAGTTGCCAGATAGCTCGTGAAATTGTGCGGCGATACATTCAGATCGAAAACATCAGCAACGCTGGCAATTTTTACTGATTCTAAGAAGCCATTCCACGTAACGTCTACCAATGGTACATCGACTGATCTGCGAGCGAAGAATGGTGTGTAGGTTTTCGCGGTGCAGAGCATCTCGCATCCGCCGATCGGTAGTGGCGAGCGTTCCCTAATATCGCGTAAGACATCCGAGTTGAATACATCAACCTCAAGCCAACGAATGTTTAGGTGCTCAATTGCTCTGGCAATTCGGATGATACCATCAGCCTTGAAGTTCGAATTCAAATCTAGGATGAGGTCAAGTTCATCTCCCACAGCCTCTCTCAGTGCAGTCATCTGATGGATAATTGTCGAGAGGATTGCTGGAGATAAATTT
>NZIZ01000042.1 GCA_002691825.1 Porticoccaceae bacterium
CCCCAAAAGTGAGGACATTATTTTTAATCGCTTCGGAAAGAAATTCATGTTTAAAACTTTTCATGAGAGAACTCGTATCATAAGCCTAATGAATCTGATTGAATTTGAATCAATTCTTGAATATTGGACTTTGCTAAGTTCATCATATCCTCCAATTGTTCTCTTGAAAATGGTAATCCTTCTGCGGTCCCCTGAATCTCGATAAAACCACCATCTGCATTCATCACAACATTCATGTCTGTCTCGGCACGAGAATCTTCAAAATAATCTAGGTCAACTACTGCTGATCCAGCAAAGATTCCAACTGACACTGAAGCAATTAATGAAAGCACGGGATCTTTCTCTATCGCACTTGTCCTCAGAAGATACTGAGTCGCGTCGACTAAGGCAACACAAGCTCCTGTGATCGACGCAGTGCGAGTCCCCCCATCAGCCTCTATTACGTCACAATCAATATAAATAGTGTTCTCACCCAAAAGGCATAAATCAATACATGCGCGTAATGAACGTCCAATTAGTCTTTGAATTTCTTGCGTTCTTCCACTTTGCCTTCCCCGCGACGCCTCTCGAGCCATTCGACTATTAGTCGATCGTGGCAACATTCCATATTCTGCGGTTACCCAACCCTTTCCTTGTCCACGCAAGAAACGAGGGACCCCGGCCTCAACACTTGCCGTGCAAATAACTTTTGTCGATCCGAATTCAACCAAGACCGAGCCTTCCGCATGTCTGCAAAATTGTCGTGTAATTTTTACTGACCTCATCTCATTAGGAGATCGACCACTGGGACGCCCCATAAAAAATCCTTATTATCCAGAACAGAAAAACAGTATATCGAGATAAGGATCGTTTTGGGTAACTTTTAAAATCGGGCCGGGAGAATTACGAACCTCACAAAAACTTTTACGCGATGTTTTGGTACCATAGAGTAAATTAATAATGGGAGGAAAATAATGCCTAGGAGTATGACCGCCTTTGCTCGAAATCGAAGGGAACTAGCCTGGGGCACAATTTCTTGCGAAATACGATCTTTGAATCATCGATTTCTTGAAACAAGCTTTCGTCTGCCCGAATCTTTTCGACAAACCGAAAACTCTCTTCGCGAAATCGCGCGTGCAAAACTTCAGCGAGGTAAAATTGACTGCACAATACAACTCACATTGACCGAAAATGAAAATCTCTTGAAGGCGAATATCCTATTAGCAAGACGCTACATAGATGTAGCTGAGAAGATTTCAAACGAAATTCAAAATCCAGCACCGATTTCGGCACTTGAGGTAATGCGATGGCCAGGGATTATCATAGACAAAGAGTTGAATACCGATAAAATCGAGAACGAAGTGCTTGAGCTCTTTAAAAATACTATTGGCCAATTACTAGAAGGGCGAGCTCGAGAAGGCGAGAAGCTGGTGGAAATGATATTACTTCGTCTGTTAAATATGGAGGAGCAGATTCGAAAAATTAAAATTAGCCTTCCTAAAATCTTGGAAAGCCAAAGAACTCGACTGAGAGATCGGCTCGCTCAAATCAAGCAAGACCTCGATAATGATCGCGTAGAACAGGAAATGGTGCTCGTCGCCAACAGGACCGATGTGAATGAAGAGCTGGACCGATTGGAAGCGCATATTTTTGAGGTTCGTAGAACACTCAAGAGTGAAGAGTCTATCGGCCGAAGGCTTGATTTTTTAATGCAAGAGTTAAATCGCGAGTCTAATACTTTGGGCTCCAAATCAATCTCAGGCGTCACAACACAGGCTTCTATTGAACTGAAAGTTGCAATAGAACAAATGAGGGAGCAAATCCAAAATATAGAATAGTCTGTTGCTGTTTTTTGTAAATAAAATGATGTTATTATCGACTTTTTTTGCTGTGGTGGAGATTACTGTTACTAACCTGAGATGGGCGTTCCGCTCGGTGAGCGGAAATGGCTAATTCATCATAATGAGTCATGTATTCGTAACAAAGCGACATTAGACTATACAAACATTTTTAAATTGCATTTCTTTTTGATTTCACGGAGAAAAAGTATTATGTCATGCTTATTTCGCAATGGGACAACCATCGTTATCCTGACTCTTTCAGCTCTTAGTTTTATGTCATTCTCTGACACAACAGCAAGCATCAAGGGAGTAGTCTTTGACGCTAAAGCGATTCCGAGCGAAGCAGTAACGGTACGAGTTGTAGATAAAAGAACGGGAGTTACAAAGACTTTCCAAACGAATGGTTCTGGAATCTTTTTAGCCACCGGGCTTGCAGTTGGCGGGCCTTATCAAGTTTCAGTTGCAGGCCAGAACACGATCACAATTGGATCACTTGACCTCGGCGAAACTACCAATGTCGTCTTTCGAGCGGATTCACAGATTGAGGTTAACGAAGTGATAGTGACTGCAGAAGCGGGCGATAATACACGTCTTGCCGCTATGGGGTCTTCTTCTCTGTTCGACGAGTCAGATCTGAATAATTTGGTGGCTTTCGAGAGAGAGGTGTTCCAGTTATACGAGACGGATCCAAGATTATATATTGATGGGTATGGTTCAAGGGGATCTGTCAACTGCGCGGGCAAGCACCCAAGATACAATACTTTTACCGCCGACGGAGTGAATTATTCTGACCGATTCGGACTAAACAGTAATGGTTTCGCCACTGCTGATGGAATGCCGGTCCCTTATGATGCAATTGAACAGGTGGCGGTAGAATTTTCTCCTCTGGATGCTAAGCTTGGAGGGTTTTCCGCGTGCTACATGAACCTGGTCACCAAAAGTGGCACCAACGAGTGGGAAGGCAGCGTTTTTTATGAATTTACCAGCGACGATTTGCAAGGTGACCGAGTTGGAGATGTTTCTTATGACCCAACACCATATGATTCAACGCAGATGGGATTTACATTTGGCGGTCCGATAATAACCGACAAACTGTTTGTATTTGCCGCATATGAAGAAAAGGAACTGCCGAGAGGAACAGCTGCTGGTTACAATGGTCAAGGTTCTGGGGATGACAAGTCCTGGCTTTCTCAAGCTGATTGGCAGAGAATTCAAGACATCGCAAGCAATGTTTACAGCTATGATGCAGGAGGTTCGCCAACCAACACGGTTGCACCAAATGAGAAATATTCCCTAAAAATTGACTACACAATCAATGATGCACATTCCGTACATTTCCTTTATGGCTTCTCGGAAGGGAACGAGCAACGTCTTTCCGACTCAGATCCCAATGAGTTTGAATATGCAAATCATATGTATACCAAAGGAGCAAAGCTCACAGCTAAAACACTAAAGCTCAATTCCCAATGGACCGACTCTTTTTCTTCGGAATTTTTTATCAACAATACCGAGATGATTGACTCCCAAAATACCAATGGACCCCTGGACTTCGGTGATCACCAAATTAACGTGGGGAACCCATTTGGAAGCGGCGGAGTAGTCTACATTGGAGCAGATGACTCGCGTCAAGCCAATGAGCTTTCGTGGTACTCTACCTTGATAAAGCTGAAGGGATCTCTTGTTTTAGATAAACATGTCATTGAGGGCGGCTATGAAAAGGACACACTCGAGGTGTTCAATATGTTTGTACCTCACTCTGCAGGAGGAGAACATGACTACCGTGATTACAGCGATGGGAATCCCGCGAGCTGTGCTAATCTCTCAGCCACACAGCGTTTGGAAACTCAGAACGACTCAGATACAACTAATGACTGCGGTTTGACAGGGATTGACGGTTTTGAGCTCGGAAAACCATATGCAATCTACTACGGCAGCGGGTCTGGTACAAATAACCCGAGGGACGGCGCCGCAAGCTTCGACTTAGATATGAATGCGTTGTATGTTCAAGACACATATTTCTTCGATTCCATGGGTTTAGAGGTCACTGCAGGACTGCGCTATGAATGGTTTGAAACTGATGACACCCCTAACTTTAACGCGAATTTGCTTGCTCAAGCGGGAGTCAGGAATGACGTCAGCATAGACGGTCTAGATATTTTGATGCCACGAATAGGTGTCGAGTACGATTTTAGCGAAGACATAAAACTTCGAGGTGGATTGGGTGTTTTCTCTGGTGGAAACCCGCTGGTTTGGTTATCTAACACCTATTCCGACGGCGTGACAAGAGTATTTTCATCGAGGTTCAGGGAGAGTGGGCAACCGTCTGTCTTTGACATGGTTCTAGGAATCAATGGCAGCGGAAGGCCTGGCTACGACGCACCACAGAGCCTTTACCAAAATGTTGCCAATACCACTCCTGCGGACGCAGACACCTATCAGGTTGCTGTGTTGGATAGTGCCTTCGATCAGCCGAGTGAGCTCCGATATACCGTAGGCGGCACTTGGTTCATAGATGACTCGATGCGTCTTGAAGTAGATCTCATTCACTCTACACTGCGAGATGCAGTAATCACCATAGATCCTGGGCAAGAAACACTTTCCTCTACACTTGCAGGAGCTCCAATATACACAGACAAGCCCGGGAACCCTTGCTGTGGTACTCACTTGCTTACTAACTCTGATCACGACGCTAAATCAACTATGTTTTCCGTTCTTCTAAACAAAGAATTTGATTTTGGCCTGACAGCAAATATTGGTTACGCGAGTGTCTCAGCTGAAGATTTGTCAGGTATGGAAGCAGCGCAAGCATCCAGTAACTATCAGAAGACTGCACTCATTGATGCAAATAATCCATCTGTTGGCGACTCAATGTATGCTGTTCCTCACCGATTCACGTTTAACCTCAACTACAAAACACAACTGATATCGGGTTATGACACCATGGTGCAACTCAGTGGCTTTAGGAGCGCAGGTCAACCCACGAGTGCAGTTATGTCCTCTGAAGGTTTGGAGCCCAATATTGAGGAACAGCGACATCTACTTTATGTTCCCACACTTAATGATGCTGCAGTTGATCTCAGCCGGATGTCTAGTTCAGATCTGGCGTCATTTGATTCGTTTATTGCGGATCAAGGACTCGCTCGCGGAACATTTGTCGGACGAAACGAGCTTAGCTCTCGATGGAGGACCCGCCTTGATCTGTATGTTCTCCAGGAAATTCCTGCATTTTTCGAAGGCGCTAGAGGACATGTCTACCTAAAAATGTACAATCTCGGCAACTTCTTGAGCGATGATAATGGCTTTCAAGGAGACGCCGCACCTGATCAAATGATAGTAGACTCTGACGTAAACGCCGATGGGCAACACGTTTACACCGCGTTCAATGCTCCCGAGGTGACCAACCAAAATGTTCAATACTCTGTTTGGAACGCGAAAATGGGCATTAAATTCAGTTTTTAAATAACGCTTTAGACAAATCGAAAGGGCCTTTTATGTTAAAAGGCCCCTGTTATTTCTAGTCTTTCCCTACAAATTTTTTGATCAGATAACCTGTTAAGGAACAAAGCTTATTGTATACTTTATTTTACTGTTGTAGGAATCACCAGAGAAAAATAAGCACGTATGTCAAGTGGCTCGCTTTTTATAATCTCGGCTCCCTCCGGCGCCGGAAAAACAAGTCTTATCGACAAGGCCGTATCGCAGCTTAAAAACGTCTGTACATCGGTTTCCCATACCACACGGAGACCTCGAGCTGGCGAAATTGATGGGACGCACTATCACTTCGTCACTCATGAAAAATTCGAACAAATGCGGATTAAAGGTGAATTTCTTGAATCGGCGAATGTACATGGAAATTTATATGGAACATCTCGACAATGGGTCGAAACAAAGATTAGTAGTGGCGTCGATGTAATCTTAGAAATTGATTGGCAAGGTGCCAACCAAGTTCGTTCGGTATTCAAAGGCGGTGTGAGTATTTTTGTCCTCCCTCCCTCAGTGGGAGTATTACGACAGCGACTTTTTGATCGCGGTAAAGACTCTGTGGTAGTAATTGAGAGACGAATGGCTGAGGCACGGAAAGAGATCAGTCATTGGAGAGACGCAGACTACGTGATAATTAATGATAACTTCCAAATTGCGTGTGAAAAGCTTCAACAACTTCTTTCCGGAAGTTTTAATGACCAGTCGTTAATAAAAACAAACATCTCGTTTTATAATTTAACTCAAGAATTATTGTCGAACTAGACACACTCTTGTATAGTTACATTTTTAAAGTAAAAGTCCAATCATTTTATTATACTTGGAGTTTCCATGGCCAGAATCACTGTTGAAGACTGCCTTGAAAATGTAGACAACCGATTTGAACTGGTAATGATCGGCTCGAAACGTGCCCGCCAATTAGCCGTGGAGGGTCGACCTGCTTTAGTACCTGAGGGGAATGATAAACCAACAGTGGTAGCACTCCGCGAGATAGCAGGGGGTCATGTGGACGCAAGCATCCTGTCGCCCATAAAACAAAATTTCGCTCTAAACGACGATGTTGCTGAAAGTGATGAACAGTCGGTAGTAACTGAGACAGATCTTGAAGCAGAAGCGGATGCCGCCATTGCAGCAGCTCTGGAGGCTCTGGCTGGTAACGATCAATTAGATGCGGCGTCCGATGAAACTGTAATTGTTGACGAAGAATCATTTCCTCTCTCAGATGGGCAATCCCCTGATTAGAGATTCCTCGGGATCCATGGTGTGGCGCTCCTAGGCCTTACAGAAAAATTAACTTATCTTAGTGAACCAGATATACGCAGAATTGAGCGGGCGTATCGTTACGCTGAACGCAGTCACACTGGACAAGTTCGTCAGACAGGTGACTTGTATATAACTCATCCCCTAGCGGTAGCGAACATACTTGCCGATATGCATATGGACCCAGAGGGTCTTATGGCGGCAATGTTGCATGACGTCATAGAAGATACTGGAGTAACAAAGGGACAAATCTCTCGTCGTTTCGGTCGAACTGTAGCGGATCTCGTAGATGGCGTCAGTAAACTCAATGAAATTGAGTTTGAATCAAAGGCACAGCAGCAAGCAGAGAGTTTTCAGAAGATGACTCTTGCTATGTCTCGGGATATTCGAGTTGTTTTGGTCAAACTTGCCGATCGCCTACATAATATGCGTACACTAGGAACCCTTTCAGCAGATAAACGTCGCCGAATTGCCCGGGAGACCATGGAAATCTATGCTCCTATCGCGCAACGTCTTGGTATTGAGCATGTAAGAATCGAATATGAAGAACTCAGCTTTGCAGCAATGTATCCACTGCGTCACCAAAGACTCCGAGAGGCAACAGAAGCTGCCAGACAAAATAGAAAAGCCTTCGTTATAGAAATCCGACAGGCCATTGAAAATTGTTTAGAGCAAGAATCTATTAATGCTCTCGTCAAGGGTCGACAAAAACATCTGTGGAGTATCTACCTAAAAATGCGGGATAAAAAGAAAGCTTTCAGAGATATCATGGATGTTTTTGCATTCAGATTGGTAGTTGATTCTGTAGACAACTGCTACCGCGCTCTGGGAATGATGCATAGTATTTTTAAGCCAGTTCCAGGCGAGTTTAAAGATTATATTGCAATACCGAAAGCGAATGGCTATCAGTCGCTTCATACAGTGCTCGTGGGTATGCATGGGGTATTGATTGAGGTGCAAATACGAACTACCGAAATGGAAATGATCGCAAACTACGGTATCGCCGCTCATGGAGAATACAAAGCTGGAAATACCCGAAAAGAGGGAAGCCAAAGCAGAGCGTCGAGGTGGATTCAGGGCCTTTTAGCTATGCAAAAACAAGCAGGAAACTCGATTGAGTTCTTGGAGAATGTTAAAGCAGACTTATTTCCAGACGAGGTATATGTCTTTACACCACGAGGAAAAATCATAGAACTACCCACTGGAGCAACCGCCGTTGACTTTGCATACTCAGTGCATACTGCCTTGGGGAATAGCTGCATTGCTTGCAGGGTTGATGGTCAGCTAACTCCTCTCTCAGAGGGGCTCCAGAGCGGGCAAAAGATTGAGATTATCAGCGCTGAGGGCGCACAACCAAATCCAAACTGGCTGAGCTTCGTCGCCACTGCAAAGGCTCGTAGCGCAATACGGCATTTTTTAAAGACCCAAGAACATGATGAATCCGTCAACCTTGGAAAGCGACTTCTTGACCAAGCACTTAGCAGATTTGGAACCAGCTATCGTCAGTTAAAAAAATCGGAAATCAAGCGAATTCTTCAAAGCTCAGGCGCCTCCACATTTAAATATATTTTGCATCAAATAGGATTAGGAAATCGAGTGCCCCTTGCAATAGCAAATCTGATCGTGCCTTTAGAGGAATCTCAAACAAAAGATCGAAATCGTAAACCGCCACTGCCGCTCGAGGTTGGTGGACAGAAAGCAATGTTACTTCAATATGGAAAGTGTTGTCATCCGATTCCAGGAGATCCGATACTTGGTCATCTTAGTCCCGGAAAGGGTGCTGTAGTGCATCTGGAATCTTGCCGAAATCTTATTGAATTGAGATCGAATCCTGAAAAATGTACTCCAATGACTTGGTCAGACTCCGTTCAGGGTCAATTTCCTGTAGAGTTAAAAGTTGAGGTAACGCCAAAGCGAGGTTTTATTGCTACACTTGCCTCTAGAATTACTGAGAAAGATGCAACCATCGAAAAAATAAGTACGCTAGAAAAAGATGCTTTCACCAGCATAGTTGATATCGTAATCGCAGTGCGTGACCGCACCCACCTTGCAGATATCTTGCGAAGGGTTCGGGCACTCTCCCCTGTCCGCAGGGTTTCTCGTGTGAGAAACTAACATAAATTATTTTTGGAGAACTCGTTACCGTGACAAACAGAGCCACTATTCAAACTAATAACGCGCCGATGGCAATTGGAACATACTCACAAGCTATAAAAGTAAATAATACTGTATACCTCTCAGGTCAAATTCCCCTCGATCCGTCAGTTATGCAACTCGTTGAGACAGATATAGAAAATCAAATCTGTCAGGTTCTCGAAAACCTTCAAGCCGTTTGCTCCGCCGCTGGGGGAGATTTAAATTGTTTAGTAAAACTAAATGTCTTCCTCACAAATTTGGATAACTTTTCACTTGTCAATAAGGCAATGGAAAAGTATTTTGCAAAACCTTATCCAGCACGAGCGGCAATTGGAGTAGCCGCACTACCCATGGATGCGGCAGTTGAGATGGATGGAATTATGGTCATCTAAGTTTCTCTTATCAAAGCGCGGTAACCATCCCGGAAGGTGGGGTAATTAAAGCAAAATCCGCTTTTCAACAGCCTGTCGTTATTACAACGACGAGAAATTTTGTATTCTTTAGCCACACTCCCTTGAGGCCTTTGAAAATCGACACCAAGTTCTTTCGCCAACCACTCATATACCACTTTTTGAGTTACTGGCTCGCAATCGCTGGCTATGTACAAAGGATCGAGACTCTCACCACCAAAATACCTTTTAATTAGATGACTAAAAACCGCTGCACAATCATCGCTATGGATCCTATTAGTCCATTTTTCAGGGAATTGAATCCGAACATCGCCCGAACGCATCTTATTCAAAAAACTTTTTCTTCCGGGGCCATAGATTCCGGAAAATCTGACCACCACATACCTACAAGATAATTGAGATATCAATAGTTCCGCCTCCAACAATGATTTTCCTGCAAAATCCTGATCGAAGGGGCAGCTATCTTCATTGACCCATGCCCCGCCGTGATCGCCATATACTCGTGTACTGGAGGTCCAAATAAGGAGCTTCGGCGGATGATTTGCTAAACTCACGGCACTTTTTAGTGCTTCCGCTGCTGCAACATAAGACTCACGATAGGCAGACTGGCAAAATGCCGAGGGGGTAACAGTGACAATAATAACATCAAACGGTTCCTCTAAAACCCTCTTCATGTCCAAAACATTGGTCACATCAGCAGAAATAGACACGATTGGACTGGGTAACTGACTCGGCCTACGGTTGAGCCCGAAACAAGTATGCTCTGGTGCAAGCATAAGTGCAGTACGCTTACCCAAGTCTCCACACCCAGCCATCAATATTTTCACGTAAATTTCCTTAGTTGAAACTTATTAGCTATCATTAATGACGTACCCATTAAGGACCACATGTGATGCCAATGCAAGCATCGATTGATGAGCTCGGGAAATGCAGAATCAACAGAGGTTAAGTGTTCAAAATTTACGGGGTGTCGGTCCACAACTCGCCGAGAAATTAAAGAAACTTGGTCTTGAGACAATTCAAGATTTAGTTTTTCACCTCCCACTTCGCTACGTAGATAAGACTAAGATATCGCCTATCGGAAGCCTTCAACCGTTTACCAGCGGGTTAATTGAGGGAGTCATAAAAGCAAGCGATGTCGTTTTCGGGAGGAGGCGCAGCCTTTTATGTAGACTTCAGGATAATACTGGCATCGTCACTCTGAGATTTTATCATTTTAACAAGTCGCAACTATCGGAATTACGCCGCGGAACCAAACTACGTTGTTTCGGAGAAATCCGTAGGGGATCATCAGGAGTAGAAATATATCATCCTGAATACACAGTATTCAAGGAAGAGGTTCCAACCGCCCTAGATGATAAGTTAACCCCTATCTACCCTACAGGAGAGGGCGTGACTCAAACTCGTATTCGAAGTGTGTGCGCGCTGGCACTGACCAAGTTAGACGATAAATCGTTGAGTGAATTACTTCCAACGCATACAACAAATGAATACTCGCTAATTAAAGCTTTAAAATTTTTACATAACCCTCCTGTGAATACGGAACTGAATATTCTCGCGACGGGTAAACACCCCGCTCAGCGAAGGCTAATCCGCGAAGAATTAGTCGCGCATCAGTTGAGTCTACTCCTACTTCGAAAAAGGATTCAAAAGCATCCTGCAAAGTCGCTAGTCGAAAAGTTGAACCAAAGAGATAACTTTTTGGCACAGTTATCTTTTAAACTTACTTCAGCACAACTAAAAGTTAGCGCAGAAATAAGCCATGACATGTCAAAGCCTACACCTATGCTTAGGCTTCTTCAGGGAGATGTGGGCTCAGGTAAGACTATTGTGTCTGCTCTTGCTGCTCTACAAGCCATCGCAAATGGAGAACAGGCTGCGCTAATGGCACCTACTGAACTCTTATCTGAACAACATCGACTAAATTTTGAAAATTGGTTTCAACCTTTCGGAATCAAAATAGCATGGCTTACAGGAAAATTAAAAGGTAAAGCCAGAAATTATCAACTCGAATCGATCGCCGATGGATCTGCAAAAATGATAATTGGCACGCATGCGCTTTTTCAAGAAAAGGTGAATTTCTACTCCCTGGGGTTGTCGATAATCGATGAGCAACACAGATTTGGGGTTGACCAAAGATTAGCCCTCAGAAAAAAAGGAGTAACTTTTGACAATAGTCGAGAAACTCTCAAGCAGTTGCCTCACCAACTAATCATGACCGCAACGCCCATTCCAAGAACACTTGCGATGAGTTCATATGCTGATCTTGATTTTTCGATCATCGATGAACTCCCAACCGGTCGAAAACCAATTGAGACGACTGTCATAAACTCCCATCGCCGCGCTGATGTTATCAAACGAGTTGCGTCTGCATGCGCCCTCGGGCGTCAGGCATATTGGGTTTGCACGCTGATTGAAGAATCAGAATCAATCGCGAATCAAGCTGCTGAAGTTGTAGCAGGTGAACTTAAATTATTACTCCCAAAGCTCAATATTGGCCTCTTACATGGCCGACTAAGAGCGGATAAAAAAATTAATGTTATGAATAAATTTAGAGAAGGAGAAATAAATTTGTTGGTCGCAACAACTGTAATTGAAGTGGGTGTAGACATCCCGAACGCTAGCCTCATCATTATTGAAAATTCTGAGCGCCTCGGACTCTCTCAATTACACCAACTCAGGGGTAGGGTAGGACGCGGCGCAGATAGAAGCCACTGCGTGCTCCTATATAATTCACCTCTCTCAAACGAAGGCAAAGAGCGCCTAAAAATGATGCGTGAAACAAATAATGGCTTTAAAATAGCCGAGAAAGACTTGGAACTTCGCGGCCCCGGAGAGGTTTTGGGGGTACGACAAACCGGAACCATGCATTTCAAAATCGCAGATTTAACTAGAGATGTCTATTTAATGTCTGAGGTAAAATTTCTTGCAGAAAAGTTGATAAACAATAATCCAGAGTTAGTTGAGAAGTTAATTGAGAGGTGGATTAGTAACAGTCAAGAATATGCTCAGGCCTAGCAAATTACAGAGCTAAAAAAAATTCTAGTTTTTGCTAACGCAGCAATGTCCCTATAGTATTTAGGTGGTGTGCAAAAAGATGTCAGTGAAACGGGAGAATTAAGCTTTAGATGGCCAAGCCCAAAACAGACTTAAGTGTTATGGACTATGTCAAAGACTACCCTATTCTGTCGTTCGTTAGGCCAGGGCAGCCTTGGTATCAGCGCTACTCTTTAGAAGCGGCCGAACGATTTTTTGGCCGACTAAGGATTGAGTCGATCTACTTGAAGGTTAAAGAGCGTCCATTCACCATCGAGGGATTTATTGAGGAAGCATTAAAAATCGCCAAAATTAATCATCAATATGATAGGCAAAAACTCGCTGATTTACCGACACGCGGTCCGATCGTCTTTGTAGCAAATCATCCATTTGGTGTAATAGATGGACTCGCATTGTGTGACTTGGCTGTCCGACTTAGAGGAAATTTCCGTATTTTAATTAACTCGATTATGTGCCAAGATAAAGATCTAGCGGAATACTTCCTCCCAGTAGACTTCAGTGACAATAGAGATGCCGTAAAAAACAATATTCGTTCCAAGCGGATAGCACAGCAGGCATTGAGAGACGAAATACCCCTACTGGTATTTCCGTCAGGTCATGTCTCGACTGCCACACACTGGGGATTTGGCCAAGTCGTAGAATCTCCTTGGACAACATTCGCCGCAAAAATGATTCGCGATGCTAAAGCGACCGTCGTTCCAGTCTACTATAAAGGTCAAAACAGCCGTATATTTCATATTACCTCGCACTGGTCTGCGGCCTTGCGTTCAGCAGCTCTTATGAACGAAGTTACGAAGAGATTTGGTAAGCCCATATACAGCGAAATCGGTAAACCGCTTGATTGGAAACTATTGAAAACGTTAGATAATAGGCAAACCTTAACTTTATTTCTGTACAACGAGGTACAAAACCTTGCAAGACGGTACTCTAAATAATTGGTATTACTGCTCCAGACCGAGGTACCTAACAGCTATCGAGTCAACGAACCGAAACCGCGAATATGTCAACCTAATGCCTGTAATGCCGGCAATGTTTTGCCCTCAATATACTCAAGGAAAGCTCCACCGCCAGTAGAAATATAAGAGATCCGGTCTGATAATTGGTACTTTTCAAGCGCTGCAAGAGTGTCCCCTCCTCCCGCCAGCGTAAACGCGGAACTGTTCGCAACAGCCCTTCCAACCGCACTGGTGCCGTCACCAAACTGATCAAACTCAAAGACTCCAAGTGGACCATTCCAAATTATAGTGGCCATCGATTCGAGAACCTCTACCAAGTGAGCTCGTGAGCTGGGCCCAACATCTAGAATCATATCGTCATAACCAACATCATCAACAGCTTTTACCTCGGCTACTGCATGTCTCGAAAACTCTTTCGCCACAACCACATCCACCGGAAGAGGGATATTTACCTTGCTCATTAAACTTCTCGCTACATATAGTAGATCATCCTCAAACATTGACCTACCCACCGGTTTGCCGCTCGCCGCCAAGAAGGTATTCGCTATCCCTCCTCCAACAATAAGCTGATCAACACGCTTTGCCAACGTCTCTAAAACAAGTAACTTAGTGGACACCTTGCTACCCCCGACAATAGCGGCCAAAGGACGTGAGGGACTTCTCATCGCCTGGTCCAAGGCAGCCAATTCAGCTGCAAGGAGAGGCCCTATACACGCTAGAGGTGCGTATTTTGAGACTCCGTGAGTGGAGGCTTGTGCCCTATGCGCTGCGGCAAAAGCATCCATGACATAAACATCACACAAAGAGGCATACGCTTTTGCTAATTGGTCATCATTTGATTTTTCTCCCCGATTGAAACGGACATTTTCAAGTAAAACCACCTCTCCAAAATCTATTTTCAACCCCAACCTCCACTCTCTAACGATCGGCACTGGACACCTTAAAAGTTCACTAAGCCGATCGGCTATTGGCCCCAGAGAAAACTCTGCTTGAAAACTACCCTCTTTAGGTCTTCCAAGGTGAGACATCAAAATAACAGCGGCTCCGGATTTAAGAGCACTTTCAATTGTGGGAACCGCAGCAAGAATCCTTGCATCACTTGCCACACAATCACCATCAAGGGGTACATTCAAATCTTCCCGAATCAACACACGTTTTTTTGATAGATCTATTTGCTCCATAAATTTAGGCATCAATTAACCTCAAAGTCAGACCTACAGCTATACACCGGCAGACTATACCAAGTGAGTAACGTATCGATCATGCGATTTGCATAACCCCACTCATTATCAAACCATATCAAAACCTTGAGCAGATTCCCCTGAGCGACTCTTGTTTGATTCGCGTCTATAATGCCGCTTCGGGAATCATGATTAAAATCGCATGATGCGAGTGGCTCTTCGGTATATCCCAATATACCCAGCAAGGCATTGGCGGAGGCCTCTCGAAAACAATAATTTACAGCTTTAACGTCCAACTGTTTGTTCACAACAACTGATAAGTCGATTACAGAGACATTCAAAACCGGCACTCGCATAGCTTGGGCTTCAAATCGCCCACTTAAATGGGGTAAAAGTCTATCGATTCCTAGCGCCAACCCGGTTTCTACGGGAATAATCGATTGCATGGCAGCTCGAGTTTTTCGAAGATCGGTGTGGTGATAGGCATCAATTACCGGCTGATCATTCATGGCGGAGTGAATTGTCGTGATTACGCCAGATTTGACGCCATAATTATCATCAAGCAGTTTAATTACTGGAACGACAGCATTTGTAGTACACGATGCATTCGAAACAATAGTTTGTTCTTTTCGGAGCATGTGATGATTGACACCGAAAACAATGGTGGCATCAACATCTGCCTCTGCAGGCTGCGAAAATAGAACCTTTTTTGCACCGCTGCTGAGATGACCTTCAGCAGTATTTCGATCGCTAAAAGTCCCGCTACACTCCAATACAGCATCAATCTCCAACTGCTCCCAAGGTAACCGTTCAACTAGAATCTCAGCAAATAATTGAATCTCGTCTTCATTTATGTAAAGCTTTAATCCATCTGATCTCACAGAGCCCGGAAATCTTCCGTGAGTAGAATCATAGCGAGTAAGATGTGCTATGGTGGAGGAATCTGATAGCTCATTAATCGCAACAATTTTGATTGCTTCTGTCGCTGAAGACTCGTAAACGGCTCTCAGCAAAGATCGCCCGATTCGTCCGTAACCATTAATCGCAACTCGGAGCACTAATGGACAACCTCTAGCACTTCGGCAACGACATTTTTCACTGAAAAACCGAAATGGTCCATGACCATTGGTCCAGGTGCCGATTCGCCAAAACTGCTCATGCCAACTACCGAGCCTTTCAATCCCACATATTTACGCCAGAAGTCTGGGTGTGATGCCTCTACCGCAATCCTGGAAGAAATATGAGACGGCAACACAAATTCACGATAGTCCTCATCTTGAATGTCAAACAGTTCAGCGCATGGTAGTGAGACCACACGCACATGTATACCATTTTTAGCGAGCTCATCCGCCGCATTTACGGCAAGTTCCACCTCTGAGCCAGTTGCAATTATTATCGCTCTTGGATTTGTACAATCCTGAAGAATATAGCCTCCGCGACTTATTTCATCGACTTGCGAAGTAGAGCGTTTCATTGGCTCTAAGCCTTGTCGACTAAAGATAAGCGCACTGGGTCCATCGGTTCGCTGAATCGCCAGTTTCCAACACACAGCTGTTTCTGTGTTGTCACAAGGTCGCCATGTATGTAGATTCGGTGTCGCACGCAACGCAGTGAGCTGCTCAACAGGTTGATGAGTTGGTCCGTCTTCACCAAGACCGATGGAATCATGTGTATATACGAAGATACTATTTATTTTCATGAGAGCCGCCATGCGTACCGCATTACGAGCGTACTCCATGAACATGAGAAACGTGCCCCCATAGTTAATAAATCCGCCATGCAACGCAATACCATTTATAATCGCACTCATACCAAATTCACGAACTCCATAATGTATGTAATTTCCACCTCCGTCCCCCGAACTTATCGGTTTTGAACCAGACCAAAGTGTAAGGTTTGAGCCTGCGAGGTCAGCAGAGCCTCCGAGTAACTCCGGAAGTATTGACCCGTACGCGTTTAACGCATTCTGTGAAGCTTTACGGGATGCCATCTTCTGCATCGAAAATTGACAGGATGCTATATAACTGTTGGCCTCAGACTCAAAGTCAGGAGGTAAGAAACCCCTCATTCGACGCTCAAATTCTTTATGCAGGGCTGGATACTCTGACTTATACAAACTCATCTTTTCTGTCCAGTCTTTTTGAAAGGCTGCTCCTCGCTCGGTAGCATCCCATCCCCCATAATGATCGCGTGGTATCTCGAATGGAGGATACTCCCAGCCGAGTTGTTTGCGCGTGAGAGTAATTTCATCAGCTCCGAGGGGCGCTCCGTGACAGCTTTCTTTACCCTGCTTATTTGGAGAACCAAAACCAATAACCGTCTTGCAGCAAATAAGACTTGGACGCGCCGTGTCCGCTTTAGCGGCCATGATCGCGGAAACCACCGCCTCGCTATCATGTCCATCGATGTCTGATAAGACTTGCCAGCCATAAGCCGAAAAACGCGCAGACGTATTATCGTTAAACCAATCATGAACCTCTCCATCGATTGAGATACCATTGTCATCGTAAATAACAATAAGCTTGCTCAATCCGAGAGTACCCGATAGTGAGCATACCTCGTGCGAGATCCCTTCCATAAGGCAACCATCACCCACAATTGTATATGTATAGTGGTCCACAATAGTGTGCCCAGGTCGATTAAAATCTGTCGCTAGGACCTTCTCAGCTATAGCCATGCCAACGGCATTAGCTAATCCCTGACCGAGTGGCCCCGTCGTGGTCTCAACTCCGGGAGCGTAACCCTTCTCTGGATGTCCTGGTGTTTTAGAATGCAACTGACGGAATTTCTTCAACTCCTCAATCGGTAAATCATACCCGCTGAGATGTAAAAGTGCGTAAAGCAACATCGAACCATGTCCGTTTGAAAGCACAAATCGATCTCTATCAACCCAATCAGGATCAGCAGGATTGTGCTTTAGAAAGTCATTCCATAATACTTGAGCAATGTCAGCTAATCCCATTGGTGCACCAGGGTGTCCACTCTTCGCCTGTTGGACGGCATCCATGCTAAGAGCCCTCACGGCATTGGCTAAGTCTCTACGACTAGGCATAGATTTGTCTCCGCATTCTTAAAAAATCGAACCATATTGTCGCGCACAGCGGAGTTCCAGTAAACCAATATTCGATTTACATCAGAAGTTAAAGCTTTAGTGACAAGCTTGTCGTGAAAAGACATAATGCTTGGCCGAATAAGGAATGTTTATGTCAAGTAATAGTATATTCACATCTGAGTCCGTGTCAGAGGGTCACCCAGACAAAATGGCGGATCAAATTTCTGACGCAGTGTTGGACGCAATTCTTAATGATGATCCTCATGCAAGAGTCGCCGTTGAAACAATGGTGAAAACAGGTATGGCCATCATTGCTGGTGAAGTTCGCACCGATACTTATGTTGACCTTGAAAGTATCGTCCGAGGTGTCATTACGGATATCGGGTATGATAGCTCGAGCAAGGGATTCGACGGAAACTCCTGTGCTGTTTTAAGTGCCATAGGAAAACAATCGAGCGACATTGCACTCGGAGTGGACGCTAGCGGGAGCAAAGACATCGGAGCTGGAGACCAAGGGATGATGTTTGGTTACGCGAGTAACGAAACTGAAGTGCTAATGCCCGCCCCAATCTACTTCGCACATCGATTAGTTGAGAGACAAGCTGAACTCAGAAAGGATGGCACCCTGCCATGGCTAAGACCAGACGCCAAGAGCCAGGTGACATTACGGTATGAAGAGGGAATTCCCGTTGCAATAGACGCAGTTGTCCTGTCCACTCAACATTCAGAGTCCATCTCATTAGGTGAACTGCGCGAGGCGGTTCTTGAGGAGATCATCTCGAATGTTTTGCCGGAAAATTGGCTCCACAAAGAAACAAAATACCATATAAACCCGACTGGTAAATTTATTATAGGCGGTCCGATGGGCGACTGCGGGGTAACTGGGAGAAAGATTATTGTAGATACATATGGTGGCATGGCACATCATGGCGGAGGAGCATTTTCCGGGAAGGATCCTACCAAGGTAGACCGATCGGCTGCCTATGCTGGAAGGTATGTAGCAAAAAACATTGTTGCGGCTGGACTTGCAGATCGGTGTGAAATCCAAATCTCTTATGCCATTGGCGTGTCCGAACCGACCTCGATAAGTTTAGATACATTTGGCAGCGGAAAGCTTCCCGAGCACGAAATCGTAACGCTTGTTAATGAAAATTTCGACTTACGTCCTAGCGGTTTGATTGCTATGCTCGATCTACGAAAGCCCATATACCGCCCGACAGCAACCTATGGGCACTTTGGGCGCATAAACAACACGTTTACTTGGGAGAAATTAGACCGCGTTAACGCTCTAAAAAAAGCTCTTTGATACATCTGTTGAAACGTTAATCGCGTATTTTTACCACTGACCCTAATATACTAGAGGAAAAGCCATGGCCGCCAGCGTACAAGCTATACATACAAAAAACTCCGTCCAAGATTATCGGGTAGCTGATATATCTCTGGCAGACTACGGTCGTCGTGAGATCACGATAGCGGAATCGGAGATGCCAGCATTGATGGCGCTCAGAAAGAAATACTCAAAAATCAAGCCTCTTGAGGGAGCTAGAATTTTGGGTTGTATACACATGACGATTCAAACTGCAGTGCTTATTGAAACTCTTGAAGCTCTTGGTGCCATTGTACGATGGACTTCATGTAATATTTTTTCGACGCAAGATCATGCAGCGGCGGCAGTCGCGGCGAATGGGACGCCAGTGTTTGCATGGAAGGGAGAGACCGAAGACCAGTATAATTGGTGCTTGGAGCAACAGATTCTTAAAGATGGCGTCCCTTGGAACGCGAACATGGTCCTTGACGATGGCGGTGATCTGACAGCTCTTCTTCACGAGAAGTACACTTCCGTGCTCGATGGTTGCCATGGAATCACAGAAGAAACGACAACTGGAGTGCTTAGGCTACATGAAATGCTGGAACATGGACAACTCAAGATACCTGCCATAAATGTGAATGATTCTATAACGAAATCAAAGAATGATAACAAATATGGTTGTAGACACAGTTTAAATGACGCAATAAAGCGAGCCACCGACCATCTGCTTGCGGGCAAAAAGGCGGTTGTTGTGGGATATGGGGATGTCGGGAAGGGATCAGCTCAGTCACTTCGCCAAGAGGGTATGATTGTGAAGATAACTGAGATAGATCCCATTTGCGCGATGCAAGCATGTATGGATGGCTTCGAGGTAGTTTCTACATACAACGAAGGCGACACCAATAAGGGGCCAAATTCTATCCTGCTAGAACAGACAGATCTTTTAGTCACCAGCACCGGAAACTTCAACGTTTGTAATCGCGAAATACTAGACGCGCTCAAACCCGGCTGTGTTGTCTGTAATATTGGCCATTTTGATAATGAAATTGATACAGAGTACATGCGTGACAATTGGAAGTGGGAAGAAATTAAACCGCAGGTTCACAAAGTATTTAGAAGCAGTGATGCAAGAGACCATCTAATACTTTTGGCCGAGGGTCGTCTCGTAAACTTAGGGAACGCAACTGGGCACCCCAGCAGGATAATGGATGGGTCATTTGCCAATCAAGTACTCGCTCAGATAGAGCTTTACAATAAACGTTATGCAGAGCAAAATCCCGAAGTCAAATCTGCCATGTTAAAGGTTGAGGTATTACCTAAGCGGCTTGACGAGGAGGTAGCTGCATATATGGTGCAGGGCTTTGGTGGCGTGATGACAAAGCTTACGCAGACACAAGCGGATTATATAAAGGTTCCGGTTGATGGTCCCTTCAAGGCAGACTCCTACAAGTACTGACTTAAGTGGTGACATCTGTTATTAATTTTTATTTCGAGTCAAGCGTTAAAGGAAATCGAAAATAGACCGGTTTTCTCAGCTATTCGGATATGGTTCACACGAGTTCCCCCCAAATTGTCAGCATATTAGGGGAGGATAATACTACAAAATGCCTATGCGTACTCCCCGCATTTTTGAGCCGGACCTAGTTGAAGCAGGGCTGACGTTCAATGTCACCAAGAGTAATGCGCATTACCTCACAACCGTCTTGCGACTTTCTATCGGCGATAATGTAGTCATATTCACCGGCCTTGGAGGGGAGTATCTATGCGAAATAATTGAGGTGAAAAAAAAATTCGTACGGGTCGAAGTGCGATATTTTAATCCTATCGAGCGAGAGTCTGACCTAAGAATACATCTCGGAATCGGAGTCTCTCGTGGGGCGAGTATGGATTTTTTGGTTCAAAAAACAACTGAACTTGGGGTTGACACTATCACTCCGTTATTAGCAAGACGTTCTGAGGTCAGAGTTTCTGCCGCGCGTCTCGAAAAGAAGCTGGTCCACTGGCAGCAAATAGCAGTAGCTGCGTGTCGGCAGAGTCTGCGAAACCGTATCCCAAAACTAGCTAATCCCAAAACAGTAAACGACTGGATAACCGGTCTGAATGAGCAAGCCAGGTTCGTTCTTGACCCGAGAGCGAAAAAAACTGTCAATACTTTTACGAAAACTGGTAACTCTGTCTCGCTTTTAGTGGGCCCCGAAAGCGGCTTGGACGAAGAAGAAATTAAAAATACCGAATCAGCTAACTTTCATAAAATAAATCTCGGGCCGAGAATCCTGCGAGCAGAAACCGCACCCATCGCTGCAATTAGTATCTTACAGTCAATGTGGGGCGATATGAAATGACAAATAAACTAGTCAGACGATTAACCCTTGCTGTAGTAGTCATGATATATACTCCCGCAACCTGGGCTAATCAAAATCAAACAAATACCTTACTAGAAGCAGTTGGAACAATATTTTGTGATGGAGCAATCCGTGGCACCGCGTCGCATGTGCAGCATGAAAGAAAAGAACACTCCGTTATAATGACTGCCGCACACGTACTTTTTGATCTAACAACCCGCTCGGCCTATAGAAATTGCTCATATAGAGCCTCTAACACGCGTTTTCAAAATTACCTCATCTCAAAAATATCCACGCCGAAGGAAATGTTGCAAGATAGCGATGAATTTAAGGGTATGAGAAGAGACTGGGTTTTTGCTTCGCTTAGTCGCAAACTTTATGCGCCTACTCTGAAACTGCGACGAACATTCCATGAATCATTAAAAAACTCCAAAAGAAACCTTACCTTAACAATGCTTGCTTACGACAAGCAAGCAGGCAAGATTAGGGCAATTGAAGATTGTCGAATAATACGTTCATACCATATTGAGGATCCATCTCTTCTAATACACAACTGTGCTATTGGACCAGGGTTCTCTGGCGCACCATTACTTAGTACAAAGACACGAGAACTCCTAGGTGTGCATGGCGGCAGGTTAGTTATCACAAAACCTCCCAATGACAATATTGCGGATATTCTAGGACAAGCGCGGCTTATTGATGATGAAGTGCTCAATGAGTTGAGGAGTTTTAGCAATAGCTTGCGGTAACATTAAAAAATTGGTATGAATCGGTTGGAAAATTAATTTTTTGGGGGATAATATCGAACACAGATGTCGATACGGCCTAAGAAAAATATTCACAGCCAAAAACGTCGTATAATCGAATAACATGATAATGAGGTAACATGCAGTGCAAGACCTTAATGACTTTAGGCTCGAAACTCGCAAGTGGCTTGAGGACCATTGCCCTCAAAGCATGCGAACACCTGTGGTTCAGGAGAAAGAAAAATACTGTGGGGGGCGCAGAAGCTCATACTTTAGTAATGATCAAAGAGCTTGGGTTCAAAGTATGATTTCGAAAGGTTGGATCGCACCCACGTGGCCACGTGAATATGGAGGTGGCGGTCTTGCAAAAGAACAGGAACAGGTTCTCAAAGAAGAGCTCTCGGCTATCAAAGCTAGAAGCCCAATATTCAGCAGTATGGGTCTGTCAATGATAGGGCCAGCGATTCTTGAATTTGGCTCCGAGGAACTCAAACGGCAGCATCTGCCAAAGATGATCCGTGGAGAAATTCGTTGGTGTCAGGGTTATAGTGAACCAAATTCTGGATCTGATCTGGCAGGACTGCAAACTAGGGCTGAAGATTTTGGCGATTACTTTGTTGTAAATGGCCAGAAAGTTTGGACGTCGAGTGCCGACAAATCTGACTGGATGTTCTGTTTGGTAAGGACTGACTTCGATTCAGGAAAACACTCTGGAATTAGTTTGGTTTTATTTGATATGGAGAGTGCCGGCGTTACAGTCCGACCAATAAAACTCATTTCCGGCGCATCACCATTCTGTGAAACATATCTTGATAACGTCAGAGTTGAAAAAAGTCAGGTTGTCGGAGAAATTAACAAAGGATGGACCATAGCAAAGTATCTTCTGACTCATGAACGTCAGAACATCGGTGATATAGGGAATGTGGCTAGAAGACACACCCTATCTGAAGAGGCTGTAAATTCAGTAGGTTTACGCGACGGCCAGCTATCCGATTCAGGTCTTAGAACCGAAATAGCAGAATGGGAAATCGATTATGAATGCCATCAGCTTACAATGGAGCGTGTTAATTTAGAAATTGAGTCCTTTGGAGTCGGAAATACATCAGCTATGCTTAAATACTATGGCACCGAACTAAATAAACGGCGACATGAACTTGAAATGAGTATTCATGGCGGTGCAGCGCTCGGATGGGGAGAAAATTCAATCGCACGGCCTTGGCTCCGGTCAAAAGGCAATTCCATCGAGGGGGGCACCTCTGAGATCCAGCTAAACATCATTTCCAAAAGAATACTTGGACTAGGGTAGAGATGGAACTATTACTAAATCAAGAGGAGTCCATGGTTAAGGATTCAGCAATAGAATTTTTAAACACTCATGCCGGTCCGAGCTTGCATAGAGAACTCCGCGACAATGTTTCGTCACGAGGGTACTCTGTAGCACTTTGGGATCAAATGGTCGATCTTGGCTGGCCCGCAGTGNTAGTCTCCGAAGATTACGGCGGNCTTGGTTTTTCGCACGTTGCAATGGGGCAAATCAGTGAACAAATCGGTAGTTTTTTGGCCAGTTCTCCTCTGTTCGCATCATCTATACTCGGGGTCTCTGCAATTGAATACTCTGGTACTGAGCAACAAAAGAAAGATCTGCTTCCTCTAATTGCAGCTGGGGAACTTTTCTTGGCTCTAGCCATAGACGAGGCTCCACGGCATAACCCAGAGTTTGTGGATTGTAGAGCGGAAAAGAATGGAAGTGAATACATACTATCAGGAGTAAAGCGTTATGTTGTGGACGGTCATATTTCAGATAACCTGATAGTATCAGCAAAGATTTCTAATAATCAGGTGAATATCGGTAGTACAACCCTCTTTATAGTGCCAACAGCATCTAAGGGGATAGAAATAACCAAGGTACCGATGGTAGATAGCCGCAATTCGTCAACAATAATTTTTGAAAACGTGCATCTTTCAGAGCATCAAATACTTGGCGGTGTGGGTAACGGAAGCAATGTTTTATCTGCAATTTTAGATATCGCGAACACTCATCTAGCGGCTGAGCTTCTTGGTATTTCAATTGAGAGTTTTCNGCGAACCCTGCGCTACCTTAAAGAAAGAAANCAATTTGGCGTAAACATTGGNAGCTTNCAAGCATTACAACANCGTGCNGCAACTTTATGGTCAGAGATCGAGTTGTGTAANTCAATTGTTTTGAAAGCTCTCCGTTCACTTGATNACCCNAANTTGAGTACGCCAAGANTAGCNAGCTCAGCTAAAGCAAAAACATGTAANGTCGCCGCGCTNGCCACGAACGAGGCAGTTCAGATGCATGGNGGGATAGGGATGACAGACGAATTCGATATTGGTTTCTTTTTAAAGCGCGCTCGAGTTGCGCANCTTTTGTTTGGGGATCANCGCTACCACACAAACCGCGTTTCGGAGTTATCTGGTTTCTAAANTGTGTGTTTAACAAGCTCNCGAGCTATNATCGTTTTTTGNATTTCACTGGTGCCCTCATAAATACGCAATAANCGCACGTCTNTATAAAAACGAGCCACCGCGTACTCTTCCATATAACCAGCGCCCCCATGAATTTGCACTGCGCGGTCGGCAACACGGCCAACCATCTCAGTTGCAAACAGCTTACAACAGGACGCAAGCATCCTAACATCATCTCCCAAATCCCGTTTTTGGGCTGCGTCCAACACCATACACTCAGCTGCATAACATTCTGTTTCGCTCTCGGCCAGAATCGCTTGCGGCAACTGGAAGTCAGATATTGGACGGCCAAATTGCTTTCTATCCTTAGCGAAAGCTACAGAAAGCTCTATCAGCCTTCGTGCACAGCCCACCGAAAGCGCTGAAATATGGATTCGACCACGATCAAGTGTCTTCATCGCGGTCTTGAAACCAAGGTTAATCATCTCTGGTCCACCGATTATATTTTCCTGAGGGACCCGGCAACCCTCAAAAATCACATCACAAACGTGAGCCCCCTGTTGGCCCATCTTTTTATACGGTAACCCCAATGAAATACCCTCAGAGTTAGCGTCCACTAAAAATGCGCTCACGCCTTTTGAACCGGCCTCTTCAGCATTTGTGCGGGCAAAGACTGTGAACAGTCCAGCAATGTTTGCATTCGTAATCCAGCGCTTTGTCCCGGTTAGGAGATAGTCATCACCATCCTTAACTGCCCTTGTTCTTAAGGCGGCTGCATCAGACCCTGAATCTGGCTCCGTCAATGCAAAGGATCCAATCACCTCTCCCGAGGCCAACAAAGGAAGAAAGCGACGCTTTTGCTCTTCAGTACCATGTATGACAATACCCTGACTACCGATCCCGTTATTTGTTCCAATCATAGACCTGAAAGCAGGCGAGGTCCTACCCATCTCCATTATAACTTTACACTCGTCGTGGGTGTTCAGTCCTAAACCACCGTACTCACAAGGAATCGTAAGACCAAAAAGTCCGAGTTCGCGCATTTCGTCCAACACAGACTCGGGAATCTTGTCTTCCTCGGCAACTTGCGGCTCGAGTGGTATCAAACGTTGTTCGACAAAACGACGAACCGTAGCAGTAAGCTGAAAAAGTGTTTCACGGTCTAAAGACATCCGATTACCTTTTTTGTTATTTCACGGCTGTAATTTATTTTGAATGTCTCGCAAACTAGCTTTTTCTGCAACTAACCGCTCCAGTAACGGCGATGGTTTCCACCAGCGTTCGCCATATTTATCAGCAAAATTACGAATTGAATCGAGCATACGATCAAGTCCAACATTATTTTCAGCCCAATACATGGGTCCCCCTCGCCAAGCAGGAAATCCATATCCATTTATGTAAACCGTGTCTATGTCACCCGAACGAAACGCCATTCCCTCGTCTAAAAGCTCGAAACCTATATTACACATTGAGTAAAAACACCTCTGCACGATTTCATCATCATAAANTTNACGTTGCTGTATACCAAATTTTTCCGCCGCTTCTGANACCAATTTTTCACTCACTNNGGANGGAATNGGAGTTCTATTTCCNGGGGAGTAATCATAAAAACCGCCTCCCGACTTCTGACCGCAGCGGCCCATCTCNACCAANCGGTCAGCNACATACGTNGANGNAATNTCATANGTNCTCNCATCCATCTGNTCNCGCAAACGGTATCCGATATCTATNCCTGCCATATCGGCCATAGCAATAACACCCATAGGCATACCGAAATCGAAGAGAACACGATCAACCTGTTCCATCTTTGCNCCCTCTAAGACCAATTTATGNGCCTCNCTNCCGTATCCTGACAACATTCTGTTACCAATAAAGCCATAACAAACCCCTGCAACGACGCCNGCCTTTTTNATCATCTTCGCTAATTTCAAGACCGTAGCGAGGACTTNTGGAGTTGTTTTTTNAGCGCGAACAATCTCNAACAAACGCATTACATTGGCAGGTGAGAAAAAATGCATTCCGAGCACTCGTCCCGGATTTGTGACAACTGACGCAATTTCGTCTATATCAAGATACGAGGTATTTGTCGCCAAAATAGCGTCNTTTGAAACGATAGAATTNAGCTTAGAGAAAACTTCCTTCTTTACGCTCANATTTTCGAANACCGCNTCAATCACAAGGTCACTCTCNGTCAAATCCCCATAGNTAGTAGTGCCCCCGATCAAACTCATACACTGTTCTACCATTTCAAAGCTNATNCGCCCNTTGNGCGCGCTTGCCTCATAATTTTTGCGTATTANTCCCANACCNTTNTCTAATGCTCCTTGCTCCAACTCCAAAATTGTGACCGGAAGTCCNACGTTNGCAAAGTTCATTGCGATGCCGCCTCCCATCGTTCCGGCCCCAATNATACCCACTCGATTNATGGGANAAAGCTCGGNATCNTTTTTCAATCCAGGNACCTTAGTCGCGGCACGCTCCGCAAAAAATACATGCTGCAANGCTTTNGACTGAGGATTCTGAATGCAACTTCGGCTCAGCTCNCGCTCTCGATTGACACCNTCAAGAAATGGTAGTTCAACAGCNGCCTTTACCGCCTGTATACAACACTCNGGCGCATCCATTCCGCGAGTNCGTCGCGCTATAGAGGTGCGAAANGTATTGAAGTAGGCCTCATCAAACTTNGAGGAATCAATAACTANCTCNTGACTCTTTCTAAGNGGGGCTTTACNTANCACCAGCTCTTNCGCGAACTCTACTGCAGCCTCGACAATATTTTCCTCTNNAANCCGATCNATCGCNCCTGCNGCCAAAGCTTCGGNTGNAGATANGGGGTTTCCCGANGTAATAAGTTTTAAAGCGAACTCTGCGCCCGTAAGTCGCGGTAACCNTTGTGTGCCCTGCGCCCCCGGGATGATTCCAAGTTTGACTTCTGGGAGCCCNACCTTNCCAGAGGCGAGNGCAATACGGTAATTACACCCAAGNGCTACCTCAAGGCCNCCTCCAAAGGTAGTGCCAAAAAGGGCAGCGACCACAATTTTGGGGCTTGCGGCAAGCTTATCAACCACGTCNCCGAGGTGNGGTGGTTTGANACCTGANGCAAACTCTGAAATATCCGCCCCAGCCATAAAAGTCCTACCCCGACACGCGAGCACAAGCGCATCTATGCTATCGTCCAACGAAGCGGACTGAATCGCATTTATCAATCCTATCCTCACCGAAAACGAAATAGCATTAACCGGTGGATTATCAATCCAGATAACACCAATCGAACCTCGCTTCTCAATCGCTCCCTGCATGACCTTTCTCCCAAACTTTTTATCTCTCCAATTAGTTATTTTTGGTAATTAATCGGAAGCAGCCTCCCTGATATATTAACTCTTATCAGACTAATCAGTCCTCGCATAAACAAGGCCGCCATCCACAGCAATCGTTGTGCCAACAAGATAATCACCTGCGCGCGAGCACATATACACAGCTGTCCCAGCTATATCATCTGCTCGTCCAATTCTTTTAGCAGGTATTACCGAAGCAACTCGGTCAGGGTCATCCCTAGCACTGATATTCATGTTACTGGAAAATGCCCCCGGTGCAATTCCGTTTACAATGATATTATCATCTATAAGCCGCTTCGCCATCAGCCCAGTCATACCTATTAATCCAGCCTTGCTCGCCACATAAGAGTAGGTCTCAAGTCTCGGTGTACGAAGGCCATCAATAGACGCAATATTTATTACCTTTGATGGCTGATCTTCAGATGCGCCCAACCGTAACAGAGGCGCAAATTGTTGAGTAAGAAAAAATACAGACTTGATGTTGATGTTCATTACCTTATCCCAACCACTTTCCGGAAAATCGTCGAACGGCGCAGTCCATGCAGCTCCAGCATTATTTATTAAAATATCAAGATGATTCTCTCGCCCCGAAATTTCTCTTATAAAACCACTTATTCCCTCTACACTTGATAAGTCATACGGAATCGCAATACATTCTCCATAATCAGACAGCTCCTTTGCAGTCACATGGCACGGTTTAGCCTTGCGAGATGTGATATATGTCTTGACACCTCTTTTCACGAACTCTGTTGCAATCATTTTGCCAATTCCGCGAGAGCCTCCAGTGACTATCGCAACCCGACCACTGATATCAAATATATCTTTCATAACCATTTAAGTCCCAAAATGCCGTTATTAGACAGCGTACCTTGCTTGTTCAGTGCTTATTGGTCAACAAAATGGGGGGATCCCCGCAAGAAAACCCCCCAAATAAAAATCCGCTAGGTATACTTGGAAGTCTCTGATTACAAAAATGTCGTAAATGGAGATATTATGAGAAGTTATCGCTTTGACAGATCCCATTAGGAGTACCCAAATGTCTAACCCAAATGCAAAGTTCCGTGACCTAAATAACACGGCGGAGAGTCAGCCGAAATTATCCTCTGTCGGCAAACAGGATGTTGACTCCTTGATATCCGCACCAAATCCGGAACTCTTCAACCTCAATATGTCTGAAGAATCACAACCGCTTTTTGCGGCAATCAAAAAACATGTGGCGGAAAACGTAGCGCCCATGCTCGAGGAATACCACTCTTATGATCAAAACAAAGAAGACATTTGGAGTTATCACCCCAGACAGCTCGAATTGCTTGAGGGGGCCAAAGATAAAGCGAAGGCAGCCGGTTTATGGAACTTTTTCCTCCCAAATTC
>NZIZ01000043.1 GCA_002691825.1 Porticoccaceae bacterium
GGAACGAGTAGAGAGGGCGCTCATCTCAGAAACTAGTACCTTCTTAGCGGCTGATTTGGTTCTTGAGAGCAATTCTCCGATCACAAAGGAATGGATTGACTCAGCAGAGTCGATGGGATTAAAGACCTCAAGGATGATGAGTTTTATGTCAATGGTTTACAGCGGAGATGAGATGCATTTAGCGTCTATTAAAGCTGTCGATAATGGATATCCTTTGCGTGGTGTGTTACGTCACTCAGACACAGCTTTCGTTTTAGATGGACCATCAATAATCACGGGAGGTAGTCTCAGGCGAGGCGAGGCTTGGGTAGATGGACGCTTACTACCATTGTTAAATATTAAATTAGGGGATTCGATAGATTTTGGAGATGGTTCTATCAAAGTAACGCGGATCTTGGTCGAGGAGCCGGACTCGGGTGGATTTTCGTCTATGACGGGTTCTCGTGTTTTAATACATGAGAATGATGTTTTTTCCGCGGGCGTTTTGATACCCGGAAGCCGAGTGAAGTATCGTCTTTTGTTAGCAGCGGAAGGCGCCGATGCTACTGATCAGTTGATCGAGTATCGAAATCTAATGTCAGCAAAGCTATCAATTCACCAGCGATGGATAAGTCCAGATAAAGCACAAGCTGGCATATCAGATACCATTGATAGAGCTCGTCGCTTTCTTATGTTGGCCGGCAGTATCGGTGTTGTATTGGCCGGTGTGGCGTTAGCTCTGGCCAGTCATCAGTTTGCGAGGGGCGAAATACTGCAAGTTGGTTTGTATAAAACTTGGGGCATTGGCGGACTGGATATTCGTAGGTTATACATAAAATATGCAATCTTAGTTGGAGTTATAGGTTCCTCTTTTGGACTTGTGGTTGGTGCAATAGTACAGGAAATTTTAATTCAGCTGATTTCTGATTTGCTACCCGTTAATTTACCGCCACCTAGTGGAAAGACGTGGACTATTGGCTTTTTTACTGGAATGCTTTGTCTGGTGGGGTTTATGATGCCTTCCCTATGGCATCTGCCCGCCCTTTCAGCTCTTACTGTGTTACGAAAGGATGTAAAGGTGAAGCTGTTGGGGTTAGCCTACCGGGGTATCATTGGTGTAATTACCATCGGTTGTCTCCTTTGGTACTACAGTGCGAGTCTCATGGTTGCGCTCGCAATTTTTTCGGCGTTTGTTGTCATAACATTGGCTACTTTTATTTTTGGTTACTCGCTACTTTCGCTTGGGAAGTCAGTGTCGGAGAATTTTGGTAGTGTTTGGAGGTTGGCATTCGCTAATCTTTGGAGGCGTAGGGCTCAGAGTCTGCTACAGGTTATGGGATTTTCAGGCGCGATTAGTCTACTGATGGTGATGACGATCGTCAGAACCTCGTTGATCGATGAATGGCAGTGGCAACTGGCCGACGATACGCCAAATCATTTTTTCATTAATGTAGCACCACCTGAACTTGAAGGTGTGGAATCCTTAATGGCAAGTCGTTCTCTTGAGAATGTTGGATGGTACTCTATGATCCGTGCGAGGATTAGAGCGATTAATGGACAAGACTTAACCTCGGAGCAACGCGATAATCACGAGTCATTGCGTCGTGAGCTGAATTTAAGTTGGTCTGACACGGTTCCAGAGGGTAACAAGATAATGTCTGGGAGCTGGTGGCCAGAAGAGCCTACGAATGATGACTTAGAAGCTGATGAGACAATTCCAGTTTCAATAGAGGTCGATGTTGCCAATGAACTTGGCCTAAATCTTGGTGATTTGATTATATTTAGTGTTGGGGGATTAGAGTTCGAGGCAAGGGTGGCTAATACTCGTAGTGTAAATTGGCAGAAAATGACTCCTAACTTTTATTTTTTATTTCCTCAGGACGCCTTACTAGAGTTTCCTCACACCAATATGACTAGTGTCCATATTCCATCCGAAGAGAAGGGAATATTGAATCAACTTTTACGAGAGTTCCCGACTCTTCAGGTTATCGAGTTAGATAAAGTAATTAAGCGAATCCGAAGTATCGTATCGCAAGTTACTCATGGCTTAGAAGTAATGACGGGTTTGATTCTCACTTGCGGTGTCTTAGTGATGGTTACATCAGTTCGACTTTCAATGTCAGAACGTTTACATGAGAGCGCAATTCTCCGCACTTTGGGAAGCTCCAGGTCAGTTATTTTAGGTATTCAGATTATCGAGTTCGCAAGCATAGGGTTGATTTCAGGTCTATTGGCCGCCCTTGGGGCCGAAACATCTCTTGCGCTCATTCAATATTTTATTTTTAACTTGCCACTAGTCCTGCATCCTGCTCTATGGATCATAGGTCCGCTTTTCTGCATGGTTATGGTTGCAGTGCTTGGCGTTGGGTACGCTCAGAGTGCGGTGAGTGACTCTCCTCTCGATTTGTTGCGTCGCTTGTAGCGATATAAATGCCACGCACTATAAAAGAGCAATAACTTGATTAGATAAGTTATTAAGTTGCAATATCAGTGCAGTTCTCCGAGCCTCCATCGGCGAATTAGTTGCCAGCCCCTTGTTTGCAGGGCATTTTTTTTTGGCATGCTTAATGCAAATCAACTAATGCAATTCTATTACGACGCATCAGTCACTGTACTCGCTAAGGTGGTGTGCACTTGAGATTTAGGGTGAGTTGTTCCATTAAAAGTAGGTTGGAATGGATCGGTCACCTTCGCATAAATCTAGTGGCTTATTTCTGTGTTGAGATACTGCTAGTGATATTGGAACTGTGTAAAAAGCGCGTTTATATGCATCCTGGGGAGAGCATTAACGGCTGGAATTGTATTGAGTATTAAGAATTGGTCCAAATATTATTCATCTGAGGAGTTATTATGAAACTAAGGCGACATGTTGGTTCGTTGTTTGTTGTGTTATTTTTTGGTTTTGGAGTTCCGGTTTACGCTGATGGTCACGGAACTATAAAGGTAGGGGTACTTCACTCACTTTCTGGGACTATGGCGATATCTGAGACAACTTTGAAGGATACCGTGCTAATGATGGTGGAAAAGCAGAACGAGGCTGGTGGATTATTGGGTAAGAAACTAGAGGCTGTTGTTGTGGATCCTGCGTCCAATTGGCCGCTTTTTGCTGAAAAAACCCGGGAGTTGCTCACTAAAGAAAAGGTGGATGTAATTTTTGGGTGTTGGACGTCTGTGTCTCGGAAGTCTGTCTTGCCAGTTATTGAGGAATTAAATGGACTTTTATTTTACCCAGTCCAGTACGAGGGAGAAGAATCTTCTAAAAATGTTTTTTACACGGGCGCCGCACCCAATCAACAGGCGGTACCTGCAGTTGATTACTTCATGAATGACATCGGGGTAGAGCGTTGGGTGCTTGCGGGGACTGACTATGTTTACCCGAGGACCACTAACAAGATTCTTGAGGCTTACCTTAAGGCCAGCGGGGTTTCAGACGACGATATCATGATAAACTATACGCCCTTCGGTCATTCAGATTGGCAGGGGATTGTTTCCGATATAAAGAAGTTTGGTAGCGCGGGTAAGAAGACTGGCGTCGTTTCAACGATTAATGGAGACGCCAATGTGCCATTTTATAAGGAACTAGGAAATCAAGGGATCTCGGCCGAGGACATACCTGTAGTTGCTTTCTCAGTTGGAGAAGAAGAACTGTCGGGCTTAGATACAAAGCCGTTAGTAGGACACTTAGCGGCTTGGAACTATTTCCAAAGCGTTGAGAGTTCTGAGAATGACGAATTCATCTCCGACTGGAAAACGTTCATCAAAGATGATAAGCGGGTTACTAATGACCCAATGGAAGCAACTTACATTGGATTTAAAATGTGGGCGCAGGCCGTCGAGAAAGCAGGGACAACTGATGTTGATGAAGTAGAGCAGGCTATGCTAGGAATTACTACGCCAAATTTGACAGGAGGTGTTGCGGTAATGAACACGAATCATCATCTTTCTAAACCAGTTTTGATTGGCGAAATACAGGAAGACGGCCAAATCGAAACTGTGTGGGAGACTTTTGGCACTGTAATTGGCGACGCTTGGTCAGATTACTTACCTGCATCAAGTAAACTTATCGCAGACTGGACCGACCCGGTGAAATGTGGGAATTTCAACATTGAAACGGGAGAATGTTCGGGCCAAAATTTCTAAGCAATAGCGGAGATTGTCAAATTATTATGAGAGGCCGAGAGGCCTCTCAGTTTTTTAGGCCTTTATTAATTAGAAATATGAAGTTTTGGTAGATATATGAATCATCCATGGCGTAACAGTTCAAGACTAATCACTTTCCTTGTTATTTATGTGTTCGCGAGTTTGTGCTTGGCCGATGAGGAATTTAACGTGAACGTGAAGCAACTAGCCGGAGCGAAATTACGTGCCCTACCAGTTATTGTTGCTAAACTAGAGTCCAGCGGTGAACGAGCGCTCCCGTTGCTTCGTGCCATGCTAGACGGAGCTCTTTACTACCGGAAAAGTGATAAACGCATAGTGGCAGCATATCGCACCGGAACCGGTGATTTTCGACTTGATGATTTGTTACAAGGTCTTGACTTAAAAGTTGCCTCCAAGCGGGAAATAAAAAAAATTGTTGTCAATAACCGGCTCAGAGGACAAATTCGCAAAATCATTGCTCGTATTACGCTTACCAGCAAAGAGCGTGTTGTTAGAGAGCTCGCTGTCGATAACATGCTAAATGATTTGAACAAAGCAAATATTGCATTATTGAGAGCGGTCAGACAAAGCGAAAAAGATGGTGACATTCTTTCGAAGTTAGATATGGCTATTGCCCTTGACGATTTAAAGCACAACGATTCTAGACAAATTAGGCTTGCTGCCATCGATATTATCGATGGCAGGCTTCAGCCGGTTGTTCTTAATACTCTAAATTCGCTCTTAGATATGGATGCCGAGGGAACACCCGTCGAAAACGACGAAGAGGTTCGTAAGAGAGCACTTGCGGCAAGAGAATTCATTGAACTAAAGATCTCATTTTATGAAGTTTTGCAACGAATTTTCTATGGGCTCAGTCTAGGTTCAATTCTGCTCCTTATCGCTACCGGGCTCGCAATAACTTTTGGAGTGATGGGCGTAATCAATATGGCGCATGGCGAATTGATAATGCTAGGTGCCTACACAGCATATGTGGTGCAGTTGTTGCTCCCAGGTAGTATCGAATACTCGATTTTAGTTGCAATACCCCTAGCTTTTACTGTCTCGGGACTCTGCGGTATTCTGATCGAAAGATATGTGATTCGGTATTTACGGGGACGCCCGTTAGAGACTCTATTAGCTACTTTTGGAATAAGTTTGATTTTGCAACAAACTGTGCGTAGTGTTTTCTCGCCACTCAATCGACAGGTAATTAGTCCTAGTTGGTTAAGCGGCTCGTTGGAAATTAATCCAGTTTTTTCGTTAACGTATAATCGACTCTATATCCTTGCGTTCGCGATAATTGTACTGTTGTGCCTCCAGTTAGTCCTTAAAAAAACAAAACTTGGTCTTCAGGTGCGAGCGGTGTCTCAG
This sequence comes from Porticoccaceae bacterium, assembly GCA_002691825.1. Taxonomy (GTDB): domain Bacteria; phylum Pseudomonadota; class Gammaproteobacteria; order Pseudomonadales; family Porticoccaceae; genus TMED48. The sequence continues at coordinate 5,491 of NZIZ01000043.1, forward strand.
AATCGTGCTATGGCAAGGTCGATGGGCGTCAGGACGGAGAGAGTTGATGCGTTGACCTTTGGTCTTGGCGCAGGGGTTGCTGGTGTCGCTGGTGTGGCGTTGAGTCAACTCACGAATGTGGGTCCAAACCTCGGGCAAGCATATATTGTTGATTCGTTTATGGTGGTCGTATTTGGAGGTGTTGGTAATCTATGGGGAACGATGGTAGGCGGTTTTACGCTAGGTATTGCAAATAAATTTCTGGAGCCAATGACCGGTCCAGTCTTGGCGAATATTTTTGTTCTCATTTTCATTATCTTGTTCATCCAAAAGCGGCCTAGCGGTTTGTTTCCTCAGAGAGGAAGGGCAACGGAATGATGCACCATAACCGTGAGGTAGCTCGAGGGGATAATTTCCAAAAAAACGGTCGGATTTTTTTAATTGTTCTTTTTGGGGTGACTATCTATGCGTCTTTTTGTAACCTACTTGTTCCGGATGATTCAATCTTTCATGTAAGTACATACACAATAACGCTACTCGGAAAGTATTTATGTTTTGCGTTACTAGCGCTTTCGGTAGATGTTGTTTGGGGGTATTGCGGAATATTGAGTCTCGGACACGGAGCTTTTTTTGCTCTGGGCGGATACACCATGGGAATGTATCTAATGCGACAAATTGGGGAGCGCGGTGTTTATGGTCATCCGATCTTGCCTGATTTCATGGTGTTTCTAAACTGGAAAGAGCTTCCATGGTTCTGGTACGGCTTCGATAGCTTTGGATTTGCAATGCTGATGACCTTGGTTGTGCCCTCAGTTTTAGCGTTTGCTTTCGGTTGGCTCGCATTCCGATCTCGGGTCACAGGAGTGTACTTATCGATCATAACGCAAGCAATGACTTATGCATTGATGCTGGCTTTCTTTCGCAATGAAATGGGATTTGGGGGAAACAATGGACTCACCGATTTCAAAGATATACTAGGGTTTGACCTTCAGTCGGACAAGACGAGGGTTGCCCTTTTTTGTTTGTCAGCAGTTATGCTTGCCATGGCCTATCTCTTAAGCCAGTTAATCATGCAATCTCGTTATGGGAGGGTGGTGCTAGCAATTAGGGATGCTGAATCCAGAACTAGATCTATTGGTTTTAAGACCGAAAATTATAAAGTCTCCTTATTCGTATACTCAGCGGCTCTTGCTGCAATTGCTGGTGCGCTTTATGTGCCTCAGGTAGGAATTATTAACCCGGGTGAATTTTCTCCGTTGAATTCAATAGAAATTGTTGTGTGGGTCTCTGTTGGTGGACGCGCCACTTTATATGGGGCAGTAGCAGGTGCGGTTCTGGTGAACTATGCGAAGACGAAATTCACAGCGGAGTTTCCAGATGAATGGCTATTTGCATTAGGAGCACTTTTCGTTGGAACAACGATTCTTTTGCCTAAAGGCTTAATAGGTTTTTTCGATGGCAAAAAATGGCGCAGCGTTAGGCGGGGGTAGAGAAAAGCTAACATGATCATTTCTCGCGGATCCGGAATAAAGCAATTGAGTCGATCGGTGTCTACGTTCAGCTCCTCGGGCAAGAACAGAAATGAAATGGTGGATATATCCCATAACGTGATCTTATACGTGGAGTCTCTGTCTGTAAGCTTCGATGGTTTCAAGGCGCTTAATGATTTAAATTTATATATAAATAACGGTGAACTTCGATGCTTGATTGGAGCAAATGGGGCCGGTAAAACTACTCTAATGGACGTGATAACAGGAAAAACTCGTCCAGATAACGGCAATGTTTTTTTTGGTCAAACTATTGATCTTTTAGACAAGACAGAGACTGAAATAGCGCAATTGGGAATTGGGAGAAAATTTCAAAAACCGACTGTATTTGAGAATCAAACAGTGTCGTCTAACCTCGAACTGGCGATGAAAGGCGACAAAGGTATCTTGCATACTTTATTCTCTAAGTTAAATTCGTCCGATTTGGATTGGATAAGAGAGGTTATGAGAATTATTGGACTAGAATCAAAAGAGAATTTGTTAGCCGGTTCATTATCACATGGGCAAAAGCAGTGGCTTGAGATAGGTATGTTACTTATTGCAGATCCTCGATTAATGCTTATTGATGAACCTGTAGCGGGAATGACGGCCAATGAGACCGAGCGGACAGCAGAGTTGCTTACTTCACTCGCGGGCGATCGGACTGTAGTTGTTGTTGAACATGATATGGACTTTGTGAGAAGCATTGCGCGTTCAGTCACCGTATTGCATCAAGGCTCGGTTATAGCTGAGGGCAGCATGGCGGATATCCAGAATAATCCGGCAGTAGTTGAGGTGTATTTAGGTGAAGAGCAGTGATCGCTTTGCATGGTATTAATCAACATTATGGGGGAACACAGATTCTTTGGGATCTAGATTTAGAGATTAGAGAGGGGTCATGCGTTTGCGTAATTGGACGCAATGGTGTCGGGAAGACTACTTTGTTAAAGTGTTTGATGGGGCTGTTACCATTAAGTTCGGGAAAAATCAGTGTTTCTGATATAGATTTTTCTGAGGAACCCGCTGATAAGCGAGCTCGTGAGGGAATCGGCTATGTACCACAAGGGCGTGAGATTTTTCCATTATTAACAGTTGAAGAGAATTTACGGATTGGATTAGGAGCAAGAGCGGACAACGTTTCAGTTATCCCCGAAAAGATATTTGAACTTTTTCCTGTATTGCATGAAATGCTAATGCGCAGGGGTGGTGATCTCTCAGGAGGTCAGCAACAACAACTTGCCATCGCACGAGCTCTGGTGATTGATCCTAAGATTCTCATCTTAGATGAGCCAAATGAAGGTATACAACCGAATATAGTTGCTGAAATTGGTAGAGTCATAACATATTTGAATAAGACAGAAGGGATAACAGTCCTTCTCGTAGAGCAGAAAATCGCTTTTGCGAGAAAAGTCAGTAAAGAGTTCCGTTTGATGGAAAAAGGTCGGATTGTAGCATCGGGTCTGATGAATGAGCTAAGTGATGGTTTGATCTCAAAACACTTGGCGGTATAGATTAATGTAAAATTTTGTAATTAAAGGGAGGACTTTAGAAGTGACTTATAAAAATCTTGTCAAGTCGATATTTTTGGTAGTAGCTTTGTTGGGTAGTGGAACAGGACTAACTCACGACGGAATTCACTCATGGGATAAGGTCGCCGCTAGCGCCCATTTTATTTTCAATTTTGTGCACATGAGCGAGATTTTCATTTTTGGTATCACTTTTATTTGGATAGCCCTGATGTATAGAAAGATACAGCAACGGCTGTTTAAGTACTTCAAAGTAGATCAATTTTTGTATGTTGACTGAGGTCGAAAGCCGTTCCACAGATGGCTCAAAAACTTGGCCAGCATTTTTAGGGCTTACTTTCGACAAGCCTGGTGGCAAGACTCGTTTGATCAAAAGTGTGCATAATGGTCCGCTCTACGTGCAGAAGTTGTTTTACCCGGAGGGTTTAGAGCATGCACATGTTTATCTTTTACATCCTCCGGGTGGGCTTGTCTCTGGTGATTATCTTAAAATAAGTATTGATGTTGGAGAAAATGCGGGGGTCTTTTTAACCACACCCGGTGCCTCTCGGATATACAAAGCTCGCAAGGACAATTCAGTTCAGCGACTAGAGTTCGACTTGAAAATTGGCGCTAATGCCTTAGTAGAGTGGTTTCCATTAGAAACTATAGTGTTCAGCGGAGCGTGTTCGCGAATTTCAACTAAAATAAATTTGTCAGAAGGGAGTCGCTTCGCGGGTTGGGATATATGCTCACTTGGCATGCCTGCCTCTTTTTCTGGTTTTGACCTCGGAAGTTTTGATCAGAAATATGTTCTCCAGCAAGATGGTATGCCTGTTTATGTGGATAGACTCGAGTTATGCGAGCACGAGAAATCACTTATCTCAAAGTCTGCGGGCCTGCAAGGCTTTATGGTATCGGGATTTCTTATACTGGGACCTTTTGTGAGCAGCACGGAGTCTACAATATCAAGGATGCGTGGGATTGATTTTATGGCAAACTCTCCCCATCTAACATCGATTACGCGAGTTGGAAATTTCCTAATCGGACGTTACCTTGGAAACAGTGCAGAGCATGCTAAAAAAATATTTGTGAACTGGTGGAAGTTAGCAAGGCCAATTTTAATGCAACGTGAATTTTGTGAACCGAGAATTTGGCTAACTTAAATATCCTATAAGGAGTTAGACTATTATGGAATTACTGCCTAGAGAAAAGGACAAATTAATCACCTTTACCGCGGCCCTTCTCGCCGAAAGACGACTTGGTAGAGGACTAAAACTTAACTATCCCGAGGCTGTTGCTTATATTTCTATGGCAATTGTTGAAGGAGCGAGGGATGGGAAGTCCGTCGCTCAGTTAATGAGCGACGGGAAGAATATTTTAAGAAGTGAGCAGGTGATGGATGGTGTAGCGGAACTTGTCTCAGAAGTTCAAGTAGAAGCTACATTTCCGGATGGCACAAAGTTGGTGACGGTGCATGATCCTATAAATTAGAATCGATGAGGGAAATTGATATGATTCCTGGTGAAGTTTTTGTAAAAAGTGGCTCTATTCCGATAAATAAAAATAGGGCGACAATTGAACTAGAGGTGGCAAATACAGGAGATCGACCGATTCAGGTTGGCTCACACTATCATTTTTATGAGGTAAACCCCGCGCTGAAGTTTGATCGCATCAAAGCACGGGGCTTCCGCTTGAATATAGCCTCGGGCACTGCCGTTCGCTTTGAGCCGGGCCAGATCAGGGAAGTTAAACTTGTCTCTCTCGGTGGAGAGCGAAATGTTTTCGGGTTCCGCGGAGAAATCATGGGTTCTCTAAAGGAGGTGGAAAATGATTAATGTTGACCGTCAAGCCTATGCTTCGATGTTTGGTCCTACAAAGGGTGATCGCGTCCGGTTGGGAGATACTGAGCTCATCGTTGAGGTAGAGAGAGACTTCACTTCCTACGGAGAAGAAGTAAAGTTTGGTGGGGGGAAAGTCATTCGAGATGGGATGGGGCAAAGTCAATGCAGTTGTAGTGATTCTGTCGACGCAGTAATCACAAATGCTCTGATTTTAGATTACTGGGGTATTGTTAAAGCGGATGTTGGCCTAAAGCATGGGAGAATTGCAGCTATTGGTAAGGCTGGTAATCCCGATATTCAGGATAACGTCACAATTATCATTGGACCTGGCACTGAGGTGATAGCGGGGGAGGGTTTGATTATGACTCCTGGTGGCGTGGATGCGCATATCCACTTTATTTGTCCTCAACAAATTGAGGAGGCTCTTATGTCCGGTATTACTACCATGATCGGTGGTGGAACTGGGCCGGCGACAGGAACCAATGCTACAACATGCACACCCGGACCATGGAATATTGGCAAGATGTTGCAAGCTACTGATGATATGCCGATGAATTTAGGATTTTTGGGGAAGGGTAACGCTAGCATACCCATTGCGTTAGAGGAGCAGCTTTTGGCTGGAGCCTGTGGTTTAAAATTACATGAGGATTGGGGCACTACGCCGGCATCCATTGACAACTGTCTCAATGTGGCGGAAAAAAATGATGTGCAGGTTGCTATACATACTGATACTCTCAACGAGTCGGGCTTTGTCGATGACACTATCGCAGCCTTTAAAGGACGTGCAATTCATACCTATCATACAGAGGGCGCTGGTGGCGGACATGCCCCTGATATTATTCGGGCTTGTGCAGAGTTGAATGTTTTACCTTCATCTACCAATCCGACGCGTCCATATACTGTGAACACTATTGACGAGCATCTGGATATGTTGATGGTGTGTCACCACTTAGACTCGTCTATTCCTGAGGATATTGCATTTGCAGATTCCCGTATCCGGAAGGAAACAATAGCGGCTGAAGATATTTTTCATGATCTTGGGGCTTTTAGTATGATTGCCTCAGATTCTCAAGCGATGGGTCGAGTTGGAGAGGTGATTACACGTACTTGGCAAACGGCGCATAAAATGAAGGTGCAGCGGGGCCCTCTGGATGAAGACAGTGAAAAAATGGATAATTTTCGAGCCAAACGTTACATCGCTAAATATGCCATAAATCCTGCCATAACTCACGGAATTGATCATGAAGTCGGCTCTATCGAAGTGGGGAAACTCGCAGATCTTGTGCTTTGGAAACCGGCTTTTTTTGGGGCGAAGCCCGCACTGATAATAAAAGGAGGATTAATCTCCGCGGCTCCAATGGGTGATCCAAACGCATCAATCCCAACACCGCAGCCCGTGCACTTTAGACGGATGTTTGGGGGTTATGGAAAGGCACCGTCGCAGACATGCGTTACTTTCACCTCAAAAATAGCTTTTGAGGATGGTCTTGCAAAAAAGTTAGGTCTATCTCGCCGGCTAGTGGCATGCAGGAATACTCGTTCAATTACCAAGCGAGACATGATCCACAATGCATGGATGCCCAATATTACTGTGGATCCTCAGACTTATGAAGTTCATGCGGATGGACTACTAATGACCTGCGAGCCGGCAAAAATCCTGCCGCTGGCACAACTTTATAACTTATTTTAGTCGTTAAGTCTTTATGTTAGAAATATACGAACGACTGCCGACCGCGCTGGACCTTGATGTTTATGGGGAGATAGAGCTCTGTCACATACAGCGAGAAAAGGGTCGCTTTAAAACGACGATTTTCACTGGGGAGATAGTCAGAATTTTTTTGGAGCGAGGAAAAATAATTAAGGTCGGTAATGCATTAATTAGTAGGTGCGGCAGGGTACTTTCAGTCACCGCAAAAAAAGAGGACGTTGTTAGAGCCTCGACAGACAATTGGAGCCAGTTCAGCAAGGCTTGTTACCATCTCGGCAACAGACACGTAAAAGTACAGATAGGCGAAAAATGGCTGAGGATATTACCAGATCATGTTCTTATTAAAATGTTATCACGGTTAGGTATGTCTGTGGAATACGAAAAATCGGCTTTTATGCCAGAACAAGGCGCGTACCAAAACGTAAAAAATCATGACCGCATTATCTGATTCGGGATTGCTTCGAATACTTCAACTCAGTAGTTCCGCTTTGCCAGTCGGAGGATACGCCTTTTCACAGGGCCTTGAATTTGCTATTGAAGAAAAATGGTTAAAAAATTCTTTCGATGTTCGTGATTGGATTGCGACTGTGCTAGACCATACTATAGCGAAGACGGATTTACCATTGCTAATTCGTCTTGTTGAAGCATTCAAAACTCATGATTTTAAGGGTGTAAAATATTGGAATTTGCATGTACTAGCTTGTCGAGAAACTCTTGAATTGCGTGATGCGGAAATAGCGACAGGAAAAGCGCTTGTTAAATTGCTTAAAGGCATAAAGGTCGAAGAAGTTGCTGTTCTAAAGCAATCTTTAAGTTTTGTTGCAGCCTATGCGTTTGCGGTTTCTTTTTGGAAGATTGATGTAAGAGTAGCTTGTCATGGGTTTGTGTGGTCTTGGATGGAGAATCAAGTAGCTGCCGCCACAAAATTATTACCATTAGGACAAAGCGCAGCTCAAGACATCTTGAATGATTTGATTGGTATTATTCCTAGTGCAGTAAGCGCGTCTCAGTCTGCAAGTGATGAAGAAATCGGCAGTTCTTTACCGGGACTGGCGATGGCAAGTGCTTTGCATGAAACCCAATACACTAGATTATTTAGATCTTAAAGGAGTCACTATGGAGGACAAACAAACTTTGCGAGTCGGCGTCGGAGGACCGGTGGGGTCGGGAAAAACTGCCCTTCTAAGGGCACTATGTATAGAGCTACGCTCTCAATATGAAATAGCAGTCGTGACAAATGATATTTATACTAAAGAGGATGCTGAATTCCTTACCAAGCATGAAGCGCTCGGTGCAGACAGGATTTTGGGCGTAGAAACAGGAGGTTGTCCTCATACTGCAATTCGAGAAGATGCGTCCATGAATCTTGCGGCTGTTGAGTTGCTGGGAGATCGTCATAAATGCTTGGATATAATTTTTATTGAAAGTGGCGGTGATAATTTGAGCGCTACTTTTTCTCCTGAATTATCTGACTTGACTTTATATGTTATAGACGTCTCAGCCGGCGATAAAATACCACGAAAGGGTGGTCCTGGAATTACAAAATCAGATTTGTTAATAATAAACAAAATCGATCTCGCGCCTTATGTAGGCGCATCTCTCGCTGTAATGAAGAGAGATGCTAAGCGAATGAGAAGCTCTGAGCCATTTGTCTTCTCGAACTTGAAAAGCGGAGAAGGGCTTCCAGAAATTGTAAATTTTATTGTCAATGAAGGAATGTTGTTAAAATAGTAATTTGTAATACCTTCGGTGCATTTAAATTTTTTCTCAATGAATGTTTATCCCGTCCTCGGGAATCTCAAATGGAATGTCGTACCATCCGCATCATTTGACGCAACAGTAATTTGGCCATGGTGCTGGTTAACTACGATAAATTGAGTGAATGTGAGACGACTTTCCGAGCGATATTTATCTCCGCTAAGCTCATGACCCGAATATGGCTCGAATATGAATCGTTGCTCCTCTAAACTGACAGAGGCTCCGTTGTGGTTGATTTGGATCACAATATCTTCTTGATCAGAATGAACCAGAATCCTAATGTTTGGACTGTGGTCAGCTTCGTCTACCTTTCCAAGTTGTTGACAGGAATATCGAAAAAGACTAAGAAAGACTTGTTGTAGCTCCGTCGCATGACATCGGATCTGAAGGTTATCGTCTTCATAGGCACAATTGACATCAATATCTCGGAATCTTAACCCAGAGTGCACTGAGAGCAGACTCTCGGCAAGATCAATACTGTGATCAATTATTGTATTTATTTGTTCAATTGACTTTTTATCTCCTTTCGTATTGGAGAACGATAGTAAATTTTCTACAACATTTTTGGATTGTTGACCACGAATAAGCGCATTTTCTATGAGTTCGTTGAGCCAAATCGGATCCAACAATTCTTCGGTTAAAGCTTGTCGAACTGAATGTAAATCCTTCAGGGTGGCGTTAAGGGGTAAATTAATGTCCTGTGCCATTATGGCGGCCATTTCTCCGACAGATGCCATTTTGTCTCTTTGAACAAGTAAATTGTTTGCATTCACTTGTTCCGTCACGTCATCAATAATGATAACTGCACCGGTTTCTTTTTGCTCTTGTAGAGGATAGATTGTGACATTAAAATATTTATGGTCTTTTCGAAAAGATTTGAATAAGAGGATTTCTTTTTCGCTGCGCGCTTGATCAACTTGGGCTTGTGATAATGGGATCTTTGGATATTTTTTCCAAAGATTTTGTCCCTTTATTTGACTGTTTTTACATCCACTTACTTTTTCAGCCTCAAGATTCCACTGTGTGACTATATTTTCACCATCCAGTCCGACCAGCATGAATGGCATAGAGTGCAAAATACTGCCAATATACGCCTCTGAGCTTGCAAGCCGCTCAGTTGTAGTGAGGTGTTCTTTGATTTCTTCCGCAAGTGCTGAGTTGCTATTTTTTAGTAACTGATTTGAATGATTTAAGTTTGCTGTGCGTTCTTCGACTCGATCCTCAAGTAGTCTACGGATTGACTCTAACTCTTTGTTATAGCGGTCGGCTTGTCTTTGGCTTAAAAGTAATCTCAGAGCGGTAACAGATAGAGCAATAATTAAAATGCTAGATGAAAAATTTGCCACATATTGCCAGTTTGTACTACCATCCTCATTTCGAAAAGCCCAGAATATATCCGCCGATGCGATCTGGGACAGAATTAGTCCCATAATTAATGTTGCTCGTCTGAAGACTTTCGTTATTTCTGTATTTCTTTTTTTAAGAATCACACTACGCTTACTCATCGTGATTTTCTTTTGCGACTCCCGATTTTGAGGCACTTCCACTTACATTGTATCCATTGCTAACCAACTTTGGCGAGTTTTTTGTGACAAAAAACAAAAGTATGTGAGCGAGACGAATCGTTTTCAAAGGAGGTTATGACGAGCAGCTTATACTTATCGTCGACGCCCAGTTCGGCGGATTTAATGCATACCTCGACATTGATGGGTGCTCATCATACGGACTTTGGAGTGTATGTAAGAGGTCGGTTACTAAGCTAAAGTCTCCACTCTCGGCAAGTATTATTGCTTCTTGCGCTATGTGGTTGCGTAAAATATATTTAGGATTGACCTTCAACATTTTCTCTTGACGTATCTCTTCGCGCACTGTCTCATGTTTAAGCAGTTTGTTATATTCATAACTCCATTGGTCAAAATCTTTTGAGTATAAAAACATATCTTTTATGTGATTATTCTCACCTGTTAACTTATAGTCACTTAAAGAACGAAAAAAAATACAGTAATCAATTTTATTTTTTGCAAGAGGCTCTAATAAACGCTCTATATTGTTTAACTTTTTGGAACTTGTGTGTTCGAGACCAAGTTTTTCTGCCATTAGTCTCGTGTAAACGTTTTCGTACTCGGGCTGATATTCCTTAAGACATTCGACTAATTCTGTATGCGGTATCAGGGAAGAAAAGGCGACTGCAAGGGCATTGAGATTCCATAACCCGATCCTCGGTTGATTTTGGAATGAATAACGTCCTTGATGATCTGAGTGATTACATACAAACTTGGGCTTATATTCGTCGAGGAAACCAAATGGGCCATAATCAAGGGTATCCCCAAGAATGCTCATGTTGTCCGTATTCATCACTCCATGTGAAAAACCAATTGCTTGCCATTTAGCAATAGTTCGAGCTGTATTTACAACCACAAATCGAAAAAGCTTTTTGTAGTTACTCTCATCACTCTTCCACTTTGAGAAATGCCGCTCAATAACATACCGAGCTAAATTTTTTACAGCCGATTGTTCACCTCTATGATGAAAATGTTCAAATGACCCAAAACGAATATGACTTCTCGCCACACGGCAAATTACTGCAGCATTTTCTTTAGACTCCCTGTAAACAGGTGTTTTACTGTTAAAAATACACAGCGCTCGGGTAGTGGGGATACCCAACGCGTGCATTGCTTCAGAGCACAAGTACTCGCGTATGCTGGATCGTAAAACAGCTCGACCGTCTCCAAATCGCGAGTAGGGGGTGGTGCCTGCCCCTTTGAGTTGGATATCCCATAGTTCGCCGTTAACGGAGAGCTCACCGAGGGTTATTGCTCGACCGTCCCCCAGTTGGCCCGCCCAAACTCCGAATTGATGACCAGAATACACAAGTGAAATTGGCATCATGTCTCGAGGAACATCTGAACCTGTTAAAAGGTCAAATGTCTGATTATTGTCAAGAAAATTTGCGTCCAGTCCTAGATCTTTTGCTAGTAAATTATTTATATTTCCTACCTTGGGTTCCTTGAGTGCTGTAGGAGAAACAGGGCTGAAGTATTCTTCATTTAATTCAAAAAATGAGTTAAAGAAGTGTTTCTCCAGTCTGCTTGATATTAAGTCCAAGTAACCTGCCTTAAATTTACTAAATTTTCTGTATCTAGTTTGATTATAATAAGACTTCTATGATTCTGCCCAGACTTTTTCTTCTGAGGAGTTAAGTTAAATTATCAAATGGGGACATTTTTTCTTGGTGTGACTTAATACCACATGTACCATACGCAAAATTCCAATATGGAGGCCAAAGTCAGTCATGGAAGTGAATCTTATCTTAGATATGATTGCTGATCTAAAAGAGCGCACAGATGTTCTTCGGGGGTACCTTTGACTATGATTATAGAAAAGAGCGACTTGCAGAGGTTGAGTTAGAGCTCAGTCAACCCCTGATATGGAAAAATTCATTTAAAGCAACGGAATTGGGTCGAGAACGGGCTTCACTTGAAGATATAGTTGCAACAATCGAAGCACTTGACAGAGGCGTGGAGGACACGCGCCAGCTTTTACAACTTGCCGTGGAAGAGCTTGATAGTGATATTATAAATGATGTTAGATTCGAGATTTCCTGTCTCGACGCAAACTTGGCCGAACTAGAGTTTAAGCGCATGTTTTCTGGTGAAGTGGATTACAACAATGCCTTTATCGAAATACAAGCAGGATCAGGAGGCACTGAAGCACAAGATTGGGCGGAGATGTTATTGAGAATGTATCTTCGTTGGATTGATGATAAAGGATTTAAGGCCGATTTGATCGAATACTCCGCAGGTGAGGTTGCAGGGGTAAAAAGTGCCACTGTTCAAGTATCTGGAAACTACGCTTTCGGCTGGTTGCGCACTGAGATAGGCGTTCATCGACTTGTTCGAAAGTCACCATTTGATTCAGGTAATCGGAGACATACGTCTTTTGCCGCCGTGTTTGTTTCCCCTGAATTAGACGATGATATAGCAATAGATATTGATCCTTCTGACGTAAGGACCGATACGTATCGGTCCTCCGGAGCGGGTGGCCAGCATGTAAATAAAACCGATTCGGCAGTTCGCTTAACACACAAATCTAGCGGTATTGTCGTTCAGTCTCAAAGTCAGCGCTCGCAGCATCAAAACAGAGAAAAATGTTGGCAAATGCTTCGCGCGAGATTGTATGAATTTGAGGTTAAGAAACGAAAGCAGGTTGCACAGGCTGCTGAGGATGCCAAGTCTGAAATTGGATGGGGAAGTCAAATCCGATCATATGTACTTGACGATGCCAGAATAAAGGATTTAAGAACAAATATTGAAACACGTAATACTCAAGCGGTATTGGATGGTAAGCTTGACCTTTTTATTAAAGCATCGCTCAAGGCAGGACTATGATTAAGCTGCTGAGGCTACGAGGTAATTTCTTATAAAAAGATATTTCTAATGACTGAAGAACGAGATGAAAATAAATTAATTGCGGAGCGCAGAGCAAAATTAAATAATTTGCGGTCTGGAGCCAATCCGCTATTCCCGAATGATTTTAAACCGTCAGCACTGGCTTCGCAGCTCGAGAGATCCTATTCGGTGGCGACTAAACAAGATTTAGAAGCACTTCAATATAAAACTTCTGTCGCAGGACGCGTTATGCGTAATCGGGGTTCGTTTATTGTCATACAAGATCGCTCTGGAACTATACAGCTCTATGTTACAAAACATTCTCGGACTTTTGTGAAGAACCTAGATTTGGGAGATATTATTGGAATTGAGGGTTATTTGCGTCGGTCACGCAGAGGAGACCTCTATGTCGAAATAGAAACATTTACCCTGCTTACGAAATCGTTGAGACCTTTGCCGGACAAATTTCATGGATTAGCGGATCGCGAAATGCGTTATCGGCAGCGATATTTAGATTTAATTGTGAACTCGGATGTTCGCTCTTCATTTCGAACACGCTCCAAGATAATTAGTCATATAAGACACGTTTTGAATAACGAGAATTTTCTTGAGGTAGAGACACCTATGTTGCATCCGGTTCCAGGTGGTGCGGCTGCACGACCCTTTATTACTCATCATAACGCCATGGCGTCTGATATGTATCTTCGCATCGCCCCGGAGTTATATTTAAAGCGTTTAGTAGTTGGGGGATTTGAACGAGTATATGAGATTAATCGTAGTTTCCGTAATGAGGGGTTGTCCACTAGACATAATCCTGAGTTTACTATGCTTGAATTTTATCAGACCTATGCTGATTACAATGACCTTATGACATTTACTGAACGGCTGCTGGGTGGTATCGCCAGAGAAGTTCTTGGAAGCGATCGGGTGATCAATACAAAGCGAGATGAAAATGGCAATAAATTGGGTGACGTAGAATATGACTTTTCTAAGCCATTCAGGCGATTGTCTCTATTAGATTCGATTTTATTATTTAATCCAGCGATTGGCTATGATGAGTTATTAAATTTGGAGTTAGCTCGGCACGTTGCAGCAGATCTTGGAATAATAGTTGATAGGGATTGGGGTGTGGGTAAGTTGCAGATTGAAATTTTTGAGAAAACTGTTGAGCATCGTTTAGAGCAACCCACTTTTGTAACGCATTATCCAATTGAAGTGTCTCCACTTGCGCGCCGGAGTGATGCTAATCCGAGCCTCACTGATAGATTTGAGTTATTCATTGGTGGAAGAGAAGTGGCGAATGGTTTTTCAGAACTTAATGATCCTGAAGATCAAGCTGATAGATTTAATGCACAGTTGAATCAAAAAAATTCTGGTGATGAAGAAGCGATGTATTTTGATAAGGATTACATCAAAGCGCTTGAATATGGAATGCCTCCCACCGCGGGGGAAGGGATTGGCATTGACCGCCTTGTGATGTTGTTTACTGACTCCTCGTCAATTAGAGACGTTTTGCTGTTTCCACATATGAAGCCGGAGTAGCGGCGTCGATTTTGTCCTTCGCGGAGTGCAAAGTTGGCGTCAGAATTGTCTATGGGAGGTGCACTAACTGGAATCTCGAGAATCCTTTGCCCGATAAAGCGTGTGAGTTATGTATATGGATGCTGTCAAAAGGGCAACTGCGCCTGATTGGTGCGCCGCAGCGAGGGGTGTTGGGACGTGAAGTAGTAGCGTAGAGATCCCAAGAGTTATTTGTAATGTTATTAAAATAGAGATACATTTTACTCCGGTTTTAAATGCGTCGCTTATATCAGAGCGTAAAGCTCTGATAACAAACAGAATAATCGCAAAGGTGGTAAAGTATGCGAGTATTCGGTGGTTGAACTGTATGGTCGCGATGTCTTCAAAAATCGATAGCCATATGGGCTGCATCGAATAGATCTCTTTAGGAACAAAAGAATCGCCCATTAGCGGAAATGTAGGGTACGCATAACCGGCACGCGTGCCAGCCATAAGTCCTCCGGACACTATCATGATAAAAATGAGCGCTAGTATTAGACATGACGGCAGCAACAAGTGCGCTGGTTGCCGATCTGGTCGGTTTAAAAGATCTAGCGTAACCCAAATAATGAGACTATATATAATTACCGCATTTGAAAGGTGTGCAGTCAGGCGATATTGACTTACTCTGGGATCATTAGTCAAGCCGCTCTGTACCATATACCATCCCAAAACACCTTGAGCAGCTCCTAACGTTAATATTAAAAACAATTTGGGTGATAAACCCTTTGGGGTGCGTCCAGTCACATAGAAAAATATGAAGGGAAGTATAAACATAATACCTATAAGGCGACCTAGCATTCGGTGCAGATACTCATACATAAATATTTTTTTGAACTCGCCTAAGCTCATGCCATTATTTATTATTTTGTATTCAGGAAACTGCTGGTACTTAACAAAAAGAATTTGCCAGTCATTGGCTGTCAGAGGTGGAACCACTCCCATAATTGGTCTCCACTCTACCATTGATAATCCAGATCCCGTAAGTCTGGTAACACCACCTAGTAAGATCATGCCGAATATTGTTAGTGCGCACGCAGAGAGCCACCAGATAATTTGCCTGTTGTAAAGCGTCTGCAGCTCAATGGATGGCTTGAGTGGAGATATTCCTAGGACCTTTAGCTGCGACATTTTTGTCAAACCTTAGATATTTTTCACTGCGAGAACTTTTTTCTTTACGAGAGTCCGTAGCTAACAGACCAATAGCGTCGGCACAGAAAATATTTTGGTAAAAACAGCATTAGGCAAAGGTAGCTACACTAAAATTGATACCGAATCCTCAAAAAATGTTAGCGGGATTCTAGCATTCAAGTTAGAAACCGGTTTATTGTTTAATTGTAAAAGATTAAGTTCTTTTTACTTGTCTTCAATTGACCAATCTTATTTTTATACTAATGGATCATTTACTGATTTTAATTTTAAAGAAATTGCGGAGATTCTGGTGACCATCAAAAAAATCAAAAGTTTTCTGAAAGCGCCGGAGGGCGATTGGGCTCTGAAATTAGAAGAATACATGGAAAAACCAGAATTTTTCGATCTAGAATTGTTTTTGAAAGCTCAATACGAGAATGGCGTTACAATATTTCCGCCCCGAAATCGGATCTTTGCGGCCTTCGAAAATACTCAATTTTGTGATGTTCGAGTAGTAATATTGGGTCAGGATCCTTATCACGGCCTAAACCAAGCAAATGGTTTATGTTTTTCAGTAGCACGTGGCGTGCCAGTCTCACCGTCTTTAGCTAATATTTACCGAGAGCTTCGTGACGACATGGGTTGTTTGCCACCCTCGCATGGGTGTCTAAAGAGCTGGGCAAAGCAGGGTGTGCTATTGATTAATTCCGTTCTAACGGTGGAACAATCAGCGCCCGGTTCTCACAGAGCAAAAGGTTGGGAGATTTTCACAGACGCGATAATTACTTTGCTTAATGATGAACAGAGAGATTTAGTATTTCTTTTATGGGGAAATTACGCTAGAAAAAAGGGAGTTTTAATAGATCGTCGACGCCACAAGGTTTTAGAGGCCGCCCACCCATCGCCACTTTCGGCTTATCGGGGTTTTTATGGATGTAAACATTTTTCTCTTTGCAACGCTTATCTGAAAAAATTTGGTAAAAAACCGATCGACTGGCAGTTACCTTTATCTTCATAATAAATAATCGGATTTAGATTTGAGACGGCTAAAAAAAGGATGATTACTACCTCGTCTGTATTGATTACGTAGCACAAAAAGATGGATAGTTGTCGCAAAGATCTGAGCTGTAAGTGTTGTGTTTAAACACTTTTATCTCCTCTTGATAGAGTTCTCGAATTCGTTGAAATTTCAATATTCTATCGGAATGCCATACGTATCGCTAAAGGTCATGTCTGCGATTTGAAGGTTATCAAATTTCTCTTGTTTTATAGGTATTACAGCTAGCATTTCGATTTCGTTTCTACCAATCCATGCTGCACCAGTCACTTGTCCAAGCAATTTGTTGCAGGAAGATGATATTTTAGAACCCGGTTCGGGTAAACTTTGTAGTGAGCAATGTAGAGCTTTCATGCGCCTTTTCACGGAACCTCTGTAGTGCGTTCTTGCTATTACTTCTTGTCCCGTGTAGCAACCTTTCTTAAAGCTTATGTAACCTTGGCTATCTAAATTTAGCATCTGCGGAATAAAACGGCCTGAAGTTGCCGAAGTTACCTCGGCAAAACCAGTCCGAAGGGTTAGTAAATTAGCGAAATTTTCATCCACATAAGTTAAACCAGTCAGAGAGTAAAGTCTTGAAAAGTCGAGATCCCGAGAACACGTTAGTGCATATTGACCTTCTTCAATGCAGCTTAACCAACCAATATCATTCTCAAACCGATCACCTTTTTTGGTGGGAACCAAGACGAAAAGAGTATTTAAGACAGATTTAATTTCAGGCCCAGCAATCAGAAAATTACTAAACTTATCGCTTACGTCATATATATCAAGTTTAAAGAACTTCGAATATTTTTGAAGGCTTTCGATGGCAATATTTACTATTGATGGGTTGATTTCTAAGACAATGACTCCGTTTTTCAAACTATGTGCAGTAAAAGTGAATATTACTCCCCCAGAGGGAGAACAATGAGCACCTTTAACGACTGATTGGTGAATTAGTTCACTCATGTCGCATGTTACTTGGCCTTGGAGGAATTTAATTACTTCTGAACCCGTCAGAGCAATATATGCTCTAGGATTGGGACAAATGACTGTCTTGGTAAGTGCTAAGCTAAAATTTGCGGGTAGCTTTTTCAAAGGCGCCGTTAACTTGTGATAACAATCATCTAGGTGCGATATTTGCGTAGAAAACAGTTCAGGAAATGTCATTTTATGGTAATTACTGTATTTTACTCAACTAGACATGATTATACTTCCATTTTAACTCGGTTGGCGATTTATGCATAAAAATAGACTTGTCTGGGCCGCAAGGCGAGGAATGTTGGAGCTTGATTTGTTACTACAGCCTTTTGTGGAAAACGAGTATGAGAAGTTAAATCGAGAGGACAAATTACGTTTCGAAGTATTGCTTGAAAAAGACGATCAAACTTTATTCCAGTGGTTTATGAAGTCATGTGAGCCGCACGATCTGAATATGAAACGTATCGTAGATTTGATACGAGACGCTAGTATCAATTAATTACTTTGTCGATTTTTTCATGTTACTAAAAGTTATTACGCCGCATGTGATTATTGACCTTTGCTAATTTACCCAATTATTCGGTGTCAAAATAGTATCTCTGGCGATCTTTTCCTTATCAGGGTAATCCAAATTGTAATGAAGGCCTCTACTTTCTCGTCGCTCTAGAGCGGAAATAACAATTAGTTCAGAGGTTGCGGCCAAATTGCGTAATTCTAGAAGTCGAGGATTTATATGACTTTTTTGAAAGCGCGCATTAATTTTCTGTTTAAGTTTTTGTATTTCTGATTTTGCTTCTCCTAATTCGTTATCAGTTCTCACGATCCCTACCCGTTTCCACATTAGCATTCGTAATATTTCCATATTTTCATCAATGAAAGCATTTTGATCAATTACTCGCGGTCTTTCAAAATTTTTCTTGGGCTTTTTATTATGATGGCTTGGCGGTGTTGTCTTTTGATTAATAATGGTTGCAGCCGCTCGTGCAAAGACGACGCACTCAAGCAGCGAATTGCTTGCCATTCGGTTAGCGCCATGGAGACCGGTTAATGCATTTTCGCCGATCGCATAAAGATTTCTCAAGTCTGTTTGAGCATTCATATTTACGACTATACCCCCACAAGTATAATGAGCTGCTGGCACAATCGGTATAGATGTTTTTGTGATATCTATACCAAGACCGAAGCAATGTTTATAAACAGTGGGGAAGCTTTCGATGATAAACTTCGTTGATTGATGACTAATATCGAGGTATAAGCAGTCACACTTCAGTTTTTTCATCTCTTGATCTATCGCGCGAGCAACTACATCGCGTGGCGCTAGTTCCGCCTTCTCATGGTAAAGATGCATAAAGCGACTTCCATCAGGAAGCAGAAGTTTTGCACCCTCACCGCGCAAAGCTTCAGTTATTAAAAATGAGTTGGCTTTTGGATGGTAAAGACAAGTTGGATGGAATTGGTTAAATTCCAAATTACCAACGCGACAACCGCTTCGCCATGCCATGGCTATACCATCTCCACTCGCGCCATCGGGATTACTGGTATGCAAGTAACATTTACTTGCCCCTCCAGCAGCTAAAACTACATTGTGAGCCGAAAACATAACTACTTTATTTTTCTCTATATCTAGTAAATGAGCGCCGACACAAGTTGCATATCTATCCATTTTACGAGTGTTTGTGATGAGATCTATAGCGTGATGGTTTTGAAAAATATCTATATTCGATGCTGAAATTACTCGGTGTACCAGTGCATCGGTGACTGAGCGCCCAGTTGCATCGGCACTATGAAGAATTCGTCTATGACTATGTCCGCCCTCTTGAGTAAGGTGAAATTGCTTTTGGTCGTCCTCTAAGGTGAAGTTTACTCCCTGATTAATCAGCCAATGAATAGCGTCGGGGCCATTATTAATGACGAATTCGACAGTATTATTGTGACATAAGCCGGCCCCTGCTACCTGAGTATCGGTCATGTGAAGAGCTTTGGTATCGTTTTTATCAAATACAGCAGCAATGCCACCTTGGGCCATCCAGGACGCACCCGCTTTGAGAGTTGATTTGCTAACTAAAGCCACACGTTTGTTTTGATCTATATGTAAAGCTAGTGTGAGTCCGGCAGTACCACTTCCGATTACTAACACATCATAGTGAAACTTCTTCATGGTCCTGACGTTCTTTAGATTGATTAACACGATTATAACCCATCGGCTGTTTAGTCATGGGAGTTTTCTCTAGCGAAGAAGTGTAGTCTCCGGTATCGTGAGGGGTAATTTTTGTTTCGTTGATACACAATGATAGACCACACCAAGTCAAATGTAACAGACTGCCAGCTTTTGTCGAGGGCTAAAAGGGGAGACAAAAGAGCATTTGAATTGATCGTGATTAAATACCAGCAAAAAGTTCAAAATTCTTTAACACGTTTTTTAAAAGATCAAGACGAGTTAAACGATTTAACTCAGGAAGTTTTTATTAAGGCATATAAAGCCTTATCAGCATTTAGAGGAGACAGTCAATTTTACACGTGGCTGCACAGAATTGCATTGAATACGGCAAAAAATCATTTAGTTGCAAAAAGTCGACGGCCACCCACGTCTGATATTCAAGTATCTGACGCGGAAAATTACAACAGTTTTAATCAGTTACACAATACTGATACACCCGAAAATATTCTATTTTGTGAACAGTTGGATCAAATATTGAAAGAAACTGTAAGACAGTTACCAGAGGACCTTAAATGTGTCATATCTCTTCGTGAGAATAAAGACTTAAGCTATGAGGAGATTGCTAAAATAATGGGTTGTCCCACAGGTACTGTGCGATCACGATTATTTCGGGCTCGTGAAATTCTTGATGAAAAGATTAAGACACTTTTAAATGACAGATAAAAAGTGATTTGAACGTTTTTTAAAAATTGGTGTCAAACTGTTATAAAACTTCGTTGGAGGTGCACTGCTTTTGAGAGAAATTAAGATTGATTCATATGATAAGGGTCAAGAAGACCTTTGTGCATTATTGGATGGCGAAGCTAGCGAGGTCCAAGTGCAAAGGATTTTGACTGCCATGGATGGCAAGAGTGGTAAGGAAGTTAGAGAATTTTGGCGTCGTTACAACCTCGTTTCAGCGAGTGTCCGAAATGAAACGTTTGATATAGGATTGGATGTTAGTAGAGATGTGATTGCTGCGATAACCAACCAACCACCTCGCACTTTGGCAAAATCAAGTACATGGCCAGAGGTCATCGTTCAGTTGGGTGTAGCCGCATCAGTTGCTATGTTAACATTGTTCAGTATCCAATATTACAGCGATAATGTTAGGTTTGATCAAACTCTTCGAAATGTTGAAGTTGAGTCACATAATGAAGAGCTTCACTCGGGTCCAGCGGCGCAGTTTCCCTCTGGGTTCAAGCCGAACATCAATGTTCGGACTGTTAGCGCGGGCTTAATCAGAGAACCGGAACTAAAAGTAACACTCGATTCTCAGTTGTTTCAGGACGATAGAATTCGTGAACATATTGATCGGAAGGTATCTGAATATTATCGACAGTCTTTTCATATTGGTCGGCATGGCGAGCAACCGTTTGTTAAACTTAAAAAGTCGGAAGTTGCCCCTGATTGAATTTAGCGCGATACTCGTAAATCCCGTTTTTTTGTGTTCGCGGTCTCTAAACCTAGGTATAGACGCATATGTTATTAAACGTGTTCCTTTGCTCTTGTTGTTACTTGCGTCGTAGACGATAAATACTCTTGTATGCACTGTAGTGAAAACGCTTGATTCTAAATTGTGCCTGAACTTCACTTCGTGGGTTGTCAACGAACTGCCCTGTGCCGAAATGTGGGATCGCTATCATCAAAAATCGTACATTCGAGCTTTCAAAAATATAGATTTGGACTGCTTAAATTATATTTACTGAAGAGTTATTAGTCATAACTGAAAATATCATCAACTCGAAGAGGACCAATTCAAAGTAATCACCACAGAGTATTACTAAGGGTGTTTCTTGAGAAAAAAAATAGCGATTTATTTTCCTTTCGCTACGCAGTAGGAAGTGTCGTTAAACCGGCTTACAGAAGTAAGTCGTATATTTGAGGTCAAAAGCAGAATACAGAAGTGGACTTTCACTTCAAATGAAACGATGGAACTTGAGTTGAATTATCCGGAATATGCGTAGTTGGGTGAAACGTAAAAAAAGCGTCTTTGTTGAAAAAGACTTCGGTACTCCATGCATATTGGATCGTGGCATTCAATAGGATATTTTATGGTGAACGTGACTCAGTGAGTAATCGATTAACAATTGTTTTGGACTATGGACTATGGACTATGGACTATGGACTATGGACTATGGACTAGATGCCAAGTAATCTTAAATTGACGGGAGGGACGACATAATAATCATGAACGAACAATGTGGGTTCCGCTTTTTTGATGAATTGACACTTGGGGTGTTACCGATGAAGAAATTAAATGGTGAAGGTTTATTAGTAACAAATGCAAAACGCGGCGTCCGAGTTATTTTTTGTGGAAACCCTCTAACGTATTGAAATAGTTTTGAGGGACCTTTCGTTGAGTGTTGATTTCCTTTCGCCGACAGAATATGGCCCCCTTGACAAATGTTAGGGTTCAATTGAAAAACGTCTTAGGAACGAGCTAGGCTTAGGGTATGCTTTTTAATAAAGAGGATTTTAGATGTTAGTGAAATTTCACCTTGTAGTGCTGTTGACTTTTATTACTCTCACAAAGTCTGTTGCGTCGCTCCCAGATTTTACTGAACTTGTTGATAAGGTAGCCCCGGCAGTCGTTAAAATTAATGTGTCCTTTGCTGGAGAAAGTTCTCTAAAATCTCAGCCTTATGGTGGAAATTTACCTGATATTTTTCGTGAATTGTTAGAACAACAGCGCAATTTAAGAGAACGGCCTGATAGGGCCTCATTGGGGTCGGGGTTCGTGATTTCCTCTGACGGTTACATTATAACAAACCACCATGTTGTGGATCGCGCGACTAAAATTCGTGTGTCTTTTGCAGATAGGCGAGAGTTTGATGCCGAAATGGTCGGCACAGATCGTCGGTCCGATTTAGCACTTTTAAAGATTAATGGCAGTGACTTGCCAACTTTAGAGTTTGCCACGGAGAAAAGTTTGAGAGTGGGGGCATGGGTTCTCGCAATAGGATCTCCGTTTGGATTAGATTACTCTGTTACTGCCGGCATCGTGAGTGCGATGGGGCGCAGTATCCCCACTGATAGAAACGAAAATTATGTACCCTTTATTCAGACTGATGTGGCGATTAATCCTGGGAACTCTGGAGGGCCACTTTTTGATTTATCAGGAAAGGTAGTAGGTATAAATTCACAGATTTACTCGCGAACAGGCGGTTCCATTGGATTATCTTTTGCGATTCCCGCCAAACTAGCGCTTGATGTGGTTCAACAATTAAAATCTACAGGTCGGGTTGACAGAGGTTGGTTAGGTGTGGCTATTCAAGATGTGGATCAAAAGCTCGCACGATCTTTAAATTTAAAAGAGGCCAAAGGAGCCCTTGTTAGTGCGGTGGAAATTGATAGTCCCGCTGACTTGGGTCAAATAATGCCGGGCGACGTCATTATAAGCTTTAACCGACAAGCAGTTATTGAATCGAGTGATTTGCCCCCCCTCGTGGGGCAAGTGGCGCCCGGTGGTCGAGTTCCGGTTAAAATAATGCGAGACGGAAAGGTCAAGAAATTGAATATAATAGTAGCCGCTTTGGATGGAGACCAATCGACTGGTGAGCAAATATCCAAAGCTAGTGAAAATGGAGATCGGCTTGGATTGCGAGTAGAAGATATAGAAAAATTGTCAGCGTCTGACGAACTACTCAATGGAGTGGTTATTCAATACATTGAACCAAGATCCGCCGCAGACATCGCAGGATTACAACAAGGTGATGTAATTGTTCAACTGGGACAAGTGAGAATCTCAAATTCCACTCAATACAATAAAGTGGTAAAGGAGATGCCGAAGAATCGACCAGTCGCTATCCGTTTTCTTCGCCGCGGAACAGCAGTATTTAGGACAATTGAAATTGATGACTGATTGGCAGCGGGTATAGAGATTATCGATCTTGCGATATTATTTTGGTAACGGAGTTACAAATATTATAAACTGTCGTTATGAATTAGTGGGTGATGTATACACGTGTCAGAAATTACCTCCATTCGTAATTTCTCTATAATTGCTCATATTGATCACGGGAAATCAACGCTAGCTGACAGGTTTATTCAGCTTTGCGGCGGCTTGAGTGAGCGGGAAATGGATACTCAAGTTCTCGATTCTATGGACATAGAGAGAGAGCGAGGAATTACAATAAAGGCCCAAAGTGTCTCACTCTCTTATAAGAGTGTGGGCGGTGGCCATTATCAACTTAATTTTATTGATACCCCAGGACATGTTGATTTTTCATATGAAGTATCAAGATCACTTGCTGCGTGCGAGGGCGCATTACTGATTGTTGATGCAGCTCAAGGCGTTGAAGCTCAGTCTGTAGCCAACTGTTACACTGCTATTAATCAGGGCTTGGAGGTTCTTCCAATTCTCAACAAGATGGATTTGCCCCAAGCCGAACCGGACCGAGTCGTCTTAGAGATTGAGGATATCATTGGTATTGATGCCAGTGAGGCGATTCACTGTAGTGCAAAAAGTGGTTCGGGTGTTGTGGATATATTGGAGCAGTTAGTTCTCAAGATACCTCCTCCGCATGGCTCAGCTAAAAATCCATTACAGGCCTTAATTATCGATTCGTGGTTTGATAATTACTTGGGCGTTGTTTCGTTGGTCCGTGTGATGGAGGGTACGCTCTGTGTAAAGGATAAAATTATTGCCAAATCTATTGGACGTGCGCACATTGTAGATAGCGTCGGAGTGTTTACACCAAAGCGGCTGGAGAAGAGTGTGCTAAAAGCTGGAGAAGTAGGCTTTATGGTTGCAGGTATAAAAGATATTAAAGGAGCTCCTGTTGGCGATACTTTGACGCACTATAATACTGCTGAGGTATCATCTTTACCCGGATTCCAAACAGTAAAACCGCAAGTTTATGCGGGAATGTTTCCTATCGACTCGGATGACTTCGAAGTTTTCCGTGATGCACTATCAAAATTGGCGGTTAATGATGCTTCTCTGTTTTATGAGCCAGAAAGTTCTGATGCGTTAGGATTTGGATTTCGTTGTGGCTTTTTAGGTATGTTACACATGGAAATTATACAGGAGAGACTTGAGCGCGAGTATCGACTTGATTTGATTACATCTGCTCCATCGGTGGTTTATGAGGTCTTATCGAGTAAAGGTGGTCAATTTCGCATTTCGAACCCATCTGATCTTCCTGATCCTACGCAATTAGTTGAATTACGTGAACCAATCTGTGATACAAATATTCTTGTGCCTAAGGAATTCGTCGGTAACGTCATTTCACTTTGTATAGAAAAACGTGGAGTGCAAATTGATATGCAATATGTTGGTGGACAAGTCGCTATTCACTATGAATTGCCCTTGAGCGAGGTTGTCATGGATTTTTTCGATCGGTTGAAATCCGTCAGTCGTGGTTTTGCCTCTTTGGAATATAATTTCTTACGATTCGATTCAGCGCCTCTTGTAAGGCTTGATGTTTTAATTAATGGTGATCGGGTTGATGCACTTGCTGCAATTGTCCACCGTACAGAAGCGTCTCGTAAGGGCCGAGTACTTACCGAAAAAATGAAGGAGTTGATTCCTAGACAGATGTTTGATGTGGCAATTCAAGCGGCTATCGGGGGACATATTATTGCTAGAACAACAGTGAAAGCACTACGTAAAAATGTCACTGCGAAATGCTATGGTGGTGATGTTTCTAGGAAGAAAAAATTACTCGAAAAACAGAAAGCTGGGAAGAGGCGTATGAAGCAAGTTGGGAGTGTAGAAATTCCTCAGGACGCCTTTCTCGCTGTGTTAAAAACTTAAATTTAAGTTTAACTTTGAGATGAACAATTGTGAACTTTAATTTCGAACTAATACTAACCGTGCTGTTTATACTGACAGCTGTTTTTTGGATTATTAATTATTTTATAGTAAAAAAACAAGACGGTTTTATTGAGTTCATTGCGTCAATGGCGCCAGTGCTCGGTATTGTTTTATTGTTGCGGTCATTCATCGTCGAACCTTTCCAAATACCATCTAAATCAATGGTTCCAAATTTGCTGGTTGGCGATTTTATTTTGGTTAACAAATTTGCTTATGGTTTAAGGCTACCGGTCCTGCGATATAAATTCTATGATTTCGGCAAGCCACAACGAGGAGACGTGATGGTGTTTTTTCCTCCTCATGATGATAGATACTTTATTAAGCGATTGATTGGACTTCCGGGGGATGAGGTCCGTGTTATTGAAGGAGTTGTTTATATTAATGGACGCCAAATCTCTCAAAAGGTTTCAGGAGACAGCGCTTCGCCCAATCACATTATAATGAATGAGCGATTGTCGGAATCCGAGCACAAGATTCAAAAACGCTTATCTCCTACCCGGTTAAGCTTGAATCATACAGCGATTGTGCCTGATGGCCACTTCTTTATGTTGGGAGATAATCGCGATAACTCAAGTGATAGTCGAGTTTGGGGGCCGGTCCCTGAAGATCGTTTGGTAGGTAAGGCTTTTGCGCGATGGATGTTTTGGGATGCATTTCTAAGCTTGCCTAGCTTTCGCAGAGTAGGGTGGTTGAATTAGATAGTCCAATCACAATGTAAATTAATTATGCTCTGATATGTAATGATCAGCAAAGGCTCATGTTATGACTCGTGATTTGGAGCGTTCAGAATTGGCGCAAAAACGATTGCTTCAAGATAGACTTAATTATGTTTTTTCTGATCAACGGCTTTTGGCTTTAGCTCTCACTCATCGTAGTTTTAGCGCACAGAATAATGAACGACTTGAGTTTCTAGGTGATGCAGTTCTTGGCTCGATAATTGCGCATTACTTATATCGACATTATCCGCAGTTAAGAGAGGGTGAAATGAGTCGCATGCGTGCGCAGATAGTTCGCGCAGAATCTTTGGCTTCTGTGGGAAAAAGATTGGATTTGGGCAGCTGCCTGTTACTTGGCCCCGGAGAAATGAAAGCTGGCGGTAAAAAACGTGATTCAATCTTAGGGGATGCTGTTGAGGCGATAATCGGAGCTGTTTACATCGATTCTGGTGCAGATTCCTCCAATGAGTGCGTTCTACGGTGGTTTAAAGAAGAATTAATTAAAGTTTCATATGAGTGGCCATCAAAAGATTCAAAAACTAAATTACAAGAATGGTTGCAAAAAAAGGGGCAGCCGTTACCGTATTATCGCCTGATAGACACTTCAGGTGAGGCTCATAGTAGAACGTTCACTGTTGAATGTGTTCTTTCTTCAATTGATATCGACGCCAATGCCTCTGCAAGTAGCGTAAAAAAAGCCGAACAAATTGTCGCGGAAAAACTTCTTATTGCCATAGGAGAAATTTAGTGACTTTAACAACATTACAATGTGGTTACGTGGCAATAGTCGGACGTCCAAATGTAGGCAAGTCAACACTGCTCAATAATATTTTAGGACGAAAGCTGAGTATCACCTCCAGGAAACCTCAGACTACTAGACATGCCCTTTTGGGTGTATTGAACGAGGGGGATTTGCAGTTAATTTTTGTAGACACGCCCGGCATTCATGCGAATCGAGATCGGGCAATCAATCGAGTAATGAATAAGGCCGCAGTCAGCGTTCTACACGATGTGGATGTGATAGTGTTAGTAGTGGATCGCCTTGAATGGGGAATTGAGGACGAGTATGTAGCAAAATATCTGCAGAGCAGTCGAGTTCCGCTTATAGTTGTAATTAACAAGATTGATATGCTAGCTGAGAAAGAGCTCTTGTTACCTCAGCTAGACTTCTTGTTTGATAAATTCAAGCCCAAAGAGTTAATACCCATATCCGCACTTCGTAGAGTCAATCTCTCCAGGTTAATATCCTCCATTAGGCCATTTATTCCCACTAGTGCGCACTTGTTTCATCAAGATCAGATAACCGATCGGAATGAACGATTTTTATGTAGCGAAATTATTCGAGAAAAGATGACTAGAAAACTGGGAGCTGAATTACCTTATGAAATTACTGTAGAAATTGAAGCATTTTATGCTGAAGCAAGTATCACTAATATTCATGCACTTATATTAGTGGAACGGGAGGGTCAAAAAAAAATTATTATTGGTGACGGAGGCAAGCGCTTAAGGGAAATAGGCAAATGTGCTCGTCGTGATATCGAAGATTTAATTAGTTCCAAAGTCATGTTGAGGACTTGGGTTAAGGTTCGTAGTGGTTGGTCAGATGATGAAAGGGCTCTCAGAAGCCTTGGTTACTTGGATAATTGTTAAGTGACTAGATGCCGAGAACAACTTGGTTTTGTTTTGCATACTCAGCCATTCAGTGAGAGCAGTTTTCTTGTTGATCTCTTAACATGCGAACATGGAAGGCTAAAGTGCATTGCCAAGGGCTTTAGAGGGGGTCGAAAAAATGGGAGTGCGAAATCGCTGTTCCCGCATTCTGAATATAGTTTTACTTGGTATGGGAGAAATGATTTAAAAATACTGATGAGTGCCGAATTGGTGCATCCACCAGTGTTTCTGGAGAGAGATGCGCTTTATCACGGGCTTTATGTGAACGAACTAATCTATCGCCTAGTTGACTCTAGAGAGCATATGGACAATTTTTACTTAGCCTATAGAGATTTTGTGAGCTCTTTAATATTGACTGGTTCAGATGAAACTCGGTTGCGAGAAATCGAGATGCATTTATTAAGAGAACTTGGATTTGGTCTTTTACTGAATGTTGATGCTCACAGTGGCGAAATTCTATATCCTAGGAGCCTTTATAAATTTCATCCGGAATCGGGTCTCCGTAAGGCATTGAAAGATGACCTTAGTGATAATCTGTTTTTGGGTATGTATTTGCTTGATTTACACGCGGGATGTTGGAAGCGGCGTGAAGTGGTAATGATTGCTAGGAGAATTTTGAGGAAGACGATAGATTTTCGTCTTAATGGGAAACCGTTGCACAGTCGACAACTTTACCGGACGTTCTTAGCCTCTTAGTTCCTTACTTTTGTGTTTATGTATGGTAGGCGAAAATGGTTATATCAATAGGAACAGATATCGTAGAAATCGAAAGAATCAAACGAGTACTTTTGAGGTTCGGAGAACGTTTCGTCCAACGAATTCTTACTCAAAAAGAAATTAGCGAATGGCAACGCAGAGGTTGCGGCGAGGCATTTTTGGCACGCCGCTTTGCGGCGAAGGAGGCAATCTTAAAAGCTTTGATGACTGGTATTTCTGGTGGTTTAAGTTTTCGGGATATAAGTGTTGAAAACGATCTAAGAGGAGCGCCATTTGTTGTTTTATCAAAAAAGGCGGGACAGTTACTGGCGAGTTTTGGAGCTACTCGGGTTCTATTGAGTATTAGTGATGAGCGAAGTTACGCTATTTCTTATGCCATGGTAGTATCGTAATGAGAAATTTCCCATCTCGAAATAGACATATGAAAATGAAAAAGAATGATTTAAGTGATTTGTTTTATTTAATTGACCGTCTTCGAGACCCCAATTTTGGCTGTGAGTGGGACATCAGTCAGGATCTAGAGACCATAGTTAAATTCGCACTTGAGGAAGTTTATGAGGTTGTGGATGCAGTGGAGACTGGTAATTATTTGCATTTGAAGGAGGAATTGGGAGATTTATTGTTTCAGATCATCTTTATGTGTAAATTAGCTGACGAAAAACAGCTCTTTGACTTTGATGATGTAGCTGCAGGACTCGTTGCTAAATTAGTGAGGCGACATCCTCATGTGTTTCCTGATGGGACACTTCACTCTCAGAGAGCTAAAGGCAGTGACGGCTGTTTAAAACAGATTTCAGCGAAATGGGAAGAAATTAAGTCGGCTGAGCGCGTCGAAAAAGGACAAGATCGCCTCTTATCAAATATTCCAATTGCAATACCGGCGTTGGCGAGAGCAGAAAAAATTCAAAAAAGAACATCTGGAGCTGGATTTGATTGGGATAATGTTGACAAAGTTCTCTCGAAAGTCAAAGAGGAACTCAGGGAATTAGAAGATTCTATGAATGAGGGCGCGCTCGCTGCTATAGAGGATGAATTTGGAGATTTATTGTTTAGTTGTGTTAATTTAGCGAGACATCTAAATATTAATTCTGAGCGGGCTCTACGAAAAGCAAGCAGGAAGTTTGTTGATAGGGTTTACAAGGTCGAGGCCTTGTGCGAGCCAAGTGGTTTAAAAAAATTAGCGAGTGACGAGTTGGAGATGCTTTGGCAAAAGGTGAAGTTTGATGAGAATAATGTCACAGAGGAGTATTAAGTTGTTATTTCTTGTTTGCAAAATCTATTCGGTGTAAGTTAATTTTTAATGAAGGCTTATTTTTAGAAGACACTTATAAATATATGTGTTATTGGATGTTCTGGTATGTTTAACGGTTTTTATCAAAAAGGGTATCAAGCGTCGTGAGAGTTATTCTCTTAGGCCCTCCGGGAGCGGGGAAAGGAACTCAAGCAAAATACATCGTTGATTATTTTGGTATTCCACAAATATCTACGGGAGATATGTTAAGGACTGCAGTAAAGGCGGGCACCGATTTAGGTCTAAGAGTACAAGACATAATGACGTCGGGGCGATTAGTTTCAGATCAGATAATTATTGAGCTGGTTAAAGAACGGATAGCTCTCCCAGATTGCGCAGACGGTTTTCTTTTTGATGGATTTCCCCGAACTATCCCGCAAGCCAGAGAGATGCTGAATTCTGGTGTGGAAATTGAATTTGTGATAGAAATTTCCGTTAATGATGACGAAGTAGTGGCGCGGCTCAGTGGAAGGCGGGTACACGAGAGTTCGGGACGAATTTATCATGTAATCCATAATCCGCCAGAGATTGAGGGACTTGATGATCAGACTGGCGACCGGTTGATTCAACGCGAAGATGATCGAGAGGATACAGTTAGAAATCGTCTCAAAGTTTATCGTCTGCAAACTAAGCCTCTTGTGGCATTTTATGAGGGTATTACTAACAAAGGCTCTGTTACAGCACCCTGCTTTGCATCTATAGACGGCACTGGTTCGCTAGAGTTCGTGCAACGTAACATACGAGAAGTACTTTTGCGGTGATCTTAGACTGCTTTCTGTTTTGAATATTTTGTTTAATATGAACTAAGGTGCCACATTAATTTCTGTGATGTCGCAAAAGTATTGGCTGATCCCCGATTTACTTCTTCGCTTTGATGGTGGAGTACGAAAATGATGCTTGCAGTAGAAACAGCAACCGCTGCCTGTTCAGTCGCTTTGTCCAGTGGTGACAACACATTTTTCCGCTATTCTAAAGAACCGCGTTCCCATAGTGAGAAAATCTTAGGAATGGTAAAAGATGTTTTAGAGGATGCAAAAGTCTCGTTTTCAATGATCGATCGTCTTGCGGTGACAATTGGTCCTGGATCATTTACGGGCCTTCGGGTCGGTTTCTCTGTTATACAAGGGTTAGCGTTTGCTAGGGATCTCCCAGTTGTTCCGCTGTGTACACTGGAGGTTCTTGCCGCTACATATCGGAGGACGCATATCGAGAAAATGGGAGATGGCTTAGTCATCTCGCTGCTGAACGCTCGTATGGGTCAATGCGCACTTGGAGGGTTTAGGTGGGATGGAAATTTCTGGTCAAATGAAATCGCAGTCTGTTTATTGGCAATAGATACGGCGAAGCGATTGATCCACGATAGGGAACCTGAAATGGTGGTAGGAGATGTGGATGTCTTATTTGATGAGGACGACATTAATGGCGATAATTATGCCTACAATAATTTAGAGCTCTGTCCTCACGCCATTGATGTCATAATTCTTGCAGACGATCCTAACAAGCGCATGCAAAATATAGGGAACATCGAACTCAGATATTTAAGGGAAAGTAATGCATGGTCCAAATATAAAAGATAACTACATTTAAAACTAATGGATATTTTGCAAGCTATTATCTTGGCTTTAGTGCAAGGTATTACTGAGTTTCTACCGATATCTAGTTCGGGCCACTTAATATTAGCAAGTAATCTTTTAGGATGGTCAGATCAAGGGTTGGCCTTTGATGTCGCTGTCCACTTTGGATCCTTGGTTGCAGTGATTGTTTTTTTCCGAAAAGATTTAACCCGTCTAGCTACCTCTTGGTTAGCTAGTATTTTTAAGAGGCGCATGAGCAGAGATTCGGATTTAGCGTGGCAGTTGTTAATTGTCACTTTACCTGCAAGTGTGTGTGCTTGGGTTTTCAGTGATTACATTGAAATGCACTTGCGCTCATTGTGTGTAGTTGCTTCGGCCACTATTTTTTTTGGATTATTACTGGGCTTGGCAGATATCTCGGGAAACACAGACGGAGCGTTAGAGAGGATGAGTTGGCGAGATTCATTATTAGTGGGTTGCGCGCAAATTTGTGCGTTGGTGCCGGGCGCCTCAAGATCTGGAGTAACGATGGCAGCGGCATTGGCACTAGGTTATTCCAGAGATGCGTCAGCCCGCTTTTCGTTCTTGATGGCTATACCAATAATTTTTTTAAGCGGTATTTACAAAACAACGCACTTATTTGGAGGGGAAATACACCTAGTATCAATTCTTATTGGAGTAGTTGTTTCGGCAATTAGTGCTTATTTCTGCATCGGTGTTTTTTTACGTTTCATTAAACGCGTCGGAATGATACCTTTTGTAATTTATCGTTTGATTCTTGGAAGCGCATTACTTTTGATCGGAATGACACAGCTCACATGAATCTTTTACAGAAATTGAAGTTGGGGAGTAAGGTCGATTGGCGTTTGATATTAGATCAAAAGAATTGAATCGAAGGTTATACAATTTTTTGGATAGCTCGCCGACTCCTTTTCATGCGGTTCTGCAGATGTCTCAAATTTTAGAAAAAGCAGGATTCACTCAGATTGCTGAAACGGAAGATTGGAATCTTCATCAGGGTGGAAAATATTTTGTCACACGTAATCAATCCGCGCTGATTGCTTTCATAGTAGGAGAGAGTGATT
Source organism: Porticoccaceae bacterium (assembly GCA_002691825.1). Lineage (GTDB taxonomy): Bacteria > Pseudomonadota > Gammaproteobacteria > Pseudomonadales > Porticoccaceae > TMED48. The sequence goes on from NZIZ01000043.1 coordinate 37,979, forward strand.
ACGCTGAGTACGGCGCGCGGGTTGTTGGAGCTCACACAGACAGCCCCGCTTTAATGGTTAAACCTCAGTCAGAAATTAGGGAAAATGGTTTTCTACAATTGGGTATAGAGGTGTATGGAGGTGCACTTCTAAATCCTTGGTTTGATCGCGATTTATCAATGGCGGGGCGTGTTGTTTGCCAATTAATTGAAGGTGAATTGTCATCTCGTCTCATAGATTTGAAACGACCTGTGGCTTTCATTCCCAGTCTTGCGATACATCTTGATAAAACGGCAAACAAGAATCGTTCTATTAATCCGCAAACCGATCTTTCTCCCATTATACTGCAATTTAATAATAATCAAGATTTAAGAGAGGTTCTTCGGAGCGAGTGTCTTGAAGACACGGCAGCGATAATCGATTACGAGTTATATCTGTATGATTCTGTGGGAGCTAAAGAATTAGGATTACAAAACGAATTTTTCTCGTCGGGAAGGCTGGATAACTTATTAAGTTGTTTTGTTGGAGTTGAGGCCCTGACCTATGCCGATTCGAAGCATTTTTGTGCACTTGTTTGTAATGATCATGAGGAGGTGGGGAGTATCTCTGCTAATGCAGCGGGGGGTTCTTTTTTAGAATCGGTTTTTGAAAGAATCTTTGTCGGTAAGCCTTTGAGTAGCGTGTTAACGAGGTCTATGTTTATTTCGTGTGATAATGCTCATGCTGTTCACCCAAATTACAAAAGACAACATGATGTGAGGCACCAGCCGGTCTTGAATAAAGGACCGGTAATAAAGGTTAATGCCAAACATAGCTATGCGACTACTAGTTTAACGTCTAGTATTTTTAAAAAGATATGCCTAGATGCTGAGGTGCCAGTTCAAACTTTTGTCTCTCGAAGTGATCTGAGTTGTGGAAGTACAATTGGGCCAATAACGTCGGCGCGTTTGGGGATACCTACAATTGATGTTGGAATACCACAGCTGGCTATGCACTCGTGTCGAGAAACGGCTGGTGTAAGAGACCCAGCTTATTTGGGGAAAGCGTTAAAGGGATTTTTCAATTTTCCGAAACCAGTTGCAATTTAGGATTGTGTTAAAGAATGTCTAATTTTTCTGAAAAAAAACGCGTTCTGACAGGGATAACTACTTCTGGAACACCTCATTTAGGAAACTATGTGGGAGCTATTAGACCGGCGATTCTTGCTAGTAAATCTGACTCTTATCATGCGTATTTTTTTCTGGCGGACTATCACGCTTTAATAAAGACGCAAAGCCCTCGCTTGGTACATCAGTCCACGTTGGAGGTGGCCGCGGCATGGCTGGCGCTAGGTCTTGACACGGAAAAAGTGACTTTTTACAGACAATCAGATATTCCAGAAATTCAAGAATTGACCTGGTTTTTGTCTTGCGTGACGGCTAAAGGTTTGATGAATAGAGCACATGCATATAAGAATGCGGTGCAAGGAAATCTCGAGGTTGGAGAGGATGAAGATTTTGCGATTAATATGGGATTATTTGGATATCCTATATTAATGGCGGCTGATATATTGATGTTTAATGCACATGAGGTACCGGTTGGGCAAGATCAGTTGCAGCATGTTGAGATGGCACGAGATATCGCTCAGCGGTTTAACTACATATTTGGAACACACTTCGTGTTGCCCAAGGCGGAGGTTGACAGAGATCTTTCCCTTTTAAGAGGCTTGGACGGCCGTAAAATGAGCAAAAGTTATGATAACACCATTCCTTTATTTCTGCCGGAGAAACAATTGAAAAAATCTATCAATAAGATTAAGACTAACCTTTTGGAACCCGGAGAGAGGAAGGATCCAGATTCTTCAGCGGTTTTTCAGATTTGGAAAGCATTTGCAAATAGGCAGCAAACTGAGGAGATGCGACAAAAGTTTGAGCAAGGTATTGGCTGGGGGGAAGCGAAGAAACAATTATTTCATTTGATCAATACGCAACTAAAATCACCTAGGGAACGATATTATGAGTTACTGGAAAATCCTGAAAGGGTGGAATGTATTTTGAATCAAGGAGCAAAAAGGGCACGCGCTGAATCGCGAAAAATGATTGAAGGTCTGCGCGATGCGGTTGGTATTAGACCGCTATATTAAGGTGAAAGTTGAGTGGTTTAATAATTAGGTTTCACGCTAAACTATTATATATTTTTGGTCTTATTTGATTTGGCGATATGGAGGTTTGAATGGCTAGTCGAATTGTTCTTCTAAGTAAATTTGTTTTGTTTTTTTTTCTCGCTGGTTGTGGTTCTGGGGGAGATAAAGAACAGCTCACAGATAAACAAAAAAGCATGGTCGCAGAGCGTATTGCACCAGTAGGTTCAATTGTTAAAGTTGAAGATCTAGTTCAGGAAAAAAGTTTAATTTCCCCCGCGATAATTGTGGAAAAGGTAGCTCTATCGCAAGGAAATGAGCATATAGTGGAGATGTTGAATGCTGGTGATGGCGGAAATATGATTTTTGATCCGGCGGTAATTAAAGTATCGAAGGGAGACATCATTCACTTTAGAGCTGTTGACATGTCCCATAACTCCGCAACTATTAACTCAATGATACCCTCTGGTGCTGAGTCTTGGACTGGACTTATGAACCAAGACATAAGTGTGACTTTAGATGTGGAGGGTGTTTATGTATATCAATGTGATCCTCATGCGATGATGGCAATGGTTGGAGTGATTCAGGTGGGAGAGGCTGTAAATATTAGCGAAGTAAAGATCGCGGCCGAAGCGTACAGATCCAATTTCATGCTTAATAATGATCGATTAGAAGGCTACTTAGCTCAGCTCTGATTTAAAGAAGGTACCTTTGAACTTTCATCGTCCCGTCTTTTTCGGTGTTAGACGCTATTATTTTTCTTAAAATTAGACGCTAAGTTTTGGCTGTGGACCAGCCATTAAAATACTGTCCAAGACTTGGAATTTTTGCATGTTCTTGGCGAACATTTTCATCAGTTTTTCAGCTTGTGCTTGATACTCTTTTGCATTCATCCAAGTTGTTTTGGGATTGAGGTACCGATTCTCGACTCCAGGTACGCTGACAGGAATGTAGAGATTTAGAGTCTTTAAGTATTTCGTGTCTACGTTACTCAGAGTGCCGTTGACTATAGCGGACACTATTGAGCGCGTAACAGGGATAGGGAAGCGGTTTCCATTTCCGTTAGGTCCACCAAATCCGCCATACCAGCCTGTGTTTACTAAAAATACCTCAGATCCAAATTTTTCAATGCGCTTTAACAATAGATTGGCATAAACCTCTGCTTTCCTTGGCATAAAGGGTGCACCAAAGCAAGGAGAAAAAGTTGGAGAAATCCCTTTGTCGGTGTCTATTTCAGTCGAACTAACTCGAGCGGTGTAGCCCGTTAGAAAATGATATGCTGCCGCCTCTTTGCTCAGCAATGAAACAGGAGGTAACACCCCATTCACATCGCATGTTAGGAAAATTATATATTTTGGTTCACCAGAGCAATTTTCTATTTTTCGCTTGGGCACGTGCTCAAGCGGGTAACTACATCTACCATTTTCAGTAATTGAAGTGTTATCAAAGTCTGCAGTACGTTGAGTGGAGTTGTTAACAAATACGTTTTCAGTTATGGCCCCAAATCGGATAGCATTCCAAATGATAGGCTCATTGGTTTTATTTAAATTTATTGTTTTTGCATAACACCCACCCTCTAGGTTAAATACACTACCCGTTGTCCAACCATGCTCGTCATCTCCAATTAGAGCACGCGTAGAATCTGCAGAAAGTGTGGTTTTTCCTGTGCCAGAGAGGCCAAAAAATAAAGTGGTATACCCGTCATCTCCGACATTTGCCGCACAGTGCATTGGCATTATGCCAAGTTCTGGTAAAAGAAAATTTTGCACGGAAAACATCGCTTTTTTTATCTCACCGGCATAGCTGAGTCCGGCGATTAAAACGCGTCTCATAGCAAAGTTAATGGCTACGATACCTTCGGACCGCGTCCCATCCGTATCTGTATTGCAAACAAAATTACAAGCATGAAGCATTTCCCAACAAGGTTTGTTTCTTGGATTATATTGATCGGTTCTTACGAACATATTTCTGGCAAATAAATTATGCCATGCAGTTTGTGTTGTTATTTTCAAGGGTAAATAGTGTTCTTCATGCTGCGCCACATGAAGATGAGATATAAATTGCTCTTGTTGATTTAAATAGAGCTCAACTTTTTCCCAGAGATAATTAAATTTAGCCTCGGTCATTCGCTGGTTTGTTGTTCCCCAAACGATTGATTCGGTAGTTGTGGACTCATCTACAAAAAATCTATCGAGAGGAGAGCGTCCACTCCGACTTCCTGTGAGTACTGATAGAGCACCATTGTCGAGTAGATGACCTTCTCCACGAGTTACAGATAGTTCTATTAATTCGGCGACGCCTAAATCGTGATGAGAAATTGGTCTGGACATTTTATTTTAAACTTTCGTGTTTTTAATCTTGACAAAGCTACTAAACAAGAGCAACTCTATCCAAAAAACCACATTCAGGTGTGAATGTTAGCGTAGAAACGCTATTCTGACTATTCTTTTTTAGATCTAAATTTACTCACAAAAACTGTGCACTATGCAGACTACTTAACTATTGTTCCTTGTGTAGATTAAAAACTCAGTTGTATAAATTTCATAATTTTCGTTACAAAACTCATAGTTTAACGAGATTGAATTCCCGTCTTCAAAGATCGATTGCATTTCCTTTAAGCCAAGTAAATACAGCGCTTTAAGGCATCTTTCCCGAGAGCAGCTACAACGGAAACTAGGATTTTCTGTAAACAGAATTCGGATAAGATCATTAGAAAATAGAGAAACAAGCTGATCGTAGTGGGGCAAAACAATTGGTTCCTAATTACGAAGTATTTCGAGCAACAAAGATTTTTCTTTCAATTCTTGGGACTCTTCGTCATTTGAAGTTAGTGCCGGTAGTTTTCTTATCCGCATGCCGACTGCGGTTCGCATATACCCACCGACTTTTATTTTAGTTATATTCCGAACCGGTTGTTCGAAATAATACTGTAAACAACTACTAAATTTTTTTCCGTATATCAAGACTATTCCTTGATATCGATTGCAAGATTCTGGCTCTACAATTAGTCTTAGAGAACAATTTTTAGAAAGTTGATAGAAACCAAATTGGTCCGAGAGAATTGAGAAATCACCGTGCACGATTCCTCTAATATTATTTTTGGAGGTACATTCAGCCATCATGCTTGATTAGCTCCCCGAGGTTGATTCTCGTGGCTGAGGGATTAAACGACCGTTATAGTTTAGACTAGCGCTAAGCAAGCAAACAACTATCGAGAATTCTCCCCGAGGTTATCTGTCGTTTTCCGAGTATTTTTTATTCGAGATTATATCGTTGTAGCACTAGCGTAACGTCACGACTTGACCTCTAATATTTGTGTTATCTAAACTAAATTTTGTAAAAATATTGTCGTGCAGTATTTGTTCAGTTTGCTTTTCCTCTGGGCTCACCGGATTTGTAAAAACTGATGTATTTGCCGACGTTGTTTTTTACTTGGTTTGGTGGCAATGGGATTTGAAAGTAATGACATTTTTACTTCTGTAACTAATTTTTGTCTCGTCTTTTGACTTGTGTCGGTCTCTGCGTAAAGTTTTTGCACCTCGCAAGCTCCTTTTCTTTTTGAGCTAAGCGCCAGCACTACAATAATTTTTTCGCCTCCAGAATGTTTGATACTGATAAGTTGATTAATTCCAACTTTTCGACTCGGCTTTATTTTCTCTTCATTAATCTTTATATGGCCGGCGTTTATGGCGTCTTTGGCCATCGAACGAGTTTTGTAGAATCTAGCTGCCCAAAGCCATTTATCGATTCTAACTATCATATATTTTTCTCATTTATCTTCATCAAAGCAATAAAGCGTTGTAATGCGATAAAATCTTAGTACTGATTTTTTTAAGCCTTGCCGACTGGTTTTTCGCTGTCAATCAAAAAAGCAATTCCATATATTGTAGCCGACTTCATAACATTTTCAGAAATATCTACTTAGAGACTCTTTTTAGTATCAAAGTTTACATTTTGTCGTAAGTATTCTCAGAATTCTGGGCTTTTTTATGAGAAGCCATAATAATTTTAAGAAATTATCAAGTCACCATTATTTATCAGATCAGTTTTTTTATATTTTATTCTCAGATCTTCTCTTTCGGCGTTAGTATATAGAATCCTTGATTTTTCGAGTTTTATCAAGTGCTTAAGAAACAGCACGCCACGAGGACATTCCTTTATTAGCTGGCTTACCATTCTCTTCCATTCGGTGATATTGACATGTAGCCTTGTAGACCAAAACTTGTGTCGAATACCAATTCAAAGTGCAGCAATGCTTACAAAGTAGCAAACGTGACTTTTCATGAATCTCCCCTCAAGGTTGATTGAGAAGTTTGGAATATTGGAAAGGTAAATGCCGAGTTCAGAAAACGTTATCAAAATTTAGTTTAAACAAAACACCATCCATATCGATAAAAATGGTATCAATAAAGTACGATCAATTAACATAGTGGAGCATCTTGAAACATGTTCTTTGCCTCTAGTACTATATCAAAACGGTTCCTGACATGGTGATTGATATTTTAGGCATGGTTATCCGTTTATGGTGAGGGGGAAATAACATGGATTGGAAATTAATGAATTCAGTCCTAGAAATAGTCTCAGCAGCAGGCGCGTCAATTTTACAAATTTATCAATCTCAAGATTTTGATTTGAGCAAAAAAAACGATGGTACCCCTTTAACTTGTGCTGATCTTTTAGCTCATCAAATTATATTAGATGGACTAAAAAAGTTAGAACCAAAGACTCCAATTTTATCGGAAGAGTCAAAGGAAATTGATTCGACAGTTCGGGCATTTTGGAAGCGCTATTGGCTTGTGGATCCATTGGACGGAACATCTGAGTTTTTGGATAGGAATGGTGAATTTAGTGTCAATGTAGCGTTGATTGAATCGCACAGACCAGTAATGGGAGTAGTCCATATTCCCGTACAAGGAACTACCTATTTCGGGGGTTTTAATGCGGGTGCCTTTAAGCGGGATTCGTTGGGTCAGAGAGAAATACTTTGTCGTTCGGTGGCGTCTGTTTCAAAAGGAAATACTCCAATGGTGGTTATGATGAGTCGCAGACACGGAGATACAAAAGCTATTGAATTAGTTGAGAGAATCAAACACTTAATTGGACCATGTGAGGTTGTAAATGTCGGTAGTTCTATAAAAATCTGTATGGTTGCAGAGGGTAAAGCTGATCTTTATCCGCGGCTCGCAACAACGTGTGAGTGGGATACTGCGGCTGCACAGGCAGTTTTGGAGGCGGCCGGTGGTGCTATATTAGACCAAGAAATGAAAGTGTTAGGCTACAACACAAAGGCAGACCTGAAAAACCCCTTTTTTTATGCTATCGGTGATACCAATTATGATTGGTCAAGAATCCTACTTTAGGTTGAGATATTGCATTAACTTTAGAACAAGTCCTCAGGGATAGGATTTTGTTGATCTAAAGGTAGTCTTCCTGTCCCTTGTAATAATTCTGGAACCTCATCACTCTTAAAATACTCGAAGATACCCTCCTGATTTGCACCAATTCTTTTTCCTGTTACCTTATCGATTTTTACACGAACTAGTCCACTCGGTTGCAGTTTTTGTGTTTGCTTCGTATCTTTGAGTGCATCTGCCATGAATTCAATCCATATTGGGAGAGCCGCTGAACCACCATACTCATTTTTACCTATAATCGAATTATTATCGAAGCCCAACCATGCCGTGGCCACAAGCGTTGGTGCATAACCTGAGAACCAAGCGTCCCGTGGTCCATTTGTTGTACCTGTTTTTCCGCCCAAATCGTTACGAGCTAAAATTTTAGCCTTCCTTCCAGTACCAAGTTGAATCACGTCTTTGAGAATTGAGTCAATTACAAAAGCAGTCTGAGGATCGAGCACTTGAGGTGCTTGAGCATTGGTGAATGTCGTTGATCGTTTTACGGCAAGTTGAAGTATCTGCTTATTTATTCTATCACTGTGCAATTTTTGGCGATCGCTAAGCTCGGTAAACAAATTCTCTAGGGCTATGTCGACATTATGTAATTCAGACAGTTGAGTATCGGGGGGGTTGTTCAGTCCGTTCAAACATTTTGGGCATGCTGAAGACGGCTCGGTAGCAAGGATTATGTTTCCGTCTCTGTCGATAACTTTTCCGATTATATGCGGTTCTATTCGGTAACCACCATTAGCGAAAACTGCGTAACCTGAGACAATCTCCAGCGGAGTAAGTGCGTGACTGCCCAGCGCTAGCGAAAGATCGAGAGGCATATCTCCTGTTTGAAATCCGAAGTTTTGCAGTCCCTCAAGTGCTCTATCAATACCGAGCCTGCGTAACAATCGAATTGATACAAGATTTCGTGATCGATATAAAGCCTCGCGTAATCTTGTGGGACCAAAAAATTTTCCGCCGTCATTTTCGGGTCTCCAAGTTTCTTCTAATTTTTCATCGTTAAAAACAACTGGAGCATCATTAATTAAAGTAGCTGCAGTGAAACCGTTCTTAAGGGCACTTGCATAAATGAATGGCTTAAAGTTAGACCCGGGTTGACGGGTAGCTTGCGTTACCCTATTGAAATTACTATGCCTGTAATCAAAGCCGCCCACCATCGCTTTTATCGCTCCATTATTGGGGGTAAGTGCGATTAATGCGGCTTGAGCTTTTGGTAGCTGCGTCAGTTGCCAATTTAGGTCCTTCGTTTTTACAAGACGTATCAAGTCGCCCGGTGAGAAGACTTCGTTGACCGATTTGATAGGGTCAGATGTCTCATCCACTGTTATATATTTTCGAACGTGCTGAAGGTTGTCTTTCCAATTTATCGTGTGTAAATGATTCTCAGCATCCAGGACGACACAAAAATCTTCGTTTATTTCAACGACAATCATAGGCTGTAATTTACCAAATATGGGTGTGCTTTGTAATGTGGACAGCCATTCGGAATTCTCTACCGCTCTTTTCTCTGGGCCCCTATAGCCGTGCCTCTTGTCGTAAGTTAGGATTCCAGACTGAACAGCGCGAACCGCATTTTCCTGCATACGAGAATCGATTGTTGTTATTACGCTATATCCCTTTGTATAAGCTTCGCGGCCAAATTTTTCGATGACTTCTTGTCGTACGACCTCTGCTGCATAGTCGGCCTCTAATTGCGATAAAGATCCATGATATGAAGCTTTATCTAACTCGCTAATTGCATTTTGGTACTCTACTTGATCAATATTTCCTAGAGTTAGCATCCTTCCCAATATCCAGTCTCGGCGAAGAAGCGCCCGCTGTCGATTGGCAAGGGGATTATATTTTGACGGAGCCTTAGGCAAGCCGGCTATCATTGCAGTTTCAGCTAAGCTGAGTTGATTTAGGGATTTTCCGTAATACACTTGGGCCGCTGCGCCCACACCATAAGCACGATTTCCCATATAAATTTTGTTGGCATACAAGGATAGTATTTCTTTTTTTGAAAATTCTTTCTCTATTTTAAACGCGAGTAATATTTCGTTAAATTTTCGGGTGAACTCCTGTTTTCTCGTTAGAAAGAAATTCCGTGCGACTTGCATAGTAATCGTGCTTCCTCCGCTACGGATTGATCCGGTGCGAGCAAGCTCGAGAGCCGCTCTTGCCAAGCCAGAGATTGCAATACCACTATGTTCAAAAAAACTTGAGTCTTCTGCTGCCAAAAATGCATTGACCATGGTATTTGGAATTTCTTTAAACGAAACTGGAGTTCGTTTCTTTTCGCCAAATTCTGCGATTACTTTTAAATCATATGAGTAAATGCGAAGTGGTATTTGTAGCTCGATTTCACTAAGTTCCTCAACGGAGGGTAACTTCGGGCTCAGGTATAAATACAAGCAAGATGTGAGCACTAAGCCACTACTGAAGAGAATAAGGCTTAGAAATAGTATAGCCTTCAGAAATTTACTATTCTTCAACATAATGTAATTTATAGTTTTTTGCGGTGTGTAGACATTATAGATGTGCCATTTATAAAAGTAATTTTTTTCTCTACACTTAATTATTAGTTTTAAATAATTAAACGCTTATAATAAGGGTCGTAGGTTCATTTCACACGACCAACCTGTAACTTACATTATATCTCGATCGATATTCTATAAAATTGCTTGGTCGAAATGGTATTTATTAGTAGCTACATAAGTCGGTAAAACGATTAAATTTTTGAGATAATTATGGAAGGTTCGAATATCTTTTTAGTAGGTGCGATGGGGTCAGGGAAATCCTCAGTAGGAAAGGCATTGGCTGAAACTTTACATCGGAATTTTCTGGATGTTGATGCTGAAATAGAATCGCTAACAGGAGCTAATATTGAATGGATTTTTGATATGGATGGTGAGCAGGGATTTCGCGATCGAGAGTCAAAAATTTTTTCAACACTTATTTCAGAAAATGCACGTGCAGTAATCGCGACTGGAGGAGGAATCATCTTGCGAGAAGAGAATAGGCGATTACTACTTAATAATGGATTAGTGATTTATTTGTGTGCCAGTTCTCAACAATTATTTCAACGCACTCGGAAGGATAGAAAACGACCATTATTGCAAGTAGCGGACAGAAAAAGTGTGATCGAAAAATTATTAGAGGAGAGAGATCCGTTATATCGACAAGTCGCTGATATTATCATCAACTCCGGACAGGGTAGGCTTTCTAATTTAGTAAAGAAACTTGCAGAAAAAATATTAGCGATGTAGTCCATAAAACTATTACTTCGAAAAGTTACCACATCTAGTAGTCATAACAACTGCCTGCTGAAGGAAAAGAAATGCATACATCTCTATCAAGTTCTGAATCACAGTGTTGCAAAGTACATGTGTCTTTAGGAATTCGAAGTTACTCAATAATAATTGGGCCTGATGCTATGGAGGAAGTGGTATTTGCAGATTATGTTCTCGGTCGTCGAGTTATGATCGTAACAAATGAAATTGTCGAGCGCTTGTATTTCGAAAAGGTTGTTCAAAATTTTAGGGAATTTCAAGTTAATAAAATAGTGCTTCCTGATGGAGAAAAGATTAAGACTCTTGATGGTCTGAATATTATTCTTTCTGCCTTACTTGAAGAAGGTCATGATAGAACTACCACCTTGGTAGCATTAGGTGGGGGAGTAATTGGGGATGTCGCCGGTTTTGCAGCCGCGGTTTATCAGCGAGGTATTGGTTTCGTCCAAATACCGACTACTTTACTTGCGCAAGTGGATTCTTCAGTAGGTGGAAAGACTGGCGTTAACCATGCTTTAGGTAAAAACATGATCGGTGCATTTCACCAGCCATCAATTGTTATATCCGATACGACGACATTGAGAACGTTACCTAAGCGAGAATTTGCAGCTGGTTTATCTGAAGTTATTAAATATGGATTAATCGCTGATCGGAATTTTTTTAATTGGATTGAGGAAAATTTAGATGGACTTCTGGGTTATGATTTGAATTTATTGGCCTATGCTGTTCGTGTGTCGTGTCAAATTAAAGCATCAATTGTTTCTCAAGACGAGACTGAGCAAGGACATAGGGCAATTCTAAATTTTGGGCACACTTTTGGACATGCAATAGAAACTTTTCTTAAATATCGAGATTGGGTACATGGCGAGGCAATTTCCGTTGGTATGTTAATGGCAATGCGCTTATCAGTCTTGCTCGGTGGTATTTCGGAAACTGATTTTGATAGGCTTAAAGTTATGCTGGAGCGATGTGGACTTCCAACATCGCCACCGTTATCTATGACTATTCAAGACTTCAACCTTATTATGACGCGTGATAAGAAAGTTATCGATGGTCAATTACGTTTGATTATTTTAGAGGCTTTTGGCCTCGCAACAGTTTCTACTGAATATGGTGATTCTAATTTACAAAAAGTGTTGTCTTTTCACTGTGCTTCTTAGTGATGCTTAAGGTATGTAGTTAATTCTTGTTTATGGTTGGGTCAGCCTGACCAGTTTGAGGACACTTTAATGAGTGAGCTTAAAAATGATTGCCTTATAAAAAGCCTTTTGAAGGAGCCGACGACGCGAACTCCCGTGTGGATCATGCGGCAAGCTGGACGACATTTGCCTGAATATCGCGATTTACGTAGCCACGCTGGCGATTTTATGAGTCTCTGTCAAGATCCAAAACTCGCTTGTGAGATCGCAATGCAACCATTGAGGCGTTATAAATTGGACGCAGCGATTTTATTTTCAGATATTTTAACAATCCCTGACGCTATGGGCTTAGGCTTGTACTTCGTGGAGGGGGAGGGACCAAAATTTCGAAAACCGTTGAGAACCGAAAGAGATGTAGAATCGCTCTCAGTAATCAACTCAAAAGTTGATCTAAGCTATGTATTAGAGGCGGTATCACTGATTCGAAAGGAATTAGATGGTACTGTGCCTCTGATAGGATTTTCAGGCTCACCATGGACATTAGCGGCTTATATGATCGAGGGGCATAGTTCTCGAGACTTTTCACGCACAAAGACATGGCTGTATAAGCATCCAGAAATTTTGCATCAATTGCTTCAAAAATTAACACTTTCCCTCATTGATTATTTGAATGCTCAAATCTGCAGTGGTGCGCAGGTGATACAAATCTTCGATACTTGGGGGGGAATTCTTAGTCATGAGGCCTACGAAAAATTTTCGCTTGCCTACATAAGAGCAATTATTGCCAACTTAATTTCACGCTATAACGATCGCGAGGTTCCCGTAGTTTTGTTTACGAAAAGTGGTGGAAATTGGCTAGAAGAAATAGCAACCAGTGGTTGCAACGCGATTAGCCTCGATTGGACCGTTAGTTTGCGTGAGGCACGGAGAAGAGTTGGTGCCAAAGTGGCTCTCCAGGGAAATATGGATCCGGCGGTGTTACGGAGTAATCCTGAATCTATCGAGTCAGAGGTGCAAAGAATTCTAGATTCTTATGGTAGTGGTAGTGGACATGTTTTTAATTTGGGTCATGGAATCACTCCAGATATCGACCCTCGTAATGTCGAGGTTTTCGTTGACGCCGTCCATCGATATTCTGGGGGGTAAACATTTATTGGTCACATAAAGCTATTCGCTCACCCATGCGGAGACTAGTCCCTGAAGTAAGGTTTTCGAGCCATAGAAAGCTTGGCGTAAACAATAGAATTACGGTGGATCCATATTTAAAACAACCGAGTTCTTCTCCTTTTTTGAAAAGCAGATTTTTTTCGGAAAAGCTATTATATTGTGGAGAAAATCTCTCAATTCTTTCGCATTCTGTCCACACGGTTTCTATGCCACGAACCAACATTGCTCCAACAAAAATCAAACAAAAATCACCAAAGTTAGGAGACGTGAAGTAGCATACTAATCGCTCATTTCGAGTAAATAAGTTGGGTATGGTGTCGCAGGTTTTTTTATTTACGGAGTATATATCGCCATGGAAATAGCAGGTTTTAATTAATTTACTATCACACGGCGCGTGAACTCTATGATAATTTCTAGGTGAGAGGTAAATGGTGGCAAAGTTCGCTTCATAAAATGTACGCGCTACTTCTTTGCACCCAACTAAGCGCTCAACTGAGTAAGTTATATCTTTAGCTTGTAGTATCTTGTTCTTTTGTATTTGGCCAATTTGACTGATTGAGCCGTCTACTGGTGAAGTAATCGACTGGTTATTCATATCACATTTGCGGGCATTCGCTGATAGCCGACGGGTAAAAAACTCATTAAAAGATGGATAGAAGCTGACGTCAGGATTTTCTACTTCACTCAAGTCAATTTTATAAATTTTGATAAAACTTCGGATAAGAAAGTTCTTCAGCCATATTCTTTGCGATTCAGCAAGAATAGCGGTCAATTTTGAAAGAAAATGTTTTGGTAATAATCTTTGGATATTTGCCGTGAAATATAATTTTATATTCATGCTGCTAGTTTCGCCGATTTTGGAAAAAATTGTGCGCCTTGTTACTTAAAAGTCCATTCATTTTATTTTTAACTCGTCTTTAATTTGATGATAATTTTTAAACCGTCTTGCTGAAACTAAATTTTTTTTTGTCGCCTCAGATATTGCACATCCCGATTGTTCGTCATGAAGACAATCTCGGAACTTACACTTTCCAAGGAAGGGGTGGAAATCTTTGAAGCCTTCAATAAGTTGTCGGGAGTCGAGATGAGCTAATGAAAATGTGTGAGTGCCTGGTGAATCAATCAAATTGCCACCACTGGATACTCTGAATAACCGTGAGACTGTGGTCGTATGAGCACCTTTTTCGTTCGCTATAGATAAGGGTGCAGTGCGAGAGTTTGCTGTCGGTTCAATGAGATTTAAAAGCGATGACTTACCGACACCGGATTGACCAACAAATAGAGAAGTTTTATTTCGCAGATTATTTTTTATTAAGTTGATTCCGAGAGCTGTTTTAACCGACGAGCGGATGACTGGGTAGCCGATGCGCATGTATTCGTTTATGACTGCTTGTAATTGTACTGAATTTTTGTGTTTCACTAAATCCATTTTGTTCGCTACAAATGTCACCGATATGTGCTCTGCCTCAGCAGCCACTATATAGCGATCTATCAGGTTTGTTATTGGCAGAGGCAAACACGCTATTACTATAAAAAGTTGACTTACATTTGCGGCTACTGACTTTGTTTTTCCGCCAATATCAAGACGAGCGAGTTTAGATGAACGAGTTTGCCTTGCGACGACGACTCCAAATGGATTTGCATTCCGCCATATCACATGATCTCCTGCTACTAAGGACGGTACATTTGCCCTTTTATAACACCGATAATGGTTTCCGCAGTATATGCCATTAAGACCCTCAATTAGAACTTGGAGGCCATAATTGATGATGACGATGCCGGTCGCGTTGGGCTCTAGCCCCTCAGTCATACTCTCCAAAGCATTGGTTGTGAGACTTTTTTTTTTGCCACTTCGTGGCCTTGGGCTGTACGTCTCATTTGTTGTTTATTTAAATATTTTTTGTTCAAAGTATTTTCTTAGATGCATCTGAAATATCACCGTTTCCAAAGAATACTAGGATATAGCATAATTAAACTTGTTGACAATGACGGGCTTGGTAATCTTGTAATTATTAGAAAAAGTTGTTGTTGAAACTTGGTTCTAAGGAAAAGGAGAGATAAAATTGAGAGAATTGTCGACTAATTTAATTTGGATTGATCTTGAGATGACTGGCCTACGGCCGTTTGAGAATCGCATAATAGAGATAGCGACGGTCATAACTGATAGCGACTTGAAGATTTTAGCAGAGGGACCAGTTATCGCAATTAATCAGGCGGAACCGGAGTTGACCAAGATGGACGAGTGGAATACCCTCCAACACGCGCGCTCTGGTTTAATTGATAGGGTAAGAAAAAGTTCGATTTGCGAAATTGTAGCCATGAATGCAACCCTAGACTTTCTCGGGAAATGGGTCGATTTTCAAGCATCCCCGATGTGTGGAAATTCTATTTGTTTAGATAGGCGTTTTTTGGTCAGATATATGCCACAGCTTGCTAATTTCTTTCATTACCGAAATATAGATGTATCGACATTAAAGGAACTTGTTCAGCGCTGGAAGCCAAGTTTAATGAGCGGGTTTAATAAAAAGGCTAAACACCTTGCTCTTGATGATATTTACGATTCTATTGCTGAACTGAAGTTTTATCGGGATACTTTTATAAATATTTAGTATTGTTCAACCGGCAGGATGACCGAGTTTCTTGCGCTGTTGATTAATGGCCCACAAAATGTGTTCTTTTACAAGAGCACTCGAAACCGCCAGTCGTTGAGTTAATGCGGCTACTACGTCCGTGTTGCCTTGTGAGTTTCCTAGACCAATAGCGAGGTTACGCTGCCACCGTTCATAACCGATCCTCCTGATTGCCGATCCAAGTGTTTTCAACAAAAACTCCTCCTCATTCCAAGCAAAGAGTGTTAGCAAATCTATATCATCAAAATTGTGCCTTGGTTTGAAATCGGACTCTTGTGATTCAGTTGGAAAGCGATTCCAAGGACAAATAATTTGACAATCATCACAGCCAAACACTCGATTTCCGATGAGGGGCCTCATTTCTTCTGGGATTTTGTATTTGTTTTCTATTGTCAAATATGAAATACAACGCCTCGCATCTAAAATATATGGCTTGGGGAAGGCATTAGTGGGACATATGGAATTACATGCGCGACAGTTACCACATTGATTTTCTGTTTTATTGATGTCTGTTGGTAGCTCTAATGAAGTATAAATTTCGCCAAGAAAAAACCATGAGCCTGCTTTTTCATTTAGCAGAAGGGTATTTTTCCCAATCCAACCCAACCCTGCTTGCGCGGCTAATGGTTTTTCCATAATCGGGGCACTATCGACGAAAGCACGTTGATTGACATCGTGGCTAGGCATCTCTTGTCGTATCCGACACACAAGCCCGGCAAGACGGCGCCTTATTAATTTATGATAATCTCGCCCCAGAGCATACCGAGATATATAGGCCTTGTTATCATTTTTAAGCACTGCAATCATTTTATTATCGGTTAAGTAATCCATTCTGAAACAGATAACTCGCACTGCTTGATCCACGAGCTTATCGATTTTATATCGTTTTTCTCCATGTTTATCCATCCAATCCATGGTTCCGTGGTATCCATCACTTATCCACTTTCGGAGATTATTTGAGGCCTGTGATAAATCAGGTTCGACAATTGCAACCTGTTGGAAACCTTGATGTGCACCCCAATTTTTTATTTTAATGGCCAATTCTTGGAGGCTTTTGTTCGAGTCAATCGTTTGAGACATGTCGGGTCACTTCAGCTAAACTATAGGTTCGTCAGTCTACTTGGATCTTAATTTAATGTCGCTAAAAACGGATGATAATTCTTTGTATGATTTGTCTAATGTTATAAAAATCGAAAAACAGCACCTTAAAAAAATAAACTCAACTGAATATGCTCTTGCTCTGAAGGCTGCGGAAGCTCTTTATCAAGAGTTAACAAGAAAGTTTGGTCAGCCTAACAGTATCAATGTTTTTTGTGGGGGAGGTAAAAATGCTGCGGATGGGTACTTACTGTCTGCTCTTGCCTCTGCGAAATCAATACCAGTTAGAGTTTTTGAACTAGGAAATCCTTGCCAATTTTCCCCAACAATAGCTTGCGCTAGAGAAACTGCGCTTAATGCAAATGCTGAGTTGAATATATTTTCAGGTGAAGAAATAATAGATCATGGGATTATTGTTGACGCCCTCATAGGGATTGGCTTGCGAGGAAAAATAAACGAAAAATACAGATGCGCAATTCAAAAAATGAATTTCTCAAATTTACCTACGGTTTCAATAGATGTGCCGTCAGGCCTAAATTCTGGTACGGGCGGAGTTCTCGATATAGCTGTGAATGCAGATTTAACGGTAACTTTTTTAGTTTATAAACAGGGTCTTTTTACCGGGTATGGTCCTTCATGTTGTGGTAGTCTCATTTTAAGACGCTTGGGGCTGGAGCGCGGGGAAAACCTGAACGGGTTGGCTAGTGCAACGATTATGAGTCTAGAAAAACTCTGTAAGATTTTGCCAAGCCGACTAAATTATTCGTGTAAAACAAATTATGGACATGTTTTAGTTATCGGAGGTGACTATGGTTATGCTGGCGCTGGCATAATAGCTGCTCAAGGCGCCGCGAGGATTGGAGCAGGACTTGTGTCTCTAGCGACGCGTCCCGAGCATATATCAGCCATGTTAACGCGACAACCGGAAGTTATGGCGATTGGGGTGTCATCTGGACAAGAGCTTGAGCCATTTTTAAGTCGTCCGAGTGTATTAGTTTTAGGCCCAGGTTTAGGCACGTCAGCGTGGTCTGAGCAATTACTTCAAAAAGCATTAGATACAAAAATATCAATGGTTATTGATGCGGATGCGCTAAATATCATTTCATCAGGAAAAATACAAATTAGTAGAGAAAATGCCGAAAACTGTGTGATTACTCCGCATCCAGGGGAAGCCGCTCGTTTATTGAATATTTCTGTCAAGGAAGTCGAGCTAGACCGTGTTTCGGCGGTAATCGAACTCCAAAAAGTATTTGGCACAACAGTAGTGTTGAAAGGTTTGGGAACCATAGTCTGTGGACGTTCCTCAGAGGTGGTAAGCATATGTCCATACGGCAATCCTGGCATGGCCAGTGCCGGAATGGGAGATTTACTGAGTGGAGTTATTGGTGGTCTTTTAGCTCAATCATTGTCATGCATTTCTGCCGCAGAGTTGGGGTGTTGTTTACATTCGCATGCTGCTGACGTTTTGGTTGACCAGTTGGGGCAAAGAGGACTGATGGCCACTGATTTATTACGATCGATTAGTAATCAATTAATGATTCAAGAGCGTTCAGGTGATCCAATATGAAAAGCGTTCCGGGGAGTTTATGTGACTATGGTGGGTTTTTGAGAACGAAGATTGTTGATGAACGGGCGATGTTAGCATTTGGTAAATCGGTTGCGAGGGTGCTAATTCCCCGTTTGGTAATCACACTTTCCGGAGATTTGGGCGTTGGGAAGACTACGTTGGCCAGAGGAGTGCTCCAAGGTCTGGGTTTTGGTGGGATTGTGAAAAGTCCTACATATGCTATGTTGGAACCCTACCAATTAGACCTCGGGGCGGTGTATCATTTTGATCTTTTTAGAGTGAGTGATCCTGAAGAATTGGAATTCCTCGGCTACCGCGATTGTTTGCGTGATGCATATTTATGTCTCGTTGAGTGGCCGGAACGTAGCGATGGGTATCTGAGTAAAATTGATTTGGAATTGTCAATAATATCTGAGGGCGATACTCGAATTGTGACTATACGATCGCATACTCCTGCTGGAAAAATTACGAATGAGCATTTGCAAAATATATAGTTATAAGAATTTGTTCCCAGTCTCTCCATTTTTTTTTTGCTAACAGTATCGGATGTTTTAAATGCTGAAGTTTCTATACGTGTGTTTAATGATTTTGATCTTTAGTGACTTTGTCGAGGCTTCAAAGATTGAAGGACTTAGGCTCTACAGATCTCCTGACAGAACTCGTATCGTTTTGGATCTCAATGAGACTGTACGATATCAAACGTTTACGCTAAACAAGCCAAATCGTGTGGTTGTCGATATTTTAGATGTAAAGTTAAACGCAGAATTTGAGCAACTCGATCTCTCAAACACTCCTATTGTCCGCATTCGCACCGGCGTGAGAGACGGGACTAGTTTAAGGATGGTATTTGATTTGGTAAATCAAGTGAGTTCTAAAGTATTTAGTCTCCAATCAAATGAACGCTATGGTAACCGTTTAGTTGTAGATCTGTACGACGTAAAAAAACGCACAAGCAAAAATCTAGCTGGCATTATTCAACAAGTAAATCGAAAAATAGTCGTTGCAATCGACGCTGGGCATGGAGGAGAAGATCCTGGAGCATTAGGTCCTGGAAGAATTCGAGAAAAGGTTATAGTTTTACAAATTGCAAAGCGATTAAAGAAATTGTTTGATGACGACAGTGATTTTAGGGGTGTTTTAATTCGAGAGGGCGATTATTATTTAGCTCACAGACGGCGGATGGAAATTGCACACAATAGTCTTGCAGATTTCTTTATATCTATCCATGCTGACGCATTCTCTAGCCCCGATGCTCATGGAGCTTCTGTTTATGCATTATCAAATAAAGGAGCCACCAGTGAGGCTGCCCGATATCTTGCATCTAAAGAAAATCGTGCTGATTTAATAGGTGGCGCGGTAACTCTGAGTTTGGTGGATAAGCCGGATGCTCTAGCTGAGGTCTTGTTAGATTTATCTATGACTGCGACTTTAAGCAGTAGTTTGGCCGCAGGTGATTACGTGCTAAGAAATATTGATGGACTTGCGAGGTTGCACAAAAAACGCGTGGAGCAGGCTGGATTTTTAGTTCTTAAATCGCCAGATATTCCCTCTCTGCTTATTGAAGCTGGATTTATCTCAAATCCACGGGAGGCTAAATTACTTTCTGATAAGACTTATCAGCAGAGCATGGCTAAGGCTATCTATCGGGGAATGGTTCAATATTATCTTGACAATCCACCTCCGGGGACAGCGTTAGCGGTTAACAAAGCAGAGCGTTTAAAAACATACATTGTGCTGAAGGGTGATACGCTCTCTCAAATAGCACAAAAGTATAAAACATCGGTAGATAAATTATTACATTACAATAATTTATCTTCGAAACGAATAATAGTCGGTCAACGGCTTTCAGTACCACCTCGTTAATCGCGGTATAAGCTAATGAGTAAAATTCGTATTTTAGGCACACAACTAGCAAATCAAATCGCCGCTGGAGAGGTTGTAGACCGACCTTTTTCCGTGGTTAAAGAGCTTGTAGAGAATAGTTTAGATGCTGGGGCAAGACACATACATGTTGAGGTAGAGAATGGAGGGATGAAACTTTTAAAAGTTCGTGATGATGGAACGGGTATTCCAGCAGATGAACTAGTGCTAGCTTTGGGTCGACATTCTACTAGTAAGATTTATGATTTAGTTGATCTTGATGCTATAGGTACGTTGGGGTTTCGGGGTGAGGCGTTATCAAGTATTGCATCGGTGTCGCAATTAACATTGATATCGAAACATTCTGAATCCGCATGGCTCCTCCAGCCGGAGAACTGTGATACAACTGCAAGTTTACGTCCCGCGGCGCACCCTCAAGGTACCACGGTTGAGGTCAGAGAATTATTCTACAACACTCCTGCGAGAAGAAAGTTTTTGCGCTCTGAAGTCACAGAATATAACAATATCAGCGCCTGTATTAAAAGGTTAGCTCTGAGCCGTTTCGATGTTGCTTTCACCCTGACAAATAATGATCGATTGAGATTAGACCTAAGTGCATCAGAGAAATGTTTGGATGAGCAGGAAAGACTCCGAGCGATATGTGGGCCCTCTTTTTTGGACAATGCCATTTATCTTAATAATCAAAGCTCGAATTTGATGATAAAAGGCTGGATCTCCATACCCACTTTTTCTCGAAGTCAACCTGATTTGCAGTATCTGTTCGTTAATGGAAGATATGTCAAAGATAAAACTATCGCTCATGCAGTAAGGCAAGCATATCAAGACGTTTTGTATAAGGGACGTCATCCGGCGTTTGTCTTATACCTAGAAACTGATTTAAGGGATGTTGATGTGAACGTACATCCGACTAAGCATGAAGTCAGATTTAAAGATAATAAAGTTATTCATCGCTTTGTACACTCCGCATTAGATTCTGCATTAGCCGAGAGATATCCAAAAACTGATAATTTTTCGGATACGAGAGTCGACCTAGTAGTTGGATCTCAACCCAAAAGAGATATTATGTCTCTTGTCGATATACTCTCGTCGCATCGTTTTGGAGAGCAAGCTGATCGCAACAGCCCTAGGAAAAAATGCGATATTGTTGGTCTTAAATCGGGGTCTGCCGACTTTTTCAATGATCAACACAACAAGGATATTGTAAGCCAAGATGATCGTGAGCCAATTCCGCCACTTGGGTTTGCAGTGGCGCAATTGAGATACGCCTATATTCTCGCTGAAAATGCTACTGGACTAGTAATCGTAGATGCTCATGCTGCTCATGAAAGAATAGTTTATGAAGAATTGAAGCGTACTTATGAGCAACAGGGACTGGTTTCTCAACCTCTATTAGTTCCGCAAGGAGTTGTAGTCACTGAAACCGAAGCTGATTTAGGGGAGCGTCATAAGGAAGAGTTTTCAAAACTAGGATTTGTTTTAGATAGGATCTCGTCAGAGTCTCTATTGGTGAGGGAGCTTCCCGCTATTTTGAGAGGCTGCGACACTGAGCAACTTGTTTGCGACATTTTAGCAGATCTGATTCATTATGATATCTCGGATCGATTAAGTGAAGAGATTCACCATATTTTATCTACAATGGCATGTCATGGATCAGTAAGGGTAAATCGTAAGCTTACATTATCCGAAATGAACTCCCTTCTCCGTCAAATGGAGCAAACAGAACGAATTAACCAGTGTAATCATGGCAGACCAACTTGGGCCGAGTTTTCCCTTGAGGAGATTGACAAATACTTTATGCGAGGTCGTTAGAGTTTGTTAGAAGTCAATGGCGCGCGTCAAAATACAAGATTTCCTTTAATTATTTTAATGGGCCCGACGGCAATAGGTAAAACCGACGTTGCACTCGCGATTTGTCAACATTTCCCGGTCGAAATAGTAAGTGTAGACTCCGTTCAAGTATATCGTCACTTAGACATAGGCACCGCTAAGCCGTCGAAAGCCATTTTAGAAGAAGTGCCACATTGGTTAATAGATGTTGTTGATCCAAGCGATATTTACAATGCTGCTAGGTTCGTTAATGATGCGAATTACGCGATACAACAGATCCGGCAGAAAGGAAAAATTCCACTCCTCGTTGGCGGCAGTATGATGTATTTTAATGCGCTTATAAATGGATTATCGGATTTGCCTCCTGCTAGTGCGAAAGTTCGAGAAAAATTGAATATTCAGGTAGAGTTGGAGGGACTTGAGAGTTTATATGATCGATTGAAAAGTATCGATTTTCATACGGCATCTCGTGTACACCCTCGGCAGAGACATCGGGTACTTCGAGCTCTTGAAGTGTTTGAATTAACCGGTACTCCGCTATCTGAGTTACAAGCCCAAAAACAATCCACCAGCCTGACGCATCCGTTAGACATCTATCAAATCGGACTTTGGCCCTCTGATCGAACATTACTTCATCGAAGAATTGAAGAGCGTTTTGAATCTATGTTAAACCGGGGTTTTTGTGATGAGGTTCAGAATTTGTACGTTCGTGGCGATTTAAATCCTGATCTCCCTGCCATCAGAGCAGTTGGATATAGACAAATATGGGGATTTCTGCAAGGTACTTACGGCCTCGAAACGGCTAAAAGTTTGTCAATATTTGCCTCCCGGCAGCTTGCTAAACGTCAACTAACTTGGATGCGACGTTGGACAGATCTTAACATTGTGCATGTCAATCCATTAAGCAATAGAGAAAAATTAAAAAAAAATATCCTTAATCGCTTGAAAAAACATGTTTAAAGCCCCATCTTTTTAGTTCCGGTTAAAATACTTAATCCTTTAAACGGCAGCGAGGCAAAAAAATGTGCTCCTTGTTGCCTCAAGAAGCGTTCTGACGGTTTTAGGAGACGAAATAATGTCCAAGGGACACAATTTGCAAGACCCTTTTCTTAATGTGTTGAGGAAAGAAAAAATCGCTGTATCGATATTTCTTGTTAACGGTATTAAGTTGCAAGGACAAATTGAGTCGTTTGATCAATTTGTTGTTTTGTTGAAAAATACTGTCAGTCAAATGGTATACAAGCATGCTATCTCTACAGTTGTGCCCTCCCGTGCGGTCAAACTCCCCACATCAAGCCTTACGTCGTCAGTTTCGAATGATAATCGCTACGACCTAGGAAATACGAAAACTTTCTCTGAAGACGATTACTAGCTCGATATGCCATTATTTTTTGGGCGACCCATAAGCGGCAAACGAGTAGTGATGGTGAGCTTGAGAATGCAGGCCGAGGGTTGGGAAGAGAATGTCAAAGAGTTTGAAGAGTTGGTGGCATCGTCCGGAGGATACGCTGTTGGACTGGTCACTGGCAGCAAGAAAGCTCCTGAAGCCAGATTCTTTCTAAGTTTAGGAAAGTTAGATGAGGTTGCATTGCTCCGACTTGAAAAGTCTGCAGATCTAATAATCTTGAATCACAACCTGTCAGCGAGTCAAGAACGAAATCTTGAAGAACATTTAAAGTGCAAGGTTTTGGATCGCAATGGCTTGATATTAGAAATATTCGCGCAACGAGCTCGTACTCACGAAGGGAAATTACAGGTGGAGTTAGCGCAACTCAAGCACCTTTCGACACGTTTGATACGTGGTTGGACCCATCTCGAAAGGCAAAAGGGTGGCATTGGTTTACGTGGGCCGGGCGAGACACAACTAGAATCTGATAGACGGTTGGTAAGAGCCCGTATTGCTAGCGTAAGAAATAAATTGTTAAAGATCCGACAACAAAGATCGCTTGGGCGACAGTCTAGATGTAAATCGAATGCTCTAACGATATCTCTAGTAGGTTATACCAATGTCGGGAAGTCTACAATATTTAACAATCTGACAAAAAGCGGCGTTTATGCAGCGGATAAGCTCTTCGCAACATTAGACCCAACAATGCGGCGAGGTAAGGTGAAGGGTATCAGAAATACAGTTTTTTCTGATACGGTAGGTTTCATAAGGCAGCTTCCTCATAGCCTCATAGAGGCGTTTCAAGGAACATTGGAAGAAATTTGCGGTGCCGCCTTACTCCTCCATGTGCTCGATGCTTCGGCTGCAGATGTTGAGTTAATGAAAGACAGCGTAGATTCCGTTCTCGAAGAAATTGGTGCTGATAACATCCGCGCTTTGATAGTATACAACAAGGTTGATTTGCTAGACCATTGCCCATGCCGCATCGACAGAGATGGAGACGGCAATCCCGTAGCTGTGTGGGTGTCAGCAGAAACCGGCGACGGCATGGACTTACTTGCGAATGCAATCTCTGAATGTGTTGAGTACGATTCACTAATCGGAAAACTTAGTTTGCCACCGGCGCTCGCATCGTTGAGAGCTGAGCTTTATAATTGCGGTGCAGTAACGAAAGAGAGTATTGACAATCAAGGCGTTTCATTAGTGGACGTCAAAATGAATAGCATCGAGTATGCTCGTGTTTCAAAACGTTTTAAAGAATTCGCCGATATTTTTACTGTGGCCAGTTAGACGCGAATACTAATGAATCTTAAGCTTCACTGGTTTAATCAAAAATTAAAGATAAATGAATGAACTGCGCGATAGGAGTAAATTATGGCTTGGAATGATCAAGGCGGGGGGGGGAAAGATCCGTGGGGTGGAAATCGTGGTGGTGACGCTCCTCCTGACATAGATGAGGCGTTAAGAAAATTGAAAGAAAAATTTTCAAACTTCGGCGGCGGGGGCTCTGGGGGCGGAAGTTTCGAGACAGGGTGGAAATCACTGGCAGTCGCAGCAGGTAGTATTATCTTGTTGCTTTGGGCAATGCTGGGAGCATATCAAATTGACGAAAAAGAGCAGGCAATTGTTCTTCGTTTAGGAAAATACAATGATACGGTTGGGCCTGGACTACATTGGAATCCTCCTTTGATTGATTCGGTAGAAATTGAGCGTGTGACTGAAGAACGGCAATACTCTGCGCGAGGTTTGATGCTAACTGAAGACGAAAATATCGCCGAACTCACTCTTACAGTACAATATAACATTGCTGATGTAAAAGCCTTTGTCTTAAACATCAAAGATCCAGAGACAACGCTTCAGCAAGCGACCGATAGCGCACTTAGGCATGTGGTTGGTAGCTCTGGACTCGATGATGTCATTTCTACCGGACGAGAGCAGATTGCAGTTGCGACTGCTGAGAAACTTCAGGACTATTTGAATGTCTATGATAGTGGAATTAATGTTGTGAAAATTAACATTGAGGAGGCTCGGCCACCCACCCAAGTGCAGGAAGCATATGATGATGTGATCGAGGCACGAGAAGACTTGGAACGATATATCAATGATGCCCAAGCGTATTCAAACGGCATAATCCCTCAGGCGCGTGGTGAGGCACAACGTCTAAGAGAGGAGGCTGAGGGCTACAAATCACAAGTTGTATCAAAAGCTGAGGGTGAAACTGAGCGGTTTGTGGCGTTACTTACGGAGTATAAGAAGGCACCGGTCGTGACGCGCGAACGACTTTATATTGATGCCATGGAAGAGGTTATGACGCGAACTAGCAAAGTGCTGATTGATTCAAAGGGAGGCAATAACATGTTGTATTTACCTTTAGACCAGTTGATGAAGAGCGGTAGTATTTCTCGGGGCTCCAGTAACATGGACGAAGCTGATGTCGACAGAGTAGCAGAACAAGTCTTAGACCGAATTCAAAGAAACAGTACGAGGCAAGGGGAGGGGCGTCGATGAATAAATTAGTAGGAGTGTCACTGGCGATCGTTGTATTTGTGGTAATAGCGGCAAACAGCTTATTCGTTGTCACCGAGTTTGAGCGAGGAGTAAAGTTGAGATTCGGCAAATTAGTGGATGATGATTTGAGGCCGGGTCTCCATATTAAATTACCATTAGCCGAGCAGATTCGTATCTTTGATGGGCGTATTCTCACAGTGGATGCGCAACCTGCGAGTTTCTTTACAATTGAAAAGAAAAGGTTGATTGTTGATTCTTATGCTAAATGGCGCATCCAAGATGTTGGAACATACTACAAAGCTACGGGAGGTGTTGAGTCCATTGCCCAGAATAGACTTGCTAACCGAGTGAACAATGGTTTGCGAAATCAATTTGGCACGCGGACATTGAAGGAAGTAGTCTCAGGTGAACGAGAATTATTGATGAGGAACATTACCCAAGGTCTTAATAAAACTGTATTGCAGGCTCTCGGTATAGAGGTAGTCGATGTTAGGGTTAAACGAATTGATCTGCCCTCTGAAGTTAGTAATCAGGTGTACAGACGAATGACGGCTGAGCGCACTAAAGAGGCAACTGAACTAAGATCTACGGGCAAA
Organism: Porticoccaceae bacterium; assembly: GCA_002691825.1. Classification (GTDB taxonomy): domain Bacteria; phylum Pseudomonadota; class Gammaproteobacteria; order Pseudomonadales; family Porticoccaceae; genus TMED48. The sequence goes on from NZIZ01000043.1 coordinate 64,557, forward strand.
GAACGTGCAGAGAAGATACGAGCCTCGGCTGATAGAGAACGCACCATTGAACTTGCAAATGCTTACAGAGATGCCGAACAATTACGCGGCCAAGGAGACGCAGAAGCTGCATCGATTTATGCTAATGCTTTCAGTCAAGACGAAGAATTTTACGCGTTTTTAAGAAGCCTTAATGCCTATAAATCAGCATTTGCGAATAAAGGAGATATTATGCTGGTTGAGCCAACCAGTGAGTTTTTTCGATATCTAAAGCAACCTGATGGATCATAATAGGGCCAAAAGAGTAGGTGGATTGAACTAGCATATGGGTTAAACATCTGTTCGTCAAAGAATTCTGCTTGACCAACTACGAGTAGTCAGTGACGTGAGAATAATGACTTATGAACTTCTGACAGCACTTGGACTTCTATTAGTTTTAGAGGGTATGCTTCCCTTTCTGATGCCTGATCGGTGGCATAGAATATTGAAGATTATGGCTCAAGTTGAACCAGTAAGATTGAGGTATTTTGGGTTGGTAAGTATGCTCGCTGGAGCAGGCTTGCTAGTTTTTTTTAGATGATGTCACGCCCCTCCATGGGAGACCTATAGATGATTGAGATAGATCGTTGGATTCTTCCAGATGGTTTTGAGGATGTACTCCCGGAAAGAGCCATCAATGTTGAGTGTCTGCGTAGAGAGCTTTTAGATCTTTACGATTTGTGGGGATATGATTTGGTAATTCCGCCGATGCTCGAGTACACCGATTCTCTTCTGGTTAAGGCTGGTAAAGACCTAGACTTACTTACTTTCCGCGTGACGGATCAGGTGAGTGGCAAGATGATGGGAATTCGGGCAGACATAACGCCACAAACGGCACGGATCGATGCACATAGCTTTGCACGGAAAGGAATAAGTCGATTATGTTATGCAGGTACAGTATTACATGCCAGGGCCAGAGATTCGCTGTCATCGCGAGCACCAACTTCAATTGGAGTTGAACTTTTCGGTGAGAAGTCCGTGCGTGCAGATATTGAGGCAGTAACCCTATTTTTAGAAAGTCTCAGATTAGTCGACATTAGTGATGTTTGTCTTGATCTTGGACATGTTGACATTTGCCGAGGGCTCTTTAAGTCGGCGGGTTTAGAATCTAGACTAAAATCAGAATTCTATGATTTACTTCAGAAGAAATCGGGAATAGAAATAGAGAATTGGATAACTGCGAATATAAAAGATTCGCGCCTGTCTAACTGGCTATCAGTTTTACCAAAGTTGGTTGGCGGTAGTGACACCTTGCGGGTAGCATTATCAGAATTTTCTGAGGCGCCTGATGAGGTGCTAGAAGCTATTGAGCAATTAAACCATCTCGCTGGTTCAGTTAAAGACCCTAACATATCATTACATTTTGATCTTTCTGAGATGCCAGGATTTCACTATCACACGGGATTAGTATTCGCAGGGTTTTCGAAGGGCAAAAGAAAAGTTTTGGGAAACGGTGGCAGATATGATTGTGTCGGGAAAGCGTTTGGAAGAAACAGGCCAGCAACTGGCTTTGCGTTTGATTTAAACTTATTAGCAGAGCTCAGTGGTAGAAAAATTCCGCCGAAAGAAGCAGTATGGTGTTATGTGGGAGACGATGAATTATTAATTAATGAGGCAAAAAGTTTGCGCAAAGCCGGACATCGTGTCGTTCAATTATTCGAAGAAGAAGGAAACTCGGAGTCCATGAAAAGCTGTGACAAGCAATTATTCAATGAGAACGGTCGCGCCGTTGTCCGCGACCTATAAAGGTTAAACTTTAGGTAACCTCGTTGATGGAAAAAGGATATTTATGAGTAAAAGCGTGGTGGTTTTAGGATCGCAATGGGGTGATGAGGGAAAAGGGAAAATAGTAGATTTGCTCATGGACAGGGCTGGTGTTGTGGCTCGGTTTCAGGGCGGACACAATGCAGGACATACACTGGTAATAAACGGAATAAAAACCGCACTTCACTTGATTCCCTCTGGAATTTTGCGTCCTCAAGTGCAATGCGTTATAGGCAATGGAGTAGTATTAGCACCGGACGCTCTTCTTACAGAAATAAAGATGCTTGAGGACCGTGGGGTGAGTGTGCGAGAACGCCTTAAGATCTCAGGTAATTGCCCACTAATTCTAGATTATCATGTTGCCCTAGATAGCGCGCGAGAACTAGCTAGGGGTTTCCACAAAATCGGTACTACGGGCAGAGGTATAGGGCCGGCTTATGAGGACAAGGTTGCTCGTCGGGGTCTACGATTTGGGGACTTAGAGAATATGGAGAATTTTGCGGATAAGCTCGGTGAATTGGTTGATTTCCATAATTTCTCATTGACCAAGTATTATGGAAGATCTAGCGTTGATTTCGATCGGATTTTGGATTCCGCNGTTNACTGGGCNTCAAANCTTTTGNCNNTNCGNGCNAATGTAAGTNTGTTTTTNCAGGAAAANAGAGAGGCGGGTGAGCANATTNTATTTGAGGGAGCTCAAGGAAGTTTGTTGGACATTGACCATGGAACATACCCTTTCGTAACATCATCTAATACAACCGCGGGTGCGGCTGCCACAGGGACCGGACTCGGCCCACTGTATTTGGATTCTGTCATTGGAATAACGAAGGCGTATACTACAAGGGTTGGAGAGGGTCCATTCCCAACTGAATTAACCTGTGCTTTAGGAGAGCAATTGAGTGAGTTAGGTATGGAATTTGGGACTACGACTGGACGGAAGAGGAGATGCGGTTGGTTGGATGTTGTTGCTTTGCGTAGAGCTGTTGTTACAAATAGTCTATCAGCTTTGTGTCTCACGAAGCTCGACGTACTGGACGGATTTGGTTCTCTGAACATCTGTGTTGGATATCGTACAGCGGATCACTCAACAAAGTTTTTTCCGCAGCATGCTGATGACTATAATAGAATAATTCCAATATATGAAAAGATTGACGGTTGGGATGAGTGTACGAAAGGTATAAAAGAGTTCGACAAGTTACCGGTAAATGCACGAGCATATATTTCTAGGATCCAAACTCTAATAGGGATCCCTATCGATATTATTTCAACTGGGCCAGATAGAGATGATACAGTAATACTTAACCACCCATTTTCTTAGATTAAAATCGGCGGGCTCGATGCCAATACGTTTCCTTATTGGTCTCTACAAAAGCTTTGACCAACTTTTAGCAGGCTTTGGATTAGATGTTTCTTTAAATATTATGTAACTATCGCTCTCAGAAGATTTTCCGACCCTTGGTACGTTAAAGTAAAAAAAGATCAAAAAGGTGGTTTTAATGAGCACACGCAACACTAGTTCTATCCTCCAATTCATTGGCGAAACTCCAGTAATTAAGATTAATTGTTTTGACACGGGGTCTTGTGAGTTATTTGTAAAGTTGGAATTACAAAATCCTGGAGGCTCAATAAAAGATAGGATAGCTCTCACGATTGTTGAAGAAGCGGAAAAAAGTGGAGCACTTTGTGTCGGAGGTACAATTATTGAGGCCACTGCGGGTAATACGGGGATTGCATTAGCACTCGTTGCCGCTATCAAAGGGTATCGTATTATTCTTGTTATTCCCGATAAAATGAGCCGCGAGAAGATACTTCATTTAGAAGGTCTAGGAGCCGAAGTGGTTCTAACCCGATCCGATGTTCCAGAAGGGCATCCAGATTATTATCATGCAGTCGCGCGACGAATTGCGGCGTCTACGCCCGGCAGTTTTTTAGCGGACCAGTTTTCTAATCCGGCTAATCCCTTAGCTCATCGTTTAACCACCGCTCCCGAGATTTGGCGGCAGATGGAAGAGCGAGTTGACGCTGTCGTGTGCGGTGTCGGGTCGGGTGGCACAGTCACTGGAATGGCGCAATTTTTTAGGGAAAAACAACTTGATGTAAAGATGGTAGTTGCTGATCCTAAAGGTTCGATTGTTGCGGATGCCGTGACTACAGGAGACTTCGTTTATGACGGTAGTTCATGGTTGGTCGAAGGAATTGGAGAAGATTTTATACCGGATAATTTAGACCTCTCTCTAGTTGACGATGCGGAGGTCGTTTCCGATGAGGAGGCTTTTCAAACATTGCAGGTACTTTTGCGTGAAGAGGGGATCCTTGGAGGTTCTTCCAGTGGCACGCTTGTGGCAGGGGCGGTTAAATGGTGTAAGAAACAGAAACAGGCAAAACGCGTCGTTACTTTTATTTGTGATACAGGTAATAAGTATTTATCCAAGGCGTTCAATAAAAGCTGGTTACATGATAATCAGTTACTTGAAAAATCACGTGTTGGTAACCTTACAGATATGATAAGTCGGAGAGCAGACAACGGTGATATGGTTTCTGTTGCGCCATCAGACACGCTGAACACCACATATAATCGTATGCGTTCCGCTGATGTGTCTCAGGTACCCGTGTTGGATAAACAGAAACTCGTTGGNATTTTAGATGAGGAAAGTTTGCTCGCGGCTGTTAGTATCAACAGTTCAGCCTTTTCTCGAACCGCATCTGAATATATGAGCATTAATTTTGAAGTGCTTGAGAAGGACTCGAGTTTGGGGGTGTTGAGGACGGCTTTAACCTCGAATAATGTCGCGATAATTTTTGATGGAAGTTTGTTTTTGGGTTTTATTACAAAAATTGATTTAATCAATTATGAGAGAAATCTTTTTCTCAAAAATTAGGGATAATTATGAACAGAAAGAGCAACCAGCTTGGTTTTGAGACGCGAGCCATTCATTCCGGGCAGAACCCCGATCCGTCGACCGGAGCGATAATGACTCCCATTTATGCCACTTCTACTTATGTTCAACAAAGTCCCGGCCTCCACAAAGGTTATGAATATTCGCGGAGTCATAATCCCACACGTAAAGCTTTGGAGGGGTGTATTAGTTGCTTGGAGGGAGGATGTGAGGGATTTGCTTTTGCCTCTGGCATGTCGGCTATTGCGGTAGTTTTGGAGATATTAAATTCAGGAGATCACATAATTGCCTCTGATGACCTCTACGGCGGCACTTTTAGGTTATTTGAGAACGTTAGAAAACGCTCATCGGGGTTGGAGTTTACTTTCGTTGACATGAGTGATCCCAAGCAGTTGGAGTTGGCTTTACGCAGTAATACCAAGATGATTTGGGTCGAGTCCCCAACTAACCCAATGCTAAAGCTTGTAGATCTNAAAGNNGNTNCTNCCTTTGCNAAACGTCATGCNTTNGTTTCNGTNTGNGACAACACTTTTTGTTCGCCAGCTATNCAACGGCCNCTTGAATTTGGTTTTGATNTGGTGGTGCACTCGGCCACCAANTANCTTAATGGACANTCTGANGTGATNGGAGGTNTTGTNGTCTGNGCTNTNCATCGTAGAGGATTTAGCACAACAAATGAATTANCTATCTAATTCGGTCGGTGCGATTATGAGTCCCTTTGACAGTTTTTTGGTTCTACGGAGCTTGAAAACGCTGTCTGTCCGGATTGAGAAACACTGTAATAACGCAAAAGCGATATCCGAATTCCTTGAAAAACATCCATTGATAGAGCGGATATACTATCCGGGACTCGCTAGCCATCCGCAACACAAACTAGCTAAGGTTCAGATGACGGGCTACGGAGGTATGATTAGCGTTGTGCTGAAAGGCGGTATGCAAAGTACAAAAATTTTTTTAGAAAATACGCAAATTTTTTCCTTGGCGGAGAGNCTTGGTGGAGTAGAAAGCCTTATCGAACACCCTGCTATCATGACTCATGCTTCTGTGCCGGAAGCTATTCGTAATGAATTGGGTATAGTTGATGGTTTGGTAAGACTTTCTGTGGGTATTGAGAATTGTGAGGATCTCATAAGCGATTTAGACTTTGCCCTGAGCTGTGTTTAGGGGACGAGAAATATACAAGTATTATTCTGGCGACCTACTTACAAATATTTCGAATTGACTTTTGGTGTGCTAATAAGATCTCATATTTCCTAAGCCTAGGCTACGGGTGTTTCATAACTTGTAATTTCCCTAAGTTCATCTAAGTGATAGAGATGATGAACCCTTTTTGGCAAGTCTATTAAGGTGGTTTCGGTTATCCGTTGATAATGCTCGATAAAGCGTTTGATTTCATCTGGTTGCATAATCTCAGGAGGTAGAGGTTTGCCTTGGGTTAAGATTTTCTTTATGAGCTTCTCCTCTTGATGAAGTCGCCACTTATAGACTGCATCAAACGATGGTGCGCGCAACATAACCCATTGATCGACTTTTTCAAATAANGATTGATAATTCTTTGCGAGTGCNTTGTTNACATANTCTCGCCAGGCTTGGTTCGCATCATGATTTTTTTCGAATTGATTGACTGGTACTTTAAGGGAATCATCCGGCTGCGGTTTTGCACCAAGGCACCATCCTTCGAGTAAGATGAGTTGGACTGGTAACTGCGCTTTTTCCCACTGTTCTTTTGNATATCGGTCATCCCGTGACTTATCGAAGCGTGGAATCGTAGCGGTTCCTGTCTTTTGAGAAAGTCGATTCAATGTTCTCATTGCAAGAGCTATATCATGTGTGCCGGGAACCCCGCGGGTTNNTAATAATGGATGGGTATCTCTGCTTAATTGAAATCTCTCTTTTCGCGTAAGATAGAAGTCGTCCAGCGATATCGAGACCGCCGAAAGTCCTTCAGCGCATGCATAGCTCTTAAGATAGTCGGCTAGTGTTGATTTCCCAGATCCCTGCGTACCGTTAATTCCGATAATTAGCGGTTTTTTCAAGAGAGTTAAATTAAGTTTTTGACTGTGCAAAATGGGATCGAATAGTTGTGCGGCTTTTGTGAGATAACCAGCTTCCAAAGCATTACGTTCTAAGAAATCAATTTGCCAAGAGGAATTTGGGTGTGTCGAATTATTTTCTTTAAGAGTCATTTAAGACTGGTTTCTCGCGGGGTTGGATACTGAACTTTACAAAATGTGTGCCATATAGGAAAGATCTAATTAGGATATTTTATAAATATTTGTTGACATAAATCTGCAAGCTGAGATGTATATCCTTTGCGTGCTGATCAATCATTCGCCATAGACACAATTTCGGATACCCTCACATGTATATATTTTTGAGCGCAATTTTTTACCCCTACCTGGTAATAGTAATGAGAGATTATGCGTAAATTAATGTTATTGTTTTTTTTGATTCCAATTTTGGTTGGATGTAACGCAAAAAAAGATTCTCAAAATATCGATAGCGCTGTCACAGACCGTATTGTGTATGATGAATTTGCGAACGTTTCCGCTAACGCATGGTATCAAAATGGTCAAGATCAAATTGACCGGAAACTTGCCATTTATCAGAGTGCAAAAACTCGGCGTGGAGCAGCTAAAAACATTATCTTGTTTATTGGAGATGGTATGAGTATCGGTACGGTAACGGCATCTCGTATTCTGATGGGTCAACTGGAGGGTCGCCTTGGTGAGGAGGGCTTCTTAAGCTTTGGACACTTTCCATATACGGCGCTAGTTAAAACATATAATGTCGATGCTCAAGTGCCGGATTCGGCAGGTACCATGACAGCCATAATGAGCGGAGTAAAAACGAATTTTGGATTATTGGGAGTTGGTGAAGAAGCGGTTCGTGGCGATTGTTCGAGTGAAATTGACAATCGTTTGATTTCAGCTATGGTTCTTGCTGAGATAGCAGGAATGTCTACTGGTATAGTTTCTACCGCTCGCATTACGCATGCGACACCTGCAGCCACTTATGCTAACAGTGTAGAACGCGGTTGGGAGGATATATCCCTTATACCTAGTGACCAAATAATCGCTGGTTGTCAAGATATTGCGCTTCAGTTATTGAATTTCGAGGATAATCTTAAAAATAGGTACAAAGGAGTTCATGCTGATGGCATTGATGTGGTCATGGGTGGTGGTCGCCGACATTTTTTTCCATTATCAACAAAATCTTTAGCTTCGGGCTTGCCCGATACGCAAACTGCCGAGGTAATGCTAACCGGGTTTAGTTTAGGGCGTCGAAGTGACGGACGAAATTTAGTTCATGAGTGGATAAATAAGTACCCTGACGGTTGTTATATTGATGATCTGAGTTCCTTTAACAGCGCACGAGAGGAATGTTCGGGTCCTATGCTTGGATTGTTTAGTGAATCTCATATGGGTTATGAGGAAGAAAGAAAGCGCAGAGCACTCTCTCAACCGTCCTTATCTGAAATGACGGTAGCGGCGATTGATAAGCTATCGCAGAATAAAAAGGGTTTTTTTCTGATGGTTGAATCTGGTCGTATAGATCACGCTCACCATGCTAATAGTGCTTATTCTGCATTACACGATACGATCGAATTTTCCGTTGCGGTGAAACGAGCAGTCGATTCGACAAATGTCAAGGAGACTTTGATTTTGGTCACTGCTGATCATGGGCACGTTATGACTATTTCTGGGTACCCTAAACGGGGTAATCCCATTTTAGGTAAAGTGATCTCTTTTCAAAGTAATAAGCCGACTCTTGATGAGCAAGGGTTACCATTTACAACTTTGGGTTATCAAAATGGCCCGGGGTTCCATAACTTTTATGAGGAGTTTAATGCGGATTACGTCTACGAATTCCCTACAAATGCGGGTCGTAAGAATCTTTCTAATATTGATACTGAAGGAAGAGGATTTCACCAAGAGGCACTAATTCCTTTGCATGCGGAGACTCATTCGGGAGAAGATGTGGCTCTTTACGCCCAAGGACCGGGAGCGCATTTAGTTGCAGGGACCATAGAACAAAACGTTATTTTTCATATTATGGATTATGCTGCAGATCTTCGGTCTAGGGCCATGCGCAATGTAAAAGCGCATATGGAATAGTCGTTTGGACCTCTAACAACCGCATTTTATGACAAGGCATACATCTTACACGACGCATAGAACACTCACGATGTCAGCCTCGGAACCCTTGTTACTGCGAAAGCAGAGTTTAGAAAATTATTAAAGGACAATAAAATGAACTGTTACTGCTATATGCTTGTGGCAGACAATGAACGCGTCTAAACGCATAAACGCACAAACGCAATATACAAATGTTTAGGTCACAGAGATGAATTTTTTTGGCATTAAATCTTTTTTGATTTTATTATCTTTAACGGCACAAGCGCTTCCATCCATCGCAGTTGTTTTAAATACTGAAACGATAGAAGGCGTAGAGATTGAAATTCGTCGCCCAGATAATGGTATTTACCCATTGATCATTTTTTCACATGGAATGGGAGCGTGCCCAACTAATTATTCAGGCATTCAGAATCGTCTTACCAGTGCAGGCTATATAGTTGTTTCACCAAAGCATGCAGACTGCATTTCGGGAAGCACAAAGCCTGATTTGCCTTGGCGAGAACCTGAGAGGTGGACAAAGCAAACCAATAGCAATCGAAAAGACGATATTCACAAGGTGCTGGATGCCTTACCCTCTAGTAATTATGCGGAGTACATCAAGTCATTTAAACAAGTGGGTTGCACAGGGCATTCTATGGGCGGCTACACCTGCATGGGACTTGCTGGGGCTTGGGATTCTTGGAAACGAAATGAAGTTATTGCTGTCGCTTTACTATCCCCATGGCATAAGCCCTTTGCAGTACAACAACAGATTATCAATATGAGTAATGTCAAAACACTTTATCAGGGAGGCTCGAAGGATCGCCCAATATCAACAGAATTAATTGAAGCTGGCGGGGCATATAATCAAACCTTGCCCTCAAAATATTTACAAATATTTAAACGAGCTAGACATTCCTCTTGGACTGATGGGGTTTTGGCCAAACGATTCCACGAACAAATGAGCTACTACATTGTGTCATTTTTCAATTTGTCTCTTAAAAGCAGTCCTAAAGAAAATCTGGAAGTGGAAAAGTCTCAGGTAAGAGAGCTACATTTTAATCATTGAGGCTATTGAAATGATACTCCTTAATGTACTCTTTGATCTATGTGCGGCAGGTACACCCTAAGAAACTCTCAAGCAGTTAAAAACAAGTATTTATTAAATATAGATGCTAGCTATAACATTGCGCCCTCACATTCGGTCCTAACACTAACCGCTGAACCAACCCTTATGCGATGGTCTTATAATCCGACTTGGGCCAAGACCTCAATGAATCTAATTAATGCTAGGTCAGAAACTCTTAGCATTAAACCCAGCTTTAAGGTGGCTAAACGATGTTTGATTGTTGCTGACGGTTGGTATGAGTGGCTGCGAACTGATAACAAGAAACAACCTTATTTCTTTCACATGAATGATTCCTTATTTAATTTTGCGGGTATCTATACTGAATATAATGGAGAGAAGGGGTGTGCAATCATTACTAAAGAAGCCACTCAAAGCTTATCTAGAGTTCATCATAGAATGCCGATAATCATTGCTGATGGTGAAGCTGATAGTTGGCTCTCGGGCAAGGATATTTTTGATTCAAAGTCATCAGAGGATATAGAGTTTTATCCAGTTAATACTATGGTTAATTCGCCGAGAAACAATAATGTTGATCGTGTTGCTAGAAATTGAGTCAATAAATAGTACGCAAAAGTATGATAGTCAACATGGCGAACCTAAACGCTTTTTTAAGCGTACCATTAAGATGCATAAGTAAAAAATGCAAACAACCTAAAATAATTGCTTACCAAAATAAATTATTTTCACTTTTCCTATAAATCAATAGCTTATGATTTTAAGGAAATGATCCAAACGTCTTTTCCCCTTCGTATTTCTACTTGTGGAATATGTTGTTACATGGGTCGCTCTTAATTATATTCAAATGCCTCTTAAGTATACTTTAGACACCATAAATATCGTTTGGTTGTTATTTAGTTAATTCTTTAGTTATTTCTTTAGTTTGTTATTTAGCTATATCTAGTTAAGCAATTAAGTAT
>NZIZ01000044.1 GCA_002691825.1 Porticoccaceae bacterium
GCTTTTGTCCCCGCCGCGAAAGAATATTTTTTTAATTACACACATATTGAGGCACTAATCTCAGCCAGACCAACCCCACCCTGGGGGTACCCCCACTTTTCACTGATGTAAGAAATGGATGTTTACTTTTTCCAAGGATATGCCTACCATACTTGGCGAAATAATTCTAAAGTGAATACTCTTGAAGCCTATTTTTTTTTACGCTCTAGTTATTGTTCCGCTAAATCTTCACTCAGCATCAAAAGACGAGTCAAGATCAGAGAAGATACAACAATTTAAAATGAATCAAGAATGTATGAACTCCGCAACTGCTGCTGAAGACTGGGCAAAGTTAGTTCCCTGCTCAAAGAGAGCTCTCGAACTAATAGAGGATTTATTTGATCCAAACCACACTAATGTTGCTATGTTGACGCGTGAATATGGTCTTGCCCTCGACATGCATGGCGGCGAGCAAACGGAAAGTGAAAAATTCCTGAAGAGTGCTGTAAAAAAATATGAAAAAATTTTGGTAAAAACTCTCCAGAGTTAGTGGATGTACTTTTTGACTATGCGGAGATTCTCTCTAAACGTGGGATTTACAAACAGCATGGCGTAACAGTGAAAACCTACCTTCGAGCGCTTGACCTCTTAAAAGCCCAAAATAATTTCAACATTCTTGAATATGCAGATCGCTCAGCCGATGTTTTCGAAACACTCTCTCAAGTTGTTTCAACCCAATTTACTTTTGATCAAACCAAAAACCTCGGTTTGGATACACTGAAAATTTATCAACAACAAGTTGGAGAAACGCACTACAAGACTGCTAAAATTGCCCTCAATATCGGGAAACTTTTTCTTAAATCAGATACTCGCCGCCAAAATCATGAGGCTATTGAATATTTCGAACTTTCATTAATGAATGAAAAGGTTGCTCCATATGGCCTTGGGTTCCTCATCGAGGCTTATGACAGGACTGATCAATCGGAATTATCAATTCCTTACCTACAAAAGTTGGCAACATTTCGCCAAGCACACTCATATCAGACAGCAACACATGAGCCGATTTACGTTCCACCGCCGCAATATCCGCGATTGGCAGAGATGCAAGGAGTAGAGGGTTATGCTGTTGTGAAGTTTACGATTGACCGAAATGGGCAAGTACAGAATTTGGAGCTCATAGACGAAAAGCCTGCTAGCCTGGGCTTTGGTCGCGCCTCACTCCAGGCTGCAGAAAAATTAAAGTACCTTCCTAAGATTTCAGAGGGAAAATTCGTGGAAACTTTAGGAGTAACCTATAAATACGCATTCAAAATATCAAAATGAGATTTATGCTTTTTTCTGTTGCATATCTGCCATAGCTCATTTGTGCCCATATCGTGGGCAAGAAATTTTAGCGTATCATAACCTATTGATATAAAATAAAAAAAATGTGGCGGAGAGAGAGGGATTCGAACCCTCGAAGGGCTGTTAACCCTTACTCCCTTAGCAGGGGAGCGCCTTCAGCCGCTCGGCCACCTCTCCACTTTTACACGCACTTAATTTGAATTTATATATGCACAACACTCAGCGTGGTAGTTTAATGTTTTTATATGGAAAAAGCAGTATGCATCACGTTTAGCTTTGTAATAAAACACAACAAAAGGACTCTATAATTCTTAATTATGAGTTGCAAAAATACACTCAAAATGCCGTTGAGTTCTCAAGATTATATTCTGTATGAAGAGCCCTGACCGCTAATTCTAGATATCGTTCCTCAATAATGACCGCAATTTTGATTTCTGAGGTTGTTATTAGTTGAATGTTAATTCCCTCACTAGCGAGGCATGCAAACATTTTGGCCGCAACTCCAGCATGAGATCGCATGCCAACACCAACGATTGATACCTTCGCGATTTTACCATCTGCACTAACCTCCTTTGCCCCTAAGTCATTTGCAATTCCTTTGAGAATAGATTCTGCACGACGTAAATCGTTCTTGTTAAGGGTGAAGGTAATATCCGCAGAGTTGTCTTTAGCTACGTTCTGTACGATGACATCAATTTCAATATTTGCCTCACTGATTGGAACTAAAACTTTAGCCGCAACACCCGGTTGATCGGGTATACCACGAACAGTTAATTTAGCCTCGTCTCTGTTAAAGGCAATACCTGACACAACCGGTTTTTCCATATAGTCTTCATCCTCAAGAGTGATTAATGTGCCTGGACCATCTACGAAGCTTGACATGACCCGCAAAGGCACATTGTATTTACCTGCAAATTCAACCGCGCGAATTTGAAGCACCTTAGACCCTTGGCTCGCCATTTCAATCATTTCCTCGAATGTTATCTCGCTAAGCCTCCGAGCGTCAGGGACAATACGCGGGTCAGTAGTATATACCCCATCAACATCGGTAAAAATTTGGCATTCATCTGCATTAAGTACTGAGGCTAACGCCACTGCGGTAGTATCCGAACCTCCTCGACCTAGTGTCGTAATGTTGTCTCGTTCATCCACACCTTGGAATCCTGCTACAACAACAACAAGACCAGAATCTAGATCCTCTTGAATATGTTCTGCATCAATGCTCTCGATACGAGCCTTGCCAAAGGCACTATCGGTGGAGATTCGCACTTGGTGGCCGGTGTAAGACCTAGCCTCGACGCCAAGATTTTGCAAAGCCATACAAAGCAAAGAGATTGATACTTGCTCTCCTGTTGAAAGCAGAGCATCCAACTCCCTAGGGTTTGGGTCATCATGAAATTGTGACGCAAGTTGGATTAGGCGATTTGTTTCACCGCCCATAGCTGACAAAGTTACCACTGTTTTGACGCCACTACGATGACTTGCGTATACCTTTTGAGCTACTGCTTTAATGCGATCGACCGAGCCGACCGATGTGCCACCATATTTTTGAACGATCAATCTCACTGAGCTAATTTTTCCAGTATTTTTAACGTGAGTTTTACCTATGTCTACCAAAATATTTAGACCATGGCCTCGATCCACTCGAATACTGATTCCATCGCCGGGGGCAATTTTACCAAATCGGCAACTGATCCTTGAGCCATGTCAGGCCTTCCACCTCCTTTACCATCGGCCTGATCAGCAATATACTTTAAGATACCGCTAGCATTGAACGAATCAGTGAGATTATGCGTCACCCCGGCTACTAACGACGCCCTTTTTCCTTCAACCGAGGCTAACACAAATATCCCCTTGTCTAACTTAGAACGCACCTGATCTGCCATATCTCTCAAGCCTCTGGAGTCCGCATTTTCGACTATTTTTACCAACACTGAAATCCCAGCCACGTCTCGAGATTGTTTCATTAAACTAACAACTTCAACACCAATCAATTTAGCTTTAAGCGACCTGATCTCCTTAAGATGTTGCTTATTCTCTGACATCAAACCTCTTGCTTTGACAATAAGCTCGCCCCTAACAGTTTGTAAACTATCTGCCAGATTATCCAGAATTTGTTCATTATCAATACAATACTCCAGCGCCATAATACCCGAAAGCGCTTCGATACGACGAATTCCCGATGCAACACCATATTCTCCAATTATCTTAATTGGCCCAATTTCTCCAGAACACTTAACATGGGTCCCACCACATAACTCCACAGAGTGATCTCCACCAATATGTACTACACGCACGATATCCCCATATTTTTCACCAAACAGCGCCATTGCACCCTCTTCTCGAGCCATTTCTAGAGACATTTGACTAATTTCAACATTAACGTTGTTAATAATTTGATTATTAATGCTCATCTCGATATCCCTCACCTGGCGATTAGTCAGAGAATCTAAATGAGAAAAGTCAAAGCGGAGGCGCTGACTGTCAACCAATGAACCTCGTTGCTCCACATGCTCGCCTAATAAACTGCGAAGAGCGGCATGAAGTAGGTGTGTAGCTGAGTGATTGCGACAAATCGCATGTCGTTTTTTTTCATCAACGACCGTTCTAACGCGGTCTCCACGAGCTATTTTTCCACTAACCACTCGGCCTATATGGATATGATTATTACCAGACTTTTTACAGGTATCTATCTCGAGGACACAATTATCTCCAAATATCTGTCCGCTATCGCCAACTTGGCCACCGGCTTCCGCATAGAACGTCGTAGCTTTCACAGCAATCGCTACTTCGTCACCCTGAAGGGCAGTATTAACAAGATCACCTGATCGCAGTATCGCTGATATATGGGTATCCACCTCTAAAGTTTCATACCCTAAAAATTCAGTTTGACCACTTAAGTTGTAGTTATTAGGGTAATCGATCTTGAACTGACTAGACCTGCGCGCGAGTTCGCGTTGGCGCTTCATGCGCTTGTGGTAGCCGACCATATCCAACTCAAGACCTCTCTCACGAGCGATGTCATTTGTTAAGTCAGTGGGGAATCCATAAGTATCATATAATTGAAAGATCACATCCCCTGACACTACATTGTCAGCTAACGTTTTAAACGCTGACTCTAACACGGCCATACCATTTTCAAGAGTTCGCGCAAACTGCTCCTCCTCCATACGTATAACTCGCTCTATATGCTCGCTCCTCATTTGTAATTCAGGATATGCCGGTCCCATTAGCTCAACTATCTTTGGGGTTAGCTTGTAAAAAAACAGTCCCGATGCACCCAGCTTATGACCATGTCGGAGTGCTCGTCTTAGGATACGTCGCAAAACATACCCTCGTCCCTCGTTAGCGGGTACAACGCCATCAAGAACCAAAAATGTGCATGCCCTAATATGATCCGCAATAACTTTAAGCGAATCGTCATTACTATCTTTACACCCCAGTATCACCGCAATAGCTGCAATTAATTCCCGAAATAAATCAATTTCATAATTGCTATGGACCCCCTGAAGAACAGCTGCAATACGCTCAAGTCCCATTCCGGTATCGATACTTGGCTTTGGTAGCTGCGTTAAATTGCCATCTATATCACGCTCGTATTGCATAAAAACGAGGTTCCAAATTTCAATGTAGCGATCCAAGTCATCGCCATCATTGCCCGGCGGTGCGCCTGGAACATTGTCTCCATGATCCCAGAAAATCTCACTTGATGGACCACACGGTCCGGTATCGCCCATCTGCCAAAAATTGTCTGCATCTAATCTCGACAGCCTTGTATGATCTATACCAACGTCATTTATCCAAATCTCCGCGGCCTCATCATCACTGACATGAACAGTCACCCATAACCGTTCTGGTGGCAACTTAAGGACGACAGTCAAAAATTCCCAAGCATATTTGATCGCCTCGCGTTTAAAATATTCGCCGAAGCTAAAATTCCCTAGCATTTCGAAAAACGTATGGTGTCGAGCTGTATAACCCACGTTCTCGAGATCATTATGCTTTCCTCCCGCCCGAACGCAGCGCTGCGCAGACACTGCCCGTTTATAGATACGATGGTCACACCCTAAGAAAACATCTTTAAACTGCACCATGCCGGCATTAGTAAATAAAAGTGTTGGATCATTTTGCGGAACCAAACTACTGCTTGAGATAATATCGTGTTGATTTTCCCCAAAGTATTTCAAAAATGCAGTGCGTATTTCAGCAGTATTCATATTAATTTCAACATTATATGCCCATACAGAAAATCATAGTGTAGCTAAATTTGACTCATTAAACTTTGTGCTTGCCAGCAGATGAAGATGCAAGTGAAANACCGTCTGACCAGCACCCGCACCATTATTTATAACAACACGAAAAGCATCACCCACTCCAGATTGACGCGCCACCTCTCCAGCAACCCAAAGCAAATGGCCCAGAAGCCATGTATCTTCAGGGTCAGCATCAACAAGTCTTGTGACTGGTTTACGCGGAATCACCAACATATGCACATTGGCCTGAGGCGCTATATCGTTAATCACCACGCAATACTCATCCTCATAAACAAAATCTGCAGGAAGTTCCCTGTTTATAATTCGTGTAAATAAGGTCTGATCAGGCTCTGACATGGTAAAGGAATACCTCGTCTAATATTGGTCTTGTTGGTATTCCATNTTGGCAAGCTTTTCGTCTGCTGTTATAAATCTTGCCTCCGATTCCAACATAATTGGAACACCGTCTCGAATTGGATAGGCGAGACCACTCCCAGAGCAGACTAATTCCATCTTTTCGGGATCAAAAACCAATGGAGCCTTACTTATCGGGCATACCAAAATACTCAATAACATCTTATCCATANTAATCCAACANTTTNTGATNGNNACTAGTCTAATTAAAANTNCTTAGGTTGACCATCCTTAGGTCTTAATCANAAGCCAAAAGNTAATTAGTTATAGGTGGGCCTACTCTTTAGCTGGGAGCGCTAACAAAACTAATTGAGGGTCAATACGCTCATCATGCCAATTCATGCGCCAGTCAAGGTGTGGGCCGGTTGCTCGACCTGTCGCTCCAACTGCTGCGATTACNTGGCCGCGCTTTATCTGCTCTCCAACAATTACCGATATGCTACTCAAATGCAAAAATGTTGAGCTAAGGCCCATACCATGGTCAATAATAAGGGTGCCCCCAGAAAAATACATATTATCATGAGCCAACGTTACAATACCCGAGCATGGAGCCTTTACCTCTGATCCGTTCGGGGCTGCATAATCTATTCCATAGTGAGGGCTTTTTGGAATTCCATTATAGATACGAGCACTTCCGTATACACCAGTGACTGGGCCTACTAGAGGTAAATCGAACCCAGAAAGAAATGCCTCACTAGTACTTCGGAGTGCTCGAGCATTTACCACCTGGCGCGTTTCCTCACCGATTCTAGCGGAGACTGATTTCGGCGGTGTGATACGATCCTGTCTNACTCCCTCAATACGTTGTACCTTATATTTTCGTTTTACCACCTCCCAAGACCTCTTGGTGCTTTTACCAAAAGAATCTATGAATTCAATATTTACCAANCCACTAGCGTCNCGTCCAAGTCCCAACAAAATTTGTCCGTTATTTGTCCTTTGCAGAGGAGTTCCTTTATAAATAGCTTGATAACCCTGATCAAGTTGACCCAAAAGTAGACCACCTTGCTGCCAACTCCCTGTCCACGTTACCTCTGATGAATCGCCATAATTTGGACTTGACCCTAATGANACACAACTGTTACATAAGAAAAACATANANATGAGNCGTTTTNTCGGACGTGACCGACTATTAATACTCACTTTCTAACCTGACATGTGGCTGAATGGAATCAATTTGACAAATCATGTTGGTTGTCATAACTTCAAAATAATCGAACNTTTCACAAAGTTTATTAGACCTNGATGAGAAGATAAACCCATTTCGTTTTATACCAAGACAAGGGCGCGTTAATGAGAGAACAATTTCCTTACCCCGACCAACCTTTACTATCGCTATCTGATCATCTTGAAAACGAATTGATCTTATTGCGTTTCTGCGAATACATTTGTTGTTAATACCAAAACTTGATGAATCAGATTCATCCAATGATCTTAATTCTTCTGTGAGCGAGACCTGAACAGAGGGATCATCATGACTATCCGCAATGACAAACGCGGATATTATTAAAAAAAACAATAGCGTCGACGCTGGCAATACGCGATTTGTATAGCAAAAAACGTTGTTAAACCCTCTGAACCCAAGTAAAAAAATTTTCATAATCATAAATGTTGC
Source organism: Porticoccaceae bacterium (assembly GCA_002691825.1). Taxonomy (GTDB): domain Bacteria; phylum Pseudomonadota; class Gammaproteobacteria; order Pseudomonadales; family Porticoccaceae; genus TMED48. The sequence goes on from NZIZ01000044.1 coordinate 7,606, forward strand.
ATTAACACACTCACCCCCCTCGAATAATAATTTTTTTTGTTGATCATGCGTGACATGCTTGCTCCGTAAACTAAACAAATTATGAGTGTGAGTCTACAATAAACTCGATGATTTTTTTACCTCCCAAACATCTATAGAATCCACATTTACAAAGTAAAATGAATAGCGTTGGACCCCGAAAGATTAAGGCTAAGTATCTAATAAAACGTTTTCGTAGNAAAAATTTAGTACTCAAGGCGTAAGATGGAACGCGTCTCCTCGGTGAATTCGATGCATATGACAACTCACATTATTCAGTCGTTGTGTTACTCCATGGTTGGGAGGGCTCAAGCAAGTCTTCATACTTAGTGACGACTGCCAACACATTTTTGAATAATGGTTTCGATGTTTTACGACNCAATTTTCGAGATCATGGAAATACNCATCANATNAATCNTGGNATTTTTAACTNNACAATGACNGAGGAAGTNAGCGATGTNATAAANNANTTCTTNNAAAAATNNGANTATAAGAAACGGTTTATNGCNGGTTTNTCGCTCGGNGGTAATTTNGCNTTGCGNNTAGCTNCTGACCGCGNTAANGANTTAAAGCTNANCGCTGTGGCCGCAATTTCTCCGCCNGTAGANCCCANAAANGCCATGATTGNNATNAGGCTNGCNCCNTCTATNTTATAGGAATCATTTTTTCCTAAAATAGTCAGCCTCCCTAAAGGCAAAATTAGCCTTTTTTCGGGAATATAATTACGGAAAAAACTACAGAAAGCTAAGTCTCGTGATGATCTCAATACGGTTTTCATTTCTAGCGTAACCCCCTGTTCCACCCCAAAAGAGTACTTTTCATCATATTCAATCGTTCGAGACCGACTGTCACTCACTAATGTTCCCTCTTATCTGATAGCATCACTGGACGATCCGGTTGTCCCCAGCGACGACATCACCAAAATAAATAGAAACAACTTTTTACACATCGATATACAAAGATTTGGCGGGCACTGCGGATTCATTGAAAGCCTACGTGCATATAGTTGGGTGGAGTTTTATTTAGTAGATATTTTCAAATCGAGCGCGTGAGCCGCAGAAAAACGGATTACTGTCCAAAGTTTATGTAGTCTCTAAAAGCTTGATAAATTTGCTCTGTAGAAAACCCTCTCTGAGCTAGAAAGCGTCCACTGCGCGCCATGTCCGCTTTACTCAGGTCTCGTTTCTCTCCACATTTTCTTTGCAGTAAAGTCAAGACCAACTGCCTCCAATCGATACCATCAGAACTCAGCAACATGTTGGATAGCTCTGGAGCAATGCCTTTCCTGTCTAAATCTGCCTTAATTCTCTTAGGTCCATGTCCCTTTCGGATTCTTTGTTGGAGAAACATTTCAGCATATCTTTGATCACTTTGTAAATCCGCTGCCTTTAGTTCGTCTAATAATTCGTCTATAAGATCTCTATCATGAAACTTTCGTCCAAGTTTTGTAGCTAACTCTCGCCTCGTGTGCTCCCTTAAAGCCAACAAATCAAATGCCCTGAGCCGAATATTTTTCATCAAATCTCGACGCTCTATATCCATAGGTAATTTCACGTTACTCTAGCTAAAATTGTGATTTGCTAAGTACTTCGCGCATTGAATGTGCAACAAAATATAGTCACTCAACTGGCAGAACATCATCCGGGACAGGTTTAAGTCCACTCAATTCTTTGTTTCGAATTAAACTCTCTATTTCATCGGCTATATCTTTATTTTCAGTCAAAAATCTACAAACATTTGCTTTACCCTGACCAATTTTCTCCCCCCTGTAGGCATACCATGCACCAGACTTATCTATGAAATCGTGTTTTACCCCCAAGTCCACAAGTTCACCATTATGGTTGATACCAGATCCATACAGTATCTGAAATTCCGCTTGCTTGAAGGGTGGAGACACCTTATTTTTTACCACTTTAACACGTGTCTCGTTTCCTACAATCTCGTCACTCTCCTTAACCGCTCCAGTTCTCCGGATNTCGAGTCGTACAGATGAATAAAATTTTAGGGCATTTCCACCGGTTGTAGTCTCAGGGCTTCCAAACATGACACCGATTTTCATACGAATCTGATTTATAAATATCACAAGGCAGTTCGCACTCTTAATGTTGCTGGTAAGTTTGCGTAACGCCTGAGACATCAAGCGCGCTTGAAGTCCCACATGATGATCTCCCATTTCACCCTCTATTTCCGCACGTGGAGTCAACGCAGCAACCGAATCGACCACCAAAACATCGAGCGCACCAGATCTGACGAGCATATCTGTAACCTCCAAGGCTTGCTCACCAGTATCCGGTTGAGAAACAATGAGATCATCAACAACGACTCCTAATTTTTCAGCATAAGCAGGATCTAATGCATGTTCTGCATCAATAAAAGCACAAGTGCCTCCACTTTTTTGAGCCTCCGCAATAATCTGAAGCGTTAATGTTGTCTTACCAGAAGATTCAGGACCATATATTTCAACAACACGTCCTTTGGGTAAACCTCCTATCCCGAGGGCAATATCAAGACCTAACGAACCAGTGGAAATCGATGGGATTGCCGGCCGATCATTTTCTCCCATACGCATTACCGTTCCCTTTCCAAACTGCCGTTCAATCTGCCCAAGCGCGATTTCTAATGCTTTCTCTTTATTTCCATTCATTCTTGTTACCTCAATTCTCTACCCAAACAAATATGCTCTATCAAAACGTGCTACTCCGACACCATATTTTACACTGTACACCTGTACAGTATTTAATCAAATAATTAATTGCAACATTTTTNGCATCGAAAATTCAACAGATTGACTTCTAACCGCATTTCTGTCACCCAAAAATTGCATACGTACTGCCTCTATCTGGTCACCAAATCCAAATCCAAACCACACCATACCAACAGGCTTTTCTTCTGTCCCCCCTCCCGGCCCCGCAATTCCGCTGATGGCAATTCCATAGTCAGCGTGCGCCAACCTCATTGCACCCGTCACCATCTCTCGAACCACTACCTCGCTTACAGCGCCTTCATGCTCCAAACTCTCTTTAGTGACACCAAGCAATTCCCTTTTAAATTGGTCTGCATATGTTACAAGACCTAACCGAAACCACTGTGAACTACCGCTTACGCCAGTAAGAGCACTGGCTAAAGCGCCCCCGGTACAAGATTCTACAACGGTTATCGTTTCGCCGCGGGAAACAAGCCGTCGGTTAAGAGTATCGATCAGAGTATACAAAGAATCTCCCATACGTTTATTGTAACTCAAAATATGTGACTCTTAATCTTTACTCTTAATTATTAATCTAATAGATCAAACGTAACATGGCATACATCAACACATTAACTCTGCTAAAGTTAAACTTTTATAAAACCTCCATTATATGAGATGTTTGATAATTTCACAGTGAATAGCTACACCCCAATGATGCAACAATACCTTCGAATAAAATCGGAGCATCCAAACGATGTTTTATTTTACCGCATGGGTGACTTTTATGAAGTTTTTTTCGATGACGCCAAGCGAACCAGTGAACTTTTGGGTATCACACTAACCGCACGTGGCAAAGTGAATGGGCATCCCATACCTATGGCAGGAATCCCCTATCATGCGGCGGAGGCATATCTCGCTAAATTAGTACAGCGCGGTATTTCCGTAGCGATTTGCGAACAGGTGGGTGACCCTGCAACCAGTAAAGGGCCTGTTGAGCGCAAAGTTGCTCGCGTGTTGACACCTGGCACCATAACTGACGAAGCATTATTAGACAATCGTAAAGACCGTCTTTTAGCGTCAGTTGCGTTTAAACTCAATTCATTCGGAATTGCATCTCTGGATATGAGCTCGGGATATTTCAAAGTAATCGAGCTTAATGGNATACATAATNTAGCTAATGAGCTCCAACGAATCGCGCCAGCAGAACTACTTGTAGAGGAGACGATTGCTGGCGAAATAAGTTTATCCTCTACAGTAATCCGACCGCTTCCACCTTGCGACTTCGATATCGATAATGGACGTCGAATCTTAAACCAAAAATTCAACACCAAGGATCTGAGGGGCTTTGGTTGTAATAACTTATCTTTGGCGCTCGGGGCAGCAGGATGTTTAATTCGGTATGCCAAACAGACACAACGCAATACACTTGATCACATTACTGCGATTCAACAGGAAGACAGTAGCCAAAATGTTTATATTGACCTCGCGAGTCGAAGAAATCTTGAATTAGACGAAAATTTAAGCGGTGGCCGAGAGAAAACTGTTTTACAGCTCCTCGATCACTGTGCCACAAATATGGCAAGTAGACTATTAAGACGCTGGTTAATCCAGCCGCTCCAGCACCTCCCCACACTCGAGGCTCGACAATCGAGCATTACAGAAATTAAACATACAAACATCAACAGCAAGGCACATAAATTTCTCAAACAAATTGGTGATATGGAGCGTGTCGTTTCTAGAGTTGCGCTCAGATCGGCGCGCCCTCGAGATCTGGCTCGCCTTCGAAGTGCCCTATCAGCATTACCCAACTTAGAGAATATACTTAAAGAGCGAACGAGTAACGCATTAGCTGATTTTGCACAAAAATTAAAACCATTACCTGATGTCCTCTCACTACTCGAGAACGCACTAACTGTAGACCCACCAATGGTTNTTAGAGATGGTGGTGTTATTGCTGACGGATACGATACTCAACTTGATGAGTTGAGGCGTTTCAATAACGGTGCTAATGACTTTTTAATTGCTTTAGAAGAACGCGAAAAAAAGCGTCTAAATGTGAATAATTTAAAAGTTGGATATAATAGGATTCATGGATACTTCATAGAGGTCTCACGCGGACAAAGTAGCAAAGTTCCTGCAGACTACACGCGGAGGCAAACTTTAAAAAATGCAGAGNGATACATNACATCAGANCTAAAGTCTTTTGAGGATCAGANCNNTAAANGCAAAAAGNAGAGCNCTCCATNTAGAAAAACAGCTNTATGANCAACTNCTNACANTTNTNAATAAAANCCTNNNNGNCNTNAANGANTGTGCNANTGCNGCAGCCGAGCTGGACGTTTTGTCAACACTTGCTCAACGTGCCGAGACTTTGAATTATTGCAAGCCAGAATTAATCCTTTCAACCGGTATTGACATCAAGGATGGGCGCCACCCAGTGGTAGAAACTGCGCTAAAAACGCCATTCATCTCTAATGACTTAATTCTTGACGAAGAGCGACGGATGCAGATTGTCACCGGACCTAACATGGGTGGCAAGTCTACTTACATGCGCCAAACAGCATTAATCGTTCTCTTAGCTCAGATTGGGAGCTATGTTCCCGCTAAAAGCGCGCGCATAGGGCTCGTAGATAAAATATATACTCGGATAGGTTCTTCTGATGATCTAGCTGGTGGGCGCTCGACTTTCATGGTTGAGATGTCTGAAACCGCTAATATACTCAACAATGCCACCAATCGAAGCTTGGTGCTGATGGATGAGGTTGGAAGAGGCACAAGCACTTTCGATGGACTCGCAATAGCTTGGTCCAGCGCTCATCAGCTTGCAAAAAAAATTAAGGCACTTACTCTTTTCGCCACTCACTTTTTTGAATTAACCGAACTGCCGAGTCTGCTTGCTAGCGTTGTTAACGTCCACTTAGATGCAACGGAATTCAAAGATGACCTAATATTTTTACATTCAGTGCAAGAGGGACCTGCCAGCAAAAGCTATGGGTTACAGGTTGCAAAACTAGCTGGCATTCCTACAGCAGTATTGAACCGTGCGGGTAGCTTCCTATCCACAATGGAAATCTCAGCTGCAGGTGCCAAAAGTAGTCGACCTAAAAATGAAAAAAACTTAGTGCAATCAGACAAAATAGAGGACAGTTCTTCAACAGCGGTATTAACAAGGTTGAACGAGATCGATCCTGATCACCTGTCGCCCAAACAGGCCCTTGAAATAATTTATGAGCTCCGAAATCTACTGTGACTGTACAAAAATGTTTTTAAACTCTCTCTAAAAATGAAGAAAAGTGCTAAATTGGCTTGTACTCCTGCTACAATAAAGGCCAAGTTTTTCTGAAGCAGCGTGCTACTTTGTTGCAAAAAAAATCAATTTTTTATGAAAAAAGAGACGAGTTAAAGATGACATTTGTGGTAGGTGACAATTGTATCAAATGCAAACACACCGATTGTGTTGAGGTTTGCCCAGTCGATTGTTTTTATGAAGGTCCGAATTTTTTGGTAATTCATCCTGATGAGTGCATCGACTGTGCTCTATGCGAGCCTGAATGCCCCATAGAAGCAATCTTTGCAGAAGATGAAATACCGGAGGGACAGGAAAATTTTCTTGCTATTAATGCAGAACTGAGCGAAATATGGCCAAACATTACTGAGAAAAAAGACCCAGCACCAGACCATGATCAATGGAATGGTGTCACGGGCAAAATTAAATATTTAGAGCGTTAGGTATCAACAGTTATCTTTTATCAAACTCAGTATTTTTTGCGAAAAAAAGTTAATGTCCAGTGCAAGTAAAGATGCAATCACTAAACCGGTGAAAAATGAGATGCCTGTATTCTGAAGTTATGTCTTTCCGTGTTGCCAAAAGCCGCGACATTTATTTTTTCATTTGCGCATCACGAAATTCGCCAATAACAGATGCGACATAATTGAGTTTTACCTCGATTTGTCCAGTTATGACAAAGGGATAAGCGTCACTAAGCCCAATAGACCGGTTTACTTGATTAAGTTTTATAGCGAGTTCTCTCCATGCATCTATTAGATCCTCAGCAGTCAGCCCCTGGGGCGAGGTGTTAGACATTCCAATACGTTGCGCAGTATCTAAACATTCAAATATCAGCAGGTAGTGGTTAAAAGTCTCAGCCCAATCCTCTGAGGGATGCGCGCTGGCATAGGCGCTTATATAATTTTCCGGCCAATTTTTTGGTGGCCCATTCTCGTAATAAATATCAAGACTCTCTCGATACTCGAACTTTTCTTCCCCAAAGAAGTCCGAGAAATACCGTGACATTGGCAGTTTAAAAAGATGCTTATCCCACAGATAATGAGCTAGCTCATGCCTAAAGTGTCCTAAAATGGTGCGTTGCCTTTCTTGTAAGTGAGTTTTTGCTTGTATCCGCGCGACATCATCGGCCTCCAACGAGTTGATGGTGACAATACCTCCTGCATAACCAGTGTTTACCTTGGTTGCTTCAACATCACCACTGAGCTCGCTCTCGATAAAATCAAAAAGTAGCCCAGACTCAGGATCATGCCATCCATTAGTAACATTTATACCAATACTTAGTAATGTGTAAATCGCCCGCTTTTTTGCATCCTCTAACCGATACCATCGAAAATAATTAATCGGTGGACTTACATCAACAACCTTTTGATTTGGAATCGTTCGATTAAATTGACATGCAAAACATAGTCTTTGAGCAGACTCTTGGGGAACAAGCCAATTACACACATCAAAATCCAGCTCATTGCCACACAATCTGAAATGCCGACCATCAAGGTCAACAAAAAGCGAGTTATCGACTGGTTCTATAGTTATCAGATTCAGGCTTTTTACATCAAACCCTAGAGACTGTGTGCAATTACTACAGTATTTATTTTCGAAAAATACCTCTTGCCCACACTGACAAAAAAACCTTTTCATATTGATTCGGACATGAACCACGTTTTTGTCGAAATATCGCTAATCGAAAAAGCAGTAAGAAGCACCTGCTCCAAAGCTTCGCGGATTGCTAGTTCCGACATATCAAACGCATTAAATTTTAAAAGCAACTGCTCAAGCAAATTTATACTCGGCAATACCACTGATTTTTTTTTCATCGGTCTATAAGCTTTTTTTAAATTTTTAACACAAAAAGCGATAGAACGGGGAAGCTCTGGTTCCAAAACTAAAAAATTAATAGCGGAATCAGGTTCAACTAGAGGGCCATAAGATCTCCGATAGCTACCCCGCGCTGCGAGACTTTCTAACAAACCCGCCCAGATCAATGAATCAAAAGCGGGATTACTTTCGATTCTCTCAGATATCGCACTTGATAAGGTGTTTATGACTCGCAAAGTAAAATCAATCCGCTCTAAAAGGTGCCCTAAAGTTATAAATCTGTAACCATGATCTCTCCTTTGAATGAGCATCATTAAGCCATTCAACAGCTGGCAACGTCTCTCTAATTCATTTAAAAACTTGAAACGATTTTTTCTTGCCACTGATTTATTGGCATTATCTTTACAAAAAAGGTACAGCTCATTGAGGCATTCCCAAACCTCTGTCGGCAAAACTCCTCGGGTTGTCCGAGCATTTTCTCTCGCTGAATTTACCGCAAAAAGAATGCTTGTGGGGATTTCGATATCGGAAATCATGAATTTCATGATGTTAGTTTCTGTCGAAGCCCTCCCAGAAGCTTTATATTCAGGATGATTTCCCAAAATGGTGAACAAAGTATTCCAGGGTAGCTCAGTTCCCTTGGGAACATCCATTCTCAGTCGCGAAAGCGTCTTGACCACTCGAGCTAAGCTTTCTGCTCTCTCGAGGTACCTAGCTGTCCAGAACAATCGTTCAGCCACACGGGATAACATTCCTAGATCCTCTCATTCACTATCCAGGTGTCTTTGCTGCCACCACCTTTGGATGAGTTAACGACTAAACTACCTTTTTTCAACGCTACCCTTGTGAGTCCTCCGGGTGTAACCCAGGAATCAGCGCCCGTCAGTACGAAGGGCCTCAAGTCTAAATGTCTAGGCTCAATGACATCATCAACAAATGTGGGAGACGTAGAAAGCTTTATAGTTGGTTGAGCTATATAATACCCTGGATCAGAGGTGATCAATTTCCTAAAGATTTTAGTCTCTGCCTCTTCAGCATGCGGGCCAATATACAAGCCTTTTCCACCGGACTGATTCACGGGCTTTATCACCAAGTCACTAATGTTTTCGAGAATATAAGCTAATTCCTCAGGCTGCATGCATCTGTACGTTCTTATAGATGGTAGCTTTGGATCCTCTTTTAAATAGTAACGAATTATGTCGGGAACAAAAGAATAAAGAGCTTTATCATCTGCAACCCCGCTACCAGGAGCGTTTGCTATCGCAACCTGCTTGTTTCTCCATGCCCGCATCAAACCAGGAACTCCTATTGAAGAGTCAGGATGAAACACCTCAGGATCGAGAAACATCTCATCTATTCGACGATAAACCACATCTACACGTTCCGCCCCATCAACAGTCCTCATAAAAACCTCATGTTCTTTCGTAACGAAAAGATCCTGACCCTCAACAAGTTCAACACCCATCGTTCGAGCAAGGAAGGCATGTTCAAAATAAGCAGAGTTGTATATACCGGGGGTCAGAACTACTATTACAGGCTTTCGGTTATTTCTGGGCGAAAGAGATTTGAGTACCCGATGAAGTTGTAAAGGGTAGTCGTCAACTGGATCAATATTATAGTTCTGAAAAATCTCGGGTAATACTCTTTTGATGATTTCCCTGTTTTCGAGCATGTAAGAAATGCCAGATGGGATACGTAAATTGTCCTCCAAAACTCTGAACACCCCATCGCTATCACGCACCAAATCAGTGCCGCAAACATGCGCCCAAGCCCCAAAAGGCGGCGTTACACCCGCACACTCTTTGATGTAGTTTGGTGATCTGACCACCAATTCTCGAGGAATAACATTATCTTTTAGTATAGCTTGTTCATTATAAACATCTTGAATAAACAAATTAATCGCCCTACAACGTTGTTTCAATCCGCCATCTANCTCTCGCCAAATATTGGCTTTAATAGTNCTNGGNATAATATCTAGTTGCCAATTTCTATCTACATCAACTTTGTCAGAATCATCTGAGTAGACTGAGAAACTCACACCCATCTCTCTAATTGCCAACTCAGCGGCACGGGCTCGGGCGAGAAGTTCCCTCTGAGAGGTGTCACAAAAGAACTTTAATAAATCGCGTGCCTCTGCACGAGCCTCGCCGGTGGCTGTAATTATTTCGTCGTAGCAGTCCTTTGAATTATAACCATTTAGCATTACCCTCGCTCCGTACGTTGCTTTTCGGCATAAACGGATACTGAGCAATAAGCATGCCGAGCTGAACATCGAGGCAAAAATTCTTGGTAATTGATCTATGTAAAAGTATCAGGCTTGATTTGTTCCATCATCCCGCGGATAGTACACATGAGCGGATACGGAGTATTTAAGAAAAATTTAAGCAAGATTTTTGATATTAGGCTGAGGTAAAACAAGTGCCACTAAGCGCGGTNCTAATTAGTAGTGAATCAAACTATTTCTATGCCAGCCGCTTCCGTTTTTTACTATAGNCGCATAACCACTNATAAATTTTATTATCCCACCTAACAAAAACTTTTCCTAATTTGGCTCTTAGCCAACATTTGCGAATGGATAGGTCTTCTCTAAGTAACTTTTTTACAGTGAGTTTAAGCTCTCGTTTCTTTTGTAAATAGATCTTTTAGGCTTTGCGAAGACGCTTTGAACCATAGGTTCNAAATCCTCAATCGGCATATTATCATAATCCGGGTCAAAGGAATTCTGGTCATATTTTTCGCAGAACTCAGCACAAGCTTGCCAATTTTCATTGGCTCCAAATTTGTCTCGCATATCTTTGTCAAGTCCAAGATGATCGAAGAAATAATACCCTTGGAATATTCCATGATGCTTTACAATCCAATGATTTTGTTCAGACACAAAAGGCTCCAAGATGGTTGCCGCCAAATCTGCATGATTCGTTGAGGCTATGGAATCACCAATATCATGTAGCAATGCGCAGACAACATATTCCTCGTCTTTTCCATCTCTAAATGCCCGAGTTGCACACTGNAGACAGTGGGTATAACGGTCTACGGCATAGCCACCCGTATCGCCCTTCAGTAATGCGAGATGAGCAAGAATCCTGTCTGAAAGACCACTCACAAACTCTCTTGCGTGCTCCATAATTATTTCATAGTCTTCAGCGGTTGAATCCGACATAGCGGTAAACTTTGTTTGCTTGCCCATTTATATGCTCCTTCTTGTCAATTCTATTTGCGAATCGATCACATAAAATTTGTTTTTAGTGGAAAGTTTTCCCTGGATCTCAAAAGCTCATCATAGTGGAGAAATTAATGAAAAATTATTTCGTCGTCAATACCCTTGGGCTATCGCCACAAATAATGTTGAAATTAATCCCCCCAAGAAAATGGGTGGTATTCTCTAGTATTAGTGCTTTCTTTATTTTTCTTTATCAAAAAAGAGGTCAACCTCCTTTAATTTGACTTTAGAATTGCAAAAACAACAAGAAGTCAGAGTAATTTGTATTCATTTCTTGGTGGCTATAACTTTGAGGAGCGGTTCAATTTTGAAAATATCCGATTTTAAAACGTTACATGCCGATGCCGGTCGATCTTTTTCGTTCCTCAAAGTGATTACTGATAAGGGGATCGTTGGTTGGTCGGAATACACCGGGATTTCAGAAATTATTCGCCGCAAAGGTCTTACCGCGCTCATCGAATCAATGCTACAACCACTAATTGGCAGAGATCCAAGGGAGATAGAGAGAATAACTAGCGACTTGTACTCAATGACTCGTCAATCCTTATCAGGATTGAACCATCAGGCTATCGGTGCCATACAGAACGCTCTTTTAGATATCACAGCTAAGTCTTTGGAAGTTCCTGTTTACCGCCTGTTTGGTGGGCCTTTGAGAACGCGAATTCCCATGTACTGGTCTCATTTCGGCACCTACAGGCTGCAAAGAAGTAATCAAATTTACCAAAAAAACGTCATTCGAGATCTTGATGGTATGGCTGCCCACGCCAAAGATGTTATAGCACAAGGATATTCAGCGCTTAAAACAAAGATTCATTATTTCGATGAGACTCGAGGAACCGGCTACTTCCCTTGTTTTGGCAGTGAACCCGGAGCACCCGAACTAAATTTATCTCCAGCAATCCTCTCGACAATTATCCATCAGATGACTGCACTGAGAGAGGCTGTGGGAGATGAACTTGACCTCATCCTAGATTTGAATTCGAACTTCAAGGCTGATGGTATCATCCGAATTGCCAGAGCAATTGAGCACCTAAACATTCGTTGGCTTGAGGTTGATGTATTCAACTCGGATGTCTTACGCGATATTAGGGAACGCTCGCCACTACCGATCGGCGGATGCGAGATGCTCTGCACCGCGAAAACCTACACACCATTCTTCGCTCGCAGATCAGTCGATGTACCATTGGTAGACGTTACGTGGAATGGCTTCTTAGAATCAGTAAAAATTGCCAGCGTTGCTGATGTTTTCGATCTGAATGTATCGCCGCACAATTTCACGAGCTATCTGGCAACTCAGATCAATGGTCATTTTGCTGCAGTTACTCCTAACCTTGAGCTCATGGAATTTGATGTTGACGAAGTGCCCTGGCTCAGCGATTTTTTTACCGATCCATTGCGAATCGAAAATGGGTATNTAGTTCTCACTGAAAAACCGGGATGGGGCATGGATATAAATGAACAAGCNGTTAGAGAGCGCCCGGCGAGTGCCTTAGTAAACTTAGCATAGCCAAGACTAAATCTAATTATTAATTGATCTACCGATATTGAATAGGTTTTTTTAGAGCGGCACATTTTAAAATATTTTACAATTGAGTTAATAAAAAATGGGATTCGAACTTCGGATTAAACATGCACCGGAATAACAGATAGTGCTCTTGATCACTTTATCGACGCAAATCAGAGAATGTGTTAGAGTTTAGAAGTTGGCATTACACTATAGTTTCTCTAAATGTTAAGCTTTAAGGCTGAAAAAAGTATTTATGGAAGTCGGAAAGTTAAAGCATGCACCCGTAGCTCAGCTGGATAGAGTAGGTGGCTTCGAACCACTTGGTCGGGAGTTCGAATCTCTCCGGGTGCGCCACTTTAACAAAGTATTTATATAAATATCAATGTTTTAAGAGACTTGCACTCTAGTTATGTACACACAAATGTACACACACTGGAGAATAAAGGCTATCATGCAAGCTCTTTTTGGCTTATATACTATTTCAATGAAATATCTTTTCAAACGCAGTAANAGAAANACNTATTACTACAAGCGNAGAGTTCCAAAGGACTNACAAAGTCACTACCCNAAACCATTTATAGAAATTTCCCTGAAAAAAAACGANAAAAGTATNGCGGCANCATTATGTGAAATACANCACAAGAAAATAGAANAGGAATTTTCAAGGCTTCGCCNGGGACTTCCCAAAGAACAAGTGATTNCGGATTATCAGAAGACACTCAATAAGCTCAATGAATATAATCTATCTCCNCAAGATAGCGTAAATCGCAATAATGATGCAGAGCTTGCCAGAGATCGCTTCTATGAGAGTATTGATGACACTATCTACGAAAGGACAACACCTGAGGAGTATANNGCACTCCAAGCCAATCATACTNCCCTACCCCTNCATCTCCTNAGTACNCAGCAACGTGACGCACTTGCCATCATTCAAGGTACATTTAGGNTGTCGGCCTCTCAATATCCGTCAGAGTATTTNAGACTTCTAGGAAAGACTGAGAATAAAAAAGTCACTGCAGAATGTGACAGAGCGATTGCCTCTTTGATCNAGNATTGCGGTGATAAAGCACCTGCTGATTATACTCGCTCTGATATCAACACATTCATCAATGAAAGCTGTCAAATAAAGAAGACATCAACCGTTTTGAGACAACTTAAAAGTCTTTCAGCCATGTTTAACCGTGTCTCTTTAGAGATGGATTTTACTGAAGATCAACAGCACTCTTTCAAGAATTTTAATATTCCAAATCTNGGACATGATTCTGAGGATAGGAAGGAANTTAACTCACAGCAAATAGATCAAATAAGAGGAATGNCAGCCTCCAGGACGCCAGAAATTGATCATCTAATTCACTTGATGTTAGACACTGGTATGCGTATCAAAGAATGTGTTGGTCTTAAAATAGAGGATATAAAAATTGATGCAGACACCCCTCACCTCTTCTTATATCGCAACAACGTACGNNATCTCAAAACTAAAAGTAGCAGACGCGTTATACCCTTGGTTGGCTCTGCGCTTCTTGCAATGAAAAAGGCAACAGCTGCCCAATTAGATGAGTTTGTCTTTCCCAGATATGTTGACAAAGCGCAATCTCAAGTAAGGAATACTAGTGCTGATGCAGCCTGTAATAAACGCTTACGCTCAATTCTTGGGAGTGAGAGTCCTACTTGTCATAGCTTTAGACACTCATTGCAAACAAGGCTGAGAAATGTTGAGTGTCCAAAAGATATCAGAGATGAATTAGGTGGTTGGGCAAAAGATATCAGTGATAAATATGGTTCACCTTCTGATTTGAGGGTAAAAGCAAAATATTTAAAGTTGACTCTTTAAGGGAAGAACATGATTTTGCCAGTAGTTCCGTCACTATTTGAGATTTTTCCTACCTAGCAACACAAGCTTTTCACCCTTCAGTATCATAATACTAGACTTATTCTGTTTATATAAAAAACTAGTATCTTTTTTCATATAGTTTCTCCATCAACTTAACTGACTGCAAGGAGAAACAACA
>NZIZ01000045.1 GCA_002691825.1 Porticoccaceae bacterium
TTACTTTCAAATAAATTTTGTTTTTGAATTGGAAAATTTTTCATTGAAGAAAATCAACACTTTGTGCGGATACGACAAGCTACTGACCATATAACTCATCTGGTCATGAAAATAGCTTTGAGGTGTTATTTAAAAAAATCTAAACCCTTTGAATACATAACAAGCCGTCTTAGGAGCAAAAAAATAAGATTTTTTTGTTGATCTCAATGCTTGAGAGACATACAGTGCCATTATAAACGACATAAACTTATTCAAATTAGTTGAATGACTGTTTGTGCAAAATTATAGAGATTAAAAATTCACTCTTCTCATTTGAAAACGGATTGAAACAATTTGGGGGATAACATGCATAGAATGACTTTAAGCAGATGTGTAATTTCAGCAGCTTTTGGGTTTTCACTTTTTTCAAGCCCAAGCTTTGCAAACATCGATGAAATTATAGTTACCGCAATGAAACGCGAACAACGTCTTCAAGACGCTCCAGTTTCAGTTGCCGTTTTAGATAGCGAGACAGTGAAGCGCACCGCGGCGCTCGATATTCTAGATATCTCATACTCAATCCCTTCTTTTAAAACAACACAGCAGCAACAAAGCGGCGCAACAAATCTATGGATTAGAGGATTTGCCAATGGCGCAAATAATATAGGGCTTGTCCCTTCCGTGGCCTATTACGTGGATGGTGTAGCACGGATGCGAGCATTCAGTGTTCTCTCTGACCTGCCGGATTTGGAACGGGTGGAGATTCTTCGGGGTCCGCAGTCAACATTATTCGGTAAAAATGCATCTGCCGGAGTTGTCGGAATCACCACTGTCTCACCAAGCTCAGAGCAAGGTGGTTCACTTGAGGTTACGTTGGGAAATATGGGGGCTTCGGTTGTCAAGGGTATGATAACCGGTCCACTGAGCGAAACCACCTCTTATAGGCTTGCTGCGAGTGTGAATCAGCGCGACGGCTTTGTGGAAAATCTCGTGTCTGGGTCGATGCTCAACGAAAAAAATCGCTGGGCGCTGCGAGGACAACTTCTTACGCAACCAACTGAGGATCTATCGATACGGGTAATTCTCGACAAAGATGAGCTTGACGAACTTTGTTGTGGAACGAGTTATTTCTCGAAAGGACAACTCACTCGGGGGATAATAGACCCAATGTCCCTAGCGCGGTCTGGTGTGGCACCACCCACGCAACCAGGGATTTACGATCTTGACTATCGAGTTGCATTCAATGTAGAGCCAACAAACGTGATAGAAAATCAAGGCGTATCAGTTCAGGTGGATTATGACTACGAAGATGCCACTTTGACATCAGTTACGGGACTCCGCTCTGGCAGCATGGATGCGCGACAAGATGCAGATCAATCAGGCGTCGACATTTTAAAAGAGCAACAACTAAACTTTGATTACGATCAATTTACACATGAGACCCGCCTCACATCCACCGGAGATGGGAAAGCAAGATGGACAGCAGGTGTTTTTTACGCAAAAGAGACTTATGACTCTTTTCGAACCGTTTTGTATGGTCCCGACATGGCACCTTTCCTATCGACTTTTTTGAGTCTACAAAATCCACCTGCAACTTTGGGACAAATAGCGACAATTGCTGTCACATCCCAAGTGCCAGGATTCAATGACGCGGTTGCCGCCGCAGTGCCCGCCTTCATGGCACCACCGATGTCATTGTCAGTGGGTGATGCGACCTCAGCTGCAACTGCACAAGTGGCGGGACAATATGCAGCCACTGTCCCAAATATTGGTACAGCAATTGCAAATTTTCAAAATTCCCTCGGCAGTGACGGTGGTGGCGACTTGGGCGAGAATTTTCACCAGTCATCTGAGACTATGAGTATTTTCGCCAATTTGGAGGTTGACCTGACAGAGCGACTCACGGCTAGTGCAGGGTTCAACTACACGGAAAATACTACTGAAGGAAGCGGGGCTGCTCCAACCGATGACAACTGGTCAGACTTGCCCTCCGCTCTCAATGGTGGGAACGCTTTCTTTCCATCATATACCTCGTGGCCTAACAGCACACAGAGCGGCATGGTGGACTCGAATGATTTAACTCACACCGTCAAGTTAATGTACTCCATGACAGATGACACTATGCTGTACGTGAGCCATTCTACTGGCTTTAAGCCGAAGGTGATTAACATGTTGTTTTCTCTCGGAGGGTATAATCAGGCAGACGGAGAGGAATCTACGGCGCTGGAGATAGGATTTAAGTCAGCATTCGAAAATGGGTTCGTTAATTTGACCTGGTTTTCTCAGGAGCTTGAGGGTCTCCAGGATAACGTATTCACAGGAACAGGCTTTCGCTTAGCGAATGCCGGAAGCGCTACGCATGAGGGTGCTGAGCTCGAGTTGGCGTTCGCTTTGAGCGAGAGCCTCCTACTCGGTTTATCGGCTACTTATATGGATCCGATTTATGACGACTATACTGCGGCGCCATGTGTCTCCCCCACTAGTTATGGGTTAGCAGATCCGTCGATACAAGCGAGTCTACTTCCATATCTGTGCATCAACAGCGTCAGGGATATGACTGGGCAGACACCATCGGGGATACCTGAGATTGCTGCAAATCTCAATCTCACGTATTCATTGGACAATATGTACGCTCGTATAGAGTACTACCACGAAAGTGAGTATGGCGTGTTTGGAGGACTGCCTGGCGAAGTCGTCGGCAGGAAGCACGATGATATTAATGCTAGCTTTGGAAAAACATTTGCTAACGGCTTTGACGTGAGAATTTGGGGAAGAAACTTAACCAACAACCAAACTGTTCTTACTGCCTTTCCAGTTCCTCTGAATTTTGGCACATGGGCTGGATATTTCTCAACTCCGCGAACCTACGGCTTGACGGTATCGAAAAACTTCTAGCTTATAACTATTTGGAAGGCGGCCGCGTGGTCGCCTTCCTTGCTTTTATTACTAAAAAAAAAGTTAACGCTTAACATAAACTCCGATTCGTTCAGAATACGCTGAACCGATCCAAATTCTGTTGTCTAATGGATAAGATACAGTCGGCATGCCCATTTTTGGGCGATCAAAGTGCCATTCATCGATCAGATCTAATGTAAGTGGTTCCAGCTGATAGACCGAAAAAGGCAGAGCACAGGGGAAATTTCCTTCGCATGGAATTATATCCAATAACTCATGGTCCCAAGATGTGGCCCAAATGAAACCATCTTTCATGATCAAATTGTCAGGGCTGTTTAGATAAAAAGTTGCCAAGATTGTCCTTGTTGCCATATCTAGGACATCTATCCGATCGCCTAAAGTATGAGCCACATAGAGTAATTCTTTTTCCAAATCATAAATAAGTCCATTCGGATACGCGCCCTCCGACCCCGGGACCTGTCCAAAGCCATACTCTTGATCCCAACGCATAACATATCCTGTGTTGTACTTAAAAAGTCCGGCGAGCCATAAATCAACGATTCCAAAATTAGGGTGATACATGTGGGAAACGTAAAAACTCCCGTCCTCTAAAAGGCTTACATCATTTAGATAATATACCTCCGGCACGTTCACACAACCTCTCCAAACAAGAGTCCAACTTAAATCTGTGCTAATGAGTTCAAACATTTCTATGCTGTCGCCTGAGTAATGATCAATTACTGCAAGCTGATAGGTTCCATCCCCCCGCTGGACCAAATCAATCCCATGCGGCTCCATCAATTCATCCTTTGACCTCTCACAAAGCCCATCACCCCAAGTGTTATCTGAAATCTTTATATCCAGATCTCGGACAGTTTGTTCAACAATATTTACGAGGGAAAGCCTTCCAGTACGGCGATTTTCGGGTTCAACAGATGGCCCAATACCTCCAAACTGCGGCGCAATAAAGAAATGCCCGTCCGGCGTCAAAACAAGATCCTCGGGGTAATCCACATCGCAAATAACTGAAAGTTTTTGATCACTCTCACAAGTCGAGATATCACGTAAATTTCCAACGTAGGACCAAAGCACCATATAACAGCTCAAGCCTACGAGAAATAACGCAACCGGAATCGCAAATTTGTAGTAATTTGAAAGAATTAACTTGGTTAGGCGTCGCATATAACTCTCCGCAAAAATGAGGAACAACCCCTCAATCACGGCAAGACATCCTATTACCACAACTACTCTATTTTCGGTGTAATCCATCCAGAAAGGTTTCGTGAGGACATACCCAAGTACGACTCCCGCAATCATAAGCTCGAGAACGCCGAACTTTACCCAAGAGGACAGTTGCAAAAAGCGTACAAGAGACCAAGTCACCGGATATCTAGTCAGTAGCAGGACTGCCACCGCAAGAAGGAAAACACTACCGTAAAAGTTCATAGCCAAAACCACGGTTTTAACAATCGTATAAGACTACCAATCCAATGAGCCAGTTACCAATCAATCACAACCAAATCAACGCCTCGGTGAAGAGATTAGCCATCAATCTTACGAGTATGTTTTAATATCCGGACACGAACATTGTAGATTTCGGTCTCCATAGACACTATCAATTCGCCCCACAGGTGGCCAATATTTTTCACTACAAGCAGATAGATTTGGATACGCTGCCACCCGCCGTGTGTATCCATGAGGCCATTTATTATTTGTGACCTGCTCTGCGGTGTGAGGCGCGTTTACCAGCGGGTTATCGTCCAGCGACCACTCATTGTTCTCAACCTTAGCGATTTCCAGTCTGATTGCAATCAATGCATCACAGAACCGGTCAAGTTCCCGCTTAGACTCGCTTTCGGTTGGCTCGATCATGAGTGTGCCAGAAACGGGAAAGGACATAGTCGGCGCATGGAAACCATAATCAATCAGTCGCTTCGCGATGTCGTCCACAGTAATTCCAGATGACGCTGTGATTGGTCTGACGTCGAGCACGCACTCATGAGCAACCAATCCATTTTCTCCCGTGTATAAAACTTGGTAATATTCTCGAAGTCTATGAGCGATATAATTAGCACTTAAATTCGCAATTTTAGAGGCATTTTTCAGGCCAGTTGGCCCCATCATGCGCACATACATCCACGTTATGGGGAGTATAGACGCGGATCCAAATGGAGAGCTGCATATTTGATTCTCGGATCCATTCTTGTGCAACGGAGATGAGGGAATAAATGGAGCAAGATGTTTTTTTACTGCAACCGGACCAATCCCCGGACCACCCCCACCGTGCGGAATACAAAAAGTTTTGTGTAAGTTTAAATGAGATACGTCACCTCCAAATTTACCCGGAGCACACAGGCCTACCATAGCATTAAAATTTGCGCCGTCTATATACACCTGACCGCCATGACTATGAACGGTGTCGGCAATTTTAGTTATTTGAGGCTCAAAGACTCCATGAGTTGAGGGATAAGTGATCATGACTGCTGCCAAATTTTCACTGTGTATGTGTGCTTTATGTTTTAGATCATTCAGATCCACATTCCCATTAGAATCACAGCCAACTACCACGACCTTCATGCCACACATCTTTGCAGAAGCGGGATTGGTCCCGTGAGCTGAGCTCGGAATAAGACAGATATTTCTGTACCCCTCAGATCGGCTTTGATGATATGCCATTATCGCGAGCAAGCCAGCAAACTCTCCTTGCGAACCCGCATTGGGTTGTAGAGAAATATCATCATATCCAGTACACTCGAGCAACATATCTTGAACGTCTTTTATCAACTCCAAATATCCAGACACTTGGTCAAGCGGAGCAAAAGGATGCACCCGATTGAACTCAGACCAACTAATCGGCACCATTTCGCTGGTTGCATTTAACTTCATCGTGCATGATCCTAAAGGGATCATCGTTCTGTCCAAAGCTAGATCTTTGTCACTCAAACGGCGTAAATAACGCAGCATTTCAGTTTCAGTTTGATAATCGTTAAAAACTGAGTGTCTAAGGACTGAATCGCATCTGCAGAATTCTGCAGGAAGCTTAAATTCTGCACTCAGAGCGACGGCGGAGAGATTAATTGAGCTTGCCGGCTGGAAAATTTCCCAAAGAGTTTCCACAGTAGACCGCGTTACGGTCTCATCAAGGGAGAGCCCAACAGTATTTCCATCTACTTTACGCAAATTTATTCCGCGAGCAATTGCCCGCTCATGAATCGTCTTGGTATGGCTACCTGTCTTGACTGTGAGAGTATCAAAAAAGTATTTGTTAATCCTATCGAAACCCAACCGCTCAATTCCGGATGCCAAGATGGCCGTCAATGCATGCACTCGCTGTGCTATTTTTTTAAGTCCTAAAGGACCATGATAACATGCATACATTGATGCGATAACCGCAAGTAAGACTTGGGCGGTACAGATGTTGGATGTTGCTTTTTCCCGCCTAATATGCTGCTCGCGAGTCTGTAAAGATAACCTATATGCAGGTTTTCCGTCTCGGTCGATAGACAAACCGACCAGCCTACCAGGCATAGAGCGCTTCAGTTCACTTCTTGTGGAAATATATCCAGCATGAGGACCACCAAAACCCATTGGAACACCGAACCGCTGAGTGCTACCAACGGCAATGTCAGCACCCAATTCTCCGGGGGACCTGAGCAATAATAGTGACAAAATATCCGCAGCCATAATCACTTTCGCCAAGCCGCTATGAGCTTTTTCGATTACTCTAGAGAAGTCGCGAATCTCCCCAGAGCTGCCCGGATACTGAAGCAGAATCCCAAAAACTTCAAGATCTGCTAAATCCGCTTGTGGATCACCTATAACTACCTCAAATCCTGCGGCTTTTGCTCGAGTAGAAACAACGGATATGGTCTGAACGAAGCAATCATGATCGATAAAAAAACGGTTACTGGCACTTTTTGAGGCGCGCCTCGCCATACTCATGGCCTCGGCAGCGGCGGTCCCCTCATCTAGCATCGAGGCATTCGATATATCGAAACCGGTAAGATCGCTTACCATTGTCTGAAAGTTAATCAGTGCCTCAAGCCTTCCCTGTGATATCTCCGGCTGATAGGGTGTATAAGCTGTATACCAAGCTGGATTTTCAAGGATATTCCGTTGGAGAACAAAAGGTGTCTCGGTACCATAATATCCCTGACCAATTAAGGATTCAAAACGAAGGTTTTTTTTTGCAATCGCTGATAGATCATTTATTGCTGCGGTCTCCGAAATAGATTCAGCTAGGTTCAACTTTTCCCCGGATCGGATCGATTTTGGAACGAGAGCCTCAAGGAAGCTATCTAAGTTTTCAAAACCCAACTCTAGTAACATTGAACTACTCTGCTCTCTATCGATACCAATGTGGCGAGATTGAAAAGATTCAGGGCTCAATATTTTCTCTAGCTCTATATTTGTNGGGATTTTTGGAGGGAGTTGTGCATTCATAAGATTATCTCCTGTAAAGGAAGGAANATTCTTCGTTACCGTNTTNCGTTAACCGAATAAAAATTAAGAGCATTTGTAGCGCTTCTTTACCCAAGGCATCGGCACTGTNTAAAGGGTTCGATTTCCACGACGATCCTTAGCAAATAATTTGGTACCCTTTGACGCATACTCAGTGTCAACGTAAGCCATCGAAATGGGCTTATTCAAAATAGGAGAAAAGCTACCACTGGTTACCTTTCCAACAATTTTNCCANAATCANTAAACAATAATGTGTCGGATCTTACAGGAGCACGNCCTTGAGCCGTCANNCCAACCCGCNTAGAGTCAACACCATCACGTTGCTGCTGCATTATTTTTTNCGAGCCTATATATCCACCCTCAGCGCTGCCACCAAGGCACCGACTTGGACTAATACTCCAACCAAGACCGGCCTCAACCGGTGTGATATTAGTAGACAGCTCCTTTCCATGCAGGCATAAGCCAGATTCAAGACGTAGAGTATCTCGTGCACCGAGTCCAGCCCAGGCTACTCTCTCATCTTTGAGAAGGATCTGCACTACCTCGGATGCTCTATCAGGTGACATNGATATTTCAAAACCGTCCTCTCCTGTGTATCCGGTGCGGGATANCGAGCAATCGACGCTACCAATGCGGCTNNCTCGGGACTGCATAAACGAGAGAGAATCGAGATCAGACGTNAGTGATTCCAAAATATCCGATGCAGAGGGCCCCTGGANGGCTATTAGCGCACGATCATCCAACTGGATATTCAAGNTAGGTAAGTTTTCGGACAAGTGCCGTAAATCCTCAAACTTGTTCGATGCATTCAATACTAAACAAAAAGTATCAACTTCAACCCGAGTAACAATAAGGTCATCGATCACACCGCCATCTTTGTTAGTCAGAAACGTGTAACAAGCATCGCCTACCTTTAATGCCAAAAGATCAGTTGGCATGAGTCTTTCTAACTGCAGTGCGGCATCAAGACCCTCGACAGTTATTTGCCCCATATGCGAGACATCAAAAAGCGCAGCAGACTTCCTACAGTGAAGATGCTCTTGCAGAATGCCTCTAGGGTAGTGCATCGGCATCATATATCCGGCAAAAGGCACCATTCTTGCCCCGAAATCGAGGTGCATTTTATGCAGACAAGTTTTTTTTAAGTTATTAAGCAACAGCTACCGCCTCACCAACGCTTTGATAAATTTAATCAACCGAAATCCATTTGTAAATTTAATAATTTATATGTTTTAATTAAGATTTTAAATATTATTNTTGTATGCGAAATCTTNCGACAGATGCTCTTAGAACCTTCCTAGCTGTTTACGATTCTGGGAGTGTGACGTCCGCCGCCGACCAAATAGGACGGTCGCAGCCGGCGGTAAGCCTACAAATAAAAAAGCTTGAGGAAACTCTCGAATCGTCACTTTTCCGGAGAGTAAAAAAGCGGCTTGTNCCCTCTATTGATGGAGAAAAATTATGTGTNCGTGCCCGAAAGATCATTGCAATTAATGATGAGATTATCAGTGAGTACCGAAAGCCGGAATTNCAAGGGAATGTTTGCCTCGGAATACCAAGTGAGTTTGCAATAACACTAATCCCCGCGATACTCGGCCGGTTCAACGCAGCGTATCCCCACGTTGCTCTAGAGATCGTGAGCGACTTGAGTCGCAATTTAATACAAACACAACAACAAAATAAGTATGACCTCATACTGACGCTTCATCATCAATCGTCAAAAGCAAAAAAAAATGCGATCAGTAGTGACCGGTTAGTCTGGGTCGGCAGTCAGTCGCATCAGACTGAAAAGTTGAGGGAAATACCACTAATTTTGGCTAAAGAGGGCTGCATATATCGGGAAAAAGTCTTTTTCCATCTAAATAAGATAATGCGACCTTGGCGTATTGTTCACACCAATCCTGATTTATCAGGAATAAAGTCAGCCATAGAGGCTGGGTTGGGTGTAACAGCACTCGCAAAATCAACGGTACCCAAAAGCTTAAAGTTGCTNGAAGAAAATGAATATTTACCGCCACTTGGTTATGTAGATATATGTTTACTGAGGCGGGCNGGTAAAAAAACTGAGGCAGTGGCAAAGCTGGAGGATTTTATATCCTCAAGCTTACGTGACTTCAAGAAATAAAGGACGCCGAAACTATGACCGACTCGAACTGAAGGACCCTGTGAAGCACTCTAACACTTAGGGGAATAAGCAAGATTTTGATGCCAAAAATCCACTACATAATCTATTCGGACCGGCAGCAACTGCCGATAGGCTGGTAAATCACTCAAATGGACCCATCGACATTCTATGATGCCCTCTTCGACCTGCGGCTTCGTTTGATCATCATCTCCGTCATAACGCATCAGAAACCAATGAGTTTTCTTTAGATATTTAATATTTTGATGTCGCGTAGTGTGCCAAGTAGATACAAGCTTCCCCTCTACAGTCAGTTTATTCACCGCNAGTCCTGTCTCCTCATTGACCTCCCTGAGGGCACTTGTCTCTCGGCATTTCGTATCTTCGACGCGACCCTTCGCCATATCCCACTTGCCCCGCTTAAAAATTAGTAGAATATGATGGTGTCTATTACAAACTAACCCGCCTGCCGACTCTATTACGGGAAGGCTAAGCGTACTTGTCAGCGTTTTTGAAGCCATGATACCTTGGTTAGTCCTGTGGTCTAAAATGCATGAGATAAAAACAATGGAGCTACGTCCACCAAAGTAACATTAAGCGGTAGTTTTATCTGAGTCTCTGAGAGTTTTTAGTACTACCATCTGTTGAAGGCTAAGATTATTGAATTTGACACCGCCTATNCTTANAGAATGTTCCTCTTTTATGNCCTCTCCTGTCAACGGTTCAAATGCGGAGCGCCCAACAGCGCGAACTAAATATAACATNGCAGTGAGTCTCGCTTCACGCTTTTTATTAGCTGAAATCACCACCCATGGAGAAATCTCTGAAGAGGTATGGTTAAACATCTGTTCCTTGTATTTAGTAAAGATTGTCCATTTTTTGCGAGCATNCAGGTCATTCTCAGAGAATTTCCAATAAGTAAGTGGATCACTTAACCTATCTCCAAACCTGAANAGCTGAGTTTCTCGATTTATAGACAAGTAAAATTTTGTCAGTAATAATCCGTTNTGGATGTGCNTGTGCTCCCAANGCAATACCTTTTTNATAAATAATTTATATCGCTTTTCTGAGCAATACCCCATCGTTGGCTCTATTAACGCTCTCGAATACCAAGAACGATCAAAGAACGTCATATTTCCAGATCTTGGAAAATAGCGTTCATAACGCCTAAACCAATACTTTGATTCACTCTCATTAGGGATTCCAAGAGCGACCACCTGCGTGTGAGAAGGTATAAGGTTCTCCACAAACCGTTTTATCGTAGATCCTTTNCCGGCCGCATCTCGGCCCTCGAAAACAANGGCCATCCGAGCGCCATCCCTTATGAGGCGTTGTTGGATTCGTAGCAATTCAATTTGAAGACGACGTTTTTCNGTTTGATACTGCTCCGATGAAATTCCTTCATATGGCGNATCAATNTNAGTGAGTTTTCTGTTTTTCAAAGCTTCGGCACNANGATGTGTTTAAATGACTTAGACAATTTAAACAATAAAAGATNTTANGTTTCATTCAAAGTACTAATGCCGTAAAAATTAAAACTNNTTCTAGGTAATTTGAAATGGAAAAGCATAATGTCACGTTTGATTCCGCTGATGAAGATACTTGTCACATCAATTATTATACGTGGCGACCGAAAAAAAAAATTGGATGGATACATATCATCCACGGCATGAGCGAGCACGCCGCGCGCTACGAGAATTTGGGAAGCTATCTGCAGTCAAATGGTTATTTTGTGTCTGCAGATGATCATCGGGGACATGGACAAACAGGCTTAAACTCAAATAGTTTGAACCATGTAGGCGATCGTAAAAGCTGGGATTTATTAGTAAATGACCAAAAACGGTTGCTCAGCAAACTTAAAAAAGAGACTGGACTGCGTCCATTTATCATTGGACACAGTATGGGAGCATTGCTTGCTCTAAACATTAGCCAAGAATGTCAAGAGGCTAGTAAAATTGAGCCGCGCGCGCTAGTCCTTAGTGGCGTAACATGTTCACCCACTATCACTTATACTTTCGGCAAAATGATTGCAACATTCGAGAAATTAAGATTAGGCCGAAGATCACCAAGCAAATTACTACACAATCTTTCATTTAAAAGTTTTAATCGAGCTTTTGGAACCACACGAACCGAAGCCGATTGGCTCTCTAGGGATCCGCTAATAGTAGATAAATACGTCAAAGATCCCCTTTGTGGGCAGTCTATATCTACCCAATCTTGGCTTGACTTTTTTGCGGCGGCCTCAAGGTTATTCAACCCTAAAGCTCTTAAAAAATTGAAACCCGAACTTCCCATATACCTTGTAGCGGGTGATCGAGACCCTGTAGGTCGTTCAGGGAAAGACGTACACACATTATTTGAAAAACTTTCTAGCGCGGGGCAGCGTGATGTACATATGAAACTTTATTCAGGGGGACGACATGAAATCTTTAACGAAATAAACCAAGCTGAAGTTTACATCGACCTCCTAAAGTGGATTGATTATTGTAGGACAACGACCGAAAGATTAAAAATTTAGAGCGATCTCAGCACGGTTAGCACGACTGCAGAACTGCGCAGACGAATATGCAATTAAATCTGAATGCTCTGGAGAATATTTATTCTCTATCAGCCGCTGGGGGGTCCACCCAACGTTCTGTTTAAAATCCAACTGTGAAGCTCGTGAAACTGAGGTTCAAACGGCTGTGTGATAACAAAGTGTAATGGAGAGTAAAGGGCAGCGGCAATGCAAAACATTTGAAACTGCACAATGTCATCATCATTGCTCCATACTTGAAAATAACCTGCGTAACCGCTCGCTAAGAGCAGCATCACTCCAAGTGCAGTCAAATAGGTGTATAAATATTTGTGAAAAAAAATAACCAAGTTTATGCGGGACCGCCACGAATATCATTAAAAGAGGGTAGACGAGAAACAAAAAGCAAGTAATCAACAATTGCATGGTAAAAAGATGCGCTTAAAAAAAACATATTAAACATATTTGAAAAAAGATGCAAGTCCAAAGGGGTAAATTGGCCAGAATTGTCGAGTTTTTGTGGGAGTAATCAATGCCACTCTGCAAGCATTCTGACGTTTTTCTGGACAAATGAACACTACTGCTACTTCACCCCCAAAGCACCTGTGATTTCAGTCAAAGAGGGCTTCAAATGTAATGATTCCTGATCAATCAATTCTGGAGTTTCGAGGCTTATTTTTCCTATAGCACCTGAGCGTAGTTCATTGATAAAAATCGTGGCTGCGCGTTCTCGATCTATCCTACCTCCCGCACCTAGGCAGCCACGTTTTATCCCAATATGATCTAAAAGATCCGACTCAGTTAATGGCATATCACTAAAAATGAAACGCCTCTTCAGATATTTAGGATAATTATCCAAGAGATATCTAGCTGCAAAAATTGCCACCTCCTCATAAGTCATTACGGTATTTTTTATTGCTCCCGTAGCTGCAAGTCTGAAGCTACTAGATTCATTTTCTACCTTTCCCCACAGGATTCCCGGCGTATCAATCAACATAATTCCATTTCGCAAATTGACTCTCTGTTGTCCTTTAGTTACAGCTGGTTCATCACCGGTCGAAGCCACACGCCTGCCCGCCAATGCATTTATTAAGGTAGATTTGCCTACGTTGGGTATGCCGACAACTAATACCACGGTAGGTTGGCCAATTTTATTAACTGAAAGGGAACAACAAAGGTTCATAATTTGCGGGATTTGTTCCTTTGTCCCAAGATCGCAAGAAAGAGTCTTAATGCATTTAGTATCATTAATATTTTTCCGCCAGAGCGCGGTAATCTTTGGATCTGCAAGATCAGCCTTGTTGATTATCCTTATACACGCCTTCTCTTTTGCGATCTTTGCAATTACTGGATTCGAGCTACTGTACGGTATCCGAGCATCGATCAGTTCGATTATAATATCGACTTGGGGCAACAACTCGATCATCGCTTTTGTAGCTTTGTACATATGCCCCGGATACCAATGAATACCCATACATCAATCTCTTTTAATTTAGAGTGCCACAGCCAAAATTAACCGCGGTATTGACTATTCAACCAGGCAGAGGTTCGTCCTGAAGACTCCGAAGCCGTGAGTTCCGCTGCAAATTTAGATGTAGATAAAAGTTCAGTTAGATTAATTCCAGTGCGATATCCCATCTGCTCAAGCATCATTACCACATCCTCTGTAGCTACGTTTCCAGAGGATCCTGGTGCGAACGGGCATCCTCCGAGCCCCGCAATTGAGGTATCAAAATATCGAATACCCGACTCTGACGCTGCATATACATTAGCTAAGCCCATCGCGCGCGTATCATGAAAGTGACAACCCAAAAATTGAGGATCAATCTTTTCAGCAAGACGATTCATCATAGATGATACTTGCCGTGGATTCGCAGCGCCAATTGTATCTGCTAAAACCAATCTGTCCGCACCAGCATCTGATAACTTATCTACCAACTCCTCCGAAATGACGGGATCAATATTCCCCTCAAATGGACACCCAAACGCGACAGATATAGTCGCAGTTATTTTGATTCGGTCACTTTTCGCCTGCTTTATTATTTTAATTGCAGACTTTTCTGCCTCTTGCATGGTCATGCCGACATTGCTATTTGACATTGAATTACTTGCATAAACAACTAAAACAATATTTTTTATCCCAACATTATGCGCCAACTGATAGCCCTTGAAATTCGGTACTAATGCAAAATAATCAACATCATCGTTAATCTCTAACAAATTAAATAATGAATCAGTATCTGCCATGGTAGGAACCGCGCGAGGTGACACAAAGCTCCCTATTTCAACAGAAGAAATTCCAGCCTTGATGAGCGATTTAATAAGGCATGCCCTCTCTGCCACGGAGAGTATTCTCGATAAGTTTTGAAGACCATCACGTGGACCAACATCTGTTATCGTAATATTCGCACCCATAACGCAATCCTCCAGATTAAGAATTACTCCATTACATCGCTTATTGATTGTTTTTTTATGCCGTATACTCTCAAATTATATACGCAACCACATCGTCGTGTAACGGTGATAACATACATCAATTATGCTGTTCCCATCACATCTTTTTACTTTATCAGATTGCGTGTAGAAACAGACTTTGTAGGCTGCACCATAAAATTTTTTCTTAACAAAAATAAGTATAACGCATACTGAAATATGGATGACCCTCCCTAAAACCCATTTTATTGCTTCAGATTTTACATGTAAGACTGATGTATCTCAGCTTGACTTTACTCTAGTCAATGGTATTGTTAAAACGCTACATTCTTTTTCTAACAGCTTTCCCGCAAAAGAGCTTAAAGCAGTAAGTCGGTTTTGCAGCAAATAACGTATTACTGTCGTGTCAATCAGGTATCAACAGGCCCTTTAGCATTGAGACCGGCTATGAGGGGTTGTCAGTTTCAAATACGGAGAGTATTTTTACAACCAGTAAGCCAAGTGGCAAAGCACACGAAGCAGGTGGCAACGATTTATGGTAGAAAAACCTCAATGCTAGAAAAAAAAAGCGAAACACCCACTCACAAACGCTTGGATAGTCGTAGAGGTTATCCAAACGACGTCGGCTTGTACTCATCCGATCAAGAGAGAGAGTCCTGCGGCGTAGGCTTTGTAGCAAATATCCGCGGAGAGGCTAGTCACCAGTTGATGCAAGACGCCTATCACCTTAATTCTCGGATGGATCATCGAGGAGGGTGCGGGTTTGAAGAAAATACAGGCGATGGCGCAGGAATCTTGACGGCAATACCTCATGAGTTTTTTAAATCGATAAGTACAGAACTTGGATTTGAACTCCCAGCTAAAGGCAGATATGCAGTGGGGAATATTTTTTTACCAACCGACTTTGGTGAAAGATCGTTTTGTAAAGAGTCGATAGAAAAGGTGGTTGGACAATATGGTCAAGAGGTTATCGCTTGGAGAAAGGTTCCAACCGAGTCTACAGCGGCAAATATCGGTCCAGCTGCGCTAGATGCGATGCCTGAGATCGAGCAGTTATTTGTTGGATCGAATGAAATGAGCTCCAAAAAATTTGAAAGGGCGCTGTACATCATTCGAAAAAGTTTCACGGCTGAACTTAGACAAAATACTAAGCTAAACCAGTGTGATCTTGTTTATGCCTGTACTCTGTCTTCCAAGACAATTGTGTACAAGGGCATGCTCACACCATCACAAGTCTTTCCCTTCTATCCGGATTTAAATGATCCAAGATATGCTACACACTTGGCTATGGTGCATTCTCGTTTTAGCACAAACACTTTTCCGTCATGGGACAGAGCTCAGCCTAATAGATATATAAGCCACAATGGAGAAATTAACACGTTACGTGGCAACAAAAACCAAATGGCTGCTAGAGAGGGCAACGTTTATTCTGATCTATTTGGCAAGAACGTCAAAAAATTATTCCCGATTATTGAGCCCGATTGCTCAGACTCAGGCTCGCTTGACAATGTCTTAGAGTTTTTAATGATGTCAGGCCGCAGCCTACAGGAGTCTGTCGTGATAACCGTTCCTGAGGCTTGGCAATCGGATCCAAATATGGACTCTGAAAAGAAGGCGTTCTATGAGTTCCATTCAGCACTTATGGAACCTTGGGATGGTCCTGCGTCCATTGCATTCTGTGACGGCGATTATATTGGAGCGGTACTGGATCGAAATGGCTTACGACCGAGTCGTTATTATATTACTCACGACGATAGAGTGATAATGGCGTCTGAGGTTGGAGTGCTAGCAGTTGAGCCATCGAATATCAAATTCAAGGGTCGTTTGCAGCCAGGAAAAATGTTTTTAATCGACTTTGAAAAAGGGCGTATGGTGCCGGATGACGAATTAAAGCAACACTTTGCTCAACAGCACCCTTACTCAGATTGGCTTTCAAATCAAGTTTTAAATCTCGAAGAGATTGTGAAAAAAAGTTCTTTCATACCNTCTTTCTCGGATGATCTACTGCAGCGAATGCAGGCCTTCGGTTNTACGGTTGAGACCATGGAATTTATGTTAATTCCCTTGGTTAATGAGGCTCGAGATCCACTCGGCTCGATGGGCAATGATTCGGCGCTAGCATGCCTATCTGAAAAGTCGAGGATGTCATATGACTATTTCAAGCAGCTGTTTGCTCAAATNACCAACCCGCCCATCGATTCAATNCGAGAGGAAGTGGTAATGTCACTCGAGTGTTTTGTAGGACCGGAGCAAAATGTCCTAGGATGCTCAGAGAAACATGCCAATCGATTGAAGTTAAAGACACCGATACTATCAAACGAAGAATTAAATACACTTAAGAACATCGACTACCGAGGATGGAAATCCAAGGTCATAGATATCACGTTTGAGAAGAAATCGGGTCCTCAGGGGATGATGGAATGTATACACTCTGCTTGTGCTTCCGCATCTGAAGCGATCGCTGAAGGGTATTCTTTAATAATATTATCTGACAAAGAGCTCAGTGCCGATAGAATGGCGCTGAGTTCGCTTATCGCATGTGGAGCAGTTCATCACCACCTTGTAAATAGCCATGAAAGAGCACGCATAGGAATTATTGTGGAGTCAGGTGAGGCACGAGAGGTGCATCACCATTGTCTTCTAACGGGATATGGTGCGGACGCAATTAATCCATATATTGCCTTTGAATCATTATTGCAAGCTAGAGAAGATGGCCTACTTGAAAAAAGTCGTTACCCCACTATGACATCGATTGTAGACGCCTATAAAAAAGGCGTCGCAAAAGGAATGCTCAAGGTGATGGCGAAGATGGGCATATCAACCTTACAATCCTATAAAGGGGCACAAATATTCGAGGCGGTCGGCCTAGCAGACGACATTATTTCTCTCTGCTTTGTTGGAACGGCAAGTAGGGTGCAGGGGGTAGATTTTAATATACTTTTTGAGGAAATGTCTCAGCGGCACGAACTGGGTTTCCCTCAGCGAGACGTCAACTTTATTGAGGTGCTTCCCAATCCCGGCGACTTTCATTGGAGACGCGGAGGGGAGACGCATATGTGGGATCCAAAAAGCATTTCTAACCTACAGGTGGCAGCGCGTACTAATGATCAACAAGCTTATTGGGATTTCGCTAAACATGCCAACGAGCATTCAACCCGGAGTGCAACCTTCAGGGGATTATTGAGGTTTAAAAAGGTGGCTGGGGACGCTATTCCACTAGAGGTGGTCGAGCCCGCGTCGGAAATCGTAAAAAGGTTCTGTACCGGAGCGATGAGTCTTGGTTCTATTTCTTCGGAGAGTCACGAAGCCCTCGCGATCGCCATGAATAGGCTTGGCGGCAAATCAAACACCGGTGAGGGTGGAGAGGATGAGCGTCGTTTTACACTGATGGCTAATGGTGACTCGAAGAGATCAGCCATTAAACAGGTTGCGTCAGGGCGCTTCGGCGTGACAATGTGGTACCTTGCTAACTCTGATGAAATCCAAATCAAAATCGTTCAAGGTGCCAAACCTGGAGAGGGGGGAGAATTGCCCGGAGGGAAAGTGGATGAGACTATTGCCAAAATACGATATTCGACCCCCGGCGTCGGACTCATCAGCCCACCGCCACACCATGACGTCTATTCAATTGAGGACATAGCTCAGCTGATTCATGACCTAAAAAACTGCAATCCAGACGCACGAATTAGTGTCAAGTTGGGTTCTGAAATTGGCGTTGGTACGATAGCTGCCGGAGTGACCAAAGCCAAGACCGATCACCTTGTAATAGCCGGTCATGATGGAGGGACAGGTGCATCGCCGTTGACGTCGATCAAGCATGCAGGACTCCCTTGGGAATTGGGTATAGCCGAAACTCATCAGACACTGGTAATGAATAATCTGCGTTCACGGGTAGTTTTACAAACTGATGGACAAATTAAAACAGGCCGCGATGCCGCTATAGCAATTCTACTAGGTGCTGAAGAGATAGGTTTATCCACAGCGCCTCTAGTTACCCTCGGTTGTATAATGATGAGAAAGTGCCACTTGAACACATGCCCGGTCGGCATCGCAACCCAAGACGCTGATTTGCGTAAGAAATTTTCAGGACAGCCAGAACATGTCGTTAATTACCTGTTTATGGTTGCAGAGGAAATGCGTCTAATTATGGCAGATCTGGGTCTCAAAACTGTAGACTCAATGGTGGGACGTGTAGATCTTCTTGACACCCACGTGGCTCAGGATCACTGGAAATCAAAGGGAGTTGATCTATCTAAGATGCTTGCACCAGCCAAGATTGTCTATGACAACACAGAAGTACGCTGTGTATTCGAGCAAGATCATGGGCTCGATAAGGCGTTGGACCACCAAATTATCAAGTTAGCCAAGCCCGCCCTTGAACTTGGTCAGATAGTCGAGTTAGAACTGCCGATAGTAAATACCAACCGTGTTGTGGGTACGATGCTTTCGCACAAAGTTGCCAAAGTAACAAATGGAACGATGCTCAAAGACGATACTATAAAGGTAAAATTAGTCGGCTCCGCTGGACAATCATTGGGAGCTTGGCTGGTGAAAGGGGTAACCCTTCAAGTTGATGGAGACGCAAATGATTATGTAGGTAAAGGTTTATCGGGCGGCAAGATTATTATTAGACCTCCAAGAGGAAGCACATTTATCGCTGAAAAAAATATTATTCTAGGAAACGTGGCTCTTTATGGCGCGACGTCAGGTGAAGCTTATTTTAGAGGTATTGCCGCCGAGCGGTTTTGTGTTCGAAATAGTGGGGCAAAGGCAGTTGTAGAGGGTGTGGGGGACCATGGTTGCGAATATATGACGGGTGGAAGGGTAGCGATTCTTGGACGGACCGGACGGAATTTTGGTGCTGGAATGAGTGGAGGGATAGCATACGTTTGGGATAGAGATGGAGACTTTCCAAAATTATGTAATACCGGAACACTTGAGCTCGAACAACTAGAGGATCAAGACGATATCAAAGAACTGAAAAGTATGATCAGAAATCATTTGCTCTACACAGGATCAGATGTTGCTAGGAAAATCTTGGCGGATTGGGACAGTGAGCGCCATTTTTTTTCCAAGGTAATGCCAACCGACTATAAACGAGTTCTTTCAGAAATTGGTGCAAAAATAGCCCAAAAGCAAGCGGCCGGTTAGTTAGTCAGAAACAAGTTAGGAATTTAGCATGGGTAAAGTCACAGGTTTCAAAGAATTCGATAGAGTTGTCGAACCCTATAGGTCACCGGCTACTAGAATTACCGATTTTAAAGAAATATATACACCTCATGATGAAGGTCATCTCAAGACACAGGGTGCGCGTTGTATGAATTGTGGTGTGCCTTTTTGTCAATCAAATAATGGGTGCCCAGTGTATAACTTAATTCCAGAGTGGAATGACTTGGTATATAAAGGGCGCTGGAAAGAGGCGCTTGACCGATTACATAAAACCAATAATTTCCCGGAATTCACCGGGAGAGTGTGCCCAGCACCTTGCGAAGGAGCATGTGTTCTAGGGATCACCAGCCCTCCGGTCACAATAAAAAACCTCGAAAATGCCATTATCGACCGAGGTTTTGATGAAGGGTGGGTAATTGCGAAACCACCTGAACATCGTACAGGAAAATCAGTGGCTATAGTTGGCTCAGGCCCTGCAGGACTTGCAGCGGCGGCTCAACTCAATCAGGCAGGACACACAGTCGTTGTCTATGAACGAGACGATCGTGTCGGCGGGCTGCTAATGTACGGTATCCCTAATATGAAGCTTGACAAAGATATCGTTGAGCGGCGAGTGCAATTGTTACGTGATGAAGGTGTATTTTTTAAGTGCAACACCGATGTTGGTAAAGATGTTCCAATTGAGCAACTGCTAGAGAACAATGATGCAGTTGTGTTAGCTACGGGTGCAACAAAACCACGTGACTTGAATATTCCGGGAAGAGAGGGGCCGGGTGTGCACTTTGCAATGGAATTCCTGACTTACAATACAAAAAGCTACCTCGATTCGGACCTTGACGACGGTCACTTTATTTCTGCCAAGGACAAACATGTTATAGTCATTGGTGGCGGCGATACCGGAACGGATTGTATTGGCACATCTCTTCGTCATGGTTGTAAGTCATTGGCAAACTTCGAGCTATTTCCGAAAAACCCCGCGGACAGGAGCTCCGATAATCCTTGGCCACTTTGGCCGAAAATACATCGAATCGATTATGGTCATGCCGAAGCGGCGGAACATTTTGGTTCAGATCCAAGAAAGTACTCTGTTAGTAGCAAAGAAATATTAAGGAATGATGATGGATCCGTTAAGGGAATCCTTACCGTTGCCGTAGATCCGCAGCTCAAAGAGAT
Source organism: Porticoccaceae bacterium (assembly GCA_002691825.1). Classification (GTDB taxonomy): domain Bacteria; phylum Pseudomonadota; class Gammaproteobacteria; order Pseudomonadales; family Porticoccaceae; genus TMED48. The sequence continues at coordinate 20,749 of NZIZ01000045.1, forward strand.
CCCTGGTTCCGAAAGTTTTTGGGAGGCTGACCTAATATTACTCGCAATGGGATTCCTCCAGCCAGAACACTATATTAATGAAAATTTGGGAGCTGAAACGGATGCACGCGGTAACTTCTCGGCAAATAAAGTCAATTACAGAACCAACATAAATAAGTTGTATGCCGCGGCCGACTGTCGACGAGGTCAAGACCTAGTTGTGAGGGCGATAAACGAGGGCAGAGAAGTGGCCAGAGAGATTGATAGAGACCTTATGGGTAGCACAAATCTTCCGTGAATTATAATCGGGGGCGAAAATTGCTCCATATATTAAAGCGTATGAAAGGATCGCACTTTAAAACCTATACAATTAAGCGGACCACAAAAATTTTCAGGCTTGTTGGGCCTAAATACTCGACCATAAGGTCTCGCACCCTGTATCAGAAAAAAGCTCATTTACGATGCTTCGATCAGAGTTATCCATCGACCTGTATTCCGTTCTGATTCGAGATAAACACTTTGCCTGATATGGAAAAGTGTTCTGCTTCCATTGCATCCCATCGACTTCGGCCTCCCATGCCGGCTCCCCAGCCTCTTTCGCGGCGTAATTTGCTAGTAGTGCGGGAGCGTAAACTCGTCCTACCTCCTGCAAAATAGGGTTAAGAGTCGAAGGTATGCTCGCTAGCGAGTTCCAGTCATCCTCGCCGGGCTCTAAACCCGATTGATCCTCCATCAAACCAGAATAAACTACAGCACGGGGACTCTTCTTATGAGAAAGATTACGTGATGTTGGATCTAAGCCAATGAGTTGCGTCAGTTGTCCATACATTCCAAAATCAGCGGCTCCTGGTCTTTCTCCGAGCAAGAACGGCTGTTCTGTAAAGTGAGCCTCAAGTAATTCAAGCAACCGTATATAACTACTTTCTATTATGTCAGCTGTCATTTCGTTCGACCCAACAATACCGAGTCTGCCAACTTGTCTATCCATTGTAAAAGCCTTTGCATCAGCCCATTCTTGATAAGACTGACGGACATCATTGTACAAAGGCAAAAGTGTTCCTGCGTTATCGGCATCCTCCTGAAAGTGCCATCGGAAGTGGAACATACACTTTGTAACCCACTCATCGGCAAAATCCTCCAGCAAGTAATCGACAAATGCAAGCCATCTACTCCTTGGAATTACAGCGCGGGAAAAATACTCGGTCTCGAGTCTACGTATTATTGGAGTCGAGTCGCAAACAACCTCTAAATGACCATGAGAATTTTCTAGCAACAACATGGGCAATAAAAGCACTTTCGGTTCATCTAGCCCTATTTCTTTGAGTATCTTTCTTGGATCACCCCACAACACTCTATAGGGGATGTGTCTATACCTAAGTAGAGCCAGCATCTTTCTCGTGTAAGGAGATGGAATTGCTCCAAGTAACTTTATAGGAGTTTTCGCAGTCATTATTTAGCTATTACCACCAGATAAAAAAATTTTAGCCAACATAGCTTGCTTTAATTTCAACCGATTCATGTGATCATTTCCTGCGGGTTGTAGAAAAAATGATATCACTGTGACAAAATGGTAGCAAAATTATGGGGCATGTGTGTTTACACTCACATTCTTCTTGACTGTTGTACCTTTTCTAATAAAAAAATTTGTAATTTTCGTCAAATGGTATGTTTTACCCCTTCGCAGTATTGAAATGTGATGCTTAAAATTCTTGAAATCTTGTCTGTCTTATCCAATTTCTTACACATATTACCGACATTACTTTTCTTTAAACCGCCGGGCGACCAAGAAAAATCATCGCTCGGAATAATGTTGCAAAGAACGGTAGCAAAGCACGGCGATCGCACAGCCATCATATTTGAAAATACGATACTTACGTGGCGGGAATTTAATCACTTATCTAACCAATATGCTCATAACTTAAAAAGTAGAGGAGTGAAGCGAGGGGATTGTGTCGCGGTATTTATGGAGAATCGTACAGAATTTCTATGTGTGATTATTGCGCTCTCCAAAATAGGTGCCGCTGCAAGTTTGATAAATACTAGCTTGTTAAGACAACCTTTAATCCACTGTATCACCACCACCGATTCTGTAAAGTGTATATTTGGAGAAGAATTACAGGAAGCTATCACAGAAATCAAAAATGATCTTTCCTTGCAAGACGAAGATTTTCTCTGGGTTTCTGACAAATCGATTAAAAAAAACAAACCTACATGGGCTGAGGACCTCAATTCTACCTTAGAGCGGCAGCCAACCGGAAATCTTGAAGAAACCGGAGATATAAAAGGTGGGGAAATCGCTCTATATATTTTTACATCTGGTACAACTGGGCTCCCAAAACCAGCGATTATCTTCCAGCGGAGAATAATGTCGGCTCACCCACCATATTCCAAATTAGGTTTCCGTGCCACCGCCAGAGATAGGATGTACATTTGCTTACCGCTATACCACATTACGGGTCTGTTACTTGGCGCATGCACATGCTTTTATACCGGCGCTTCAATGTTTTTACGGCGACGTTTTTCAGTCCGACATTTTTGGCCTGAAGTTCAGAAATATAACACCACCCTTTTTATATATGTCGGCGAGCTTTGCCGATATCTCGCCGTCCAACCTAAATGCAAGGATGAGGAAAACAATCCTATCCGAAGTATGCTAGGAAATGGATTACGACCAGATGTGTGGGACGACTTTCGCAAGAGATTCGGCGTAGAACGCATAACGGAAATATATGGCGCGAGCGAAAGCAACGTATCGTTTCTTAATTTTTTAAATAAAGATTATACAATCGGTACTGGAATCGTGGTAACTATGATAGTCAAATATGATGTCGACTTAGAGCAAATAATTTTAGATGATCGAGGGAGACCAGAGGAGGTATCGGATGGACAAACTGGTCTTCTACTAGGCAGGATAGATGACAAATTCCTATACGACGGTTATAAAAATAAAGAAGCGTCATCTGCCAAAGTGCTTATGAATGTAAAGGAGCCGGGAGACCGATGGTTTAATACCGGCGACCTTATTCGTCGTGTGGATGTCGGATTCGCTATGGGAATGCCGCATTATCAGTTCATTGATAGAGTTGGGGATACTTTTCGGTGGCGATCCGAAAATGTTTCGACAAACGAAGTTAGCGAGATACTTAATGCTTATCCGCAAATAGAGATGAGTAACGTGTATGGCGTCAAGGTACCGGGCACTGAGGGAAGAGCTGGCATGGCAGCAATCACAATGCAAGCGGATGATACTATCAACCTTTGCAAGTTTACCGAATATGTCGACAAAAATTTAGCTANTTATGCTCGACCTGTGTTCCTACGAATACAATCCGAACAAAAGACGAACCAGACCTTCAAGTTTGTAAAGGGTCAACTGCGTAACGAAGCATATCACCTAGATAAGGTAGACCAGCCAATCTACGTCAGAATGCCAAATTCTAAACATTATGAGATTCTTAGTGAACAACATTATCAAAAAATACTGGGCAAAGAAGCGGGATTTTGAAAAATTAAGACCAAAGGGAAGAATTTTTATGACAACCAGACTGTTCGATTTAAAAAATAAAATAGCACTCGTTACAGGAGCAAGTAGAGGCATCGGAGAATCCATAGCTCTCCTGCTAGCAGAACAAGGTGCTCACGTAATCGTGACAAGTCGTAAGCTTGAAGGCTGCTCAAAAATTGTGGATTCCATAAAGAATAATGGTGGAAGCGCGGAGGCGTTGGCCTGTCATGTTGGTAACATGGAAGATATTAGGAAAACCTTTGAATTTATAAAAGTTAAGTATAGTAAACTGGATATTTTGGTTAATAATGCTGCTACAAATCCCTATTTTGGAAACATACTTGATACTGACCTTGGTTCGTTCAACAAGACTGTTGATGTAAATATTCGTGGTTACTTTTTTATGTCTTCCGAAGCAGGAAAACTTATGCGAAAAAATGGCGGCGGCTCAATAGTGAATACATCCTCCATCGCCGCGTTGAGACCAGGGAAATCGATGGGGATCTATGCGATCACTAAGGCTGCGGTAGTTAACATGACCAAGGCATTTGCTAAAGAATGCGGGGAACATAACATTAGGGTAAACGCGGTTTTACCAGGACTAACAAAAACCAAGTTCGCGGGAGCTCTTTTTTCCGATGAAAAAATCTATCAAAAAGCGGTAGCGGAGACACCATTAGGGCGTCATGCGGAACCTCATGAAATTGCGGGTGCTGTGCTATATCTCGTGTCGGATGCTGCAAACTTCGTTACAGGTGAGTGCATTGTAGTCGACGGCGGCTCTGTGTTATGACATAAACCTCTCAGAGCGAACCTTGTCGAGTGATCGTACGCATCATTCAGATTCTATTCCAAATATTTTAGCCAGCGTTAAAAAGAAATTATTAACAAAGTTGGATAGTAAAAAAACAGCATAGTAATTAGTCTTTGCGTTCCAATGTACCGAAGTGGCCATTTAGCGTTTTTTAGTCCGGATAAGTAGTTCAGCGACGAGTCTCTTTGTTCTGTGAACTTATTCCATTAGCCTCTTTACCAGCTGAAAACTCAAGTGAATTATTTAAATCAAAATCATCAGTGAAACTACTTTTTTGACTTTCGCCAATATAGTGGTGCGCCGCCAAACTTTTTGAAAGTAACCTAGTGAGATGGAGAATATTTTCAGTGCCCGGATAATTAGGACGGGCGCCGATCACCAGCTCCCTATGCGGGCTTAATTGATTCAGCGGAAGCCTGGCGAGGGAGGAAAATGATCCAGTCAGCGGTTCTAGGGCCATGTGCGGTACCAACGTCGAACCCATCTTGCCAATTACCAGCTGAATTATGGTTGTGAGACTAGATACCCTTACATCAAAATGAGTCTTATCAGATAACTTACAGGCCGCAAGGGCATGATCTTTGAGACAGTGACCATCTTCCAAAAGCAATAACTCTGTCGGGTCTAGATTATTAACATCAATGCGGGTCTCGCCGGGCTCTAGATTATCTGCATGTGTAACGTAATAAAAATCTTCTGACCAAAATTTATAAGTCACCAGCTTACTAACATCAAACGGCAGTGCAAGGACAGCCATATCTAGCATTCCTTGCTCTACCTGGCGGATCAGCTCGGTAGATTGTCCTTCAGTTATTTTGAGACTAAGCATCGGGTAATCTTTTTGTAAGCATGGTAATGCTATTGGCAACAAATATGGACTCACCGTGGGAATAATACCCAAAGATATTGGTCCACTTAAAGGTGGTGCTCTCTCTAGACCAAGGCTTGTTATTTCGTCTAATTTTTTTTTGATATCTCGAGCCTTTGCGATTACGTCGCACCCTTGAGACGTTATTATTACTTTCTTATTATCTCGTTCGAACACCTGTATGCCTAACTGGTTTTCAAGCTCTGATATTGCCATGCTTAGCGCCGAAGGCGACACGTGACAAATTTCTGCCGCTTTTTTAAAGTGTAATGTTTTAGAGACGGCCAAGACGTAATTAATTTGTTTTATAGTAATCATAGCAACTTGCTTGTTAAGTAAATCTGAACACGTTAATCTTTTTTTTATAGTTTTACTTACGATCGATTAACTGTAACATATTAGCAATTATGTCAATATTTCCACAAAAATCGACGAAAAAAATGTTAGCCCGAGAGGAGACAAATAATGCCGATCGAAACCGAACCTAAGTGCCCAGTAATGCACGGTGCTATGACGACAAACAGCGCGACTGGAACGTCGAATCGAGACTGGTGGCCTGATCAGTTAAATCTAAACATACTTCATCAGCATGATCAGAAGTCAAATCCTATGGATCCAGACTTTGATTATCGAGAAGAATTTAAAAAACTCGACTACCAAGCATTGAAAAAAGATTTGAATACCTTAATGACTGATTCGCAGGACTGGTGGCCTGCAGATTACGGCCACTACGGTCCGTTTTTTATCCGGATGACTTGGCATGCAGCGGGTACCTACCGAAACACTGATGGTCGAGGAGGTGGTGGTACCGGGGCGCAACGATTCGCTCCACTCAATAGTTGGCCGGATAATGGGAATCTTGACAAGGCACGTAGATTACTTTGGCCTGTCAAACAGAAATATGGGGAACAAATAAGTTGGGCAGATTTACTCATTCTGGCTGGAAATGTGGCGATAGAGTCAATGGGTGGAAAGACTTTCGGTTTCAGCGGAGGCCGCCCGGATATATGGGGTCCTGAAGAGGATATTCATTGGGGTGTCGAAAGCAATTGGCTCGATAACAAGCGCTATAAGGGCGAGCGCGAACTCGACAGCCCGTTAGCTGCTGTACAAATGGGATTGATTTATGTGAATCCGCAGGGGCCTGACGGTAACCCAGATCCTATCGGCAGCGCTCGTGATATAAGAGAAACATTCGCAAGGATGGCGATGAATGATGAGGAAACCGTTGCACTTGTTGCTGGTGGACATACATTTGGCAAGGCGCATGGTGCAGCACCTGAGGAACATGTGAGTATCGAGCCTGAAGGTGCGCCGATCGAGAAGATGGGATTTGGATGGCAGAGTAGCCATGGATCAGGCGTGGGGCGGGATACCATCACTAGTGGCATTGAGGGGGCTTGGACAGCAAATCCGACCGTCTGGGATAACGGCTATTTTGATCTCCTTTTCGGATACGACTGGGAGCTTGTCAAAAGCCCAGCAGGAGCATATATCTGGCACGCCATCGATCAAAAACCTGAGGATATGGCACCTGACGCGGAAGATGGCTCCGTCAAGGTGCCTACTATGATGACAACAGCTGACATTGCGATGCGAGAAGATCCCAGTTACAGGCTAATTTCAAAGCGATTTCATGAAAATCCAGAGGAATTTGCAGACGCATTTGCCAGAGCATGGTTCAAGCTTCTTCACAGAGATATGGGGCCTAAAAGCCGATATATGGGGCCTGAAGTGCCTAATGAAGAATTAATTTGGCAAGATCCAGTTCCCTCGGGACGCACCAACTATGATATAGATTCTGTCAAATCCCAAATCTTAGCTAGCGAGCTGTCTATCCAAGAGATGGTAGAGACTGCTTGGGCTAGTGCATCAACATTTCGAGGATCTGATATGCGTGGAGGCGCGAACGGAGCGCGTATCCGTTTAGCTCCGCAAAAAAATTGGGAAGTAAATAAGCCGCAGCAACTCCAGCGAGTGCTAAAAATTTATGAAAATATTTCTAAAAATACTGGAGCCTCTGTCGCTGATGTTATCGTACTCGCCGGCAACCTCGGAATTGAGAAAGCAACAGGCGTAAACGTGCCGTTCACAGCAGGAAGAGGTGACGCATCACAAGAACAGACCGATATCGAATCTTTTGCAGTCCTTGAGCCCCTCTCAGATGCCTTCCGAAATTTTCACAATCCTGATCTTAAGTCCACTCCTGAGGAGATGATGCTGGATAAGTCACAATTGTTGGGGCTTACGGCTCCAGAAATGACGGCTCTTCTGGGTGGAATGCGCTCACTGGGTATTAGCTCGAGTGGTCATGGATTATTTACTAGCGACGCAAGTCGACTGACCAATGACTACTTCAATACGCTGCTAGATATGTCAGTGAGCTGGAAGCCAAATGGAACCGGTAACTCTTTCGAGGCTGTTGACAGGGTCTCAGGAGAAAAAATGAGATCGGCTACTCGCGCAGACCTTGTGTTTGGATCAAACTCGCAACTGAGGGCTATAACGGAAGTATACGCATCAAGCGGCGCTGAGAAAAAGTTCACTAGCGCCTTCATCGGAGCGTGGAATAAGGTGATGAACGCAGACCTTTTCTGACAACAACATTTGTGTAGACGGTCAAAAAAGGGGCAGGATGCCCCTTTTTTGACAAGCACTGAAAGTTTTAATCGGAATTAAACGGACTACATTAGTTTATCTGACCGCGCGACGTAAAAATGCTAGCTCCGATTCAACAACTTTTATTGCCTTTTCAAGCTCATCCATCCGCACCTCAACCATAGCAATTTTATCCTCTAACATCTTATGTTTGACGTTTTCTCTTGCTTGCAAAGTTTGCACCTGCATCTCGAGCTCTACAAGTTTTGATGTGTTGGAATCAACATTCGTATCATGCCCGTCTGCCGCAATATTGTGTGAGCCTACTGATAGTAAAAGTAATAATATAGTCTTATTAAAAAACTGGGTCATACAATTTCTAATCATTGCCGTTACCTTCTCTCAATCATTAATTTATTTAGGTTCAAACCACTTCCAAAAAGTAATCCACTACCTTTGACACGCGAATACTTCACGAAAACATAAATTCGTCCATCCAACTTAGCTGCCACTAAATAAATCACCGGCGGTAGTCGTAAATGAATTTTTCATTCAGTAGAGAGGATAACAAGGTTAACGATGCAATTCAAAATCGTGTCGGTACAATTCCAACCTTTAGCAAGCTTTAACTATAAACAAACATTACTCCCATTCTTTGACGGAGGTTAACGCATGGTTGAGAGACTGAATAGCCTCAAGTTGCTTTTGCATCAACACCAATGACTGTTGTGAGAGGTCTTCTTGTGTAATAAATCTGACGCCTCGCTCGATCTTGTCATTAAGTTGATTTAAGCGCAGTGTTATCGACTTTTCACTGTGTCGAAGGGCAACAGTAAGAATCAAATAAACGAGCACCGAAGACATAACGGGATAAAGCGTAACACTGACTGCCCCCATCAACTCAGCAACTAAAACCTCCTGAGCACCTAAATCTATAAACCGAGCGGACGAAGCCTCACCAAAAGCAAAGCTCAAGCTAAATAACGTGACAAACAAACCAAGTCCAACAAATAGCTTAGGCCAAGACTTTTCCGAATCAACACCGATTTCTAAACGATCAATATTAAAGAATACATGAGGACGAACGGTATTTTTAAAAATTTGACTGTGTGAGTTCTCATTTGGCAGAACCAATGTCTCGCAGAATTCAAACCATGCTCGGCTCATAACCGGAAATTTTAACATCTCATCTTCAAAATCTGGATACCGATTAGCAAACTCGCGCTCCGAATTGGGAAACAATCTACCCATCTGAATTAACATATTCAAGTCTCTATATTTGATGAAAAGTATTCGACTCAAACATCCAGCCCCCGCAAAAACTATTACCAAACCAACGCCTGGCGAGGCATCCGGCATCCTCAAAAATCCAAAAATTGGATCGATAACATTTACCATCAGATCGCTCAAGGAACGAAATAAATCAAGTAGTGCTGATGTACCGAAACCACTGGGGTCTGCAAAGACACACGGCGAGATAAAGATTAGAAAAAAATTGCTAAATAACCTCATAGTAAATACACAACAGCTGTTATTAGAAACATCTTTTTTCACAACTTTGCCTCCTCATGCCTGAGAAAATATCCATGGCTTTTGCCCAAAAGGACTCTCAAAACAAAAGGTAATGGATGTTCGCCCATACTTCCAATTAGCTTTAGAGTTGCCGCCGAAAAGGTTTGACATGTTTTTTTAAGACTGTATCACAAATAATTAAGAGTTAATCCAAATGCATCGCGAGAATATCGCAAATACTTAACACAACAATTACGATTCCATAACCCGATAACAATGTTCGAATTTCACGAGGCAAGGAAGTATAGATAATTTNAACCGATCACTAAATCTGTCAGAGATACAANTCAATTGTATAAGCTGAGCACAAGATATAAAGTTTNATACNTAATCAGCTATCCTTGAGAGCAAGCTCCATTTTAGCCAGCAACCTNACAAGGTCAACTGGCTTAGTATCATAGTCATTAGCGCCAGCTTGCAACGCACGTTGTTTATGTTCTTCCATTGCGTTAGCTGACAAAGCGATGATAGGAATTGAAGCAGTTTCTTCATTACTTTTAATAATGTTAGTAGCCTCCCAACCATCCATTACCGGCAAACTTAGGTCCATAAGAATTANGTCAGGTTTCTCCGAAGANGACATCTCAACACCTATTTTCCCATTCTCCGCAATTACGACATCAAAACCTTTCTTTTGGAGACGTCTCTTAAGCATATATATGTTGTCTTCATTGTCTTCAACATAAAGAATTTTTGTCATTTCTAATCCCTCATTGCGCATTCGATGAAATAAGATTAGTGATCTCTTCGAGCATTCTCTCTTTATTTACACTATCTTTTTGTATAACGTTTTCAACGCTTCCTCGCAGTCTTTCTTTGTCACTGTTGGATAAATCGGCAGCAGTAATCACCAGCACGGGAATATCTGTCAAAGTTTCTACCTCCCTAATCCGAGATAAAAATTCAAACCCATTCATAATAGGCATCATTAGGTCCAATAAAATCAATTCTGGAAGCTTTTTTGTTGAGACGAGCAGATCAAATGCGTCTTTTCCGTTGACGGCTTCAACAACCTCCAGTCTCTCTGATCGAAGTAACCGATTTAAAAACATCCTCGAATCTGCATCATCTTCCACAATTAACACTTGTTTGTCTGATCCGATCTTGACGAAACGCTTAATTGCCGACATTAATTTGCTTCGGTTGATTGGTTTTGACACATAATCGTTTGCACCAAGCGCAAATCCCTGTTTTTGTTCGTCAAGTATTGAAGCCATGATGACAGGTATATTAGCCGTCACCGCGTCGGCTTTCAGCGTTCTAAGCACCGACCAACCATCCATTCCTGGCATTAAAATATCTAGCGTTATTACAGAAGGTAATTCTCTACGAGCCATCTCGATCCCCTGTTTCCCACCCTCAGCCACCAAAACTTCGAAACCAGAACTGGAAAGATGCTTGCTCATCATGTCAAGGACGATGGGATCATCATCTATTACAAGAATGCGTGGGACATTTTTAAAGTCTTGGGTATATTGCACTTTATTTTCAGAATGATCTTGTAAGATTCCTTCCTCGGCGGGAACTTCCTCGATTTTAGTAAAAACAGGTAACGATGCCGTAAAGATAGAGCCCTCGCCAAGCTGACTCTCAACCTCGAGACTCCCTCCCAATTTTTCCGCTAACTGTTTGGATATGGCGAGGCCTAAACCAGTTCCGCCGTATTTGCGGGTGGTCGAGCTATCTGCTTGGACAAATGACGAGAATAATTTTGCGACCTGTACATCGGTCATACCGATCCCACTATCAGCCACCTCGATATCAATATACTCCAGATCATCTACAAGTTTTTGCTTAACGCAAATCTTCACAAAACCGTCATGTGTAAATTTGCAAGCATTGGCTACCAAGTTGAAGACAATTTGACGGACACGTGTNTTGTCTGAACGGATAAGCGGCAATGCCTCTCCGAACTCGACTTTCACATCGTTATTATTGCTCTCAGCCAACTGCTGGGTAGTCGCCACCACCTCTTCTATTAGACCCTTAGGAGCAAATTCCTCAATGTGAAAGTCTATTTTACCGGCCTCTATTTTAGAGACATCGAGGACATCATTTATCAAATTTAAAAGGTGATTACCCGCGGAATGAATCCTTTCTAGAG
>NZIZ01000046.1 GCA_002691825.1 Porticoccaceae bacterium
CGGACGATACCAGCAACGGTTTGGTCATGAATTTTTACCTGAGGGTGATCCTTCTGGAGACTCGGGTCTGCCCCTGTCTGAGAAAACCATCGCAGATTACCTTAAAGAGTCTGGTTACATCACGGGGATGACAGGAAAGTGGCACCTCGGAAATAACGAGGAGTTTCACCCACTAGAACGCGGTTTTGATGAGTGGTACGGTATTATCGCCGCTGCTACTGATTACGCCGACCCAACTCGAACAGATGTAAAATCTTTCAACTTCACAAAATATATAGCAAAAAAAGCTCTCGAAAAGACAATACCTACATCTGAGTTGTCTAAAATGACGTCGAACCAAATCCACAATGCTCTTCAAGAGCAAGGTCTTAGTGACATAGCAGTTTGGTTCTTGCGTTCAGGCGACGACTCAACGTGGAAAGGAAGAGGGGCAGGCCGCGTTTTTAGAGGCAGGCAAATAGTCCTTGAGCCTGATTACCTCACCGATGCGTTTTCGAGAGAGGCTGTGGCATTCATAAGGAAATACAAACAAAACCCATTCTTCCTATATGTCCCTTACACTGCCACACACGGCCCACTTCAGGTAACACAGGAATACTATGACCGTTTCCCTGAAATTGAAAACGAACAAAAACGTATCTATGCCGCAATGACCGCATCTCTCGACGACGGAATCGGCTTGATCCTCGATGCGCTTACAGAGACAGGGCTAGAAGAGAACACTCTGGTTATTTTTCTAAGCGATAACGGAGCGGGGGTTGCCGACTACGCTAGCAACGCTCCCCTCCGTCTGGGAAAACATACTCTGTTCGAGGGCGGCGTACGGGTACCCTTCGCAATAAAATGGCCGAAAAAAATTCCAAAAGGGAGTATTTATTCCAATCCCGTTAGCTCGCTGGATGTCCTTCCCACCGCAGTTGTTGCCGCTAGAGGTAGTATTCCCGAGGAAGCCTCTATTGAAGGGGTAGATCTCCTGCCATACCTTAACGGTTCGAGCAGTCTCAAGCCTCACAGCGAACTTTATTGGCGAAACGGACCAAACTGGGCCATCCGAGAGGGGAACTGGAAGTTGATCTATGCGGGTGAGCGATATTGGCTATATAACCTATCTGACGACATCGGCGAAATCGATAACCTTGCCACCGAACGACCGGATGTTGTAACGAGGATGACAGATCTTTACAGGCTCTGGGACCGAGATAACATTCCTCCTGCTTGGCCGGCCGTAGGCTCGAAAAAAGCGGACTACTATTTTGTGGATGGTGTCGAAATTGATTGGGCGCTTTAAATAAAAGCTCATAACTGTGTTCTAAATAGAGAAACTGCTAAGATGATCCATGTATATTGGGTGAATTTACATCATTAATAGTTTGCTTAAAAAAATCTTTCGAGGCAGAGTAAAAGGAAAAGATATAATAATTTAAGGTGTAGGGAGGTATTTTGTGAGTAATTTCGATTCTAATTCGACTCAAGAAGTGGGTGAATTTGGCTCTAAAGCTTGGTGTGAAGCTTGTGGCATTTGTGGCGCAAAAATGCTTCAGAAAGTTGATCTTCCCTCAGACCTGCGGTGGGCTTTCACGGAACTTTATCTTAATCCTCATCCACGAATAGTTTCAGAGGCTTGGCCCGTCTCAGGTTATTATTTTATGGTAGATAATGGTGTAGTATCAGGTGGCGCAGGGGTGCCTGAGCACTGTCTTTCACTCCCAGGTTTCCATGTTAAAGCATCATGGGCGTTCATATGTAACCAGTCGCGCAGTAAATACGGTTCCTCCGGTCAGAAACAACGTAGCTCAGAGGAGGAAATATTAAAACGACAAATTGAAGAGCATATTGGCTCCCCGATTACCGTCGTTGATATCATGAATAGTGTTTGGCCAAAATCCATAATAGCTGCACTTAGTGGCGACGATCCAGAGTCCAAGACCACGGGACTGCATAATATTGCCGCAAGTCTCCAACGCCCTTCACCGGAATTCTCGGAGCTCCCATGCACAGAACTGGGTGTGCCCATATTCAACAAAATGACAGAGACTCAAAAACTTAAATTTCTACAGCTGTGCCAAATTTAAATGAGACATCAGTAATAAATGAGTGAAATCTGATGCAACCTAATTTCCCCGATATCCAGTCGGATGACCGCCGGCCCCAGATCGATGAATTTGCCAAGACACTTTGCTCTCAGGTTCCGGGTGCTAACTTGGGCAGAGTAAGCTACAAGTTTGTTTGTAATATGCTAACGGGAATACGCCTTACAAAGTCTGTAAACTTAACAAGTGTTGCGAGGGGTTTGAACGAGAAGATACGCCTCCATGCAACCCATAAAAGACTATCAAGGAATCTTGATGATCTAATATTAACCGAAAACCTCGGTTTTGGTTTACTAAAAATCGGTGCCAAAAACGTTAATCTACACACACGACTTATTGTCCACACCTATGAGTTGCACAAAAAATATGCCTGTAAGATTGAATATCTACCTAAATCTCTTGTCGACTCAGAATCTGCATTCAAGGTGTGTGAGATTCTAGCAAGTGACCCTGAGTCTAATACCTACACACCCCTTCTGGCGCGGGTTTGGTCCGACCGTGTGCCGGATTATGAGAGTGATGCTCAAGAAATCAAGAACGCAATCATGCAGGTACACACTGCCACAGCAGGAAGAGGGATGTTTTTTCTTGATGATGAGACTGTGGACACAGGTTCGATAAAGGCAATTGTCTCCGAACCTAGCCTTGATTTCATAGCTCTTGTGCGCGACCGCTCTTTTAAAGCAGTGCATGGAACTGAACTGCAATCACTCGGCAAGCTCACCGAGGCCGTCGAGACAAAATATGGGAAGATGATGTTTAAGCTTGTGCCCGAAGGACTCATGGGAACTACTAAGACCGATATGGATCTATTTATGCATGCTGGGTCGGTACCAATCAGACTGCCTGAGTGTAGTCGGCGGCTAAGCCTCATAGCGCTCAAATCTAGCAGCCGCCTCACCGGAACTGCCTCGAGTCCCTTATTGACCTCTCAGACGAAACTACGATCGCGCAAGGCTGTAATGGGGCTGGTAGAATCATACCTTTCTATGAAGGATATTATTTCCTTACACTCAGCCTTTCGTGAGACCTTCGATCCCTCTGGATTCCGCGTCCTGACATATAACCGACTTCAGTTACTAATGACCCTTCTACAGACCGTCATCCATTATGAAACATCCATAGAAGGATCCCTTTCAATCAGCGAAAAAAAGATGTCCTCTACGCCGCATGATGGACAGATTCAGAGAACCTACTACAGACCAGAATTAAGCGCAGAAGCTTCACAAGTAGATGTCGAGAGCGCTAATACCATTTTGGAACGTGACCGCCCATCTAGTTTCAATGATACAAATGTCCAGCATTAACAAGCTGAACTTTGCGTCAGTAAAGAAGAATTACGATAGAGACGGGTTTGTAATTTTAAGAAATCTCCTCGATTTACGAGCGCTTTCGGAGTTGCGTGACCGTGCCCTCTCCGCGGCAGACGAACTGCTCGATGGTAATAATGACGAATCGGCCTATAAAAACATAATCAAGAGTCTGGATAAACGCGACCCATGGTTTAATCATCAGCTAGCACAGGGGAGCCACGTGTCGCTCATGAAATATCTCCTCAACGGGGAGATAGAGGGAGTCTCTGCAGCTTGGTTTGACCGACCGGACGGGTCTCCTCACGGCATTAGCCCCCACGTCGACGTCATTGGAAGTTATCGGGAACCTGACGCAGGGGCTACGATCTGGTTTGCCCTCGATCAGGCGCAAATAGAGAACGGATGTTTGTATTATTTGCGGGGCTCACACAAAATCAAGTATCCCATCAAAACTTTTATTTCCGGCATAGATACGCAGTCAAAAGATGCAGTTGCCGCCGAACTTAAACCCGGGGATGCGGTCATTCACAGCGCGCTGACAATACACTGGTCTTGCGGCAACGAAAGTGGTCATCCTCGACGCGCAATATCCTACTTTTATTGGAAGACCGGTATACAAGACAAAATGTAGATTGACATAAGGAGTAAGAAAATGCCAAAAGCACTGCAAGCTGAGCGACAATCTCTGGTGGACGCTTACCGTGAGGTCGCAGAACGCGATCTCATGAGACAGTCCAGCGGAAATGTTAGCTGTCGCGTTAATGGTGGCATGCTCATATCCTGTTCTGGGGCCTCTGCAAAGAACCTCAATGCTGATAGAGTTGTATTCGTGAAAGAGGACGGAAGCTACGAGGGTGAAATAAAACCATCTTCTGAGTGGCGGATGCACAGTGCAATTTACCGATATCAGGAGAAAGCAGATACAGTCATCCACACCCACTCAGACCACTGTGTGGCGCTCGCTGTTCACAACCTTCCGCTGCCCGGATTTCACTACATGGTTGGCCTATTCGGTGGTTCAGATGTACCATGTGTACCCTATGCAACCTTCGGAACCGAGGAACTTGGCGTGAGTGCTGCGAAAGCCCTTACCGACCGCGCAGCATGCCTTCTTGGAAACCACGGTATGATTTGTAGAGGTAACAACTTTGAAATCGCTATTGACCATGCAGAACGCCTTGAGCAGATCTGTAAACATTATATATTAGCTCGATCGATCGGAGAACCGGATATGCTATCGGAGGAGGACTGGGATGACTTTTTTGGGCGAGCAAGGAAAGTTGCTTATACAGATTTCATCTAAGTCATGAATTTAAAAATTATGGTTGGTTTTAGTTTTAAAAATACTTTAACGCAAGTAACAGCAGTGGCAATATTAAGCGCTTTCTTTCCTGGCGCGGCGAGCGCCGTAATTGCACAAAAAACCAATATCCTTTGGGTTTGGGTCGATGATCAGCACCCTTGGTATGGAACATACGGAGACATGCTTGTACAAACTCCCAATATCGATAATCTCGCTGATACAGGCGCGGTTTTTGAACGCGCATATGCCCCTGCGCCCGTTTGTAGTACAAGTCGGTCTGCCATAGCGACCGGCAGCTATCCCATTAGAATTGGTGCTCATGATCACCGGTCTGGCAGGATCCCTGAGAATCAGATATATCTTCCAGCCAATGTAAAAACTGTGCCGACGCTATTTCTAGAGGCCGGCTATGAAACCTATAATGATGGAAAAGACGACTTTAACTTTTCTTATAACCGGTCTGATCTATATTCTCTCCCCAAAAATCCTATTATAACGAGCGAAAAAACTCACCTTCAACAAAAAACACGGGCAGCTAAAAGTCAATCTAAAAAGTTTGAAAACAAAGGAAACTTCCGTTTAGATCGTGGCGACGGTCACTGGAGTGAGATACCTGCAGGCGTGTCTTTCTTTGGTCAGACTTCGATCTCCGGTGGGAAAGGAGACGGAAGTACGCTCGCTCCAAGACTCAAGTCGCTAGGATATACCCCTGTGAAATCGAGAGATGTACGGGTCCCTAAACAGTACCCTGCCATACCGGAGGTCCGAGAAAAAATCGCAGGACACTACAATAGTATTCTCCAGACAGATCACGAACTGGGTTTTTTGATTCAAAGCCTAAAAGAAGACGGTCGTTGGGAGGACACAATAATTTTCCTATTTTCCGACCATGGCTCTAATCTACCTAGGAGTAAGGAATTCTGTTACGAGGAGGGTCTCCATGTTCCCCTTATTATCTCAGGACCAGGTGCACAAGGTAAAATTACTCCGGGTACCCGACGCAAAGATTTGGTAAACCTTTTCGACATAACTGCAACAGCATTGAGCCTAGCTGGACTAGAAATTCCGTCATTTATGGACTCTAAAGATGTTTTTGCTGACGATTACGAGCGCGATTATGTGTTTTCGTCTGCAGATCGAATGTCAAACGTTATCGACAGGGTGCGATCCGTTATGGGCGATCGTTATCATTACATCCGAAACTTTATGACAGATCGACCTCTCTTTAACTGGGGGTATAGAGAATTCTTTGCAGCAGATTTTCCGGATAAGTTTGGATATTTTTTAAAGATCCGTGATCTCGCAACCACCGGAAAATTAACGCCCGCTCAGGCGGCTCCCTATGGCCCTCGGAGTGCCGAAGAACTCTATGACTTAAAAAATGATCCGGACGAAGTGGTCAATGTTGCTGGCAATCCAAAACATCGTAAAGCTCTGGAGGAGATGAGGATCCAATTAAAACGATGGATTAAAGACACAGACGACAAGGGACAATATCCAAGATCCAGTGCATCATTAGCTGAAGTCATGGGTCGATTCCCGAGGTCGGCATTAAAGAGCCCCGAGTATCGAGTGTATAACCCTTAGTCAAACTTTTGGCAATTCAGTCTATAATGGCGTCACTCAAGACTTTGGCAATTTCGTAGGGAAAATTTTTAGTAGGTTGCTGCACCATCAGCACCACTGCCAATTGGGTCTTGGGTTCGGTCCAGGAAATCGTACCCAAGGCACCGGCCCAGCCAAACGCCCCCTTGCTCCTCGGCATCATTGCGGCATCAGGATCAAGCGTAACGGAAACTGTGTAACCAAAACCTTCACCACCGAGCTTCCCTTTACCGTTTTTCCCAAAAAGATCTCCTACTTGATTAGTGGACATTAGTTCCACAGAACTTTCTTTTAAGACACGGTTTCCGAGAAGTTGTCCCCTGTTAACCAACATCTGCTCAAAATGTAAGTAATCCCTTGCGGTGCTGACTAGCCCAACGGATCCAGAATAATAACGACTCTCTCTCGCTTTTTTCGTTGTCGCCGCATCGAACTTTTTTCCTTTGTCTTTTACTCCACTATCTGGTCTCACTACTAACCGAGATTGTTTTTCTACAGGAGAATCGTTCCACCAATGTGTATCGCGCATGTCAAGAGGATTAAAAATATTTTCCTGAACAAACACATTAAAGGGTTGACCGGAGGTGACTTCTATAATCCTTGCTACTACATCAAGTCCGATTGTACCGCTATACATCCAACGCGTTCCCGGCTGGAAATCGAGGAGGGCTTCGGCTACAAAATCAACAAATGTCTCAAGGGTATGATCGCGATTTACAAATTCAGTTTTGTTCCCCATCACCGCGCCCAACCCTGAAACAGCGGTACCCAGCCCATAAGTACCAACGCCCGCCGTATGCGTCAGGAGATCATGAATCGTTACTGGTCGATCTGCAGAAACAGCCGTATATTCCGGTACATGCATCATATAGGAGCCTGTGAACCGGCCTATCAGTTCACCCGCCATTCGGGCAAAAAAGCCGGGCTCTTTGTCGGTGTCAGCCCAAACTAATTTAGGGCTAGAATCTCGTCCCTGAAGCACCGCCACCTTCATGTCTTTGAAGCTTGGTATATACTTTTGAACCTCATCTTGGGGGCTGAAAAACCCTCGTTCGACGGCGATCATCGCCGCTACCCCAAGCACCGGTTTCGTCGATGACATCATGTGAAACATGCTATCTTTTCTCATTGGCGAGCCTTTGCTAATATCTGAAATCCCATATGCCTGAAAATGTACAGGTTTCCCATGTCTACTCACTGCCAACACCGCGCCCTGAATCGTATCATCGGTAATATGTTTTCTGACCACGTCATCAAGCTTTAAAAGCTCAGAACTAGACATCCCAACAGTTTCTGGTCTAATTAAAACTAGATTGTCAAAATCGATCGGAAAAGCCACTACCTTCACACTCATTAACAGATAGACCAATGGAATCAGTAATTTACTCATCAATCACCGCTTTAATAATTAAAAAACTGGTAATATTTCACTTACGAACAAACGCTGCATTAATAATCTCAGCAATTTCTTTGCTAAATCCTTCCGCACTCCCATGAGCCATTATCACAACCGCGAGATCCCTTTTCGGCTCAGACCAACTCAAAGTGCCAAAGGCTCCGCCCCAACCTGAGGAACCTTCACTTAAGGGTAAAAATGCCAAATCAGGCTGGAGGATTACCCAAACGGCGTATCCCATACCCTCCGCGCCAGCCCGCACTTTGGTTTTCCCCAGAGCTGTATAAAGATCTCCCTCATGATTTGTACCCATCAAATTTACTGAACTCTCTGCTAGAACACGTCTTCCTTTAAAAACGCCTTTGCTGGCTCTCATTTGCTCAAAATTGAGGAAGTCACTCGCGGTACTCACTAATCCGATAGATCCAGAATAATACTGCGACTGTTGTGCCTTCTCTAATAAATTTGCGTCAGGATTATCTGGATCAGGCAATGCTACAATGCGAGATCGTTTTTCCTCTGGAATTGAGTTGTACCAATACGTATCGCGCATTTCCAGAGGTTCGAAGATATGCTCATGCACAAATTCGTTGAATGGTTGACCTGAAGTGATCTCAATAATTCTCGCTACCACATCAAGCCCAATACTATACCCCCAACGCGATCCGGGTTGAAAATCTAATGGCCCAAAAGCAACCATATCAATGTAGGATTGAAGCGTATGCTTATTCTCTGCCCACGCCCCCTTGTCCCACTGAAGTTCACCCCACTCTGAGACTGCCTGGCCAAGACCCATCGCCCCAACACCAGCCGTGTGTGTCAGAAGATCATGAATAGTTACAGGACGCTCAGCCGGAACAGTACTATTTTCAGGCACATACATGTATGGCGTCTCGTCTGAAAACCATCCCATCACCATCCCAAAAGTACGCCAAAAATAATTGGGTTGGCTTTTTTTAGTGGCCCAAACATAATTTGGGCTAACATTACTTCCCTTAAGCACCGCGACTTGGATATCTTTAAATCTCGGAATGTACTTATAGACCTCATCCTGAAGATCAAATAGTCCTTGTTCCATTGCAATCATTGCTGCAACTCCTGTTACTGGCTTTGAAGAGGATTGCATAATAAACATTGCATCTGGTCTCATAGGAATCTTATTTTGTGGGTCCATCAATCCTTGAGAGGAAAAGAAAACACGCTTCCCCTTCCGGCTGATCGCAACCACAACACCTGGAATATCCCCATTTTTTACGCGTTTTAAAATTACATCATTTAGTTTTTCCAGTTCAGTATTCAAAATATCGATCGACTCCGATTTGCCTTGAGTCAAATCGTTTTCATTCATCGGAAAAGAAATAACTTTAAGAGCGATAAAGAACAGAACGAAGAGAAAATAGAACTTATACATTATGAACCCCAAACTTTATTTTTTTTATTTCCAAGTCAACAATCTTTTTTGAGAGCATTAAATTTATCTGGCACCAACAAGATGAAATCCACCTATGTTTTCAAGGTATCTCTACAATATAAATATAAAATAAAGATGGTGGCAACTCTAGAGCGGCATATTGGTGATAAAGTCTTACAGTCTAACTCAGTCGATCATGTCCCCCCATGAATTGTCCGATTCGAAGGAAATTGATTGTTGGAACCCCGAGATACTTACCCCCTTCTTATCAATCAAAATATCCTTCTCATCAAGAGGAGGTTCACCATAGCGATAAATCACATCTAGCTGGCCGGCATCCGCTCGTTCAGCATACTCAGTAGCCGCAGTTTTAACATGATCACGCCGAGATAAGTAATCATCAAAACCTCTCGAATGACGGCGTCGTAACATTTTATTCACAATTTGAGGTGACAATACGGTGGCTGTTGCGTTATTACCACCAAAACCCTTAGCATTTATAAAGTTAACATCCATCGGCCGGCCGCTAACGTCCAAATCTGCTATCGGAAATATTGCCCGTTCTTGAGACACATCAGACGCAATATTTTGGGCGGTCTTTATACCGGGAACTATATCGTACTTAAATGTGCCAAGTGCAGAAACAAGCTGATCGCCACTCGCGGCGGAGATAGAATGTCCTACATAAGCCTTCACTGCGGTAACTGGCCAGTCATGTATATCGAAAACTTCCGCAACACGCTGTATTAAATCTGACTCAGTAACTCGATTCGCTGGGGTACTCGATCCATGAGCATGAACAAAACTCTTGGACTTGACGGTGTCCTCACCAACTACGGCAATTGCAGCAGCAACCGCTTGCGAAAAAGATAGGTAATTCCCAACTCCGGGCGCAGAAATAGATTTTTTTACGCCATCTGCGTTAACGAAGACATTAGTAACGGCACCATGAATATCAGCGCCTAACTCAATAGCTAGCGAATCATCCATTAAAACGATATATTGCGTCGACTCTGCGAGGACAAAACCGCAATTTTCCGCGAAAGGGCGGCTGGCGCGCCGGTAATCCGGGGTCAGCGTCCCATCGATCTTGCACAGAGTTTCATCATCAGCCAAAGCTCCCATGTTCGCAAAACCCTCTGAAATTTCCGGAGTAATACCGGCCTCTGCATTTCCAACAATTGCTACACGGCGTCGGCCGCTACGAATATCTCTCAAAGCAGCCTGAAGCACATAAAGAAAGGTTGCGCATGCCCCTGTTACAGCTTCAGTGTGTCCAACGCTTCCGAGAATATACCCATTAATAAAATCGGCCGGCATACTATTGAGGCCTAGGGCAACCTGTTTAGTTGTAGTGCGCTTGCCACGGAGACGATTTTGCATCAATCCACCAAAACCGTCTTCCGTTATTTGGCTCAGAGCACTAGAAGAATAAACTCCAATTTGATCTGGGCGGACGCTTTCCAAAATTCTCTGCCAGTCTAAGCCCGTGGAATGGAGTGCATCACTGCATCCAAGCAATGCCATTTGCAGTCCCCGTGGGTGAAATCGAGAATTGTAATGACGAGAAAGATCTAAACCCTCCGGCAGTTGACCCGACGCTTTTGATAGCAGC
Organism: Porticoccaceae bacterium; assembly: GCA_002691825.1. Lineage (GTDB taxonomy): Bacteria > Pseudomonadota > Gammaproteobacteria > Pseudomonadales > Porticoccaceae > TMED48. The sequence continues at coordinate 10,734 of NZIZ01000046.1, forward strand.
TCGTAGTCACATTCAACCATGACATCTTGTAGGTTATTTGTGGTTATTCTCACCCGCCCTCCACTCACGTCTTCGATCTGCCAGTCAGATGGAGGATTCCGAGGCATATCTCGCCTCAATATAGTGAAGATTTGACATCCGTCCTTTATCTCTGGGAAGCTGATTCTTCGGTTTCCTCGAATTGCAGCAGGATCAAACAAGGTAGTTTTGCGAACGAGGGTTCCCGCCAATACAACTGTCCGAAATTGTATATCAACTTCGTAAGCAGACAGCTCATGACCACTAGGAGTTAAGTAGGCAAGCTTCTTATTCTGTACTAAACCCATCAGACACGCGAGGCTAACAATAGTCTTCTGCTGCTCCTTTGGCGGGAGAGAATCGAAGACCATACGGCGATATGACTGAAACGAGGAGCTTCGTCCGGCGGCATTGTAACCACCAAAACCAACGATAACAGGCAGCGCGCTGCTCATGATAAAAACTCCGAAAAAATTTACGAATTAAAGTATATCTTTTGTTTGATAACAAATCTGTTGTAAATAAGCCAATTTATGTTATTTTTAAGCCACTATGAAGTTTAATGTAACACTAGTGCTTTGCGATAAAATGCTGGTATCCAGCAGCACACTTGCTGCAGAGATATTCAAATTTTCCCAATCTATGGCTATGGCCACTGGAAATCCGATACGTGACCTTGTGATTCGCAGGGTATCTACTAGTGACTTAGCCGTAACCACATCCTCTGGCTTTGAGATTCAACCAACACACGGCCTGCAGGAAACTTTTCCGAGCGATCTCATACACCTACCTGCAATTTGGAGGAATCCTCGACCTGTCATTAAACGTTCACAAATGTTACTAGACTGGATATCCAAGCAACATATGTTAAATACCATTTTTACCGCGGTTGGAACCGGCGTTTGTTTTCTAGCGGAATCTGGTTTATTGGACAATAAACCAGTAACCACGCACTGGCATTATTTTGATCAGCTCAAAAAAAGTTATCCAAATGTGTTGCTTCAAAGGCAACATTTTACGACCAAAACCGGAAACATATACTGTGCGGCAAGTATTAATGCTATGGCTGAAATAATCGTATTGCACGTCGAAAGGGTCTTTGGCCGTGTAATTGCACGACAGGCGCAACGACACTTCTTTCACGAAATAAGGAACCTGTCTAGCGCGATCGGATATAGTGACGGAGAAGAATCCTTACTAACTGACGAGGCTATCATGCAAGCAAAGATCTGGCTCCAAGATAATATGAGCAAACACTCACTTATACGGCATTTAAGTTCTAGCATAGGCATGAACAAAAGAACGCTTAACCGACGATTTAAAGCTGCCACCGGACAGAGTCCTAGTGATTACCTAAACGAGGTACGCATGAATTTCGCCTGCGAACTACTAAAGAACACTGACTTATCGATTTTAGAGGTGGCTAATTTCAGTGGACATAGCAATCAAAGCTGGTTTTCGTCACGCTTTAAAAAGTGGTCAGGTAGTTCTCCCGGCGGGTACCGAAAATCTGTACGCTCAAAAAATTTTAGTTCCTAGTCCGCTTTCTCTGCTTATTAATCGAGACACCTCACGCCGATCACACCCTCAACATGACCCACACGCTCCGTTATGTTCTTCCCAATGTCACCCTCAACATCCACAATGTTATATGCAATCTCATTACGACTTTGATTTACCATATCTATAACATTTAAATTTGCATCGGCAAAAACAGATAGAACATTACCCAAGACTTTTGGCACATTATTATTACAAAACGTAAATCGACTTCCAGACCCTCGAGAAAGTGACGTGTTTGGGAAGTTTACTGAGTTTACAATGTTGCCATTTTCTAAAAAATCCATTAACTGTGTTGCCGCCATCACTGCGCAATTTTCTTCGGCCTCAGCGGTGCTAGCTCCGATATGAGGCATCAACAAAACGTCATTGCGGCCAACGAGACCTGGGGTAGGAAAGTCGCTGATATAACCACCTAACTCTCCACCATCTAAAGCTGATATCAGGTCAGAGGTGGAGACAACCTCCTCCCGGGCGAAATTAAGAAGTTTGGCTGAAGATTTCATTAAAGAGAGCTTACCTAAATTAATAAGATTTCTTGTCGAAGCGATCGCGGGAACGTGTAACGTAACAAAATCTGCGCGCTTCAATAATAGCTCTATGGTGTCCATGCGCTCGACTCGGCTAGATAGTTGCCATGCCGCCTCTATGGAGATAGCAGGATCATATCCAATTACTTTCATGCCAAGGTTCGCGGCTAAATTAGCAATCATTGAACCAATAGCCCCAAGGCCTATGACTCCCAGGGTCTTCCCTGTAATCTCTCTACCCGCAAAACGCTTTTTTTCTTTTTCTAGCATCCGACCCATTGCAGCGGCATCATCCATATCTGACAACTGCTGAACGTACTGCATTCCGCCAAATATATCGCGTGATGATAATATCAACGAGGCAACTACCAACTCCTTTACTGCATTAGCATTCGCGCCTGGGGTATTAAATACTACAATACCTCTTGAGGTATAATCCGAAACTGGAATATTATTCACCCCCGCTCCAGCGCGTGCCACGGCAAGCAAACTCTCGGGCACTTCTTCAGAGTGCAGTTTATGACTCCGTAATATGTACCCTAGAGGCTCATCACAGTCCGGCGACACGCTGTAAGTTGATGGAAAAGACTTTAAACCTTTTTCAGAAAGGGAATTGTAAGAACGGATTTTATACATAACGAGTTTTTCTCTCTATTTATTGACAGTGTCAAAGGCCCACTCGATCCAAGGCATTAGCGCCTCTAAGTCGCTTTGTGCAACAGTAGCTCCGCACCATATACGAAGGCCCGCAGGCGCATCTCGATATGCCCCAATATCATAAGCCACCCCCTCACCCGCGAGTAGCTTCGTTATTTCAATCACCTTGTGTGGTTCCGTATCTAAAGTAAGGCAAACGCTAGTGTTCGATCTTTGATCTAACTCTTTCGCGAGAAAATTGATCCAAGGCCGCTGATTGACAAAGGTCTCTATCACAAGAAGATTCTCTTCTGACTTGTTGATGGTAGCCTCAACCCCACCCAAGCTTTCCACCCAATCGAGGGCGTCTAAATAGTCGGCAACACACAACATTGAGGGGGTATTAATTGTCGCCCCTTGGAAGATTCCCTCATTAAGAGCACCACCTTTCGTCAGGCGAAAAATTTTTGGGAGCGGCCGAGGTGGCGTATAACTTTCAAGTCTCTGCACCGCTCTAGGACTCAGAATCAACATACCATGAGCACCTTCACCCCCAAGTACTTTTTGCCAACTGTAGGTAACCGCATCTAGCTTGTGCCACGGCAAGTGCATTGCAAAAACCGCAGAAGTGGCATCGCAAATTGTCAAGCCTGTTCGATCATCAGAGATCCAGTCGGCATTAGGAACCCGAACTCCAGAGGTGGTACCATTCCAAGTAAAGACAGTATCGTTTTCTGGGTTGCACTGCCTCATGTCCGGTAATTCGCCGTAATCAGCAAGATAACTTTCAACAAATTTTAGTTGGAGTTGCTCAGTAATATCTGTGACCCAATCTTTACCAAACGATTCCCAGGCAAATACGTCTACCGGTCGTTCACCTAGTACCGACCACATTATTAATTCTACAGCACCGGTGTCCGATGCAGGGACCACTCCTACTCTATAATCTTTAGGCAGGTGTAAAATTTCTGCTGTTCGAGTACACGCTTGACGCAGCGCCTCCTTACCAACGCTTGAACGATGTGAGCGACCTAAAGTTTCGATTTTTAACTTTGCCACATCATATCCCGGTCGTTTGGCACATGGACCAGATGAAAAATTCGGGTTATGTGGTTTCTCTGTGGGCTTCATATTCCTCTACCGAAGTTAAATTTATTAGTTTATACATTTTAAATTAAGCGCTTTAAAAGAAAGTTTAAATACCCTAAAAGCGAAAACTTGCAGCATTGTTTAACTAAATTTGCTAACCAGCTTTCCTTGCTCGGCGTTCCTTTTCGACTAAAAAACCTGCCACATCGAGCATTTCTTTAAGGCTTCCGCTTAAACGAGATGTAACGCGGTACTTTCCATCCACAACGATTTCCGGGGTACCCTTTGTGCGAAATGCACTAACCCGTGCTTTTCCCTGATTAACCATGCTTCTTATGCCAAAAGAATTAAACATTCGGGTAAATTCAGTTACATCCACTCCATTTTCAACAAATATATCCCTGAAATCGCTTTCACCACGAAGCCTCTGCTTTTTTAGATGATGTGCCTCAAAAATATCCAGGTGCACTTGATCAAGTACTCCCAGCGAAATCGCACTGTAATAAGCCTTCGCGAAAGCCTCCATCTCAGCGCTCCAAATTACATGTGTCCTCTGAAAATCAACATCATCGGGAAGCGCAAGACTCCAATCATGTACTTGACTCTGGAAATTATAACAGTGCCCACAAATGTAGGAAAAAATTTCGTTCACCTCAATCTTTTTGGGATCAGCTGTCCTTACAACCTGAGGTAGTATTTCATAGTGTTCTCCTGCTTCATATTTCTCATTTTGCGCGGCGCAAGTAAAGGCCTGAAAAAACAATATCACAGAAGCGACTCTCTTCAAGATTCTCATACTATAATTTCCTCACCATTGGACGCTTGCGTCTTAATTCAAACCTGCAATATAGTTTGCAACGGCCTTTATCTCACCATCACTTAGATACTCCGCCACCCCTTGCATTATCCTGGCATTATTTCCACTATCTCGCTCTCCATTACGATAAGCGAGTAATTGTTGCTCTAAATACTCGGCGTGCTGACCGCCCAAAGCGGGATAGCCAGCAGGACCATTTCCAGACCCACTGGGGGAATGACACCCCGTGCAAGCTGGCACACCACTTCGCAGATTACCACCACGATATACTCGCTCACCAAGAGCAAGAGCATCGTCAGGGTCATCTACTCCAGTAAATGTAATATCTTTAGCTCCTGAGAGTTTGCGTTCTTTACCGTTGTAATGGGCCGCCATGTCCCATAAATCTTGATCCGATGAGGCATCAAGAATGCCCGTCATCGACATTATTATTCTTTCACCCTTCTGAACGTGTCGAAGTTGCATATATAAATATTTTTCTCCCAAACCAGAAAGTCTAGGAAAAGTTGGCACCAAACTATTACCATCCATTCCATGGCATCCCGCACAAACTGCTACCTTTGAAGCGCCTGCAGCGGCATCTCCCTTTGCCATAACTGGCATATTGAAGGAGAAGAGCGTTAGTAACGCAATGAGTATATACTTCGTAATCGACATGTTTTTCTCTTGAAATTAAGTGTGTACACCATGTATTTGATTAAATGAGCTATAACCTTAAACGAACGTTGACCATACAGACGCTTATTATATACTAAATTTTCTTGTTGCTTAAATGAGTCTTTTTATGTCGAAGACACTCGTTGGCTACCAAAGTACTAAGTTTTTAGTAAGTGCGGCCTCGCTGGATGGTTGTCCTGCTGATGTGGGATGTGAAGTTGCTTTTGTCGGTCGCTCTAATGCAGGAAAATCAAGTGCAATCAACACCCTCACCGGTATCAAAGGTTTAGCGCGAACCAGTAAAACACCAGGTCGAACACAACTTATTAATTTTTTCCAGCTCAATCACGAAATGCGGTTAGTCGATCTCCCGGGATATGGATACGCAAAAGTACCTCAACATGTCAAAGAAAAATGGGGAACAAAAGTAAGTGAATATCTTCAAATTCGAAAAAGCTTGGCAGGTCTTGTTTTACTCATGGATATTCGGCATCCACTCCAAAAATTCGACTTGCAAATTCTTACATGGGCTATTCATGCTGGAATACCTGTCCATGCTTTGCTTACCAAGTGTGATAAAGTAAGTAAAGGAAGAGCGACAAATACGCTCATCAGAGTAGATCAAGAATTTAAGCATCTTGATGCTGAAGAGGATCTCCTCACTTTTCAGATGTACTCGTCTCCGAAAAAGATCGGGGTAACCGATTTAAAAGTTACTCTCGATCACTGGTTTACATCAACCTTCTCCCCTCCTACTAAAAATTTTTAACGGGCTATTTTACAACATCCGAGATTACCGAAAAAGCACTAAAAAAAACCTCGACTAAATGTTTTAGTCGAGGTTGCTATATATTTTACAAGCCCAAATGTGCACATGTTTCATTGGGGGAGAGTATCAAAACATAACACNTGCAAAAAGTTAGACCAATTTGTTTTGATAAGTTCCATTTTTTGTAAATTTATTTTTCGTTATTTCCAAAGTACAAATCTCCCTGCAAAGCGCTAGTGTGCCTCGTTCCAGTTAAAACCAACTCCAACGTCTACAACTAGAGGGACCAACAATTCTGCAGCATCTTGCATTTTTTCCTTCAACACTTTGACAACAATTTCAACTTCACTTATCGGTGCTTCCAGCACTAATTCATCGTGTACTTGCATTGTCATAAAACTCAAGAACTCACCTTGTTGTAGCCAAGCATCCATAGTCAACATAGCGCGCTTAATTATATCCGCGGCAGTACCCTGCATCGGTGCATTTATGGCGGTGCGCTCAGCTCCTTGCCTGCGCAGCGAGTTAGGAGAGTTGATCTCAGGCAAATATAATCGCCTACCAAATAAAGTTTCTACATATCCGCAATCAGCAGCACTCATCCGTGTTTCATTCATGTAACTTAGCACCCCTGGATACCGGTCAAAGTATCTATCAATGTAACCCTGCGCATCTTTTCTGCCGATATTTAACTGTTTTGATAATCCGAAAGCAGACATGCCATATATGAGACCAAAATTGATCGCTTTTGCGCTACGCCTTTGAGATTCAGTGATCTCAGAAGGTTGGACTGAAAAAATTTCAGCGGCAGTCCTGCGATGCACATCCTCTCCTTTAACGAAGGCAGCAACCAAATTAGAGTCTCGAGAGAGATGAGCCATTATACGCAGCTCAATCTGAGAGTAATCTGCAGCGATAATTTTACACCCAGGTGCAGCTATAAACGCTTCCCTGACCCTACGGCCTTGCGAGGTTTTTATCGGGATATTCTGTAAATTTGGGTTTGAAGATGAGAGGCGGCCAGTTGCAGTTCCGGCTTGATGATAAGACGTATGAATGCGGCCTGTTTGAACATTTATCATAGAAGGCAACTTATCTGTGTATGTGGACTTAAGTTTAGCAATCCCTCGATGTTCAAGGAGTATTTTGGGCAAAGAGTATGACAGTGCAAGCTCCTGAAGTACGTCCTCTCGAGTAGAGGGCGCGCCTTTAGCGGTTTTTTTTAATATTGGCAGTCCCATGCATTCATACAAAATGTGCCCAATTTGTTTAGGAGACGCCAAATTAAAATGCTGACCTGCCTCATCCCACGCATGTCTCTGTAGCTCATCAAGTCTTGCAGACAGTTCCTTGCTTTGATCCAATAGAAGGTTGCCATCAATTAAAGCGCCCCTGCGTTCCATCCTAGANAACACGCCCACTAGGGGCATCTCAATATCAGTATATAACTTTAGAAGTGAGTCCTCCGCTCTAACTTGACAATCTAAAGCTAGAAATAAACGTAGGGATATATCCGCGTCTTCAGCTGCATACGGAGCAGCCTTTTCCAAAGGAATTTGGTTGAATGTAAGTTGGGATGACCCTTTACCAGCTACCTCCTCAAATTTGGTAGTTGAATAATTTAGATGCTTAGAGGCAAGCGTGTCCATATCATGTCGAAGTGCAGTTGCATCCAAGACATATGATTGAAGCATGGTATCAAACAGTAATCCTTGCACATCAATACCGTGCTGGGAAAGAACACTTAAATCGTATTTCAAGTTTTGTCCCACTTTTTTTATATGGGTGTCCTCAAGAATTGTCTTTAACTCAGCTAATACATAACTTTTTGGAAGCTGCTCTGGTGCCCCAAGGTAATCATGTCCGAAAGGAATATATGCTGCCTCTCGAGGATTAATAGCAATGGAAATGCCAACCAGGCGAGCAAGCATGTAATCTAGGCTTGTTGTCTCCGTATCGACACAGACCAACCCTTCTTCTCGAATACGTTTTATCCACTCTTGTAAATCTTCCTTTTGCATAACTAACTGATATATGGCTTCATCTAAAATTTCGCTGTTTGCAGAAAGAGATTTCTTATCTGGAGTCACCGTTGCTCCAACATTCCTACCTCGTTCAGATTTCAGTTCGTCTACCCAACTCTTAAATTCGGCTTCCTCAAATAGCTCTAACAATCTAGACGCGTCTGGAAGCGTGTTTTCTAAATTGGTAAGTGCTACAGGAAGCGTCACGTCCGTTTTAATGGTTGCCAGCTCCCGCGATAAATATGCGATTTCTCTGGAATCTAAAAGTTTTTTAGCAATATTCTTTGCACCCCTCAAGGGGAGCGTCGGGATCTCGTCGATCTGTGAATATATTGCTTCTAAATCCCCAAATTCTTTGATTAAAAAAATAGCAGATTTTACGCCAATACCGGCAACACCAGGAATGTTGTCGGACTTGTCGCCAAGTAGTCCGAGATAATCAGTAATCTTTTGAGGTGGGACACCAAATTTTTCTTCGACTCCTTTAGAGTCTAAAAATTGTCCTGTCATCGTGTTAACTAGACTCACATATTTATTCACAAGTTGAGTGATATCTTTATCGCCGGTAGAAACTATTACAGAGCGAGAATAATCGGAAGCCTCTCGAGCGTAGGTACCAATAACATCATCTGCTTCGACACCTTTAACGGATATTAGGGGTAATCCCATCGCCTTTATAATTGAATGGATAGGTTCAATTTGCTGTCGCAAGTCTTCCGGCATTGGCGGTCTGTTAGCTTTGTACGACGGAAATATGTCTTCTCGAAAGGTCTTTCCCTTTGCATCAAATATCACAACCAACACACTCTCTGGGTTGTCTTTTTGTAATCTCTTGATCATCGAGATTACACCCTTGATTGCACCTGTCGGTTTATTTTTACTTGTTGTCAGCGATGGTAAGGCATGGTAAGCACGAAATAAGTACGACGAACCGTCAATTAGTATAAGAGGTTTTTCAGGCATATTCGAACTCTTAATCTCTCATCAGAAGATAGCATAACGAATAGCTTGCTGGCTATTACAGTTTCGATCTCCCATATTTCGAGTCTACAAAATTTTAATGGTTGTAACACCCCAAACAATATGTAAATGGTCAAATTTTAATCTTTGCTCTCATTCACAATCGAGGAGCTAAAATCTCTGTCCAAAATAATCTAACATTAGTAAAAAATATTCGCAAAAAATACTACACGAGTCATAACCATTTTTTTTGTATAAAAATTGTGGCGATAGTATATGTTATATTATAGTATAACACGTTTCAATATCACTATTTATTTTTAATTGAGTGAAAAACATTTAACATTTCAGAGTTATAGAAAGTTATTAAAAANAAATTGCACTTTAAATTTAATGTAATGTTATATAATAACAAATAGGACTTAGGCACATGCTTTCAAATTCGCGTACGGCCTACCATATTCATGATCACGAGCGCTGCATAAATGCAGCTCTACAACTAGCCCGTGAAATATGCCAAAAAAATAAAGTAAATATGACCCCTACCAAAGAACAAGTTCTCAAACTGATTTGGCAAAGTCATCGTCCTATCGGCGCTTATCAAATACAAGACCAACTAGCTAAAATCAGTCATAAGGCTGTTGCTCCTCCAACAGTATACCGAGCATTACAATTCTTAACTAAACTTGGTCTTATACATAAGATTCCGTCACTAAATAGCTTTATTGGTTGTCCTTTTCCAAATAGCCCTCAAAGTAATTTATTTTTAATTTGCGAAGGATGCGGAAATATTGCTGAGGTGAGCTGCAAGAGCGTAGATTATCTGCTACAAAAGACTTGTGGAACCGCCAACTTCAATCTAAATTCAAAAAATATCGAATTGTTTGGCCTTTGCGTCCTCTGCAGTGAATTTAAAACAACCCAGAAATCAACCGAGGATTCAACAGCATAATAACGCTAGTAATTTTCGATTTTGCTATCGATGCCGATAAAAGACAGGTTTTTTCATAGGTGCATTTAAGTNCTAACAAGTACTTTGATACTTTACGGTTTGGCAACAAATTAGGTGAGAACAGATCGGATATGTTTCGTCCGACCAGCGGCGAAATTGAAAAACTGACAGAGATCGACATNTTTAAAATAAGGCTTTCATCGATCTCCACGTTTGCCGTAACGCAATTTCACTATGGGGTGCTTTAAAAAAAGCATGATAGTGTCCGTTAGGGTTAATCAATAATAACTGCGTGCTATGATCAATCGTATAATCATCTATCCCTAGTTCTTCGCGGCTGTAAGCAATATTTAACTCAGCAGTGAGCCGGCGAACAAAATGGGGGTTTCCGGTCACACCAACAAAATCATGATGAAAAAAAGGTACATAGCCTGCAAGCTTATCAACAGTATCCCGTTCGACGTCTAGGGAGACCATGATAACCTGTAAGTCTTTTTGCTCTTCAATATCCAGCTTACCATACATGTTTGAGAGGGTTGAGAGAGTTGTTGGACAAATATCCGGACAATTAGTGAATGCAAAAAATAAAATACTCCACTGATCGTTCAAGTTCTTCAAAGTAAAAGAATCACCGTTATGATCTAGTAGCTCAAAATCACTAAACTTCCTCGGTGTGCTTAACAATACTGCACCGTTCACCAATAACTCTTCCTTGGACATAATCACAGGCTGTCCCATGCGCCAGATAAATCCGCAAACAACCGCTATCATAAATATAATTACGACAACAATGGTATTGCGAATCCCGCGCTGCTGCTTGTTCAAAGAGAGCTCCTAGATAAACTCAAATGGATAGGATGCCGAAATAACGTAATGATCGAGCAACATGATACAAAATAGCGAGATTAGGTATACAATCGAATAATTGAATGTCTTCATACCTGAATCTCCCCCTTCTGAACACAACATTATTACCGACCAAAAAATGAAGCCTATTCCTAACGATATTGCACCTACAAGATAAAGCCAACCTAACATACCTGTAAGAAAGGGCATCACGCTTACGACCAATAAAATTAGCGTGTACAAAAAAATATAGATTTTGGTGTATTTCTCACCGTGAGTGACAGGAAGCATTGGTATGTCTGCTTTCGCGTACTCGTNTTTACGGTGGACGGCAAGTGCCCAAAAATGCGGCGGCGTCCATGCNAAAATTATGAGTACCAGTAAAAGTGCNTCGTGGTGAATCTCNCCNGTCACTGCTGTCCATCCTANTAATGGAGGCGCNGCACCNGCGANGCCTCCGATCACAATATTTTGNGGCGTNGCGCGTTTTANNTACATCGTGTANATNAANGCATACCCNACAAGCGANCCTAATGTNANNCANGCTGTNAATGGGTTTATAAAGATNATNAGAATANATAATCCCGAAACTCCCGTNGCTNTTGCAAAGNGAATCGCNTGNCGAACCGTTACACGCCCTNGNGCTATAGGNCGATTGGNNGTCCGAGCCATCAATTCGTCCACNTGCTGATCNACTATNTGATTNACTGCAGCTGCTGNNCCTGCACTAAGACGCTATTCCCAAATTACCGAGTAAGAGAATATTAAACGGAACCATCTGATCTGTCGCCAGAAGCATACCAATAAGTGAGGTAAGAATCATTAAAGCGACAACGTTTGGCTTGCACAACTCTAGGTAATCACGCCATCCTGCTGGATCTATATTCACGTCACTTTGAGAATTCATACCATGCCCTTTTGCTAAAACATGTTTAAACTATCTATTTGGAGAGTACTTTAACAAATGTTTTAGGTCATCAAGAAGACCTCCCAAATCGTGGTCGACACTATAGTACAAAACTGCTTCATTGTCTGGAGTTAACACAAAGACGCGAGTCTCCTCGGCGTCCCATGCAGAGGTGGCGGTTTCAGTTGCTAAACGCAAGGCCTCAATGTTACCAGGCACAATGCTCAAATGTGGGTGATCATCTTGAAGATTGGATATCTTAGCAGAATTAAAAATCGACTGTTCCTGCATATAAACTCGGTGAACCCTCAAGGAGTTCTTACCCAACAACATGTGAACGTGTTTCGTCTCCTTCAAAACCTCTTTACATCTTGAGCCACATACGCCGCCTACGATGAGCACTGTCCACTTTGGTTTTTCCAATTCAGTATCAAAAACAAGTAATTCGTCAAGATTTACGGTAGGACTTACCAAACTACCTTGATTGGTTGTTCCTACCAAAGATATTAATCGTTGCTTCTGGTTCTCATCCTTCGGAATCAACAAAAACCCAACTAATAGCGATAAAACGACTATCGCCATCATAAGCCATATCTGGTACTTCATATTGCGCTGTTGCTTTGTAATAGGGATATCGTCAGTCATGTCTAACGCTCCGAAAAATGCCTTGCAACCATTCGAATAAGTTCGAGTTTGCGGCTATTCCCATCAGAATTAGCGCTACCGACATCAAAAACCACTGGACGCTATATGCAACATGCTTCTCAGGGTTAATCGAAACTACCGGCCAACCTGTCTCTAGAGCTCCCAGCGACCCCCTATCGAGCCGAAGTTGATAAGAATAAAATGGTCTTTGATAAAAGACTTGTGCTCTCTTAGCAGTAATCCAACCAACTCGCACGGGCCAATCAAAAGGAACCTCAATTCTATCATCTAGTTGTAAACCGCCAGCTAGCCTTCGATATAAAGAGCCTTTGAGAGTGACCATACCTTCGATGTCCTTTACTTCAGGCAACACAGATCTATCTAAGGACGCAGGCACCCAGCCCCTATTTATAAGGACCGAAATATCTATCCCCTCAGGTGTTAATTCCTCGAATACCTCGTATCCTGGACGGCTTAAACGAACTTTATTATCTAAAAATATTCGCTTGTCTCCACTTAACATACCACTAAGTTTTATTTTACGATACTGCATATTCTTATTCTCTTCTAACTCCTCGATTGAGGCTTCAGGTGCACTCTGGTTTTGGCTATATAACTCTTTAATGAGGCGCTTTTCGTCAGCGCGAGATAATTGCCAAAATCCAAGAGAAACTAGGCATGGGAACACCAATGCTACAAACAAGACTATTTTTACGTTAGGCTGCCAACTAAAGTCTTTTCTTGCATGATAGGGTTTATCAGTCATTTGTGTTTTAATTGTAAGGTCATTGTTCTGAGCCCTAGCACGTTAATGTTAAAAGTTCTGATTATTATTCTTTTCTTAGCCGTCGTAGCAAGCCTTTTTAGCGGACTCAATTTTCTGGTCAAAGATCTCGGGGACCCAAAAAAGCGATTATTACGTGCGCTAGGAGTTCGCATTGGCCTAGCTTCTACCCTTCTTATTACAATTATATACGGCGCATATACCGGTCAGATCAAGAGCCAAGCACCTTGGGATCGAGGTATGCATCCTAGCATGACAACTGTAATAAAAGAAAATGTGCCTGAAAAACCAGCACAAAAGGATAAAAAAGATCTCGACGAAGCTGTCGATATGGCCCAATAACTAATTTTTCTAATAGCGTTATCGGATTTAAAAGATAAGCTCGGTTGTGGCCCAATTCCATCAATAAAAGTGAGTGCTAGCTCAGCTTTCACATTTTCCTACTTCTACATTGCCATTGCTGCTTGCTGAATGAGCTGCGTTCTACCAAGATCTGCAGTTTTCCGCGCACAGTCTGCACCAAGGATCCGCCTCCTTGAGGCCTCAGTATTCATGACAATGTTAGATAGTTTGTCCGCTGCATACGCAAGACAGCTCATAGCAGAACTAAAAGAGGCTCGTTTTGGATTCTCTGACTGGCTGAAAAGTAGAAGTGTTAGTGGCTCCTTGGAAGCTTATAATCACTGTGTCTCTAACGGATGTCAGTGCAGCCTTAGCCTCAAGAATTACATAAAGACTTATTGACGGTGAATCATCGGAGAGTCCCACTACGTCGAGAATTCCGGCACTCGCAAACGCTGTATTGGAGAAGCCAAATAGATTAGCAATTTCTGTCGCCAATGTTGTCAGAGCCGCGTCAAGGCCAGCGAAACCAATCGTAGCCGAGAGCTCTTCAGTGCCGCTATGGTATGCATTGACCCGAAAGTTAGTTCCATGTTTCTTACCCGATGTATTTTTACGTTGGACATAAGCACCCTAAATGCTAGCATCCTGACCACTTGAGTTCCAAGTAACTACGAAACCAACATTCGACAGTGATGTAATATCAGCCCAAGATCGACAGTCAGAGGTAGGTGTATTGATATAAATGCAGATACGACTTTGTTGCCTGATAAATCATACCGTTGAAAAAGATACCCTCTCCAATGCCGTCTTCTCTACTATGATCTATCCGATACGACAAACACCCAACTCCAAAGGTAAGTGATTACCACTCGTGAAATTATTTACCCGAAATTCGCTGCCGACCGGCACCGTGGCGACGGATGCATCGGCAACGGCATATGCAGTTGGAGAGGACAATGTATGAGGACGCACGACATTATTGGCCATCGTCGTCGGGGTATTCGAGCTATGAGCGACATAGCTTTTTGCAGAAGAGGCCTTTGCCGCACCGGATGTGTGATTAAAGAAACCTCCGGTTGTAATGGACACCGTTGGTGCGGCTGATGCGTGGGGGAGATAATCGATACACAGGGCAACTTATTAGTTACTATGGTGCCGATCTCAACTAAGCTAGTTTGTTCCGCTTCATTGCCTACCTCAAAGGTCGATTCTTTTTTCGGAAAACCTCTGCGACAGGCGAAAGTCCCGCCGTTCCATTCAGTATTCGGTGCGATACATCCAATATTAACTTTGAGAGCCTTGTACTCAAATTCAAAGGTCTATTGATCGAAATCCTTAAAGTATCGCTAAATACCCTTTTTAGACCAACTAAAACTCATAGACGATTGTTAGGTTAAATCCCATGAAAACAGGTCGAAATTAGCAGAATAACCTTTGCAAGTCGTCAGCCAAATATATAGACAACGATGAACAGGCCTAACCACACAACGTCAACAAAGTGCCAATACCAAGACGCTGCTTCAAAACCAAACTGGTCCTCGTGGCTGAAGTGTCCCTTCAATCCACGAATAAGCTGTATTAGTAGCATTCCCGTACCCAAAGTCACGTGGGCGCCGTGAAACCCGGTTAGCATAAAGAAAGTAGTACCGTAGATACCAGACTGAAGTGTTAATCCGTAGTGAACATAAGCTTCGTAGTACTCTGCAACTTGCAAACAAAGGAAAAAGAACCCCAGCATTACCGTAATTCCCAAGTATCTGAGAAAAACATTTCGATTACCTTCCTTAAGGGCCGTATGCGCAAAGTGCACGGTGACACTAGAGGACAGTAATATCACCGTATTCCATAGTGGAAGCCATGGCAAAAGTGTGTAGAGCTTTGAAAACCACTGACTAGCTGGATACTCCCAAAGAGGAAGACTCATATTCTTGTCTGGACCCTTGAAGATAGCCTCCTCTCCGTTGACTGCCTGATCCGGAGTCTCCATCACCGGCCACTGCCGCTCATATCCGGGCCATAGAATATCATTATTTGCCGTCGCAGCATCGGTCGGTGTGTTGTCAAAGAGCACCACCGAAGCCTCACCACCGATCCACGCGTTCACAAAGACTCGAACGTAAAATAGTGCGCCAAAAAAAGCCGCAAAAAACATCACCTCTGAGAAGATAAACCATAGCATACCAAGTACATAGGAGTGCTTAAGCTGCGGACTTGCGAGACCCTGCATGTTTTCCTCAATAACAAGGCTCCACCACTTGTACATAACGATTGTCATCAGAGCCAATCCAACGAGAAAAATTTTGGCATCGCCACCCTCTATCACCCAACTCGCGGCCCCAAATGCCATTACACCCATTGCAGTCGCACAAAAAATTGGAAGCGCGCTTTGCTCCGGGACATAATACTTTTCTTCTGACATCTGAGCTCCTAAGATCGGCCGCAGCTTAAGTGGCGTTAGTTTAACATCGCCAGATTTCCATTTAAATTGTTAGTAATGTCGAACAGAGTATAAGAGAGTGTTAAGGTATTCAAACTCGCGGGAAGATCAGGGTCAACGATAAATACTAATTCAAGGTCTGCCTCTTCACCCGAGGAAAGTGGCTGATTATTGAAGCAAAAGCACTCTGTCTTGTGGAAGTAGTTAGCCGCCGTGGACGGAATAAGACTCGGAATTGCTTGGCCCACCATGTCATTGGCGGTCCGGTTATGAGCGTAAAATACAACCTTTGTAGATTCCCCAGGATGAACCCACACGGTACTATTCTTCGGATAGAATTCCCACGGCATAGTAGCGTTATTCATTGCCACAAACTGCACTTCTACACTCCGATTTTTATCAATCTCTACATCAACTGCGGTATAAACACTACCTGTCTTGCCACCTATACCTAATATATCGCAAAAAAGATTATACAATGGTGGCATTACGAATATGGCGAATGAAAACATCAATACCGCTAAAAACGTTAGCTTTAATAGCAGGGACTTGTTACCAACAGTTCTCGACATGGCAATCTAACCCGCTCCCGGTGCCGCCTTGAACGCAACATGCGGCGTGGCTCCCGAGATACTCCATTCATCCTCTCCAGCTGCGCTGCTAGTCACGACTGGGGGCCTGATAAAGGTATGATAGGGAGCCGGTGTTGGAACGAGCCACTCTAAGCCTTCCGCACCTTCCCAGACCTTCGCTTCTTTAACAGGTTCACCATACATAATGGTGCGCACAACATTGTAAAGAAACAAAATTTGTGCACCACCATATAAAAAGGCGCCGACGCTAGACACCATATTCCAGTCGGCAAACTGTAACCCATAATCCGCATATCTTCTCGGCATACCAGCCAATCCAAGGAAGTGTTGCGGCATAAAAGTAATATTAAATGCAATAAATGCAAGCCAAAATTGCACCTTGCCCATAGTCTCATCGTACATCCGCCCACACCACTTCGGTAACCAATAATAAACCGCTGCAGTCCCACTGAACACAGCACCAGCCACCATGACATAATGAAAGTGGGCCACGACAAAATAGGTGTCATGATATTGTATATCGGCCGCGGCCACAGACAGCATTAATCCGGTAAAACCACCAAAAGTAAACAGGATCACGAAAGCTATACAAAAAAGCATCGGTGTTTCATACGTTATCGCGCCTCGGTACATCGTCGTAATCCAGTTGAAAACTTTTACTCCGGTCGGCACAGCAATAAGCATAGTTGCATACATAAAATACAACTCTCCAGCAATCGGCATCCCAACGGTGAACATATGGTGAGCCCAAACTACAAATGATAGAAAGGCAATCGCGGCTGTCGCATAAACCATCGATGAATACCCAAAAAGAGGTTTTCGACTAAACGTCGGGATGATTTGAGAAACAACGCCGAAGGCGGGCAAAATTATAATGTATACCTCAGGGTGCCCGAAGAACCAGAAAACGTGCTGGAACAGCACAGGATCACCCCCTCCCGCGGCATTGAAAAAGCTAGTTCCAAAATTGATGTCCATCAACATCATCGTCACTGCACCCGCCAAAACCGGCATAACTGCAACCAATAAAAATGCCGTAATTAGCCAAGTCCACACGAATAGTGGCATTTTCATGTAGGTCATCCCGGGAGCCCGCATATTCATAACGGTAGCAATAATATTGATCGATCCCATAATTGAAGACGCACCCATAATGTGGACCGCAAAAATGAAATAATTAACAGAATCGGGAGCGTATGTAGTCGAGAGAGGGGCGTAAAACGTCCATCCGAAATTAGGGCCGCCGCCCTCCATGAACAGCGTAGAAATGAGGATCGCGAAGGCAAATGGCAAAATCCAAAAGCTAAGGTTATTCATCCTAGGTAGCGCCATATCTGGCGCGCCAATCATCATTGGAATCATCCAGTTGGCGAGTCCGACAAAAGCCGGCATGATGGCTCCAAACACCATAACGAGACCATGCATTGTGGTCATCTGAATAAAAAATTCTGGCTGAACCAGCTGAACGCCCGGTTGGAACAACTCCGCACGAATGACCATTGCAAAAAAACCACCCGTCAAAAACATAGCAAAGCTAAACCACAGATACAGTGTGCCAATGTCTTTATGATTAGTGGTGTATAGCCACCGTGTTATGCCCTCTGCCGGACCGTGTGCCATAGTTTTACTCCTACTAAAATAAGTTACAAAGCGCTGGTTTATTGCGCGGTCTTGAAATTAAGTACATCAATTGGTTGAACAATGTCTCCCACACTGTTATCCCATGTATTACGTTTGTAATGAATCACAGCCGCAATATCTACCTCCGAAAGCTGGTCTGCGAAAGACTGCATTGATGATCCCGCAATCCCATTTATGAGCACCGCAATATGCCCGTCTGCAGGACCCTGCACGATCGAACTCCCATTAAGCGCAGGGAAAATGCCAGATATGCCGTTTCCATCAGCTTGGTGGCACCCAGCGCATGAAATCTTATACACATCTTCTCCTTTAGACATAAGCTCTTCATGAGACCACTGCTTCCCGATCGTAGACGCGTATAGAGCAGCTTCCTCCTTCTTGCCTGCAAGCCATAGATTATAGTCATCCTCCTCCTTCACCTCGACAACTATTGGCATAAACGGGTGACCCTTCCCACAGAGCTCGGTGCACTCGCCCACATATAACCCAGGCTCCTCTACTCTGGCCCAAGCCGCCGTAAACAACCCGGGAACAGCATCTCTTTTGACACCGAAATCTGGGACCCACCAAGAGTGTATGACATCATTTCCTGTTATCAGGAATCGAACCTTTTTGTTAACCGGTATCACAAGAGGTTGATTCACCTCTCGGAGGTAATGTTCCCCCTTGGGTTCACGACCTTCAATCTCATCGATGGAGGTGCGCATCTCGCTCATGTATTTAATACCCTCCCCAAGATGCTCATACTGCCACTTCCATTGATAGCCGGTAACCTTTATATCTAAATCTGCATTTTCCGTGTCGTATACCTTCAGCAACGCAGACGTAGCAGGAATCGCCATAAAAATTAAAATGAGTGCAGGGACCACTGTCCACGCTATCTCCACCCCCAAATGCTCATGGAAATTTGCTGCCTCCACTCCGCGAGACTTACGATGCGCATACATCACATAAAACATAAACCCAAAGACTACCACTCCAATAGCGGTGCAGATCCACATCATCAACATGTGGACATCGTAAGCCACCTGACTAACTTCAGTTACACCCTTTGGCATGTTGAGGTTAGTTAACCCTCCACCCATACTCGGGTCATCGCCGTCAGCACCTAAGCTGGTAGTGCCCATGAGTGATAAACAACTTAAGAAAAGCGCTAGCGCCCTTTTCAACATGTTATGAATCTCCATTATAATATGTAATGTCCTGTTTGCCTGTTTAGCCGAAAGTTCTTTCGAAGGATGGCCGATAACCGAATCGTATTAGTTTACCAAAGTTGTGTGCTTTACTCCATAACGATAAGTTATAATCCCCGTGGCTACTTATCGTCAGTCAAACTTTTACACTATCTTATACGGGGACAGACATTAAAAAGTTGACTTCAGACATTGACTTGTCATAAACCTGCAAAGGGTCCCTAAATCCGTTTAGAATATATGTCGACGTAAAAATGGCGTTCGGTCTCTTACTTAGTCATCTAGAAGATGTAATGGCCTCTCTTCCTCATCCGATTTTACGGGTGTTTTGTTGACCCTCGTTTTCAAAACTCTGGGTGGAGACATAATCCGAAGCTGGTCTATAAACCCGCACGATATGCATTCTCGGAAGTCAACACCACCAACAGAAAACCCCACTAATCTATCCATTACGGAGCATTTCGGACAGACTACCCCAGCAATAAACCGTTTTTTTGTTGAAAAGGCCAATTGGAATCCTCCACCTTGGTTATTTGATTCCGCACCGCTACAATCATACAATGAAAAATATACGTAAACACCGTGGTGTAAGCCCAAAGCTGGGAAAAAAGGTTTACATAGACCCATCTGCAGTAGTAATCGGAAAGGTAGTGTTGGGTGACGACTGCTCTGTCTGGCCGGGAGCGGTAATAAGGGGTGATATGCACAGCATCATAGTCGGTCATCGAACGAATGTTCAGGACAACGCTGTTCTTCACATCACGCATCCAAGCAAATTTAATAAAGATGGATGGCCACTAGTTGTCGGATCCGATGTTGTGATTGGTCATAGTGCAGTTGTCCATGGTTGTAAGCTTGATGATCGATTGTTAATCGGAAACGGTGCGATCATAAATGACGGTGCCGAAATCGAGAGTGAGGTAATAGTGGGAGCGGGATGCATAGTACCGCCGGGCAAAAAACTTATATCGGGACATGTATACGTTGGCAACCCTTGTCGAATGTTACGGCCAATCACTGATCGCGAAAAAGAATTTTTTTCATACACAGCTGCTAATTACGTAAAATTAAAAAATGTTTACTTAGCGGAAGAGAGCGCTTAAAAAACAACTATAAATTACTACGTACCGCATTAATGACTGATTTTGTCTCAGGACGAACACCGCGCCACAGAAAAAACGACTCCGCTGCCTGTTCAACTAACATGCCCAAGCCGTCGCTCATTTTAGCGCCGAGGGCAGCACCCCAACACATGAATTCAGTTGGTTTTTTTGAATAAACCATATCGTAACACCGCGATTCTCTTGCTAAAATGTCACTCGGTAATGATAATTTTTGACCCGTTAGACTGGCACTCGTGCCATTGATAACAAGATCAAAGCTCTGACCTTCCAGCCCCTCATAGGAGCCAACGGTAATCGGTCCTAACGTCGAAAAAATGGGCATTAATGTTTGTGCCTTGACAACTGTTCGATTAACAACAACCACCTTACTCGGTTGCTCCCAAAGTAAAGGTCCCAGCACCCCTCGTACCGCTCCACCAGCACCGAGCACCAATACTCTCAACCCTTTTAATGGCCACCCAAGGTTGTGCTTCAAATCATTTAATAAGCCCACCCCGTCGGTATTGTCGCCACAGGTGACACCCTTTGCATTGCGCCATAATGTATTGACTGACCCCGCAAGAAACGCTCTTTGCGTGCGTTGGTCAACATAAGAACTTGCTTCAAGTTTGAATGGTACCGTAACATTTAAACCATGTCCGCCGCTAAGAAAAAACTCATCCACACTATCAGAAAACCTATCGACATCAATCAATTGGGCTGCATATTCAATACTTTGACCCGTATCTGATGCAAATTTGCTATGGATTAAGGGCGAGCGACTATGCGCTATAGGATTTCCAAAAACAGCGTATTTATCCCGAATCATTGACAAAGCCCTGCTCCCAAATAGATTTTCTATTGTTTTTATTTCACTCAATTAGACCGTTTCATGTCCTATCAACTTTCAATCCAATCACGTCGAGGCAAATAATTTTCATACAAAGCTGCCTCTTCTGATCCGGGCTTTGGATCCCAATCATAAACCCATTTCGCAATCGGAGGTAATGACATTAGTATTGATTCAGTGCGACCTGCACTTTGCAACCCGAACAAGGTGCCACGATCGTAGAGCAGATTGAACTCTACATACCTTCCTCGACGATAGAGTTGAAAATTTCTTTGGCGATCTGAGAAGGGTTGCTGACAACGACGCATAAAAATGGGCCAGTATGCAGGTTCAAAGCTATTGCCCACGCTTTGCATCAAGGCAAAACTTTTCTCGAAACCTAATTCATTAAAATCATCAAAAAATAAACCACCTATCCCTCGCGCTTCGCAACGATGTGGAAGATAAAAGTAATCATCACAAGCCCGTTTAAACCTGTTATAAAGATGTGGTGAAAACGGATCGCAAGCCGCTTTCGCTGCAGAATGCCAATGAATACAATCCTCCTTATTTCCATAATACGGGGTCAGATCATAGCCGCCACCGAACCACCAAACCGTGTCACAGCCTGATTTCTCCGAAACGAAAAACCTTATATTCGCATGAGCAGTAGGGACATAAGGATTTTGGGGATGTATCACGAGAGATAATCCCATTGCCTCGTAACTTCTCCCTCGTAACTCTGGACGCGCCTCGGTCGCCGAACTGGGGAGTACAGAGCCGAAGATGTGTGAAGTGTTAATGCCGGCTTTCTCGATTATTGAGCCATCCATTAAAACACGGCTACAACCGCCGCCGCCCTCGGATCTATGCCATTCATGTTGATTCCAAAGATGCGTCTGATCACCACCGAACACGTTGCAAAGTCTATCTTGAAGAACGCTTAAGTACTCTTTAACGCTGTGCTTTTTATCAGCGTTCATGAGTTTCTAACAACCTCTAAAGTTATTAGATCCCTGATCTCACTAGAACCCTTTGCATTACCTATTTGCCCAGGTGCAATAAAGTCAACAGCAGTACCAAAATAACCGAATACTTCTTCCACTGTCTTAGATGGTGGAAATCCAGCCGGATTCGCTGAAGTGGATACCAATGGCACCCCAACTTTAGCGCAAAGGGCGGCAATCGGCGAGTGTCTCACGATACGTACCGCTAGACGCGGATGATTTCCTGTTATTAACGTTGAAACGCGCCCCGAATGAGGAATCAACCACGTCACTGGGTTTTCTGAGCCAGAACTCTCAAGTTGCGAGCTTTGATCGGCAGTTAAATCAGGCGCGAGGTGTCTCAATAATTCTACGGTGTGGGTAATTAGAATAAGTCCTTTCGTTGCCGGCCTATTTTTAAGTGCCAATATCCGCTTAATCGCTGTTTCACACCAAGCGTCACAGCTCAAACCCCACACTCCCTCCGCGGGACACGCGACTACCCCCTCTTTTTTCAGTATGGCCGCCGCCCGGACGATCCCGGGATGATTTGCCCAGTCCATAATTTATGCTTGGTTTGCTATACTTTCCTGCACCACGGCGTCTTTAACCATAACGCTGCGCGCGCCGTCCTCTCGTTCGCGGATTAATTTTGTGTGGAGTGCTTTGTCATTAACCGCGAGTATTTGTACAGCAAGGTAAGCGGCATTTTTTGCTCCCGCCTTGCCAATAGCAACCGTTGCAACTGGAATACCTGCTGGCATTTGAACAGTAGATAATAGGGCATCCAAGCCACCAAGGGAGGCGTCAATAGGGAGCCCTATGACCGGTTTCAATGTAATCGCTGCAACAGCCCCCGCCAAATGAGCAGCCATGCCCGCAGCACATATAAACACCGCACAACCGCGATTGTCAGCATCTGCTACAAATTCCGCAGTCGATCGTGGAGTTCGGTGGGCTGATGTGACTTTCACCTCATAGGGAACCGAAAAATTTTTTAGAATTGTAAAACTCGCCTCCACAGTGGGAAGATCAGAGTCCGATCCCATCAAGATTGCAACAAATGGTTTGTTCATGTTCGTATCACCTTCCTTTCAAAGGAGGCAGGTTATCCGAACTACTGCCATACCGCAACCTCAAGTGAATTTGCTCTAAAAAATAGTAAATGTTTAAATTAGTTTTATACTTTTTGCCAAGTTCCACCACAACAACGCGGTTTAAACTGAAACAAAGGAAAACTGCTTTGCGGACATAACACCACAAAAATTTGTTATATTAATCCAAATGAGCAAATTAAAATAACGCTATGTTTTAAAATATAATTGTAAAAATAACCTCGAATGTTGATCAGTTTTGAGATGAAAACGGATGTTACCGTGTTACGATGAGCCCCAAAAATCGTTGGTCAATGTCCTATCGAACAAAGAGAGAATTGGAATTAATGCCCGTATTAAGCATTTTACAGTATCCAGATTCAAGACTACGCTTAAAAGCTGCGCCAGTCGAAAATATAGATGAAAAGATACAAAATCTGATAACTAATATGCTTGAGACCATGTGGGATGCCAATGGAATAGGTCTCGCTGCAACGCAAGTTGACGTGCAACAACGTATAATTGTGATGGATCTTCAGGGTGATAGAATTAACCCTAGAGTATTTATCAATGCCGAGTTGGCTATCTTAGATAAAACGCCGAGTAGCTTTGATGAGGGTTGCCTCTCTATACCAGAGGTCGTCGAAGCAGTTGAGCGACCCTCTAAGGTTCTTATAAGAGCGATGGACGGGAAAGGTAAGTGGTTCGAAGAAGAAGCAGAGGGACTTTTGGCGGTATGTATCCAGCATGAAATTGATCACCTTGATGGCAAATTATTTGTCGACTACCTCTCCTCAGTAAGACGCCAACGCATCCGCAAACAAATCAAAAAAAAACGTACATAGGCAACTGATAGCTTGAATATTGTTTTTGCTGGTACCCCTGAGTTTGCAGCTTCGCACCTTGATTTTTTGTTGAAAAGGAATCTAAACGTTACAGCGGTTCTGACTCAGCCCGACCGACCAGCCGGAAGAGGAAAAAAAACAACTGCAAGTGCTGTGAAACTACTATCGATGGAGCGAGGACTTCGGATTTTACAGCCAATTTCGTTGAGATCAACAATCATGGAGGATCAAATACGTGATTTAAATGCTCACCTAATAATTGTGGTAGCTTACGGCATGATTTTACCAAAAACCATCCTTAAACTTCCCACATTAGGATGTATTAACGTCCATGCATCGCTACTGCCGAAGTGGCGAGGTGCCGCGCCTATTCAGCGCGCAATCGAAGCCGGAGATAAGGAAACAGGTATTAGTATTATGCAGATGGATGAGGGTCTCGACACTGGACCAGTAATTTGTCAATCGCAGTACCGCATAAAGCCCTCAGATACTGCCGAGGACTTACTGATGACACTCCCCAAGATTGGTGGTCCCGCGCTACTCAGGTGTATTGAATTGATGAAATTAGGTTCGGCAACCGCAAATGCCCAAAATCATAATCGAAGTAGTTATGCTCCCAAAGTCACTAAATCAGAGGCGTTCATTGACTGGTCTGAGGGTGCCCAGCAAATAGAAAGAAAAATACGCGCATTTAATCCCTCACCAGTTGCATGCACGACACTGAGCTCAATCCGAATAAAAATTTGGCGCGCAAAGTTAATTGAAAAACTAAGTACAGCGCCACCGGGTGTCATTTTATCTGCTGATAAAACGGGATTGTGCGTTGCATGTCGTGACAAATGTTTACTCCTACAAGAAATACAATTTCCAGGGAAATCTCGAACAAAAGTTTCCGATTTGCTAAATTCGAAAGCTTCTTTCCTTTCGAAGGGTAATCAACTAGGAAAGTGACAGATGAACGCGCGCACCATAGCAGCGAAGGTCATCGCGAGAGTATTCAATGGTAAGTCACTCGCTGCGGAACTTCCGAAGGCTCTAAAGAATTGTGATGTCCCCAATCAAGCCTTACTTAAAGAGCTTTGTTTTGGAACATTACGCTCACATCCAAAAATAAAATTAATCGTAGATGCCTTGTTGACTAGACCAATGCGTAAGAAGGACATCGAAATAGAAGCACTAATCTACGTTGGTATCTATCAGTTACTAATCCACAATAAACCAAAGTATGCGATAGTAGACGAAACTGTAAAAGCAAGCACAATGCTGAGACGCGACTGGGCCAAATCACTGGTCAATGCAGTACTTCGAAATTTTTTAAGAAAACAAAATGAGCTAGAAAAAAAGCTTTGTAAAAATCCAGCTTACACAACAATGCACCCGCCGTGGTTGATTGAACGCTTAAATAGCGCTTGGCCAGAGGCCTTAGTTTCTGAAATACTTGCAGCAAATAACGAACGTGCGCCTATGACGCTCAGAGTTAATTCACAAAAAATTTCTCGCGATAATTACCTATTAAAACTTCAAAAAGCAGGTATCAAGGTCGAAATAACATCCATAAGTGACTACGGTTTAATGCTTAATCTGCCCTTAGACGTTTGGAAATTACCAGGCTTTGCAAACGGAGAATGCAGTGTACAAGATGAAGCGGCACAGCTGGCGGCCTCTCTTTTAAGACCCTCCCCTGGCGAGCGAATACTCGATGCCTGCAGCGCACCGGGAGGAAAGACAGGACACCTCATTGAATTGCAACCAAAGTTGAAGGCACTTGTAGCTTTAGATCAAGACCCTAAGCGAATAAATTTAGTTAAAGAAAACCTTGAACGCCTTAGTATAAAAGCGCAACTAAAGGTTGCTGACGCCACGTTGACTGATACGTGGTGGGACGGTATTTTTTTCGATAAAGTTTTAATTGACGCTCCATGTTCCGCTAGCGGCGTGATCAGGCGGCATCCCGATATCAAAATACTGCGTAATCCTTCAGATATTGATAAGCTTAGACAAACTCAACTCAAACTCTTAAATAGAGTTTGGGAAGTTCTCAAACCTGGAGGCGAATTGCTCTATGTCACTTGCTCTGTTTTTTCTGAGGAAAACGATCAGGTGGTAGAAGACTTTTTTAAATCCTGTTGCGACGCACAAGTGGAGCACATAAATTGTGGTTGGGGAAGATCGACAAAATTTGGAATCCAACTATTTCCAACAAATAACAGCCATGATGGTTTCTATTATGCAAGACTCAGCAAATTACTCTGACAAAAAATATCGGAAAAATTAATGAAAATAATCATCGTGGGGGCTGGGCAAGTCGGTGCGACTCTCGCCGAAAACTTAGCACGAGAATACAATGACATTACGGTTATAGATGTCGACGAGAGAGCCCTTATGATATTGCAAGACAGGCTCGACCTAAGAACCGTCACCGGCATTGGTAGCCACCCCGATGTTCTTGTCAGAGCGGGTATAGAAGATGCGGACATGTTAGTCGCTGTTACCAACAGCGATGAGGTAAATATAATCGCATGCCAAGTTGCGTATTCTCTTTTTCACACCCCCACAAAAATAGCTCGAATCAGGGCATATAGTTACACTAATCCAAAATTTTATAATAAACTTTTCAATGATAAACATATGCCTGTAGATGTCATGATAACTCCAGAACAGGTTGTAACTGAGTATATTTCAAAATTAGTTGCTCAACCAGGAGCTCTACAGGTGCTTGACTTTGCCCATGGGGTAATACAATTAGTGGGCTTACGCGCTGTAAAGAATAGTCCACTGGTCGGACAAGAACTGCGGACATTAAAAGAGCATATCCCCAACGCCGAGGCTCGAGTAGCTGCTATCTACCGAAAAGATCGAGCGATATTTCCTACTGGCTTGACCGTGATCGAAGATGGCGATGAAGTCTTTTTCATTGCTGCACGGGACAATATCCGAAAAGTAATGAGCGAACTGCGCAAACTAGAAAAGCCTTATCATCGTTTAATAATTGCAGGAGGGGGTAACATTGGATTTCGCCTGTCCAAAGCCTTAGAAAAAGAGTACAGCATAAAGATTATCGAACAATCAAAAGCACGCGCAGAATTTCTTTCAGAAAAACTTGATAGCACGGTTGTGCTAAACGGTTCTGCCACTGATCAAGAACTTCTTCTAGACGAAAATATTGATCGGGCAGACGTTTTCCTCGCGCTTACAAACGATGATGAGGTAAACATAATGGCATCACTCCTCGCAAAACAGCTGGGCACCAAGAAAGTCATGACATTAATTAGCAACCCGGTATATGCAGATCTAATGCAAGGTGGAGATATAGATATCGCAATTTCGCCACAACAAGCAACCATTAGCTCACTGCTTGCACATGTTAGGAAAGCTGACACGGTCGGCGTGCACTCGCTGAGAAGAGGCGCTGCAGAAGCCCTTGAAATAATAGTTCATGGTGATGAAAAAAACTCGAAGGTAGTCGGTCGCAGAATTGAAGATATCCCCTCTCCCCCCGGTGCCACACTCGCCGCATTGGTTCGTGACGGAGAAGTACACATCGCGCATCGAAACACAGTTATTCAGAGCGGTGATCATGTTATTGTATTTTTAGTTAATAAGGCGCGCACACGAGACATAGAGAAACTTTTTACCGTGGGCTTCAGTTTTTTTTAGGTTACATATATGCATGCCACTGTGACAGCGCGGGTGCTGGGACTACTTTTGATTTTGTTTAGCGTGACCATGCTACCTCCAATAGCTGTGTCCATAATATATTCAGAGCCTTTTACTGGGATATTTTTGAGCGCGTTCTCAATCACGCTTTTAGCGGGATTAATCATATGGCTACCCGTCCGACAAAGCTCCTACGAATTGAGAACACGAGACGGCTTTATTGTTACGGTATTATTTTGGTTAGTATTGAGTATATTTGGAACACTTCCCTTTCTGTTTTCAGATGCATTAGAACTATCATTCGTGGATGCTCTCTTTGAGTCAGTTTCAGGCTTGACGACTACAGGCGCAACCGTTCTCTCTGGTCTTGATGATCTACCAAAATCGCTCTTGTACTACAGACAACAACTACAGTGGCTAGGAGGCATAGGGATCATAGTAATTGCAGTAGCGGTTTTACCTATGCTTGGGGTTGGCGGCATGCAGATATATCGAGCAGAGGCGCCTGGCCCTATGAAAGACACAAAAATTACTCCTCGGATTACCGAAACCGCAACGGTTCTTTTCAAAATATATCTAACACTCACCGCCGCGTGCGCCATCGCGTATTGGTGTGCCGGCATGTCTACATTTGATGCAATTACTCATAGCTTTTCTACTGTCGCTATAGGCGGTTTCTCTACGCATGATGAAAGTATAGGTTTTTTTAACAGTACCGCGATTATCGCTATTTGTACTTTTTTTATGGTGGTATCAGGGATTAATTTCGCTCTTCACTACACCGTTTGGCACGACCGCGCGTTATTATTTTATTGGACCGATCCCGAAGCCCGAATGTATTTAACAATATTGCTATCGGGCATGCTGATAGTTTGTCTTTTTCTATATGCGAGTGGCACTTACGCATGGGACGACAGCATAATTCATGGTGCGTTTCAACTAATTTCTATTATGACGACTACTGGATTTGCTACTGCAGAATTTGACTCATGGCCTACCTTTTTGCCGTATTTTCTTATTTTTTTATCATTTTTTGGCGCTTGTGCAGGTTCGACCGGTGGCGGCATAAAGATCGGACGAATGCTAATTTTAATGCAACAGAGCATCAGAGAAATCTATCAATTAGTACATCCAAATGCTGTTTTGCCTATAAAGATAAACAACCGAAAGGTCCCAGATAGGATTGTTGACGCTGTTTGGGCGTTTTTTGGAGTATATTTGGCGGTATTTTATCTCATGGTGCTATTACTTCTCGCGGACGGCCTCGATTATGTTACAGCGTGGTCCGCAACGGCCGCGTCACTCAATAATTTAGGTCCCGGTTTAGGCGCAGTTGCGAATAATTATGGTGAACTAAAGGACTTTTCTAAAGTGATCTTGTGTTTCGGTATGTTACTCGGCCGTTTAGAAATTTTTACTTTACTTGTCTTATTCTCTCCAACCTTCTGGCGAAGGTAAAAAGCGACTTTTACCTTGCACTTTTAATATAATTACCCGACATAATTTATGTTAGCTTTAATCAGCTCGGCGCGCCTTGTAGAAAGCCTCCTCCGAGATAGCGTGATAAGCCATGACTTCAGATTTAAATTTCTCCAAAGAAGCAGCCACCCGCCGAGTCAATTCAGTTTGATTCGCCTGCTCACTTATCACCTTATTCGCTATATTTCGCAATTCTAAAAGCACCGATTCCGGTAATCGCCGCACTTTCACCCCATGAGCTGTGACGAGTTCTTTAAGCGCTTGATTATTTTTTGCCGTATATTCATCAAGCATATTTTGATTTATAGCTCGTGCCGCCACTTCGACTATCTTCTGTAAATCAGGTGATAAACTGTCGAAGGACTTTACGTTGACAATTAACTCGGCAATGACTCCCGGCTCATGCCAACCTGGGTAGTAATAGTATTCCGCAACCTGATGAAGCCCTAAAGCTAAATCATTGTAGGGCCCTACCCATTCAGTGGCATCAATCACCCCAGTTTGCATCGCAGTGTAAATCTCGCTGGCCGGCATGTTTACAGCTAAAGCCCCAGCTCGAGAAATAACCTCTGCACCAAGCCCGGGTATTCGCATTTTTAGACCTGCAATATCAGCCATTGAATTTATTTCACGATTATACCACCCAGCCATCTGTACTCCCGTATTACCGGCAGCAAAGGGTCTCAAACCAAAAGGCTGATACATCTCGCGCCATAGTTCTAATCCACCCCCGTGGTGAATCCAACTACTCATCTCTTGAGCATTCAACCCAAAAGGCACAGTAGCAAAAAATTCTGCTCCTCTTGCTTTCCCTGCCCAATAGTAAGCTGCCCCATGACCCATTTGCACCGTTCCCTGCGAGACCGCATCAAAGACCTCAAAAGAAGGAATCAATTGCCCAGCACCAAAAACTTTAATATTCAATCGTCCTCCGCTCATTTGTCCAACCATATTAGCGAAATCTTCTGGAGCGGTGCCAAGCCCCGGAAAATTTTTGGGCCATGTAGTCACCATCTTCCAATCAAAGACTACAGTGCTTTTCTCTACTTTGATCCCGGAATCGCCTCCCTTGGAGCCACAGCCCCAAAGACAAAAAACACAGAACCCTAATATTAAAATCCTTTTAAAATTCCTCACTTTTCACAAAATCCTCTTACTTTCACAAATAAAATATATCAAGCCGGAGACAATCGAGCTGAAGACAGTATTAATATTTTCATACCAACCGCCTCAAACTTTACGTGCACTCTAGCACGTGGCCCATTACCTTCGAAATTCAAAATTACTCCCTCTCCATAAACTTGATGATTCACCTGTTGACCAAGGTAAAAGCCTGTTCCTTCTCCCTCATCGCTTTGTAAGCCTCTTGATCCTAGACTTGTGGGTCTAACAATAGCACTACGAAGACGAACCTCCTCGAGTACGCCGGCAGGAATCTCTCGGATAAACCGAGAAATAGGGTTGTATGATTCACTCCCTGCGCCATACATAGACCGATTCTCTGCATAGCTTATAAACAACTTTTTCTTCGCTCTTGTGATACCGACATATGCAAGACGCCTCTCTTCCTCCAAACGTCCAGGCTCATCCAAAGACATTTTACTTGGGAATATATTTTCCTCCAACGCAACCATAAATACCAAAGGGAACTCTAATCCTTTTGCACTATGAAGTGTCATTAGTTGAACCGCATCTTCTCCGTCTTCACCACGTCGGTCCCCAGCATCCAAAGACACTTGGTCTAAAAATTGAAGTAGTTCAGACCTCTCTTCCTCATCCGGATAAAAATTCCTACATGCTGCTACTAATTCTTCGAGGTTCTCCACTCTCGATAGACCTACCTCACCTTTCTCGCGACAATAAAAATCTTTCAACCCACTTTTTTGGATCGCTGTCTCAGCAAAACTAGCAAGCGTTGCGTCTGTCAAATCCTCCGACATAGAATTAATTAGCTCGGCGAAGCCTTCAACGGCATTACTTGCGCGCCCGGATAGACGTCCTCCTGAAGTCATAGCTAAAGCTGCTTCCCACAAAGAACTATCCTGTTTTCGGGCTTCTTGTCGAATGCTTTCCAACGTTCTATCGCCAATCCCCCGCGGCGGAAAATTTACTACCCTTTCGTACGCACTGTCATTACACCTATCTACCATCAATCTCAAATATGCCAGCGTATTTTTTATTTCCGCACGCTCGTAAAATCTTTGCCCACCATAAACTCGAAAAGGAATATCAGCTTGAAGTAAGGCTCCTTCAAGGACACGGGATATGCGATTTGATCGATACAAAATAGCGATCTCATCTCGACGATTTCCATCACTAAGCCAGTTATTTATTCGATCCGTTATATATCGCGCCTCGTCATGCTCATTGTGCGCTGCATAAAGCGCAACCGCCTCTCCATCACCAGCGTCTGTCCAAAGTTTTTTCCCCAACCTGCCAGCATTTCTTTGAATAACCGCGTTTGCTGCTCGTAAAATATTCGATGTAGAACGGTAGTTCTGTTCAAGACGGACCAGATGAGTCTCCTCAAAATGAGCTTGAAAATTACGTATATTTTCTACCTTAGCGCCTCTCCAGCCATAAATTGATTGATCATCATCGCCAACTGCAGTGACCTCTCCCAATTTACCTGCAAGAACACGCAACCAAGCATACTGTACTGCATTAGTATCTTGGAACTCGTCGACTAAAACATGTTTGAAACGCTGCTGATAATGAGACAACACCGCTGAATTTTGACGCCACAGTTCCAATGACCTCAAAAGAAGCTCTGCAAAATCAATTACTCCAGAACGCTTGCAAGTTACCTCGTACTCACGATATACATCTAACATGGTTTTAATATATGGATCGTCGGTCGACTGTATGTGAGAAGCCCTAATTCCCTCATCTTTTTGAGCATTTATCCACCACTGTGCCTGACGAGGGGGCCAGCGCTGTTCATCTAAATGTAAACTCTTCATTATCCTTTTTATAAACCGAAGTTGATCATCAGAATCTAAGATTTGGAAATTCTCATCTAAATCTGCATCCCTCCAGTGTAATTTG
Source organism: Porticoccaceae bacterium (assembly GCA_002691825.1). GTDB lineage: Bacteria > Pseudomonadota > Gammaproteobacteria > Pseudomonadales > Porticoccaceae > TMED48. The sequence continues at coordinate 43,178 of NZIZ01000046.1, forward strand.
AGCAGTCGATGAGCCAATCCATGAAAAGTTCCTACCCACATTCCTTTCAGCGAAAACCCCAACAACCGATCGATTCGCTCACGCATCTCTCTCGCTGCTTTGTTAGTGAAAGTGACGGCAAGGATTGCATGTGGTGCGATATTTTCTACTTGTACTTTCCAAGTGATGCGATGCACCAGAACCCGAGTTTTTCCGCTACCCGCACCAGCTAAAACAAGTAAATGCTTCCGATCACTAACCACTGCCTCTTGTTGAGCGGGATTTAGCTTCTCTAAAATCGTAGTGACATCCATTTTTGTACTTTTTAAAGTTTAAGGACTTATCTTACAGTATTCGCCAATTAACATCGAAATTCAGACTACTTTTTAAAACTTTTTATGTCACCTTAGTGTACAAACACCTGTTGTAATTATTTTACCGGAACGCTAATCTGAAACGATGAAGCCCGCACAATTGACACAAACTATTAGCGATTCTCTCGAAAAGCTACGTAAATCCGAGAAGAAAGTAGCTGAATTTGTGTTGAAGGATCCGTTCGCCGTTATCAGAATGCGCATTGTTGACTTAGCTCAAAATGCCTCCGTAAGTGAGCCAACCGTGGTCCGTTTCTGCCGAGCTGTAGGATGCCACGGTTTTCAAGATTTCAAACTGGCGCTTGCGCAACAGTTAGCTTTCAGCCCAAGTTTTGGTCAAATCGCAGTAACTGATGCCGATTCCACTCGAGAGTATACCCACAAAGTCTTTGATTCAACAGTAGATACCCTTTTAAAAGTTCGAGATTCTCTTGTATTAGAAGATGTGGATTCTGCCGTCGAGGCCATCACTGAAGCAAAAAGAGTTGAATTTTATGGCTTTGGGGCGTCTGCGGCAGTTGCTTTCGACGCGCAACATAAATTTTTTCGTTTACAAATTACTTCAGCTGCATATTCGGACCCGCACCTCCAAAATATTTCCGCGACGTCCCTCCAGCCGAGAGATGTGGTGATCGCAATATCTCAATCAGGTCGTAGTAAGGCTCTCCTCGACTCTATGCGACTAGTTAAAGATGTTCGCGGAATAACAATAGCGTTAGCACCCACTGACTCACCAGTCGCACTTACGGCAGATATCTCAATCAAAGTAGATTCTCCAGAGGATAATCAAATCTACATCCCTCTAACCGCGCGGATTGCGCATCTCGCTGTAATTGATGTTCTTGCCATGGGTGTGGCACAAAGAAAGGGAACCAAGCTTGACGAACACTTGAAGCGTTTAAAAGCAGGTCTCGCCTCACTTCGAACCCCGGTATCCAAACGAAAGCTTTACGTTTCTGGGGCTGAGCAATAAAAAACGTGTTTGAGCAATAAAAAACAAGTGCAATTCATTATTTAAATCGAGGAGGAGTCGGAATTATGCAAGAAGTACGCGACAAATAATTTTGGTAAGCCGGATCGTCTCCCCAACGCTTGAGCCCTTGCGTTTCTAGTATGGTCACCCCACTTACTCTTGTTACTAAAAAAGCAACGAATAATGGTGATATCAAGGTGATCCATTGCCAGCCCGAGATTGCTGGTGCGGCAATCAACGATATGCCCACCCAAAGAACAATCTCACCAAAATAGTTAGGATGCCTCGACCAGGACCAAAGCCCAGTAGTAATAAACGATCGTGAGTTCCCATCGATCCGACGAAAGTCAGTTTTCTGGCGATCCGCAACGACTTCAAAAGAAAAACCAAAAATCCACACTGCAATACCTACCAAACCGAGCAACCCGAACTCCTGTTTACTATTATTAGTAATTGCTACCAGCGCCATAGCTAAAGTGATAAATACCCACAAGCCTTGAAGAGTCCACGTCATCAAAAACCACCAAAAATTTGACTTTATGTTATCAAAGCGAGAATCTCGTCCCTGCTTTTTTATCCTAAAGAATAGAAACGTTCCTAGTCTTAGAGCCCAAATACCAACAAGTAGAGCAATCACTGAATCACGGACATCAAGTGATCCCGATAGTAATAGTGCTAAGCTGATTAAACATAAATAGGATGCACTTCCAATCAGATCATAATAATGCTCTGTCTGAAAATAAAAAGCTGGTAGAAACGCCAACCATTGAAAGACGAACACAACGATGCAACAAACCATCGTAGCGGGAACTCCACGAAAGTAAGCCCCTCCCTGACCTATGAGTACCGCTACAGCAAGAGAAGTTAATACGCTCGCTATAATAATTAAAATATGTGATTTTCGTGTCATAAGATTAATTGCATGGGTCACCAAACGCTTGGCATTTTCCAACTAAAAAAATTGATTGCTTTCTAATGAATTTTTAACTATTCAGCTTGCTTTTAATTATTAACCAGATCTATTTATAATGTGGCATACGATAGGGAATCTGGTTAAGTTCACCGCCACTGAAAGTGTCGACTCAATCAATGAAAAATACGCTTTTAAATTCATGTTAAAAAGTTGGTTTAGGGGCACTCGTGTCTATCTCATCGATAACAAAAAAATATTTAATACATTCGTAAATTAGTAGCAAGGTCCAGAAGCGGCGATCAAACAAGCTAGTTACCTTTTTAATAGTAGCCTACGATTTTGGTGAAACGGTAAAGATATGAAATGCGTTGTAAGCGTCATCGGATATCTCAATTTCAGTGAGGACCCAACTTGATCTAATAACTTAATAAGTTTCATTTTAGCCGCAAAAAATGCGGTCATTTCTTGCTATTTGAGTCAGTAAATAAGACAAGGCCGACAAGTCATCAAAATTTTCTTCCGTTAGTCTCCTACCGATGATTACCCGTGTACACGAAGCTGTTAGCCTTATTACCCAATAAAACATAGTTATCTTCCATACCATGTGAGCTCGGCAAGAGAATCAAAATAACTTTGGACATAGCCTGTCTTAAATCCTACAAGCAAAGAGTGAAAATAAGTGCAAAGTAGCACTTGGCTTTTCGCTAGAAATTATTACTTCTTCGGGAATAATTGAACTCGTAAATTGCTGAAACGCGTTTTGAACGTCATCTAACGCGAAAGGATGGTAGTTTTTAGGAGGGAGTCGGAATTCAGTCCCGATGGCCCTTGCTCGACGTATCACATCAAAAAGTTATAAACATTATTTCGTCTCACAGTATGTCAGCTCCCTTTCAGTTATGACAATGCATAATCAAGCTGTAACCACTCGGAAACATATCCTCGTACCCAACAATTCGCCCATACAAACTCTTTTGTCTCTACCGATGTCGATATCACCAAACTATGAATAGCAGACTCCATTTCCTGTCGCTGTATCTTGTTTTAAGATATATTTTTTTGTGTTAATTTGCACTGACATGTGAGCGAAACCAACATACTCCTCACCACTTGGCACGCTAGACATGCCGGCCTATTCCCTCTAACCTGCGGATGTTGATGATATTTTTGAAAATTTAACCAAATGCTGGTTTGGGTTTTTTTACCCAGCTTGCAAACGAAGCGACATGCTAAAGCAAATAGTTCATGAACGAAAATGTGTTTAAAAAGAATAAGCGAAAACATTCACTTTGGGGGTTTTGGGAAGAAATCGATTATTTAATACTAGAAGAATGCACCCAGCTCAAACAAGAAGGGTTTTTGGTAGACAAAATAATTACAAATCGAATTTTGAAGGCTCGTTCTGAAAAGGATGAATCAACGCTTTATAAATTACGTGATAGGTTAAAAACATTAGACTTTGATCCAAATTTTCAATATTCGGAACCATCAACTCTTGGCGAAATAAGATCTTGTAGGCCAGATGGTCCACGACGAGAATCACTTGACCCCACGATTGATCTCTATGACCGAATTTACGGTGGTTGGTTGGGAAGGTGTTCAGGCTGCGCACTTGGGAAACCTGTAGAAAAGTGGACCAAAAATGCTATCCACAATTACTTAGCATTTTATAATGCTCTCCCATTAGACAATTACATTCCAATTGGAAAAGGGTTTCCAGATAAACATCCTGAAGAAATGTATTTCTCTGGCATAGATTGTGCCAGAGAGCGTATTAGTTATATGAATCGCGACGACGACATGGATTACACAATTCTAGGCCTGATAACACTTGAGCGATGCGGCCTAAACATTTCATCGTTGGATACAGCTGAAACTTGGCTTAACAGAATCCCTGCTAAATTTGTATATACAGCGGAACATATTGCGTACCGAAATCTTTTAAACAGGGTCAATCCTCCTCGCTCCGGGAGTTATAACAATCCTTACCGAGAATTTATTGGCGCACAAATTCGTGCTGACATCTGGGGTTATGTTTGTCCGGGATGGCCGGAAAAAGCAGCTGAACTAGCGTTTAATGACGCCTGCGTTTCTGCTACAAAGAATGGTATATACGGGGAGATGTTTGTCGCCGCAATGATATCCGGATCCTATCTCTCGGATGATCCAATAACGATCATTCAAATTGGTCTTTCAGAAATTCCAATAAATTGTCGCTTATCAGAGGCGGTAAATAACGTGGTGACTTGGTCAATAACAGAAGACAACTGGGAATGTGTCTGGGAAAGAGTGCAAAATCATTATGGACATTATAATCCTGTTCATGTAATACCAAACGCCGCACTGATAGTCCTAGGAATCCTCAAAGGGAATTTGAATTTCCAGGATACAATCGTTACTACTGTTCTTGGTGGTTGGGATACCGACTGTACCGGAGCAACGGCAGGCTCGGTTGCGGGGATTGTAACTGGTGCGAAATCACTACCGCAAAAATGGGTAGGCGTATTCAATGACCGATTAGAAAGCGCGGTCAGAGGCTTCCAAGACAACAAGATTTCGGAACTTGCTCGCAGAACTGTTGCAATCGCAAACCTATCGCTCCAAAGCTAATATATATGGCTCTGAATTCCAGTTAGGCCACCTTTTTAGCGTTTGGCTAATCGTAGTTTTATTCCAAAACTCGTCACCTGGTAGTGGTACCCCCAGGCAATTCAGCTGGTAAGGTGTTGCAAATTCAAAAATCAAGCTCCAGTTACTTTCATTTTTTGACTGCCAAACATGAAATCCAATTGCATCATTCCCTGACTTTTTATAGCTCACGGTCATTGAGTACCGACATCCTTCAGAGCGTATCAGGTTAGTGCCGCGGTGGAAAACATCAAGTCCATAAACAATCAGTGAACCTGCGGGGGCTTCCACTAATTTGGCNCANTCGGATANCTCNGATTGCCGCGCTTTATAATTCTCNGANATTTGTATTGCTCTNGANCCTAANATCNTNGNCGAATCAGNCCTTGGAACATACTCAAANGCACCAAGATCTGCNTAAACNTCCGATANGTAGATTAAAAANTTTACTGTACCAAAACCTAGTTGNGTNGANGGNACAGTTAAGGTGTGGTTANTAAAATCGCAATGAAANGCCTGATCATAGTTAGTTGCACCTGTGAATTTAGCCCAAGTGTGCGATTGNTATAAATNNACAGCNTCNTCTTTTAACAANGCTTTANCAAAACTNATNAANTGAGGGTGAAGAGAGATNANNTTTAAATCTATNCCTGANTCATANGGTAAANTATCNATAAATTCGAATTGCTTTTTGAATCGGAGTTCATCTAACAGAGCATCATCATGTTTAGCGGACCCCTTATCTCCGTACATTGCAACAAAAGTATCAAAAACCGGCACCACTTCACTTTTATCGAAAAAATTTTCAATGACTACGACTCCATCTCGTTCCCATGCTTTTAAATGCTCAGAGGTAAAACGTTTTTTTCGTACTGGTTGCACAACCTGCATAGTAATCATCTTTTAGTTAAAGATTTAATATCCTAATAACCTGAGATCGAGAATTACTCTCTACCCGCGGGAGCAAGTCCAAACCAGATTGATTGGGCGACATCTTTTTGTCTCATGGTTCTTCTGGCACATAAAATTAATTGCCCTGCCTCCGTAGAATCGTAAAACCACTCCTCAGTCGCCCAAGAACCAATTACCCCCCTCGCTAGTTCACAGCTTATTTCTTCATAGTAAGATCGTATATCATGCGCTGTGCCATAAATTGATTCCGCCGAGAACCCGACAATACTCCAGTCTGCGCCCTCAACTATTTGTAAAAATTTTTCAAGTGCTGCTGGTACTTCCTCAGCACCAATCTGCATTCCAACAGAAGTTCTTTTAGTTTGCTTGTAGGCGCGATCATAGGCCGCTTTCAAAGCTTTCGCCTCATCCACAGCGGGATGCACATTTATGTCCATTCTTGGGGGAAGAGTACATAGCAGTGGCTCAGTATTGTCTGAACTTATTCTGACCGGGAACTCAGTTATGATTGGCCCTCTCGGTGCTTCTAATAGACAAAAAGCCGCTTTCAAAACTTTATATTGAAATGTTTTATCTCTTGGTTTTCCCAACGATCGGCCTAACGGAAAAGGCGTGTAAAGTGCTCTTGGAACTCTCATTCGTTCTGCAATAGTCCTGATAGGAGTGAGAACAACGGTCGACAGCCCTTCTGCCTCAAAAATATGCGCGAGCGTACACACGGTACGCGGGCAAAGAGGTCATGTGCCGGTCAGTAAAACAATGTCTACAGCCTCTTTTATCATGTCTCTCGCACAACATGGACCTGAGTCTAAGCGGATTTCTGACAAGGTTGCTGGTTGGTTTCCCGCGAAGGAATAATGGCTATCCGCAACATCGCCGATTACCCCTTCTTCACGAAGCTCCTCAAGACGGTCAATTGGATAGACCACATTAATGTCAGCGGCAAAACCGCCACGATCAAAGTTAACGCTATGATGTCCGAGTTTTAAATCTCTTGACGCTCTCGAAAACGTCTCATAATGGTAATCACTATCTCCTAGCGTAAAACCATCACCACCCTCTCTATAAAGGGCAGCAGTGGTGACAATAGCCACTTTCGCTAGATGGAGCGCTTTCGGTCGATTGAAGCTATCTACGTCGAACTTTGGTAAAGGCAAGCTTTCTGAGAACTTTTGCACTGCAACTTCGTCTTTTCCAAAAATGGACATGAATGCTCCTACTAAATAATTGTCAATAAAACACGGTCTCAGTGAAGAATCGAAAAGTCAACCAAATCCCAGACATAAAAAACCTAAGTCAAAAACATAACCCAAGAAAACTATTTAAACCATAAAAAGAAAAGTTAAAACACGAATCCTTGATTCATTAAGCTTAGATTATTATTCCCAGTTAATTTCTTTTCAAAACCTTAATCAACTCCTCAATCTTGGTGTTTCCGTCATCTCTGTTTGAAAGAGATTCCTGTACGCAATGCGTTAGGTGCGTTTCTAGGATTTTCGTTTCAACGGTGTTCAGTGCATTTTTCGCAGCCTTAGTCTGATTGAGTATATCAATACAATATTCCCCCGACTCAATCATCCTAATAACCCCATTTACCTGGCCTATCACTCTCCGTAAAGAAGCGACCTTTTTCTTATGGCATGGATTACTCGTCATACAAGCATTGTACCAAAAAATCGTTAACAAAAAGTACCCTTTTAGGTATCGCAATAAGCATCAACACAACTAAAATTTCATATTAATATTTATCGAGCATCCATGAGACATTTTTTTATTTCTGATAATACTTGGACCTAATTCCGTCGCTGATGATATGGCTACTTTGAGGGCCGTTGACAATGCCCCAATAGGTGTAATGTTTGATCACTATCATAAAAAAGGTGAGTGGATGATATCGGCGCGGCAAAGTCATATAGAAATGTCTGGCAACATTTTTAACGGTAATGCTATCTCAGCTGCTAATGTAATGTTAATGCCAAACTCTTTGAGTAGCCAGCTAGCAACACATCCTATTGTCCCCGAAAAAATAAATATGAAAATGACGATGATGGGATTGATGTTTACACCAACTAACAAAATAACTCTAACCCCTATTATTAATTTTATTCCTTAAGATATGGATTTAATTAATCATCAAGCGACGATAAGTCGAGATCTAGTCAGTAAGTTCAGCACATCTGCAAATGAGGTGAATGACTTTACACTCAGTGCACTAATCAAACTTGAAGAGGATGATACATTTCGGTGAAGTGGGGAAATAACTTTTCAAAAATCATTTAGCCAAAAAGATATGAAAGACAACGTGTTAACCCCAATGAGACAGACAACGAAAATGGTTCTTCTATATGCTATGCAAACAGGAGATCGCGTATCCAGATTTGCATTTGGTATCACTAACGTAAGAAAAGTTACCGATAGTTTGATTTTGCGGTAATCAGCTTCGTACGAAAAATGTTGTAGCTAAAGATACTTGGGCATTGGGTAATCAGTATGCCATTACGACGTGGCCACAATATGAAATTAGCCGACAATTATCTGTATCAGCGAGGTTATAATTAAACCATGAAAAAAAATTTCAAGCAAGAATCCCTCAGTGACGGCACCCGTACAAACCGTTAATACCGAAAATTATGGAGGAAAAGAGCTATACCTTGCTTTTTTGGTGCAAACCTCCTAGCTACACTGTTACACGGGGAAAATGACCGACTTAGCTTGGAGGTTATAATTTCTGTACAACAAAATAAAAATAATCTTCAAATGGCTACAGACTATAAGATTAAATTCCGATATCAAGAGGCATTTTAACAACACGTCTCACGCTCCAATGGATGTTGTTTCAAAAAGAGTGAAGACTTGCCCCCCAGAAAGCGATAGTTTTTTCCAATCAATTAAAAAATTATGAGAATAGTTTGACAAAACGGTTAAATATTTTCCTTTTTCCCCTCCTACTAAAAATCTATATGCCTTTGAAAATAACAACAAATAATTTTAAAGAAACCTTATGTTGAAATTTGAAGAAAAAAAAAAATGTTAGTTAACATTGCACAATGTTCAATTAAAGGTCAATTCGAATGAAATCGTATCGTATTTTTTACAGCTTTTTAATTTCATTAAGCACCCTGCATTTAATAGCGTGCGATGCATATGCTGCTAGGGATACATCTCGCGACCAATACAGACATCCAGTTCAGACGATTACCTTTTTCGGTTTAAATCCCGAGATGACCGTAGTAGAAATATCACCCGGTAAAGGCTGGTACACTGAGTTTTTAGCTGGTTATTTCGACGGTGAATTGATAGCCGCGCATTTTGATCCTTCTTCGTCTAGTAAGTATCGCCAAAATTCATTAAAAAACTTTCGTAAACTTTTAGACTCCGATGCAGACCTCTTCTCAAATGTTTCTATTCAAATTTTTGATGCCGGAAAGGACAAATTCACTGTCTCTAAAGAGTCTGTGGATGCCATTGTCACATTCAGAAACATTCATGGGTGGGTGAGGAATGGGAAAGAACATTCTGCTTTTCAACTCTTCTACGAAGCACTTAAGCCAAATGGAATACTTGGAGTGGTGCAGCATCGTGCAAATATTGGAGCAGATACAACGGGTTCCACCGGATATGTTTCAGAAAAACATGTTATTTCAGTTGCTGAAAAAGCTGGTTTTTTCTTGGAAGCAAAGTCCGAGATTAACGCCAACCCCAAAGACACAAAGAATTATGAAAAAGGTGTCTGGACTTTACCACCCTCTTTACGTTTAGGCGATCGAGACAAGGAAAGGTATATGGCAATTGGGGAGAGCGATCGAATGACTTTAAAGTTTCGGAAGCCAGATTTGTCGAGTATTTCCCAAACTTCCCGTCTCACGAGAGGTATGCAATAACGTTTTCGCACATTAGCAAGTGTAATTTCGTTAGTGCAATCATTTACAGACTTTTTTTAAAATCCAACGCCACTGTTTTCAATGTCTCGCCAAAGCTATTCCAATATGCGGAGTAGCTTTGGTGACATTGATCACCACAATCGGCTACAGCATTTGCATACTATTATTTACACATATCCAATTTGGTTTGTTTTCTGATCGATGCGTCTCATGCTTGTTGTCAAGGTGACTCGATTCTGAACTCTTTAAATATTACTGCGGTTTTTCGACATGTCCTCGCGATTTTTAATAATACTTGCCCGGCGCTCAGAGATATCCGCTTTATTCGCCATGAGTGCATCCGAATTCTGCATCGAGGACGCAACAAGATCTTTCATTTTTTCGCGGTTTCCTTCCACATTTTCGCTTAATTGCTTAAGTAGATCCG
>NZIZ01000047.1 GCA_002691825.1 Porticoccaceae bacterium
CAACTAAAAGCTCGTTTAGGAGACGCTGAGATGGCAAAAGAAAAGTTTGAAAGGAATAAGCCGCACGTAAATGTGGGTACTATTGGCCACGTAGATCACGGTAAAACGACGTTGACTGCTGCTCTAACTCGTGTTTGTGCCGAGGTTTGGGGTGGTGAGATTAAAGCGTTTGATCAGATTGACAATGCTCCTGAAGAACGTGCACGAGGCATCACTATATCGACGGCTCATGTTGAATATGATTCGCCCAATCGTCATTATGCGCACGTTGATTGCCCAGGACATGCTGATTACGTCAAGAATATGATTACTGGGGCGGCGCAGATGGATGGAGCGATTCTGGTATGTGGAGCAACTGATGGCCCGATGCCACAGACTCGTGAGCATATCCTTTTGGCTCGTCAGGGTGGCGTTCCTTATGTGGTAGTATTTTTAAATAAAGCAGATTTGTTGGCTGAAGACTGTGGTGGTGTTGGTTCTGAAGAATATGATGAAATGGTTGAGTTAGTAGAGATGGAACTTAGAGAACTTTTGGATTTATATGATTTTCCGGGTGATGACACTCCAATTATTGTAGGTTCTGCCTTGATGGCTCTGGAGGGTAGAGATGATAACGAACTCGGTACTTCAGCGGTTACAAAGTTAGTAGAATCTTTAGACAGTTACATTCCAGAGCCTGAGCGAGCAATAGATCAACCGTTTTTGATGCCTATCGAGGATGTTTTTTCGATTGCGGGGCGAGGCACTGTTGTAACTGGCCGAGTGGAACGAGGTGTTGTGAAAGTTGGTGAAGAGGTTGAAATTGTGGGTATTAATGATACCAGCAAGACTACTTGTACTGGCGTTGAAATGTTCCGAAAGCTTTTGGATGAAGGTCGTGCAGGTGAAAATGTCGGAGTTTTATTACGCGGCACTAAACGTGAGGAAGTAGAGCGCGGACAAGTTTTATCGAAGCCTGGGTCAATAAAGCCACATACAGTTTTTGATGCTGAAGTGTATGTTTTATCAAAAGATGAGGGGGGGCGTCATACTCCATTCTTTAAAGGGTACAGGCCACAGTTTTATTTTCGAACTACGGATGTTACTGGTGCATGCGAATTGCCTGATGGTGTAGAGATGGTAATGCCCGGTGATAATATCCAGATGTCAGTAACGCTGATTGCTCCAATTGCGATGGAAGATGGGTTGCGTTTCGCGATTCGTGAGGGCGGGCGTACGGTGGGTGCTGGTGTGGTAGCCAAAATTGTAGCGTAGTTACTGAGGGTCCAAATTGTTGGTATAACGGGTAAGCACAGATGCTGGGTTACTTGGCTACTGCTCGTTTTCTCCTGTAAATTGAGACTTTGACATAAAAAGTAAGCGTGTTGGTGTGGTATTGTATAATGATAAAAATGGCATCACTTCAGAGTCTAGTTTTGAATATGTAAATGCTCAAAAGGCTTGACATCTCTGGGCTCCGGCTCTAGACTTCGCGCTCGCTTTTTGTGGGTAGAGACAGGAAATACGTGACATAGTCTCTAAAGGAAATAGGTTACTAGATGCAAAATCAGAGCATTAGAATACGTCTCAAGGCATTTGATCATAAGTTGATTGATACGTCCACGCAGGAGATAGTAGATACCGCGCGTCGCACAGGGGCTCAGATTAGGGGTCCGATCCCTTTGCCGACGAGGAGAGAGAAATTCACCGTTCTGATATCGCCGCATGTTAACAAGGATGCCAGAGACCAATATGAAATTCGTACGCACAAGAGACTGTTAGATATTGTCGAGCCGACTGAGAAAACAGTAGATGCTTTAATGAAATTGAATCTAGCGGCTGGAGTCGAGGTGCAGATTAGTCTTAGTTAATTTATTTTTGCCGATCTTTTTTACTGGGAGTCTCGAGTAAAATACTTGCAGTTTGAGGTCGTAGTTAAAAAAGGCGCGTAACCGGGAGAAGGATAGTAATGAGTTTGGGACTGGTTGGCCGCAAATGCGGTATGACAAGAGTGTTTACTGACGACGGCCTTTCAATTCCTGTAACGGTGATCGAAGTTAGGCCCAACAAAATTACACAAATTAAAACAGTGGCATCAGACGGTTATGATGCAATCCAAGTAACGAAAGGCCAGCAGAAGACTTCAAGGTTAAACAAGTCGCAAATCGGACATATGATGAAGGCTGGTGTGGAAACTGGACGTGGTTACTGGGAGTTTCGAACGGACGGATTATCAGAATCGTTCCAGTTGGGAGCAACCCTGACTGTTGACCGATTTGTCGACGGGCAACACATAGATGTCGTAGCAACGTCTAAAGGTAAGGGGTTTCAGGGTGGTGTTAAACGCTGGAACTTTGCAATGCAGGACGCGACTCATGGAAACTCCATCTCGCATAGGGCGCCGGGTTCAATTGGACAGAATCAAACACCTGGAAAAGTTTTTAAGGGTAAAAAAATGTCTGGACAAATGGGAGCTAAACGAGTCACTACTCAAAATTTAAAGATTGTGAGAGTTGATCCAGACAGACATTTGATCCTCGTGAAGGGCGCTGTTGCAGGAGCACCTGGTGGCGATGTGCTCATACGCCCCTCGGTAAAGGGATAAAGGAATTTTCTATGGAATTAGCCGTGGCCACATCAGAGGGTAAGGAGCGAATTATAGAAGTTTCTGACTCAGCTTTTGGTCGGGAGTATAATCGAGACTTAGTCCATCAGACGGTAGTAGCGTATTTAGCGGGACGGCGGCAAGGTACCAGCGCTCAAAAGAATCGATCATCAGTATCTGGGGGAGGAAGAAAACCATTTAGGCAGAAGGGTACAGGGCGAGCACGTGCAGGGACTACTCGAAGTCCACTTTGGCGATCTGGAGGGGTCACATTTGCGGGTCAGTCGCGGAGTTTTTCGAAGAAACTGAATCGTAAGATGTATCGCGCTGCACTGAGTTCCATACTCTCTGAGCTCGCGCGTCAAGATAGACTTTTAGTAGTTGACAACTTCGATGTTGAAACTCCGAGGACGAAGGCATTATTGGGAAAGCTTGCTGAGTTTAGACTTCTAGATGCTCTTATTATTAGTGAACCACTAGATAAAAATCTGTATTTATCGTCGCGTAACTTAAAAGGGGTGGTAGTGTGTAATGTGGCGGGAGTAAATCCAGTGAATTTGATTAATTCTCCAAAAACAATTATGACTGTTCCAGCATTAAAAAAGATTGAAGAGGTGCTGTCTTGAACGAGGAGCGAGTTTACAAAGTAATTTTAGGTCAGCACATTACGGAGAAGTCGGCGAGCACTGGGGGCGAGTCGAATCTTGTGGTTTTCAAGGTTGCGCGGGATTCCAGCAAACCAGAGATAAAGAATGCTGTGCAGAAATTGTTTCTCGTCGATGTAGAGGACGTTCGGGTGGTTGGCGTCAAAGGTAAAACGCGCCGAACGAAGTATGGTTTTGGTAAGCGTAGTGATTGGAAAAAGGCATATGTTCGTTTGTCTTCCGATAGTAACTTTGACTTGGCGGTTATCGAATAGGAGATTTGTATGCCAGTAGCCAAGAGAAAGCCCACCTCCCCTGGGCGGAGGTTCGTGGTCAGTGTAGTTGATCCCGAGCTTTATAAAGGCAGTCCATATGGACCACTTTTAGAGAAAAAAAATCGTTCTGGGGGACGTAACTCCTCGGGAAAGATAACTGTTCGCCACATTGGCGGCGGACACAAACAGCACTACAGAGTAATCGACTTCAAAAGGGACAAAGATGGTGTCCCTGCGATCGTTGAAAGATTAGAGTATGACCCGAATAGAAGCGCTAATATCGCCCTCATATGTTACATGGACGGTGCTCGGCGTTATATTATTGCTCCCAAGGGTCTGCGTAAAGGTGATGGTGTTATGTCTGGCGCTGATGCCGCGATAAAGGTGGGTAACTGCTTGCCAATCAGTTCTATTCCTCTTGGGTCGATAGTGCATTGCATTGAAATGAGGATTGGAAAAGGAGCTCAGATTGCTCGCAGCGCGGGTGCGTCCGCACAGCTAGTTGCTCGGGAAGGAAGTTATGCAACACTTCGACTCAAAAGTGGTGAAATGCGCAAATTATTATCTGATTGTCGAGCCACCATCGGTGAAGTTTCTAACAGTGAGCATAGCCTTCGCTCTCTGGGAAAAGCAGGAGCATCACGGTGGCGTGGGGTTAGACCTACAGTTAGAGGAGTTGCTATGAATCCTGTGGATCATCCTCACGGAGGAGGAGAAGGGAGAACATCTGGGGGTCGGCATCCTGTATCCCCTTGGGGCGTACCCACCAAAGGATATAAAACTCGCAAAAATAAGCGAACTGACAAATACATTGTGCGTCGACGGAAGTAAAAATTTTCAAAAAAGTTGAAAAGGAGAGTAGAAGTGCCCCGATCATTAAAAAAAGGACCTTTTGTCGACCATCACTTGCTCAAGAAAGTTGAGACGGCTGTTGAAGCCCAGGATCGAAGACCAATAAAAACTTGGTCAAGGAGGTCAATGATATTACCGGATATGGTGGGCCTAACAATTGCTATTCACAACGGTAGACAGCATATTCCAGTATTGATTAACGAAGAAATGGTTGGACATAAACTCGGAGAATTTTCGCCGACCCGAACATATCGCGGCCATGCAGCAGACAGAAAAGCTAAGCGCTAATTAGGAAGGAATTGGGGAGTTATTATGGGAGGGGTAACGGCTGTGTTGAAAGGAGCAAGAATTTCGGCTCAAAAGGTGCGGCTAGTCGCCAATCAAGTCAGAGGAAAAAAAGCCGAAGAAGCCCTTGATATCTTGCAATTTAGTGAAAAGAAAGGCGCTACTATACTAAGAAAGGTGCTTGAATCAGCCATAGCCAACGCCGAGCACAACGATGGAGCAGATGTGGACGAATTGATCATATCTAGAGTATTTATCGATGAAGGATCCACGATGAAACGGATTAAACCCAGAGCAAAAGGGCGTGCCGATCGTGTTCTTAAACGTAGCTGTCACATTACTGTGGAAGTTGGAGAGCGTTAGATGAAATATTTGGGAGCATACTAATGGGGCAAAAAGTTCATCCGATCGGCATCCGCCTCGGAATTGTTAAAAAGCACAGTTCAACGTGGTTTGCGAGCACCAAAGACTATCCGGAAAAACTTTTCCAAGATTTAACGGTCAGAAACTTTATTCGAAAAAGATTGGCGCATGCTTCTGTAAGTAGGGTGGACATAGAAAGGCCGTCTGACAGTGCAAGAGTAACAATATTCACTGCGCGTCCAGGTATTGTTATAGGTAAGAAGGGTGAGGATGTAGAGCGTTTACGCAACGATGTTTCAATTAAAATGAATTGTCCTGTACACATAAATATAGAAGAAATAAGAAAGCCAGATCTTGATGCATCACTTACAGCCCAAAATGTTGCTCAGCAGTTGGAGAGAAGGGTAATGTTTCGAAGAGCCATGAAGCGGGCAGTACAAAATGCGATGAGAGGAGGAGCTCTTGGGGTTAAAATCAAAGTAGGTGGGCGCCTCGGAGGTGCAGAAATCGCGCGTTCCGAATGGTACAGGGAAGGCCGCGTACCACTGCATACCTTGAGAGCGAATATAGATTATGCGTCAGCTGAAGGTAATACTACCTACGGCGTAATAGGAGTTAAAGTTTGGATTTTCAAAGGCGAAGTTCTCGGTGGCGAGGCCTCGGAGAATCCATTGAATCAAGACAGGGCAATACGTAAATAATCTATAGGACTCAAATTGCATGTTACAGCCAAAACGAACTAAATTTCGCAAGATGCATAAAGGTCGTAATCGGGGGCTCGCATCGCGAGGAAGTAAAGTGAGCTTTGGAGAGTTTGGTTTGAAAGCAACTGGCAGGGGTAGACTTACCGCTCGTCAAATTGAGGCGGCTCGGCGAGCTATATCTCGGCATATAAAGCGCGGGGGAAAAATTTGGATACGTGTTTTCCCAGACAAGCCAATTACCCAAAAACCTCTAGAGGTTAGGATGGGAAAGGGAAAAGGAAATGTTGAATACTGGGTGGCACTCATACAGCCCGGGAAAGTTCTTTATGAAATGGAGGGGGTAGATGAGAATATTGCTAGGGAAGCGTTCGCTTTGGCTTCTGCAAAATTGCCAATATCCACGACATTTGTTAAGAGATCGGTGATGTAGCTATGAAAGCACATGAATTGCGAAACAAGAGTTTAGTAGAGCTCCGTGAGTTCTTGATGATAGAGGTAAAAAAAAGCTTTAAGCTGAGGATGCAGTTAGCATCAGGGCAGCTAACAGAGACTCATGAATTACAACGCGCTCGAAGAAATATAGCAAGGATAAAGACTCTTTTAAATGAAAAGTTGGGAGAATAATATGGTAAAGAAGACAGTTAAGAAACGTGTTCTTTCCGGCAAAGTAGTTAGTGATAAAATGGATAAGACCGTGACCGTATTGGTCGAAAGACGGGTCAAACATCCGGTCTACGGAAAGATTTTAACTAAGTCCTCCAAGATTGCCGCACATGATGAGAGTAATAAATCGAGGATGGGTGACTTTGTAACAATTGAAGAAAGCCGTCCAATTTCCAAAAGGAAGGCGTGGACTTTAGTTAACACAGACTAAACTTTTTCCGCCGAATCCTACGATTTCGCGGTTGGACCTAGACAAGGGAGCATTATGATACAAACGGAAAGTTATCTTGACGTGGCCGACAACAGTGGTGCTCGGAAGGTGATGTGTATAAAGGTTCTGGGGGGATCACACCGTCGTTATGCTCACGTCGGTGACGTTATTAAGGTAACTGTGAAAGAGGCGATCCCGAGAGGCAAAGTGAAGAAAGGGCAAGTAATGAGTGCTGTTGTGGTCCGTACCAAAAAGGGGTTAAGACGATCAGATGGTAGTCTGATAAAGTTCGATGATAATGCCGCAGTTCTTCTTAATCCCAATCTGGCACCGGTGGGTACTAGAATTTTCGGTCCAGTGACTCGCGAGCTTCGAACAGAGAGATTTATGCGTATAATTTCGTTGGCCCCGGAGGTTTTGTAGCATGAGGTATTTAAGGTGTTAAAAATAACTCGAGATGATGAAATTATCGTCATTGCTGGCAGAGACAAAGGCAAGCGGGGGAAGGTACTAAAAGTCCTTGAGAATAACCGTTTAATTGTTGCGGGTATACAAATGGTTAAGAAACATCAGAAACCTAACCCGCAAGCAGGTATCTCTGGAGGTATCATTGATATGGAAGCGCCAATACAAGTTTCCAATGTGGCTATTTTTAATCCATCGACCGAGAAAGCTGATCGCGTAGGGTTTAAGGTGTCTGGAAAAACTGGAAAAACTGGAAAAACTAGGATTTTTAAATCAAGTGGCGAACCTGTAACTTCTCGAAGTGATGGGAGAGGGTGATGTCAAGGCTAAGAGAGCTTTATAAAAATGAGTTAGTGGGAAAGCTACAGACTGACTTAGCGCTCGAAAATGTAATGGAAGTGCCTAGAATCACTAAGATCACTTTAAACATGGGTGTTGGTGAGGCGATCGGAGATAAGAAATCTTTGGAGCATGCGGTAGAAGAGCTTAAATTGATTTCAGGACAAAAACCTGTTGTCAATAAAGCACGTAAGTCGATTGCTGGATTTAAAGTCAGGCAAGGGTGGCCAATCGGAACTAAGGTAACTTTGCGTAGTGCGCGCATGTACCAGTTTTTAGAACGACTTGTTTCAATTGCCATTCCAAGAATTAGAGATTTTAGGGGGTTTTCTCCGAAGCAATTTGATGGGAGAGGAAATTTTGCTATGGGCGTGAGCGAACAAATTATATTTCCTGAAATAGATTATGAAAAAATAGATAAAATACGTGGTATGGACATTACCATAACGACGACCGCACGGACCGATGATGAGGGACGTGCCTTATTGCGGGCATTCAACTTTCCGTTAAAGGGTTAAATCAATATGGCAAAAGTGGCGATGATAGAGCGCGAGAGGAAACGCGCGCGAGCGGTGATTAAATTTGCCGTGAAACGGGCAAAATTAAAAGAAATTATATCGGACATTAATTTGGCTGACGATAAACGTTTGGAAGCGCAAATTAAATTACAAAAATTACCTCGCGACTCGAGTCCGATTAGGGGCCAAAATCGATGTCGGATTACTGGACGGCCAAATGGGGTGTATCGTAAATTCGGATTATGTAGAAACAAACTGAGAGAAGCGGCGATGTGTGGAGAGGTTCCAGGACTAGTGAAGTCGAGTTGGTAGGTCATAGTGGAGTAAAAATATGAGTATGCAAGACCCAGTTTCCGATATGTTAACGCGTATTCGAAACGCGCATCATAGATCAAAGCCTAGAGTCAGCATGCCTTCGTCTAAATTAAAGACATCTCTGGCAAGCGTTCTCAAGACGGAGGGGTACATTGAGTCTTTCGATGTTAATGAAGCCACCAAAGCAACCCTTACTTTACATTTAAAGTATTTCGATGGACAGCCGGTAATATCGGAGATTGAACGCTATAGTAAGCCAAGTCTTAGGCGATATAGTAGTTGCGGAGACCTACCTCACGTTCGGAATGGATTGGGAGTGGCGATAATTTCAACTAGCCAAGGGGTAATGACTGATCGCGCTGCGCGCGCTGCGGGTATCGGTGGCGAAATAATTTGTACAGTTTTTTAGTGGGTTATAAAAATGTCTAGAATTGCCAAAAATCCAATTGAGGTTCCCAGTGGAGTGAGAATAGATCTTAGTGAGGAAGCAGTTTCGGTGTCTGGAGTTAAAGGAACATTAAAAATGGATATTAGTCCTCAAGTCGAAGTGCGGCAGACCGATGGACTTTTGACATTTGTAGCTCGAACAAAAACTAAGTTCTCTAACGCGATGTCTGGGACAACTAGAGCTTTAGTTAACAATATGGTAGTCGGAGTGACTGTTGGATTCGAGAAAAAAATTGAATTAGTTGGCGTCGGCTACCGAGCGCAAATTCAGGGACAAACCATTAATTTGTCATTGGGGTTTTCTCATCCAGTATTATATGAGTTGCCCGAAGGTGTAACTGCTGAGACTCCTAGTCAAACTGAGTTGGTCCTGAGGTCTTCGAGTAAACAAAAAATTGGGCAAGTCGCCGCTGAGATTCGTTCTTTCCGTCCTCCTGAACCATACAAAGGTAAAGGTATTCGCGTGGACGGAGAGCGCATAAGAAGAAAAGAAGCGAAGAAAAAATAGTAGGTAAAAAGATGAATTTCAAAAAAGTAGCGCGATTGAGAAGATCTCGAAAGTTAAGACTGAAACTACGCGAGCTCGGTACAACTAGGCTCAGCGTGAATCGCACACCTCGACATATTTATGCGCAGATAACAGCGCCAGATGGGTCGAGGGTGCTAGCAAGCGCCTCAACGTTAGAGGGGGATTTTAGAAAAACTGGTACTGGGAATGCTCAGGCGGCTGCACTAGTGGGTCAGCGAGTTGCGGAAAGGGGAATCGCAGCAGGGGTTAAAATGGTTGCTTTTGATCGCAGTGGTTATAAATATCATGGTCGTGTTAAGGCTCTGGCTGAGGCTGCGCGTGAAGCTGGTCTTGAATTTTAAAAGGGGTTATAGATGGCATTAGTAGATCAAAAAGATTCCTCCACTGAGGGGCTGATGGAAAAGTTGGTTCAAGTAAACCGAGTAGCTAAGACAGTGAAAGGTGGTAGAATTTTTTCATTCACGGCATTGACAGTTGTCGGCGACGGTAGTGGAAAGGTAGGCTTTGGGCGAGGAAAAGCTAGAGAGGTGCCTCAGGCTATCCAAAAAGCTATGGAAGCGGCAAGAAGAAATATGATAGAGGTTGCCTTGGACGGAACTACGATACAGTATCCTGTAAAAGGCGCTCATGCTGCCTCAAAAATATACATGCAACCAGCATCTGATGGTACCGGTGTAATTGCGGGCGGAGCAATGCGGGCAGTGCTAGAATTGGCAGGGGTTCAAAATGTTTTAGCAAAATGCTACGGGTCAACGAATCCTGTTAATGTGGTTCGCGCTACTTTTATTGCTCTAAGCCGCATGAAATCGCCAGAAAAAGTGGCGGCAAAGCGAAATAAAACGGTCGAGCAAATTTTGAATTAGTCTTGTTAAGACAGGAACCATGGAATTAATTATGAAAACGGAAAAGAGGTTAAAAATTACGCAGGTAAAAAGTTCAATCGGCCGCCTCAAAAATCATAAAGCATGCCTTACAGGTGTGGGATTAAGGCGGGTGGGGCACTCGATTGAGTTGCAGGATACTCCATCAGCGAGGGGTATGTTGAATAAAATAAGGTATCTCATAAATATTGAGGAAGTATAGCATGCGTATGAACACACTTAGTCCATCGGAGGGCCGTGTAAAAAAGGGAAAAAGAGTTGCCCGAGGCATCGGGAGTGGTTCTGGAAAAACTGCGGGCAGGGGACATAAAGGACAAAAATCGCGAAATGGAGGATCCATTCGACCTGGATTCGAAGGGGGACAAATGCCATTGCAAAAACGATTGCCCAAGTATGGGTTTACCTCTCGATTAGCGGCCGTTACATCGGAGTTAAGGCTCTCTGAGCTAGCGCTAGTGGAAGGAGATGTAGTAGATATTCCTGCCTTAAAGGCAGCTGGTTTGATTAACAAAAACATTCGCCGAGCTAAAGTATTCGCGTCTGGCAGTATTAATAGGGCGGTAACTTTACGCGGAATCGGGGTCACTAGGGGCGCATTAGCGGCAATCTTGGCCGCAAACGGTTCGGTGGAAGAGTAAATTTTTATGGCCGAGGCAGGTGGGATACTGGGTAACCAAAAGGGCTTAGAAGAACTCTGGACTCGTTTACGTTTTCTTTTTTTGGCTATTATCATTTATCGAATTGGAACCCATATACCGGTTCCAGGGTTTGATCCTGATAGGCTCACTGAGTTGTTTAACCAAAATCAAGGAACGTTTTTGGGACTTTTCAACATGTTTTCGGGAGGCGCATTAGAGCGTATGAGTATTTTGGCCCTCGGAGTTATGCCCTATATCTCGGCATCTATTATTATGCAATTGTTGGCTGCGACAGTTCCAAGTCTTGAGCAGTTAAAGAAAGAGGGAGATAGCGGGCGTAGAACAATAAACCAGTATACGCGATACGGCACAGTTTTTTTAGCCCTGATTCAGGGAACTGGCATGGCTGTTAGCTTTGGATCGCAGGGCCTTGCTTATGAAGTGGACTTACTATTTTATTTAGTGGCTATCTCCTCGCTGGTAGCAGGAGCTGTGTTTTTAATGTGGTTGGGGGAGCAGATAACCGAGAGAGGTATCGGTAACGGAATTTCGATGTTAATCTTTGCGGGCATTGTCGCTGGGATTCCAGGTGCCATAGGACAAGCTCTTGAATCTGCTAGGCAAGGGGATTTGAATCCAATTTTGCTGATTTTTATTCTTGTGATTGCGGTAGCGGTGGTATATTTCGTCGTGTTTATAGAGCGTGGGCAGCGAAGATTGACAGTAAACTATGCTCAGCGTCAAGGTCGTAAAGCTTATAATGCTCAAACCTCGCACTTGCCTTTAAAAGTAAATATGTCAGGAGTAATACCTGCGATCTTTGCAAGTAGTTTGCTTCTGTTTCCAACTTCGATAAGCACTTGGTTTGGCCAAGGAGTGAATGCCCCTGAATGGTTACAGGACGTAGCGCTTCTTCTAGGGCCCGGACAACCACTATATATAATTTTGTTCTCGGCTCTGATCATTTTTTCAGCTTCTTTTACACTGCTTTGATGTACAATCCAAGAGAGGTGGCAGATAATTTGAAGAAAGGAGGAGCATTTTTGCCTGGTATTCGTCCAGGAGAACAAACCGCTCGATATATTGATAGCGTAACCACCAGATTAACCTTGATCGGGGGTATATATATAACTTCTATATGTTTGATGCCTCAATTTTTGAATGTTTATTTTAACGTTCCATTTTACCTTGGCGGCACGTCACTGCTGATTGCTGTAGTGGTGACTATGGACTTCATGGCACAAGTGCAGTCTCATCTCATGTCTCAGCAATATGATTCGCTGATGAAAAAGGCGAATTTAAAAAATATCGGCCGCAAATAGGAGAACAAAGCATTGAAAGTGCGAGCATCAGTTAAAAAGATATGTCGTAACTGTAAAGTGGTGCGTCGAAAGGGAGTTGTAAGAGTTATTTGTAGTGTAGAGCCGAGACACAAGCAGAGACAGGGTTGATTTTTGTGGTTTCGCTCGGTAGACTTCATCGCCGTTTTAGTGGGCGTAAACCGAGTTTTTTGAACTCGTCAACTGGGTTTGCCTTCGCACGGTAACTTATAAAGATAGCGGAGTGATTTTAATGGCTCGAATCGCAGGAGTTAATATACCTGATAAAAAGCACGCAGTAGTTGCCTTGACTTATGTCTTCGGAATAGGTCGGCAGACTGCTAAGAGTATCTGCGCTCAAACAGCGGTCAATGAGACTACCAAAATCGGAGAATTAGATGATAGCGAACTTGATAAACTCCGCGCCGCGGTTGGAGAGTATGAGGTTGAGGGTGATCTTCGGAGAAACGTAAGTATATGCGTAAAGCGGTTAATGGATCTTGGCTGCTATAGGGGGCTCAGACATCGACGAAACCTTCCAGTACGTGGTCAACGGACTAAAACTAATGCACGGACTCGAAAAGGGCCTAGGCGACCTATTAAAAGATAATATGAAGGGTGGAGGATGGCGAAAACATTAACTAAATCAACGCGTAAAAAAGTAACTAAGACGGTGATAGATGGGGTTGCACATATCTATGCATCGTTTAACAACACTATCGTGACTATTACTGATCGGCAAGGCAATGCATTGTCGTGGGCTACTGCAGGCGGATCGGGATTTCGCGGATCTCGTAAGAGTACACCTTTCGCGGCTCAAGTAGCCGCAGAGCGAGCCGGTGAAGCAGCGAAAGAATATGGTCTTAAAAACCTTGATGTTCAAGTTAAGGGCCCCGGCCCTGGGCGAGAGTCTGCTGTTCGTGCCTTGAATAGCGCAGGGTACAAAATAACTAATATTACTGACGTGACGCCTGTTCCTCATAACGGATGTCGTCCACCTAAAAAACGGCGAGTTTAAGAGACAAAGAAATGGCTAGATATTTGGGACCAACTTGTAAGTTATCGAGACGCGAGGGAACTGATCTTTTTTTAAAGAGTGGAGTGAGGCCCCTCGAGTCGAAGTGCCGCGCTGAGAGCGCTCCAGGCCAACATGGACAGCGTCGCGGCCGATTATCTGATTATGGCGTGCAACTTCGAGAAAAACAAAAAGTACGACGCATTTACGGCGTACTAGAAAAACAATTCCGAAATTATTACAAGACGGCTGCAAGGATAAGAGGTAATACGGGTGAGAATCTCCTGAATTTGTTAGAACAGCGTCTAGATAACGTTGTGTATCGTATGGGATTCGGGAGCACTCGAGCTGAAGCTCGTCAACTAGTCGCTCATAACGCAGTTTTAGTGAATGGAAAAAAAGTTAATATACCTTCATACGGAGTCAAACTGGGTGATGTGGTCGGAATTAGGGAAAAATCTAAAAAACAGCTTCGGATTAAGACGGCGATGCAGTTGGCCATGCAAAGGGGTATTGGAGATTGGTTATCCGTTGACGAGGTTAAAGCAGAGGGGACCTTTGTCAGAAACCCCGATCGTTCTGACATATTAGCTGAGATTAACGAAAACCTTATTGTTGAACTTTATTCCAAGTAATCTAACTTGGTACTTACAGGGAAAACTATGCAAAATTCTGCGACTGAATTTCTTACACCTCGAAATATTGATGTTACCTCTCATGACGCTTCGCATGCACGAATTGTTTTAGAGCCCCTTGAACGCGGTTTCGGACATACGCTGGGGAATGCTTTGCGCAGAATCTTGCTGTCTTCAATGTCTGGCAGCGCAATTGTAGAGGCCGACATTGATGGGGTTGAGCACGAGTATTCTACCATCGAAGGCGTGCAAGAAGACGTTATGGAAATTATTTTGAATCTCAAGGGTGTTGCAGTAGTGATGGCAGAGAGAGACTCGAGTGTAGTCTCAATTGATATCAAGGGCCCCGGACAAGTTACGGCAGGCGATATTACAGTAGATAATAATGTGGAAGTTGTCAACCCAGAACATGTGATTGCGAATATCTCGGGCAATACACGTTTGTCAATGAAATTAAGAATAGAGCGCGGACGCGGTTATCAACCTGCAGACTCACGTGTGTTTGATGAGGAGTTACGGTCAATTGGGCGTTTAAAAATAGATGCTACTTTTAGTCCGGTATTTAGTGTGTCCTACAGTGTAGAAAATGCAAGGGTAGAGAATCGGACTGACCTTGATAAATTAGTGTTAGAACTACAGACTAATGGAACAATCGATCCAGAAGAGGCCATTCGTAGAGCAGCAACTATTCTCCAGCAGCAACTAGCAGTATTTGTTGATCTTGAGGGTGAATCCATGGCCGAACCAGAGGAAGAAGAGACCACGATAGATCCGACATTACTGCGTCCAGTGGATGATTTAGAATTAACCGTACGTTCTGCGAACTGTTTAAAGGCTGAAAGTATTTATTATATTGGTGATCTTATTCAGCGAACAGAGGTTGAGTTATTGAAGACGCCAAATTTAGGTAAAAAGTCTCTTACTGAAATTAAAGATGTGCTTGCCTCTAGGGGACTTTCTCTCGGAATGAGACTTGAGAATTGGCCGCCTGCGAGTCTCAAGAGCGAGCGTGAGTTTGTCTAATTTTAATGATGAAAATGCTTTTTAAGTTCAAGAAAAGGGGAAATAAGAATGCGGCATAGGAACAGCGGTCGAAAGCTAAACATGACCGGTGCGCATAGGCGCGCTACGTTTC
This sequence comes from Porticoccaceae bacterium, assembly GCA_002691825.1. Taxonomy (GTDB): domain Bacteria; phylum Pseudomonadota; class Gammaproteobacteria; order Pseudomonadales; family Porticoccaceae; genus TMED48. The sequence goes on from NZIZ01000047.1 coordinate 14,818, forward strand.
GCAATATGGCGATATCCTTGTTAGAGCATGAGCAGATTAAAACCACACTGCCAAAAGCTAAAGAATTACGAGGGTTTGTTGAGCCGATGATTACGGTAGCGAAATCCGACTGCGTTGCAAACCGAAGATTGGTGTTTAATCGCTTGAGATGTAAAATGTCAGTCGGAAAGCTATTTTCTGAACTAGGACCCCATTTTCTGACTCGGCCAGGAGGTTATCTAAGGGTTCTTAAATGTGGTCGAAGAGCGGGGGACAATGCGCCTATGGCGTATGTGTCGCTCGTCGGCCGTCAAATCGAAAAAAAATCAGCCTCCTCAATTGAGGAATGATTAATTAATAGGTTTGTCAAATGCTAACCCTATATAGCGCACTTTCAAGACGCTTCTCGTCACTGATTTAAAAAGGCCCAGCCCCACTCGGATGGTGATGAACATCACCGGTGTCTAGATTGATAACTCTAAGTTTCCCTCCCCAGACGTATGCGGTATCCATGGGCAGTAGTTTCAAGGTTCCGTGGTTGCCTCTCAGCGCTGCCCAATGCCCAAATATGATATTTTCATCACCCCATAAATTACGCCGATGAGTGAACCATGCTGCGAAACCGGAGATGCTGTCCAAGTTAGGTGTCCAAGACTCGGTTTCGCTAAAATCAAGTGTACCATCTGCTTTACAGCGTCTCATCCGAGTAAGGTAATTGGTGATTGCTCGAAAACGTTTCATTCCAACGAAATTGTCATTCCATGAAATGGGGTTATCCCCATACATTGCAGTAAAGAATGCGTTCGCTCGGTTTGATTTAAGTAGCATTGATATTTCATTGGCACGATCTTTAGCTTGAGCGAGAGACCACTGTGGCGGGATTCCAGCATGAACGACAGTATATTTTTTTATATTGATCAGAAGAGGTTGTTGTTGTAGCCAATTCATTAATTTTTCTCGATCGGGGGCTTGAATTATCGCGTCAAATTTATCTGATATGCTTGGTATGCGGTTGCCCCTCGCTACCGCAAGAAGGTGCAGGTCATGATTGCCAAGAACTGTAACAAAATGGGTTCCGAGTTCATAACAAAAGCGGAGCGTTTCAAGGGAGTCGGGCCCACGGTTTACCAAATCCCCCGTTGCGATTAGTCGATCGCTGCGTGCATTGAAGCCTACTTTTTTGAGCACTGTTTGAAGTGCTTCGAAGCATCCGTGGATGTCGCCGATAACGAAATCGGTCATTTAGCTTTGAACTTGTCCATAAATGATTTGATTACAAAGTAAAAATAACACTAAAAGTTATTTTCATGACTACCAAATGTCAATATATTTTGCAGTGTTTTAATTATATGTTTTGATTTAAAAGATACGAGTGAAATTGCATATTTAAGTAAATTTTTGTTATGCCAGATACAACTAGTTTACGGAAGACTTTCCATGATCGTTTAGCAGGATATTTGTAGGAAGCTTCTCTAATCTACAGAGTTGTACCGATATTGATGTGGACAGAGCAAAAATCAACCTCAATTGGAAAAAACTTCGCCTTATTTTGGATCGAAGTTTAATGCACCGAGCTGGTTACTTAAATAAACATAATCTTGAACTGATATTTGGTCTGGTCTTAAATCTAAGTTGATTTTGGAAAAAAACTCATCGGGCTCGCTACAAAACTTCCGCAAGCTATTACGAAGAGTCTTGCGCCGCTGTTGGAAACATGTAGACACTAATCTAGCCAAGATTAGCTCATTTTCAGCACTCAGTTTTATTTGTTTTCGTGGAAGAAGTCGCACGAAGCAAGAGTTTACTTTCGGGATCGGTTGAAAAGCTTCCGGTGGAACGTCTAGCATTGGAAATACTTCACAAAAATATTGTACCATCACTGTTAAGCGGCCATAGGATTTGTTGTGAGGCTTTGCGTAAAGGCGCTCGACAACTTCACGTTGGAACATGAATAACATGTCTTGGATTACGTGTCTGTGTTGCATTAGATGAAAAACCAACGGAGTCGAAATATTATAGGGCAAATTGCCGATAACTCTGATCGGTAATGGCGCAAAATTTGTACTGAAGTTAATTTCAAGAGCATTGCCCTCTATCAGAAAGAAATTTTTATAATGCATAAATCTTTGTTTGAGTATGCTAACTAAATCTCTATCAATTTCTACAGTCCATAATCTTGGGCAAAAGGTTAGAAGCTTCTCAGTCAGAGCGCCGTTTCCTGGACCGATTTCGACTAAATTATCCGAATCCTTTGGGTTAATGATTCTTATTATTTGTTCGATTATATTTTTGTCGGTTAAAAAATTTTGACCGAAACGTTTTTTAGTTTGGTAATGTGGAGACAAATTATAATTGCTTCACGGAATTAAGAGACATTTGTACCGCTATTTGTATTGCAATTTGGAGGCTTCCGACAGAAGCAACGCCTTTTCCGGCGAGGTCTAAAGCAGTGCCATGATCGACCGAAGTTCTAATAATTGGAAGCCCAAGTGTTATATTAGCAGAGCGTCCGAATCCATGCGACTTAAGTACGGGAAGTCCCTGATCATGATACATAGCAAGAACAGCGTCAGCATTTTTTAAGTGCGTTTCTGTAAAAATTGTGTCAGCAGGAAGTGGTCCAGAAACGTTAAATCCGCTTGCTCGCATCATTTTAATTGCCGGTATTATGATTTTCTCCTCCTCATGACCGAGATGACCGGATTCTCCAGCATGTGGGTTAAGTCCACATACTAAGATTCGAGGACAAGAGATCCCAAAACGATCCTCCAAACCACTATGGAGGATTTCTATCACCCTAGTTAAATGGCAAAAAGTAATCGCATCTGCAACTTTTCTCAGGGGAATATGCGTCGTAGTAAGGGCGACTCTCAACTCATTGGTTGCCAACATCATAACCACGCAAGACGTGTTTGTCCTTTCAGCTAAATATTCTGTATGGCCGGTGAAAGGAATACCTGCTGCATTAATTGCCGACTTTTGTATGGGGCCTGTAACGATAGCATCACACTCTTTTGAGGCACACGCTTTTATCGCAGCGTCCAAGCAAGCAAGTACATATTCCGAATTATCAGGATTTGCGGTGCCTAGATCCTCTTTAAACGCAAGCTTCACTGGCACTATTGTTAGTTCATTTCGCATCGATGGCTTAGGATTTTCTCCTATTTCTCGAAGATTAAGTGATAAACCCAGTCGATGGGCGTGCCTTTGAAGGAGCTCTGGATCAGCGAACGCCACTATCTCATGGTTTGGCGCATTTTCCATGTAGCGAACAAGCAGCTCTGGGCCGATCCCAGCCGGTTCTCCCGGTGTCAATGCCAGTCTTTTAATCATGTGCTGGTAAAAGTTTTAATTTCAATGAATGCCTCATCTCGTATTTCTTGCAACCACACTCGTAGTTCTTGCTCATATTTTCTTTGGCTCAGAATATTTTCCGCTTTGTTACGTAAAATTTCGTTACTAAAGTCTTGCTCACGACGAGCTGTAACCTGGAGTATGTGCCATCCAAACGGCGATTGAAATGGCTGACTCACCTCATTTAAAGGAATCGTGTACATGACTTGCTCGAATTCTGGAACGAACAGACCGGGAGCTGACCAACCTAGCTCTCCTCCACTCAGTGATGATCCCGAATCTTCAGAATTTTTCTTAGCAAGTTTTCCGAAATCTGCACCACCATTAATCTGCTCACGCAAACTGATTAGTAAGTCGATTGTATTTTCCTCATTTCGAATTTGATTAGGGGTCATCAATATATGTCTAGCGAAATGTTGCTCTATAAGCTTTTTATCTCCGCCTCTACGGTCATATAATTTTATCAAATGGTATCCCGCATTACTTTTTATTGGCGCTGACGTCTCCCCTATTTGCATATTTTTTACAGCCTCAATAAATATATAGGGTAACTGGGCCAATTTGCGCCAACCTATGTTGCCCCCTTCCAGAGCGGTTTGGTCATCGGAAAATGAAATTGCCAAGCTCCTAAAATCTTCGCCTTTTTGCACTCTTTCATATAATTTTTTTGCTTGGCTGTAGATAGCAGATAATTGTGTCTCATCGCTGTTGGACTGGACGCCCAATAAGATTTGCCCGATATTTACATCGGGTGATGTCATAAATCGTCCGTCTTCGGACTTAAGGAAATTATCTAATTCTCTTTCACTTATTCTAATTCTTCTCATCACCTGATTTTGCTGAACTCGCGCGACGACTATTTCTCGTCGAATCTGTTCTCGTAATATTTCAATATCAGGTTGCTGTAGTCTGATTAGCTTTAGATATTCAGGAAGCTCGACTTTTGCATTGGCAGCGAGCCGAGCGAGGGCGTCATTGATTTCGCTATCAGTTATCCTTACGCCCGCATTGAAGCCGATGTTCAATTGTATTCGTTCGGAAATTAGTTGTTCAAGAACTTGTCGCTGAAGGATTTCGAAAGAGGGCGCTTGTGTCCCCGACTGTGCGATTTGCGAATAAATCCGTTCCATACGTTGATCTAGTTCACTTTGTAGTACGACATCTTTATCTACTACAGCAACTATTTTATCTATTACCGTAATATCCGCGGATGTTGAAAAATGATTTAAAAGGATTAAAGTTATAAAAAGAAATCCCTTAAAAACTGTTTTTACTACCATATCCATGTATACCCTCTTTTAAAATAGAATTGATGTGACCGTTGTCGCCGGCAAGACCTTTAAATTGTATTTGAAATAATAAACTGTTTTCGGCTCTCAAGTCTTCTTCGGGAAATAAAACTAAATCATCTCGTTGGAGACCACGACGTGCTAAAAGACTAAAACTCCAACAGCAATTTTTGTATTCTAAACCAGAATACACCTCTAAAATTCGATGATTAGTAAAGTCATAGTTCAATTTTGATACCCAATTGAGATTTTCCTTGTAATAAAAATAACCAGAGATATCAATTTGTTCAATATTTTGAGTGGCGGGGGTGTTATAGGATCGAGACGGATATTTAGAGTAACTATAGGCGAGGCTAATCGATCGATTATTTTTATAGTTGCTACGAATCCCTAGATAAGCGTTATTTAGCCTATGATTTTCATTGTCATAAATGACATTAGTATTAATTCTCCAATTAGGGTTTAAAGTGGATGAAACTTTTAGTGCTAAAAGGGAATCATTACTTTCGAAGCGATTTAATTCATTTTCTAATGCAGATTTATGTAAATTTGTTAATGGGGGAGTAAAGTGCACCGCATGAGCAATACTTGCACTAAGAATTTCACGGCCTGATTTCTCTTCGATAAGTCTGGAAGTAACAGCCAATGATAATCGGTCAAGATCACTCAGACGGTCATCACCGATAAAACGGTTATCTTGAAATAATAGGTCATACGTCGGTTGGGATAGCTCGGTATCGAAATCAGGAAGTTGGGACTGATCTTTAAAGGCTCTTTTTACATAGAAAATACGGGGCTCTAGCGTTTGCGTTAGTTTAGAAGTCATTATTCCTTTTCGTTCAAGGAAAATACCTGCGTCAAGTGAAAAGCTAGGCGCAGTGACACTAGGATCTCTGTCCAGAGTATTGCCTTCAGATAACGAATAGCCGAGATAACTCAATTTGAAACTTGGTTTAAAGAATCCTCGCAGAGTTTCAGTTCCCCAAGATAGTGTATAATCAAGCCTGTGACGATACCCCTGAGTTTGATTTTTTTTTGGATGAATGAAACGACTAAAGACCTGTTTAGCGTCTATCTCAAAAAGATTAGAAAATCGATAATGTGCGTTTGCAGAAATTTGAGGAAGTAGTGCATAGTTTTCCGAAATATTATCGCTCATAACTTGATAATCTTCAGTTCTGATACCGAACATCCAGTTTTCGTGTCGGTAGCTGAAAGAGCTTACTTGATTCAGATGCGTCAGGCTATTTTGTGAGTGGAATTCGTCGCCCAGATCTAGAAAGTAGTCTTTGTCACTTACTTTTGTTGCGTCAATAGAAAATGACCATGGTTTCCCAAAGCCACTTTGGTGATGGATTGAAGTTAAATATCTATTTTGCTTAAAATAATCGGAAGGTTCTTTAATTGAATTTCTATAATAGTGTGCCTGACGATCTTTTAGAAGCAAGGAATTAATTGTAATTGTTTTTGATAATCCGGAAAGACGCCTAACTTCCATACCGAACGCGATTCCGCGTTCACTCATAAATCTTGGGATTAAGGTGGCGTCTAGATTAGGTGCCAGATTCCAGTAAATAGGCTGTTTAATGTCAAGCCCATTTCTACGATTCATGTGAACTGTAGGGAAAAGTAGCCCTGAGGAGCGTCTCTGATCTATCGGAAATGTGATGCGGGGAAAGAAAAAAATTGGAATCTTTCCTACTTCCAATCTAGCATTCTCAATGGTTGCAAAACCCTCAGTCTGACTTATATGAATTTTGTTAGTTATAAGTTGCCATGCATTATCGCTAGGATCACATGTGGTGTAGGTCGCATCTTCGATTAATATCCGACTATCTTGATTCCGTGTAAGTTGGCGAGCACTCCCTCTCACCGCTGATTCATGTAGTAAATATGTGGCATTTTTAATTCTAACTTCTCTATTATATGAGTCTAGTTCTGCTTCAGAACCTAATAAAAGTAATCCAGGTTCTCGAAATTGGACGTTTCCATTGAGGGAGACTTTGCGACTCGCTTGATCAAACACCGCTTCATCACTACGGACTTGTCGATATCCCTGAGAAATTTGAACATCTCCCTCTAATTTTGCTCTATTTAGATCCAAAGATTCTGTCTTTTTTGCACTAAATTGAATAGCTGCTTTAGCAGGATCTAACTTAGAATCGGGATATGTCGGAAGTGGTTCTATATAGGCCCCGCTGCAATAGGCTGCTACATAATTTTTTTGCGCTGCCGTAAGGACTTCTTTGGGTATCCAGTCTAGGTTTTTACTAGCCTTAACAGCAGGTGCTTCCTTAATATTTGTTAGTAAATTGGTTGGTGGAGTGGAAAATTCGGTTTTATGGGCGGGGGGTGGTGCATCTTCTTTACAATAATTGAAACTAAGGGTATTTTTTGTGTTGCAGTTCACATTAACATTAGTTTCAACAGCGAGTATTTTGCTGGCGTGAGAAAAACATATTAAAGAGCAGAGGATTAACCCGATTTTAGTATCCCATTTTAAACCGTGTCGCAAGGTTGAGTCAGTTATTCTGCACACTAATAGGGTACCTAAAGATTTCCTAAACGAAGAGTGTTAGTTTACCTGATATCTATTAACATTATTTATAACAAACTCATGTTCTTGCATGTGCTACGTAAAAAAGCGGTAAAAATAAGAAGAAATATTGAATGACAAAAAATCATAATCGGGAGTTGATTGCTTGGGTAGCGGCGTACCTTCCTAAAATGTGCTGGATACGCGGTGACTTAAAGTTGTTTCCGATGAGAGGTGATGCTGGGTTTAGGCAATATTTTAGGGTTAACAGCCAGCCGGCTGTTATCGCGGTCCACTCTCCTCCGGGTTTGGAAAATAACCTAGCTATGGTGCGAGTATCATCGCACTTTTCTGAGCATAATATTCGGGTGCCAAAAATCTATGCGGTAGATCTTTCCCGAGGATTTCTATTATTACAAGATTTTGGTGAGGCCATAATTCAACCATTGCTCAACGACCAAAATATGAGGGACCTTTATACAAAAGCAGAAACAATTATTTTAGATTTCCAAAAAATTCCTCAAGACGACAGAATTTATCCGCGTTATGATGAGAAAATGTTGCGCTTGGAAATGAATCTGTTTACTGAGTGGTTTGTCAACATTCTTTTGGGTATTGAGATCCAGAGTAGAGATAGGCAAATTATAGAGGATTTGTTTGAAAAACTTATTGAAAGCGCAATCGCGCAATCACAAGTCGTTGTTCACAAAGATTACCACTCTCGAAATTTGATGTTGTTAGACGATGGACAACTGGGAGTTATTGATTTTCAGGATGCGCTAGTTGGGCCTGTCACTTATGATTTGGTCTCACTTTTGAAGGATTGTTACCTTAGTTGGCCTAGCAAAATTGTTGACGATCGAGCGTTAAACTTCATGCGCTGTTTATCGTCCCGCGGTTCAATACATATTGAAAGTGAGGCTGATTTTTTGCGTAGCTTCGATTGGATGGGATTGCAGCGCCATATTAAAGTTCTAGGAATTTTTTCCCGTTTAGCGTTGCGGGATAAAAAACCTGTCTATCTTCAAGAGATTCCCAGAGTCATTAGTTATGTTTTAGATGCGACGGCTAGATATCCAGCGCTAAAAGCATTTGAAGACTGGTTCCGTCATCGTCTTTTACCAAATATTTCTGGTAGAATTGATTTTACCAAGAGTAACTAATTCGATAAGTAATATCAGACAGTTAGCTCGAATTGTGGGGTGATTATTTTAATGCGAGCAATGATATTGGCAGCAGGCTTGGGTTCCCGAATGAGGCCTCTCACACTCAAGATTCCAAAACCAATGCTCCCAATTGCGGGGAAACCTGTACTTCAGCATCATATCGAGCGATTGGCTAAGGTTGGCGTGAGGGAGTTGATAATTAATACCCATTGGCTTGCTCATACTATTGAGGATTATTTTAAAACAGGTGAGACGTTAGGAGTTTCGATTGTGTGGTCGAGGGAATCTCACCTACTAGACACCGGAGGTGCTGTTGTGGCTGCGTTACCATTATTGGGTGCTGCCCCATTTTTGCTATTAAATGCAGATATTTGGACTGATTATCCTTTAGAGAGATTAGTAGAAAACGGTCTTGGAAATCACATAGACGCCCACCTTGTGCTAGTGGAAAATCCAAAGGACAAACTGACGGGGGACTTCTCAATGTCTCGACGAAAAGTTACATTACTGAACACAGACGTATCTCTTGGACATACTTTTGCGGGGTTAAGCGTATGGCGTCCTGAAATATTTGCGAAATTCAGAGCGGACGATAAGCCTTTTCCATTGAAGAATATTCTTAATCATAGCGTCAAATTGGACAGGGTAACGGGGGAGCTGTATTTGGGAAATTGGTGTGACATCGGAGACCTTTCGCGCTATAAAGGGTTATTAACTCAACTCTGATTATGATAATTTTCTGTTTTATATACAAATCTTGGTACCAAACTACGAGCAATAATCGCTACTTAGAGGAATAATGCGTATGTCTCAGCCTTACTTTCGAGTTCTCTTCTGGTTGGTACTTTCGGTCGTATTGTTGGGATCTCTTTTACCCAGTAAGGTATCTGCTCTTGCAATCTTTAGCTATGATAAATTTATGCATTTCTCGGCCTTTGCGCTATTGTATTTTTTTGCAGAGCGGGCCTATTGTACTGTTTTCTCGGGCTTAATTTTGGGATTTGTAGTTGTTGGTTTTGGACTAGCGATTGAGATAGCGCAGAATTTTATTTTGTATAGACACGCTGATAGTTTTGACATTATTGCCAACGCTTGCGGTGTATTACTTGCTGCTTCCATTATAAATCTTCACAAGTTTTATGAAAAAACACAAGAGTCTTCCGATGATGTGATGAGGTGAGACTTGGGCTATTGACTTCAAGTTTTTTGTAATCTGCCTAGCTAGCTATAGAAACTAGTGTTAACCACTGATTAAATGTATCTGTACTAGGTCCTCTACAGACATTATTAAACCAAGAGAGCACTAATTATCGACAAGAATCTTGATGTTTTTTGGTGTTAAAGTCGAGGATCCAGCGAGAGATAACGCGAAGACCATTAACTCATCCCACACCATAGCGTCTCGCAAGCCTTTTTCGCCACGATCTATGGCACCAGCTTGATAAAGAAGCATACGTAATTTGGCTGGACTGATGCGATCCAGCGCAGACCGCATCATCCCAATGTTTTGTTCCCAAACGCCTGATTTCCGTAAACTAATCTCTGCTGTGGCACCATTTTTTTGTCGCTCACTCGCAGCTAAGAGAGCCCGTAAGTTCCAAATTATGCTCCCAAGAATTGGTAAGGGTTTGGTTCCCTCTTCTCTTAGCCTTTTCAGTATTTTGTGAACTATTTTTGCCTCACCAAAAAAAATATTTTTGGTAAGTTCTGCTGTGCTATATCTGGCGCTCTCCGATACTAAAGACATCATAAAAGTCTCATCTATTGGACCTCGCGGAGCTGATAGCTTTATTTTTTCAATTTCCTGAGCAGCCGCCAAAAGATTACCCTCGACTCGATCAGCTAGAGTCTGAATAGCGATCTGATCTGCATGAATTTTTTCTAATGTGAGACGTGTCTTTATCCATTTACACATTTCTTCCGGTTGAATTGATGATATCTCAGTAACGCTACCGTTATTACTAATGGTTTTGAACCATCGACTACTCCTGATTGGTTTATCTAGTTTTGGAAGTATGATTAAGAGTAGATTGTCAGGATGTTTCTTTGAGCTGATTTCAATTAAAATCTCCGCTCCAAATATGGCCGGTTTACCGTCAGGAATCCTGACTATTAAGATTTTTTTTTCGTTGAAAAGAGATTGCGTATTTGTTTCGAGGTGTAGTTGTTCCCAGTCTATATTTAATTTTGGCTCAAATGTGGCTCGTTCGTGGAATCCTTGTTTTTTTGCGGCCTTACAAACTAGATCAAGTGCCTCCTCTACCAACAGAATTTCATCGCCGCAAATTATATAAATGGGGGAAAGATTTTTGGATAAGTTTCCCCTTAGTTGAGCAATACTATTTTTCATACGTTAAACGTGGATCTTAATGAACGTCATTTACTATCTTTCTCTTGTGCGGTTCTTAAATGACTAATTATTTGTCGAGCTATTTCTAGTTTCATTCTGGATTTGAGGGATCTTTCTTCGAAAGATGAGGCCATCACGTCCTGTTCAATGAAATTAAATACACGCTCAACCGAGGCGGTAGATGGTGCTACAACTAAAATATCATCTGAATTAGATATAGTAAAATCAACTTCTTCTAATAGTCTATATTCCGCAGTTCTTAAACTAGTATTATAAGTGCCTGTCTTACGATTATTTCGGTGCTTAGTAATCACAACCAGATAGTCCGCATCCTGTTTACGTTTCGTTAGTAACAGGCCGGATTTGTTTAAAGCTTGTGTAAGATCTTGTAGGAGAGGTTGTTGTATATTTTTAGATCCAAGCCATATCTTTCCAATATCACCGCCAGAGGTCTCATTGCCTCTTACTTGCCAACCGCAACTAGAAATAGTTAAAAATGAATTTAACATGAGGTAAATTAGGAAAAAGTTAACTTTTTTTGACATTAATTAGTCACAATATTTATAAGTTTATCTTGTATGTAAATTACTTTTCTTACTTGCAAGTTTATTATGAAGCGGCGCACGTTCGGTTCTTCGAAAGCAAGTTTTTCTAGCTCGGCTTTGGCATAATCATCAGAAGTTTTGATTTTTCCTCTCACCTTCCCGTTAACCTGAATTACTATTTCTTTGCTTTTTTCTTTTATTATAGAATCATCTGCAATTGGCCATGATGCATCAGCGATCGGTTCACTGAAACCAAGTCGCATCCATAGAGAATGACAGATATGAGGCGCAATTGGCGAAAGTAACAACAGGCTAGTCGTCAGAGCCTCATGGTATACCGCAAAACTTTTTGAATCTTTGTACTCAAGTTTACCTGTTGCGTTGATTAATTCCATAATAGCTGCGATCGCTGTATTGAACGTATTGCGTCGCCCAAAGTCATCAGTTACTTTGGCTATCGTTGTATGGGTTTTTTGGCGCAGGTCGGCCTGTGTAGTGGTTAAATCATTGAAATCATTTGACAATTTTTGGGATGATACTGAGAGGGCTGATACTAAGTTCCAAATTTTTTTTAAAAAGCGCGCAGCTCCTTTTACGCCCTCATTATTCCACTCTAGCGTCTGTTCAGGAGGCGCTGCAAACATTGTAAACATACGAACTGCATCAGCACCATAACGATCTATTGTTTCTTTCGGGTCAACACCATTATTTTTCGATTTAGACATTTTTGTTATGCCACCGCTAAATACCTCATCGCCAGTAGAGATTTCGAAGATACTCTCAATCTCGCCATGAGAATTTTTCGTTACAGAGACTTCATCACTTGCAAGCCATCGTTTTCGGCCATCAATTTCGCGGTAAAAAGATTCGGATAAAACCATCCCTTGACATAATAATCTTTTGAATGGCTCTGAAGTATTCAACATACCATCATCGCGCATGAGCTTGTGGAAGAAACGTGCATACAGAAGGTGAAGAATTGCGTGTTCAATACCGCCAACATACTGATCCACTGGTAGCCAATAATTGGCTAGCTCCGAGTTAAGCATTGCATCGTCTGTGTTTGAACAAGTGAAGCGAGCATAATACCAAGAGGATTCCATAAAGGTATCGAAAGTATCAGTTTCTTTCTCAACCATTTGACCATCATGGCTAGTCTTTCGCCACTCTATGTCAGTCTTCAAGGGGGAAGTAATGCCATCAATAATGACATCTTCGGGTAAAAGTACTGGTAACCGATCTAAGGGGACTGGAATTTCGCCTCCAAATGGGAGATTGTACATTGGGATTGGAGTTCCCCAGTATCTTTGACGGCTTATTCCCCAATCCCTTAATCGATAGCGGGTAACGATTGAGCCTAGGTCAAGTTCACTCAGGTCTCGCGCTATCATATTGGACGCCGTTTTAAAGTTTGTACCATCATAAGTACCAGAATTTATTAGGGTACCAGTGCCTGTATTCGCCCCATTTTTTGTATCGGTTCCTTTGATCACACTTTTTATCGGTAATTTGTATTTTTTGGCAAATTCATAATCTCTTTGATCATGTGCAGGTACTGCCATAACTGCTCCAGAGCCATACTCCATCAGTACATAGTTAGTAATCCAGATGGGAACCCTTTCTCCACTTAGCGGGTGTTTTATCATAATGCCGGTATCAATGCCTAGTTTCTCAGGGTTTGCAGTGACTTGGTCCTTAAACCTTTCTTTGATACAAAGTTGAAGGAATGTCTCTATTTCTAAGTTCGCCTCGGCAAGTTTCAACGCAATTGGGTGTTCAGACGCCAAACATAAATACGTTACACCCATTAGGGTGTCTGGCCTCGTGGTATATACTTCTATGTGATTCAAACCACAAATTGGTTTAATTAGAGGAAATCGAATATTAAGCCCGTTACTTTTGCCAATCCAGTTACGCTGCATAGTCACAACTTTTTCAGGCCATTCATTTAGCTGGTTTAAATCTTCCAATAATTGCTCAGCATAATCCGTGATACGTATAAACCACTGAGGTATTTCCTTTTTTTGCACGACCGCGTCACAACGCCAACATCTACCGTCAATAACCTGCTCGTTAGCGAGCACTGTCGCGTCATTTGGGCACCAGTTTACCGAGCTAACTTTTTTATACACTAAACCGCGCTTGTAAAGCTTTGTAAAAAACCACTGTTCCCATTTATAGTATTCTGGCTCACAGGTACTCAACTCTCTTGACCAATCTATGCCATAACCAAGAGCTTTCAATTGAGCTCGCATGTGGTCTATATTTTTTCGCGTCCAGAGCGCTGGGGCGGTCTTGTTGAGAATAGCAGCATTTTCTGCGGGCAAACCGAATGAATCCCAACCCATGGGATGCAGCACATTTTTCCCGAGCATACGTTGGTATCTGGCGATTACGTCAGAGATGGTATAATTTCTTACGTGGCCCATATGAAGTTTTCCGCTTGGATATGGAAACATCGCCAAACAGTAGAATTTTTCTTTGTTTTCATCCTTGTGTACTTCGAAGGTTCCCTTTTCTTCCCAATATCTTTGGGCTTCTTCCTCGATTTTTTTTGGCAGATAGGGCTCTTCAGTCATCATTTTGAGTCGCAGATAGGGTGATTACAGAATGAATTAAGGTTTCATATCGCTGAAGTACTTACGTAACACAGGTGTCTCGCTTTCGGTGGAGGCGGCATGTTACCTATTAACAGCGTGTTTAATATTTCTATCTAACTACGCATTCCCACTCCTAACTCTTTAAGTTTTGCCGCAATATCTTGAGCCGATTGCGAGGGGCGGACATTCCTGTCAATAAATAATATAGTTCTATTTTTATCGATATAAAAAGTGTGTCTCTTTGCGAAAAGTCCCATCATGAGGACCTCATATTCCTTTGCCGTTTCTTTGCTGGGGTCACTTAAAATGGGGAAGTCTGCTGCATTTTGTAACGCAAAATCAATATTTTTTGACAAGGGGTCCACACTCGCCATGAAATATGCAACTTGCATTTTTTTTATAAGATACCCATTTTCGGCAAAGGACTTACACTCTATGGTGCATCCTGAGGTGAAAGCGCGGGGATACCATGCGATTACTACTATATGTTCCTTAAGGACCTCGCTGAGCTGATAGGTTTTTCCATCAGAGGCCTCGAGACTAAAATCCGGCGCTAAGTCGCCCGCTTCGAGACATACCAATTGCGAGCTCCAGAATAATAAAAATATCCAGCACATGGAATAGAATGCATAGGATTTTTGGGACATATACATTGTATTTAATTCACCTCAAAAATTTTCTCTCAATTTTAGAAATACTAAGAACATTACCACTATTGAGCAGAATGCGATACACGGTATTGAACCAAATTTTGCGAATGGAGTTTGACCTGACATGGGCCGAATGCTCCCCGAGAGTTCGGTTGAAATGAAAGGATCGAGCTGACTTGTAATTCGTCCTTTATGATCTATTATGGCGGAGAGACCATTGTTGGTTGCGCGAATTATTGGTTTTGACAATTCGATAGATCGCATCTGTGCCATTTGCAGGTGTTGCGGAAGGGCTAACGAATCTCCAAACCAAGCATCATTACTAATGGTTAGAATTAAACTCGCTCCTATAGCGTTATCTGCAACAAGATCTGGATACACTACTTCATAACAAATGGCGGATGCAATTTTGTGCCCATGGGCTGATAGTAGATCCTGATGCTTTTTACCTCGGGAGAAATTAGACATTGGAAGATCGAAGAACCTAATGAGGCCTCGTAGAAGATTATCCATTGGAACATACTCGCCGAATGGCACCAGCTTGGTTTTATTGTATTGTCCAGTTTTTTCTCCAAGTGCGAGGGCAGAGTTATGATATCTTTGTGTACTTGGATTATAAGTCGGAATTCCGGTTATCAGCGTAGTGCTACTCTCTCTGGCCCGACGACCGATTTTGCTCAAAAATAAGTTTGCATTCTGGGGAATTACTGGTATTGCTGCCTCTGGCCAGACTATCAAGTCGTGGTCCCAATATTGTGAAGATTGTGCAGAGAGTTGGTTGAGGATGCGATTTCGGCTGTCGAGAGACCATTTTTGTAGCTGATCGATATTTGGCTGTATTAAAGCAACTTTAAGAATATCTCCAGACTGTTTCGTCCAATTCATATGTAATAAATTCGCACCCGTTATCGCTAAGAATAAAATTAGTGTAAAGCTTAACATTACCTCGTTTGGTTTTGAGCGTATTAGGTAAATTTCCCAGATACAAGCTGCAATTAAAGCTGAGATAAAACTCACCCAAAAGACTCCTCCGATGGTAGCCCAGCCGCTCAACCAGGTAGATGACTGGCTATATCCAACAAGTAACCAAGGAAAGCCGGTTAAAAACCAACTTCGTAACCACTCTCCCAGGACCCAAAGGGAGGAAAAAGCAAGTACAGAAGATACTCGGTTTTGGGGAATCCTGCTCCATATGATAAATGGAACAGAGTTCAAAAAGGCCAAAAATAGACAGAAAATAAAAGTAGCAACTAGTGCAAATGGTACCGGTACGAAGCCATATTTATTTATGCTGACGAAGACCCAGCTGGTTCCAGAAAGAAAAGCCCCTAAGTTAAAAGTGACAACGAGCGAGATAATCTTTTCAGACTTATGAGTTGTGATTTGTTGGTATAAAAAAGTCAGACAGAGTAATGCGATAACCCATATGTCATACGGCGCGAGCCCTAGTGGGACGAGGCAACCGGCAACCATGAGTAATGAATGTTTTTTAAATGTCGCTTTACTTAGCATTCGTTAAATGTTGGCGTACCGACAAAAAGATAATTTTACGGCGATCCGCGTTTGTGACTTTAAAATCGAATCCACCTATTGTTATTTCTTCGTCAATGTCTGGCAATCGACCGAAACCCTGCAGAACTAATCCTCCAATCGTGTCACATTCATCGTCTGCCAGTCCTACATCAAAAAATTCGTTAAACACCTCAATATCAGTGATTGCGGAGACCGAGAATAGATTGGCGCTTATTAATTGTATCGGATCACTTTCCTGTTCATCAGTTTCATCTTCAATTTCTCCGACGATTTCTTCTAAGACATCTTCGATAGTGAGAAGCCCCGATACTCCTCCATATTCGTCCACAACAATAGCCATGTGATAGCGGTGTTCGCGGAATTCCTTTAGGAGGACGTCAAGACGTTTACTTTCAGGGATTATTGTCGCTGGTCTCAAAAAGCTACTCAGTTGAAATGTCTTCTTCCCTCGGAGCAATAGTGGTAATAGCTCTTTTGCGAGTAGAATCCCAGACACATCATCGGAGGATTCGCCAAATACAGGGAACCGCGAATGTTGAGAATCAATAACGATGTTAAGAATTGAATTAAGACTTAAGTTATGTTCCAAGCTTACCATCTGTGAGCGCGGGATCATTATCTCTCTGGCCTGAAGATGCGAGACTTTTAACGCCCCTTCCATCATCTTGAGAACGCCCGTATCAATGACTGACTCACTCTGCGCACTTCGCAACATCTCTGCTACTTCATTGCTGCTTGTTGGTCCAGGAAAGAAAGATTTTATCCATCGTTTAATCCGACCGAGACCGTCCAATTTTTTTTCTTTGAATTCGTCATTCATAGTTAAACGGCGTCGCCAATAAGCTCATAAGGCGGTGGGAATCCAAGCTTTAGCAAGATCGTTGTCTCCAAGGATTCCATATCCTTGGTTTCTAAATCAGTTTTGTGGTCAAATCCTTGCAAATGGAGTAATCCGTGAACCAGTATATGTGCCCAATGCGCTGTGATTTGTTTTCCTTGAGCTTCAGCTTCCTCCCTGATTATCGGAGCGCACATTAATAGATCGCCCAAAATGGCCATGGGACACGGAGTTATAGCACAGAATGGGAAGGCTAACACGTTGGTTGCAGAACTTTTATTTCTAAACGCCTTATTAAATCGTGCGCTCTCAGCTTTACCAACTATTCGAATTGTCAATTCATGGGCACTATTTGGAGCTGCCAAAAATGAGATAGTAGTCTTAGCCCAATGTGTAAGCTCTTTGTCACTAGGTTTTTGTGTATATCGAAACTCTCTTTGAACATGGAGACGCAGTGACATGAGCTTTTAGTTACTCTGCTTTTTCGTGTTTTTCATATGCGCTTACTATAGATTGAACTATCGGATGTCTTACGACATCCCGACCAAAAAAATATGTAAAACTTATATCTTTGACGTCTTTCAAGACCCCGCAGGCATGCACTAGGCCAGAGGGCACAGCTCGAGGTAAATCAATTTGTGTTATGTCACCTGTTATTGCTGCGGTGGAGCCGAAGCCAATCCGTGTAAGAAACATTTTCATTTGTTCTCGGGTGGTGTTTTGACTCTCATCAAGAATTATGAAGGCGTTATTAAGCGTGCGACCCCGCATATAGGCGAGAGGGGCGATTTCGATTATATTTCGCTCTTGTAATTTCGCGACTGTATCGAATCCCATCATTTCATGGAGAGCATCGTAGAGAGGACGAAGATATGGATCTACTTTTTGTGCTAGGTCTCCAGGTAAAAAGCCAAGCCGTTCACCAGCCTCGACTGCGGGCCTCACCAGAACGAGTTTTTCTACATCTTTCCTAAGTATCGCCTCGACAGCGCAGGCGACCGCGAGGAAGGTCTTACCAGTACCCGCAGGGCCAATTCCAAAATTAACATCATGAGTCTGTAAAGCACGGACGTACTTTTGCTGATTTAGACCCCGCGGTTTAACATTTCCTTTTTTTGTACGGACTACAGGAAAAGAATCGACGTTTGATTTTGTCATAATTGGGTTGATTGAATCATTAATTGATTGCTCCGAAGCGTTCTGGTGTAGTTGTAAATGCACATCATTAATTGAAATTTCGCTTGAGTATCCAGTTTGTTCATATAGTTGGCAGAGAACCTTAGTGGCGAGCCAAGACGGTTCAGCGTTCCCAAAAACTAAAATCATGGTTTCGCGAAATCGAATGAGTACATTCAAGCGCTTCTCAATGAGTCGGATATTCTCATCGAACTGACCGCACAGCGCAGCAAAACGAGTGGAATCTGAGGGCTCAAGTATGGCACTAGCCGCGGGCTGGTGTGAAAGGTGTTCCAAAGGTACTGCGTATGCCTCCAATACTAAGCTTTAGAGTTAGCATAACGCGATATAAATGGTGTGGTAAACCTTTTTAGCCGAAATACTAGTAATTCATTTTTTATTAGAGCTCAGTCGACGAGTTTTCCTCTTAGTGAATTAGGTAAAGCTTCAGTTATTTTTGTCTCAACAAACTGACCAATCAAACTAAGGTCATTAGATGTGAAGTTGAGGACTCGGTTATTTTCTGTCCGCCCTTGAAGCTGTCTGGGATCTTTTTTAGATATACCCATAACAAGAATTTTTTCATGGGTTCCAATCATACTATCACTGATCTTGGCGACATTTTTTTTTAAGCTTGTTTGAAGTATAGAAAGTCGGGTTCTTTTTATTTTCTCTGACACTTGATTTGGCAGATTAGCTGCAGGCGTGCCTGCACGCGGGCTATACGCAAAGCTGAACGACGCGTCAAACCCTATGTCCTCAATTAGTTTCATCGTATCCGCAAAATCACGATCCGTTTCCCCCGGAAACCCCACAATGAAGTCAGAGGATATACTTATACCCGGACGGAGCTTTCGAATTGCGCGAATCTTTGATTTATACTCGACTGCGGTATGTCCTCGTTTCATTGCCATTAAAATTTTGTCTGAACCGCTTTGTACCGGAAGATGTAAGTGACTCACTAGTTCTGGTACAGTTGAGTATACTTCTATTAACGCGTCAGTGAATTCTAAAGGATGGGAGGTGGTGTAACGGATACGATCGACTCCCTCAATTTTCGCTACAAGCATGATGAGTGTAGCTAAATCGCAGATAGTGCCATTTGGCAATTTACCGCGATATGCATTGACATTTTGGCCAAGCAAATTAACTTCTCGTACCCCCTGATCTGCAAGGTCCATGATTTCTCGCAGTATGTCTTCTGCCGGTCGATTAACCTCTTCACCCCTAGTATAAGGCACAACGCAAAAAGAACAGTATCTAGAGCAACCTTCCATTATAGATACGAAAGCTGAAACACCATCAGCTTCTCTTGCCGGTAATCGATCAAATTTTTCGATTTCAGGGAAGCTGATATCCACAATCGCAGACTTCTCTCCCTTTTGCTTACCAATTAGCTCAGGAAGTCGGTGTAAGGTTTGAGGACCAAAGATAAGATCAACATAAGGAGCACGTCTTGCGATTGCTTCACCCTCTTGACTTGCAACACATCCACCGACACCTATGATTAGGTCTGGTTTTTGCTTTTTTAGTCGCTTCCATCGACCCAATTGGTGGAACATTTTTTCTTGTGCCTTTTCGCGAATTGAACAAGTATTGATAAGCAATACATCTGCATCGAACGGATCCTCGGTGGGCAACATATTATTGCTTTTTCCTAAGAGGTCACGCATTCGCTCTGAGTCATACTCATTCATCTGACAACCGTGAGTGACTATGTGGAGTTTTTTTTGAGATTCTTTCATATCTCGAAGAGGAACCATTAACTTAAAAAAGGAATATTATTATATCTTCCGAGCAAAAATTGACAACATAAACAGATGTTTCAACTTTTTACTGTGATATAATTTCGTTAATTAATTTTTATTAGAGAGATATCGTGTCTGAAACTCCTGTCGACGCCATATACAAAATAACTTTTTATAATCAGCGTGAGGTATATGAGATATACGCTAGGCATGTTTTCCAAAGTGATCTATGGGGATTCTTGGAAGTTGAAGAATTTGTATTTGGCGAGCGAACTAAGGTTATTGTTGATCCTTCGGAAGAAAAATTAAAAACTGAGTTTAGTGGCGTAAAGAGAAGCTTCATTCCGATGCAATCTGTAGTGAGAATTGATGAAGTGGAGAAGGAGGGTGCCTCTAAAATTATGGAAGCTGGGGGCAGTAATATCAGTCCATTCCCATATCAGGCCATGGCAGCCGCCAAGCCAAAAAAGGACTAGGATCCTTTCGTTCGTCTAACAAGCATAATTTTTAGAATCTCCATGCAGGGAGGAAACGGAATGGAAGACGCAAGACATTTACTTCCCTATGAGTTTGCACGCTCCCACAGGCTTATGGTAACGGAACAAAAAGACCGTTTGATTTTGAGCCCAACTGCGCCACTCTGGGCTATTTTAGAAGTTAAACGGGCGTATGGAGGTGAGTTCTATTTTGATAACGAGGATAACCAAAGCTTCGATCTCGCTCTTAGTGACCTTTACAGCGGAAGGGCACACTCATCTCTATCGGTGATGGAGGATATAAAGGAGTTTGTGGACATTGAGACTGCGGCAACTGCTCTAGAAGAGGCCGCTGATTTGTTAGATTCTGAGAATGATGCCCCGATAATTCGTTTATTGAACGCTATTTTTGCGGAGTCACTGAAGGAAAAAGCCTCTGATATTCATATTGAATCTTACGAAAAGAAAGCTTCAGTTCGTTTTCGTTTGGACGGTGTTCTTCGCACAGTTTTGCAACCGTCTATTCAAATAATACCCCTTTTGGTTTCTCGAATTAAAGTGATGTCCAAACTAGATATTGCGGAAAAAAGGTTACCCCAAGATGGTCGTATGAGTATCAAGTTGGGAGGGAAAAATATTGATTTACGCGTTTCTACGATGCCGGCGAGTCATGGGGAGCGCGTAGTTATGCGTCTGTTAGACAAGGAGGCGGGTAAGCTGCAGGTAGATGATTTAGGGATGCCTCGGGCCATGAAATCTAAATTAGATGAGCTCATTAGCAGGCCGCATGGCATTATTTTGGTTACGGGGCCAACTGGTTCAGGCAAGACTACCTCGCTCTACGCGGCACTGCAGCAAATGGATCGTAATGAACGTAATATTATGACCGTCGAGGATCCAGTGGAATACGACTTGCCTGGTGTAAGTCAGACTCAAATAAATTTGCGTGCAGGCATGACGTTCGCAAGAGGGCTTCGAGCTATTTTGCGTCAAGATCCAGATGTGATTCTGATAGGAGAAATCAGAGATGGTGAGACAGCAGAAATTGCCACACAAGCTAGTTTGACTGGCCATTTGGTATTCGCGACATTGCATACGAACACAGCGTCCGGAGCAATTACTCGACTACAGGATTTGGGTGTTGACAGTTTTTTATTGGCTTCAACAGTGCGAGGCATTCTATCACAGCGATTACTGCGTATTTTATGCTTTGATTGTCGACGAGCGGAGATGCCAGATGAGTTCAACAGAGCGCTTTTACAAATCTCAAGCGAAACGAAAATATATAGCTCGTGTGGTTGCGTGAGTTGCAACAATACTGGATACAGTGGTCGTCAAGCTTTGTTTGAGCTTGTTACGATAGATTCCGAATTGCAAACACTCATTCATGAGGGAGCGGGAGAATTGGAACTAGAAAAAGCTGTGCGTCGAACAGTTCTCAGTCTTCGCGGAGCCGGATTTAAGCTTGTTTCTGATGGGATTACTACTATTGAAGAAGTCCTCAGAGTTACGAGCGTTTAATTTTTATGCCCGCTTTTGATTACGCAGCTTATGATAGTTCAGGCAAACTTCAAAGGGGAGTTATTTCAGCAGACTCAGAGCGCCATGCTAGACGTCTCCTTAAGGAACAATCCTTACTGGCCTCATCAATTAAAGAAATAGAGGTTTTCGAGCAAAAAGAAAGCTTATGGTTGTTTCGTACGTTCAGTTTTTCAAGAGAAGCACGTGTTAATAATTTCGATCTTTCGCTTTTGTTGAGGCAGCAGGCTATTCTAATCCAGTCTGGTCTTCCGCTTGAAGACGCTTTGAAAATGACTATCGAGCAAGCGGAAACTAATACCCAACGTCGCATGGTTCAAAGCTGGCGAAGTGAGATTATTGAGGGCCGCAGTTTTTCAGAGGCGCTCCGGCGCTCGCCATATAAAATCTCAGATTCGGTAATTGCTGGAATCGGCGTGGGAGAGGAGAGTGGACATCTGCATGAGGTACTACATCGCTTGGCTGATGATATAGAGAGAGGAGCAGAAAATCGTAAAACTATAGGACGTGCGCTGATTTACCCATCTGCCTTGCTAACCACTGCACTCGCCGTGATAACGATCATGATGGTGTGGGTAGTCCCTAAAATAACAACTATTTTTACAAGTGCAAAACGGGAGTTACCTTTGATTACCCGAGTTATTATGGAATTAAGCAATTTTTTTCGAGAAAAAGGTGTTTTTTTATTCTTTTTCTTCGTGTTAGCACTTATAGGGTTCAATTTATTAATGCGGGACGAAGTGAGACGTCGGCAGTGGCATCAGGGATTGCTGATGATACCCGGTATGGGTCGCTGGATTCATATGTCTAATTTGGCCGATTGGTCGAGGAGCTTAGGTGTTCTATTGTCTAATGGCGTACCGGCCNTNGCGGCNCTNAAGATTTCNTCTTCGGTTGTAGNNAACCTNTATNTGCGTTCAAAAATGGAGCTNGTAACNGANTCAATGCGNCGNGGAAATAGCTTACAAAANNCNCTNNCNGAACATCTTAANAAGAGCGGTTTTNTNATNCATATGGTCGGNAGNGGAGAGGCCTCNAGNGAGTTAGACGGAATGTTANTNNGNGTNNCTGATTACTATTCTTTGCGNCTNAGAAATGCGGTAGATGTGTTTATGAAGTTAATTAATCCCGTTTTGATTGTTTTCATGGGGCTTGTTATTTTAGCAGTGGTCGCAGCGGTGATGTTGCCGATAATGGATATGAACACGATGATGTAGCACTCGCTCTTCGTTAGGAGAAATTAGAATGAGAGAAAAAATAATGTCTAGCAAGCGTGCGCAGAAAGGCTTTACTTTGATTGAGATGATGGTTGTGGTCGTGGTAATTGGCTTATTGGCTGCTATGATTGGACCTAGGTTATTTAATCAGGTTGAAAAAGCTCAGCGCGTTCGTATAAAACAAGACATTCGAGCTATAGAGAGTGCTTTAAAATTTTATCGTTTGGACAATTATAGTTATCCATCGCAGAGTGATGGGTTAGAGGCTCTCTTAAATGCTCCTGGAGGCTCGTCAGATTCACGGTGGAATGGCCCTTATCTTGAGGAAGTGCCTATGGATCCCTTTCAAAAGCCTTATGAATATTCGAACCCGGGTACGCGCGGAAAAGAAATTGAGGTGTTCACTCTCGGAAAGAGTCAAGCTCCCGGTGGTACCGGGGTAGAAAAGGATTGGGGCAGTTGGAATATAAACGAGATCCCCTGAAAAAGAAGGTAATTGAAGCCTCCATACCATTGCACCAACGGGGTTTTACGCTCCTTGAAGTAATGGTGGTGGTCATAATAGTAGCGATTGTGACGGGTATGAGTTATGTGGCCATAACTCAGGTGCAAGCGCGAAGGTATGTAAATCACGCAGAAAAGTTGTCTATGTGGTTCCAACAGCTTTCTGAACAGGCTGAACTGACCGGCGTTCCTTATGGCTTCGTGATTGAGAGTGATCGAGATATCTCGGTTGTTTTTTCTAGTTCTGAGCATCGGCAACTTCAGGCGTTAGTATTTTTCGATTATCGCTGGTGGAGAGCAACAGAGCCTCCGCTTTTCAAATTAATGCAGGGGGCTCGACTAAATTGGCAGAGTGAAAATGATGCGAAATTCCTGACTAAACCAAAGTCCGTCGCACTAGAACACTCCGAGTCTGAAGAAACTTCGATCTTACCCGTTGTCGCGTTATTGCCCGAGGGAGATATGGATCCCTCGACCGCTATTTCATTGAGATTCTCAGAGTTCGATGGAGTTTTCGGTTATTTTTGGAATGAGGAAACATCAAAGATTGACATGGAAAAGATATTAAAATGATTCGTGCCTCCAAATGTATTAGATCGCCAATGTATAAGACGTCTGTTCGGGGTTTTACGCTGATGGAGGTGGCGGTTGCACTGTTAATACTCAGCATGGTGCTTGCCAGCTCACTCCAGTTGGTGGGTCAGTATGCTGATGAGCGGGTCCTAATACGCGAACGCTTTCTTGCAAATAGAGTAGGGTGGAACCGTTTGTTGGAGAAGTATCAAGAGTTGGAGGGATGGCACTCTTATGGTTCGTTAATTTCGAGACGCACAGAGGGCTCAGAGAATCAGGGAGGCGCGGATTGGCAATGGAAACTTGGAGTTGAGGATGCGATGGGTAGACAGTTATATAGGTTTGAGGCAACTGTTGCTAAGGAGTCTAAACCGCGGCCCAGCTCGGTGTTAGCGGTCTTTTTGATTGATGAGTCATTAAGGGAGTAAAGAACGTTTAATTGTTTTCTGGGAGAGGTAAAGTGGCTCTGGGTTTTGGCCGACAGGGAGGGTTTTCGCTTATAGAGGTTGTAGTCTCCATTGGCTTATTGTCAATTATGTCCGTTATGGCTTATCAGGCGCTTGAAGTCGTCATGGCCACTAATGATCGAAGCCATGACACTATGTCGCAACAAGTTAATTTAAGGAGGGCATGGGCGATTATTCAAAGGGACCTTCTTCATATGCGAAATCGACCATTCAGCGATGGGTTGGGACAATTGGAAAGGCCATATGAAACCGATGTAAGTGAATTTGGCGTTCGATTCTCTCGGGGCGGAGGGCCAATGTTGGCATCAAATCCAAGCGGTTTGACGCGGGTATACTATAGTATTGATGATTCGCGCAATTTAGTAAGAACAACTTGGGCGATTACTGCCTCGCCTCGTTACAGTGACGGCAACAGCCGCACTTTACTCTCTAACGTTGACGAAGTAATTTTTGAGCATTTATCGGAAGAAAATGAGTACTCAGAGAATTGGCCACCACTCAATTCACCGCTGGCTCCAATGTTGCCGAAGATGATTAGGGTAGTGATTATCTTAGAAAATGGTGATTCAACCTCTAGGTTATTTCCCGGAGTGATCGTTGAGTAGGACGCTGAACTTGTTAATACACNCCTCAGCTAAGCAAGACGGGGTAGCTCTTTTGGCTGCGCTTGTTTTAATGTTGGGAATTGTGATGGTGCTCAGTAATATTTTTTATCGCCACCAAATTGATGTATCGCAAGCGAGCGATGCTGCACTGAGTGATCAGGCATTTTTGCTAGCGTTGAGCGTGGAACGATGGGCACGGCAGCGTTTGTCTAAAACGGAGGGGATGGATGAGAACACTGATGTTGATCATCATGGAGAAAATTGGGCTCAAGCTGTGCCGATGTTACCTGTTGAGGGTGGATTAATTCGCGGATGCTTATTAGACCTTCAGGGACTTATAAATCTTAACAATTTCTCGGTTTACGCCGAGGATCAGGAGTTGTTGGAGAAAGAACTTTCCACCTTGTCGGGAGGTTCTGTTGGCATCGCCTCGTTATGGAGGAATTTTCTTACATTGGCTGATTTGCCCGTTACCCCTGCTCGAATGGCTACGCTCGTCGATTGGTTAGATGACGATAATCAGTTGGTCAATCCATGGGGGGCTGAACAGCCTGATTACGACAGCTTTCCTCGAGTAGTAGCTAATACGCTTATGAGTGATGCCACGGAACTGGCGGCTGTGGCTGGATACGAGGTGAGGGAAGTACAATCTTTATTACCCTCGATAACCGCACTGCCTTTGGCCGGGACGCCCCCGAAACTAACGCCAACGACAATTAATATAAACACTGCTTCAGAGAATATATTACGGGCGCTAGGTGGCGAATTTAGTGATACGTTTACTGCGGTTATCTTAGAAACGCGTGACGAGGGGCGTTACTTTGAAACTAACCAAGATTTGTACCAAGAATTGGAACGTGTGCTCCCCATTTCCCCGGGAGAAGCCGCGAAATTTTGGCCCTCTACTTTGATAAATGTGAAATCAGACTTATTTCAGCTTTATTTAGAGGTTCTATTGGGTGACATCGAACTGCGGCTAAAGAGTACAATAGACCGGCGAAAGAATAAGGAGAATCCGGTAGTTATGGCCAGAGAGATTTTCTTAGTCCCAGATATTGTGTTGGAGCTAAAAGTAGAGGAAGAGAGCTATAGGGCAGGTGAGAGTGAAGACGAGGCCGAGCGACACACAGAATCTTACCGAATTCAAACAGCATGCGAAGCGTTGGGAGTTTAGGAAAGTTGGCTACTCAAGTTGATCATCTTTACAACCTAGATACTCGGCCTAGATCAAGTGACGGTGAACCTGTGTATTTGGACCTTTGGGTTCCGTCTGAACAGATAACAGTTCAACGGATTCAGGTTCCCACTGCACCTCGGAGAAAGTGGCCTAGCCTAATACCGTGGATTATGGAGGAGCGTATCCTTGACAGGATTGAGGATATGCATTTTGTTCTTGGCGAATGCTTTGAGGACGACACGGTAGAGGTATTTTGTGTTCGAAAGAAGGACTTGCGGAATTGGCTCAGAGTTGCGGAAAACTCTGGAGTCGTTGTGAGAAAGATGGTTCCAGATTACTTTGCTCTTCCCTGGGAGATTGGAAGGTTATCTGTGGGTTGGCGAGAGGGTTATTGCCTAGTTCGTTATTCTGCGAGTGAGGGATTTTCGTCAAAACCAAATTTCGCATGGAGAATAATAGAGCGCTTTATTGAAAGTGAATCTGTTTCGCCCCGAGTTTCAATAAGTGTTCCGGAAAGCATCTCAGTACCAGATAGTCTTGGCGAGCAAGCTGAACTAAATAGGTCTGAGGTAGATTGGCAAATCTGTGATATTCAAGATGGAATAAATCTTTTAGAGGGTGAATTTCAGCCGAAAGCTAGTTCCTTCTCACGTTTGTGGGGCGTTAATATTATGTTGGCGATAATCCTCTGCGCATTGATGCTTGGGCACCTACAATTGGCGATAAAGAAATTCACCTCGGACATAAAAGAAATCGAACAGCACATAGAATTAAGTTATGGAAGGATCTTTTTAGGCCAAAGTATCGAAGCAGCCGAGCTTCGCAGTGCTTTCGATGTACAACTTAAGAGGATGCTAGCGCAACGAAAAGCCAGAGATAGCATGCCTTTTGTCGGGCTTCAGGCGTTATCTGAGGTAATGCGAAACTGTGACTGTGACTTGCGGTCTCTTGAGACATCTTCTGGTGAAATTAAGATAAAGGTGGATCGTTCTGTTGAGCTTCTTCGACGGGATTTGGAGCTCCCAGAATTCAACCTTGGTATCGAGACTTCAGAAAAATCCTCGGACGGCTTATTGCTAACTTTGAGTTCTAGGAGAAATCGGTGAGATTTACGAAATCTTTTAAAGACTGGAGACAAGGGCTCAGTCGTCGTGAGGTTAGGGTCATTGCAGCCGCGATTCTTTTAATTATGATTACCTCAGTTATGCTTTTTTTCGAGCCTATTTGGCGCACTCATCAGCAGTTACAAGCAAATGTTGCAGCCCGTGAGCAAGATTTAAACTGGCTTAACGAGCAAGCTAAGTCGGTTAGTAAGTTTGAAAATGATTGTGCTGGTCGAGCGATAAAAAATGGTTCCGATCGTGAGATCTTAGATCTAATTTTGCGTCGAAACCAGTTGAGAACAAAAGTTAACAGAGAGGATGGTGGTTCGCATTTTCTTGAGTTTGAGGTAAACGACGCGAATAAGGTATTAAAAATGATCGGTCATTTCGCATGTGAGCAATTTGCTTTGAAAAGGTTGTCGATTAATCGGCTCCTGATTGACGAAAATTTAGGACGTTATGTCGCTAAAATACAGTTAAGGCGAGTTCGTTAAATTTGATAATATCGTAATATATGGTGAGAGGCTTTTAGGATGGGGGTTGTAAGGTTGAGTCGTAAAAAGTTATCGTGGATTATCTCAGAACTCAGATTTCTCTTACATTCTCGGGGCGGGGAACCACTAATTCCAAAGTTATTTGCGCCTTTGACTTTGGTCCTGCTCGTATTGGCTCTAATTGTGCTGGCCATATCGGTTATAGACCTGGCTAATCAAAGACCTCTATCTTTTCGATTGATTGAAAGG
Source organism: Porticoccaceae bacterium (assembly GCA_002691825.1). GTDB lineage: Bacteria > Pseudomonadota > Gammaproteobacteria > Pseudomonadales > Porticoccaceae > TMED48. The sequence goes on from NZIZ01000047.1 coordinate 42,986, forward strand.
GTTACTGTAGCACCAATTAAAGATTGGAACTGGTTCAGGAGCGCCTTACCTAAACCTGTTGCCTCTAAATCCCTATTGAACCTGAAAAACGCCGACATCAATGTCGAGCTTCTTGGCATAATGATAGGCGATGAGGTGTCTGCTGCAACATTAACCACTAGCGGAAAACCAGAAAATGTTTATCAGATAGGGGATGAAATAAAACCTGGTGTGAGTATCACGGGGATAGAGCCTCATCGCATTATCATTGATCAGAACGGGTCGCCTCGGCAGATATCACTGAAAAAGCCAGATTCAATTATAGAGTCTTTGGATAGAACTGAGCCAGATAGTTTGGGTAAAAGTATGCAGGCCGGTTTTAAGTTAGCGAATATGTTTGGCGCAGTACCAGTGAGGCTCGATAACTCAAGCGGAAGCTACGCGTCGGGATTTAAGCTCAATGAGCTCTCCGATGAAATACGCTCTCTTGCGGATATAGAGAATGGTGACGTGATTGTTAAAGTTAGTGATTCTGGAATACAGGAACTCCTAAAAAATCCCACTGCGTTGATAAATTATAGCAGTCAAACTAGTCTACCAGTGACGGTAATCCGCGATGGCCGAGAGGTGGTAGTTTACGTTAATGCTGCAAGTCTGTCGGCGAAAATGTTACCGAACCTGGGGCAAATAAGATGATCAATTCCTGCTTAAAAATTAATCGATTTGGGTTGTATGTAGTCGCGGTATTGGCTTCACTACTGATATCCCTCGGTCAAGCTAGTGCGCAAGAAGAAGTGCGTATAAATTTTCGGGATGCGGATATTCGTAGCGTGATTGAAAGTGTAGCCGAAATAACTGGTAAATCGTTTGTGTTAGATCCCCGGGTTAAAGGCAAAGTGACAATTATTGCTCCGCAACCTATCGACTCTCGTCTTCTATATGAAGCGGTTTTGTCCGCTATTCAGGTCCAAGGTTTCCAGGCGGTGCGAGATGGAGCGGTTACGCGCATTATACCGTTTAGCCAAGCATTTAATTTTGCTGCTGGAGATGGCGGCAATCAGATGCGTACAGAAGTTTTGCGAATAAAACATGTCCAAGCGGCAACCTTGGTATCGGTGCTCAAGCCAATGCTGAGCAACGGGGCTCGTCTTATGGCCTACGCACCCAGCAACTATTTAGTTGTGTCGGATATAGAGACGAATATTCTTCAGTTGAAACGTTTCATTGAAATTATGGATGACCCTGATAGTTCAGCGGTAGAGGTGGTAAATTTGCGGCACATCTCTGCTGCGGAGGCTGTGCATATTGCAAGCCAGTTAAAGCAGTTACAGAAGCAAGAATTGTCCCTTGTTGAAGATGGCCTCAATGATCGAATAATCGTGAGTGGTCCCGGCATAGCCAGGGCCTCTTTCAAGGCCATGCTTTTAAATTTAGATGTGCCCTCTGCGAAACAGGCAAGTGTTGAGGTGATGTATCTAGATTTTTTAAGGGCTGCAGAAATTAAGCCGGTTATTGACGGGATGCTGCAGTCGGACACCTTTCTTCGCCTTGCCGGTCAATCTGGTGGGGATGGGAAAAATAAGACAAATTATAAAATTGAGATTGATGAACTCAATAATGCGCTCATCTTAGCGGCCCCACGGGAAGTCATCCGAGAGGTAAACAAGGTATTGGATCAGCTTGACAAGCCTCGTCCGCAAGTGCTGATAGAGGCAGTTATTGCTGAATTGTCAGAGGATCAAGCGGAGGACCTTAGCTCACAGCTGATTTATTCTAGTAAAAATCGCGGGGCTTATCTGACAAATTTTGATGGCGTTTTGACTAGTTTACTGGGAACGACCTTGCTTGAGGGAAGTCAAAATACATCCCCTTCGATGTTGAGTCAGGGTCTACCGGCCGCTGGGCTCGGTGTTCTGGGTGATTTCGATAACGCCACTGGAAAAGGTATGGGCTTGTTGGTGCAGGCGCTGAAAACTGATGGAGCGACCAAAGTTCTATCTACCCCCTCTGTGGTGACCTTGGACAATGAGGAAGCCACGCTTACGGTGGGAGAGGAGGTGCCTTTTCAAACCGGGAGTTTTACCAATAGTAATAATGTAAGCACGAACCCTTTTACGACAATCAACCGAGAAGAAGTGGGGGTAACGCTCAAGGTTAAACCTCAGATAAGCAAGGGCGATGCCGTGCGTTTAGAGATCGAACAAGAATCGTCTAAAGTGCAGGCTGGCGGTACTGTTGGATTGCAAACAACTTCAAAAACCACGATGCAAACTAACGTAATGGTTCAGGATGGAGAATTACTCGTGCTGGGAGGATTAATTGAGGACACGGGCAGTGATAATGCAAGGAAGGTACCTATCATTGGCGATATACCGCTATTAGGACGTTTTTTTCGAGCAACCAAAAACGAATCTAAGCAGCGAGTAATGATGATGTTTATTCGACCAACTATATTAAGAGATCCTCTTGATGCGAAGACCGCTACCAAGGGACGTTTTGACCATTTGATTCTTCGGGATCTAGATGGAGATACCCCAGGATACCTCACTCCCAAGTTGAAGGAATTAGAATGAGAGCCGAGTGAATAGAATTTTGAGGATAACTCAAAACAGAGACGTCTACTGATTATAATTTCGGTCGCTCTTCTGAGTTATCGAACTCGCGCTAATTACTTTTTTTGGAGCAATGATGTCGCTTTATCTTGAACATTTCGGCTTGACGCGCGAACCATTTTCAATTGTTCCTGACCCTGGCTTTTTGTATCCTAGTCATTATCACCGGCAAGCGGTTGCACACCTCAAGTATGGTTTGGAGCGCGAGGGTGGTTTTGTACTCCTTACAGGTGAGGTTGGGACTGGAAAAACGACTTTAATTAGAACGTTTCTTAAAAGCATGCCTGCACATGTGCGAACCGCTTACATTCTTAATAGTCAGTTGCAAGTTAGTGACCTACTTGCAAGTATATGTCTCGAGTTATCTATTAAATCTGTGGCTAGGGACGGAGTGTCTTTTGTAAAAGCGTGCATAGATGCCTTGTATGACGATCTGCTCGCAGATCATGCACGTGGAAATAGGACTTTGATCATTATTGAGGAAGCTCAAAATCTAGGACGCGATGTGTTAGAGACACTTCGCCTTCTCAGCAATTTGGAAACTCATACTGACAAATTACTACATATTCTCTTGGTCGGCCAACCTGAATTTTTAGAGACATTAGCTCAACATGATATGCGTCAATTAAATCAGCGGGTAGTCTCACGGTTTCATTTACAACCCATTGATCGAAAGGAATTAGCCGATTATGTAAGGTATAGGTTGCACAAGGCGGGAGCTAAGAGAGCTATATTTGAAGATTCGTGTATACCCGTTATATATAAACTAACCGAGGGTATCCCAAGGCTCATTAATCTGATTTGCCAACACGCGCTGGTGGCCGCCTATGCTACTGGACGATATTCAATCTCAAAAAAGCTATTGAAGGAAGCCGCCGCCGAGGCTTTACCTTCCTCTGGGTTAACGCGGCATGTCAAGGGGCGTTGGATCGTAGGCCTGCCTTTGGCCTTGGTAATAATTTTGGGAGTTGTTGGATTGCAGGAGGCTATTAAAGAAGATTTCCATAAAATCGATTCGGCTAAGTTAATAGATTTCCCGCCAAACGCTGAGGTATCAAATGCAAATAATTTAGTAGATACGACAGAACGCACTGCTTTATCGTCTGATTGGATTCTCTCGAAGCAGTCCAGTTCAGAGTTCGTTGAAACGAGTCAAAATGATATTTCTCAATCTCCCGCTAGCGATATTGGGGATCCTAGGGATTCTCAAGCCCAAACTGAGGATCATCGCTTTGACGCAAAAACTGAGTTACTAAAACTCTGGGTTCCCCAAAGTTTTTTGGTGCTATCTTCCTCTTCTGCAAAAGAAATATTAAGATTGAAAGAAGAGACAATTTTTTTATCAGATTTAGATGCTATGCGTGCATTAGATAGACCGGGATTGGTGACGCTGTCTCAAATGGGTCATGCTAAAACTATGGTCTTGATTGGGATTCAAAATAATTTTGTTACTGTGAGAGGAGAATTCGGAGATGAAAAAGTGGAATTCTCAGATTTGTTGGCAGGGTGGAATCGGGAGTATACATACATTTGGAGGCCTCCACCGAACTATGAGGTTTTACAGGGAGATCAGAGGAATAAGCCCTTAATAAACTGGTTGCAAGAACGATTTTTGCAATTGGATAGTGCCTACGAGCGAATGATCACCGGCGGGCGTTACACCGAGGCGTTACAATTTCATGTGTTAGAATTCCAACGCCTCTATGGACTGAAACAAGATGGTATTTTGGGCCCGGAAACTATTATGATGATCAATAGACTAACCGATCCAAGCACCCCCTCAATATTGGTTAGAAGTTGATGTCGTTTATTCTGGATGCATTGAAAAAAGCTGAGCGTGATCGTCTACGTGACGAAAAGTTTGAAATTGAGGATGTTACTAGCTCTGTTTGGGAGCTCAACAATATAACTACGGTAACCAGTAAAAAATTAATTTTTCAAATCAGCTTGATATTAATAATTTGTTGCCTAGTAGTTTTGATTTTAGTTTTTGTCACTTTGAAAGACGGTATATTGGATGACGAGATAGTTGATACAACTGCAGCGCTCTTGCCGGATGGGTTTGCACCCGAAACGATGTTAAGGGCTGGTGTACATACCGAAAACAGCTCCAAGATTATGTTGCCATCTGTTCCAAATATTCTAATAACTGGCAGCATTTTCTTAAGCGATGGATCGAAATCTAACCGAGTTTTTATTGACGATAGAGCGTTGAGAGTTGGTGATTTAGTTGACTCAAATTGGATGATAGAGTCAATCGCGGTTGATGCGGTTGTGCTGAGGTTTGATGTTCACACAAAGAGGATAGCATATCCTGGACTCTAATCAATTTGAGGATGGGCGTGTCGAATTTTTTTAATCGGTAAAAACTTCGAAATCTGATAGCGTTTTTTGCTTAAATCGTTTTGAGCGTCGGTAAGGGAACACATCGATGATGTACCCCTCGTTTATTTTTTTTTGTAAATTTTTCCAAAAATATATCTCATAAAGATCGCTATGCATTTCTTCAAAGATCCTTCTGGCCTCTCTGTTGCCTGAAAAAAATAGCCTGAATTCCTCAGGAAAAATGTCTGAATCACCCACTGAAAACCAGGCATCAGCTCTCAACTCATCTTCTGAATTCATTGCTTGTGGAATTTTTCGAAAGTTGCATTCCGTAAGAGGGATGATTTCATCGTAATCATAGAAAACTACTCTACCATGGCGAGTGACACCAAAGTTCTTAAGAGGCATATCACCGGGAAATATATTGGCGGCGGCTAGTTGTTTGATGCAGTTACCATACTCCTCCATTACACCCCGGATATCTTGGTTTGAGGCATTATTGAGGAATATGTTCAATGGCGTCATGTAGCGTTCAATGTAAAGATGTTTGATTAGCAACTGATCTCCACGGAGTTCAATTTGAGAATTGGCTACATTTTTCAATTCTGCTAACAACGTCGTCGAAAACCTTTGGATTGGGAAAATAAGGTTATTGAATTCCTGTGTATCTGCCATGCGTCCTATGCGATCGTGTCGAGATACCATGTGGTACTTTTTGCGAACTGTATCATGAGTAACCTCTTTGGGAGGATCGAATTTGTCTTTTATTATCTTAAATACAATATTGTACGAAGGTAAAGTGAATACTGACATGACCATACCCTTTATGCCGGGTGCAATTATAAAGGTGTCATTGGACTGCTCTAGGTGTTGAATTAGTTGGCGATAAAATTCTGTTTTTGCATGTTTGGGGAAACCAAGACTATTATAAATTTCATGATCCAATTTATTTGGCATTAGATTTTTTAAAAAATGTGCATACTGGTACGGGAGGGGCGCGTCGACCATGAAGTGGTTTCTAGTAAAACTGAACACTACGCTCAATTCGTCTACGTTAAAAAGAGCGGTGTCAACAAAAACATGTCCGTGTTCATTATTGAGTATCACTAACGCCATAGGGAATACATTTTCGCCATCGACGATACGACCCACAATGTATGCTGCCTTACTCCGATAGAAGATAGACTCCAGTATGTCAAAGTTTATATTTTCTTCGCGCCTGACAAGTTTTGGGGCTACCTCTCGATTGAATACTGCCATAATATTATCGAGATCAAGGGCTATATTTTCCCGAGGAAGAGAAAACTCTGATTCCGATAAGATTTGATGAAACGTGTCGCGGTAATTATTTCCATTGTAACGTATGAATATACTGTACTCTGATTCCGGTGCCTCGATAGCTTGAGAAGAACCCACGAACACAACGTCTTCGGCAATTTTGTCGTGATCAAGGATATGGCTGAATACAGAATTAAAAAATGTCTCGGCTATTTCAAAATTTGGAAAATTAAAAACTAGTTGAGTATAGGCTACCTTGGCTTCACGCCAAAGATCCAACTTGGCTAAATCTTTATTGGTGACCATGCCCAAATATTGCACAGTCTGATTAATTTTATCAGTGTAAAGCTCTAGTCGATCTGCATTTGCCCTTTGCGTGCCTGTCCAATCAGCCTTTTCAAATCGCGCTTTAGCACTCAGGGTCGCATTTAGGTGATCGGCAAAATAGCTACGGAAGCCATTGAGGATCGTTTTTGCCATGCGCCGTGCTGTAGGATTTCTTATCAATTAGTTGTCAGCCAATACTAGGATTTTTTATTTCAACCGTTAATCGAACATTTTTTTTATACTAGTTAGATATTTTTTTGCTTCTGCCTTGGTGGGAGCTTGGGACTTTGATATCGTTTTTGGGTTTGCGTTCGAAATGTTGTAGGTCTCTCCTGTCTGTAATCCATTGGAGTATTTTGCGTATACTTTTTTGAATTCCGTCAATGCTTGATATTCTGGAGTGTTGGCTAGATAAAACCAACCGCAATCTCTCCCAGCTAAATACACAATAGCGTGAGACCAAGTCTGCTGTATTTTTGGACTATTTTTGTTGCAGGCTTCCAAGTAGGCTTGGCGTGGGTCTGGCAATCCTGGGAAGAAAACAAGTTTTCGGCACTCAGTAATCATTCTGTTGAGCGTTGGAAGATACTCACTTTCTGCGATAACATTTCGTGCTGCCAGATAAATCGTTTCCGATGAAAAGTTATCCAAAGTGTCAAGCCAAAGCTTCTTAGCCAAATTCTCGGAGTTAGGATTGTCGCCAAAAGCGCTGTAGTATTGATTATGATAATTGAGTCGAAAAAGAGCGAATACTTGATTCACTGCATCAATTCGGTCTGACTGATTTCTCTCCTTCTCAGGTGGCCCAGCTTCTGTCTGATAGTGCGTCGATGATGCTTCGATCTCTGAGACGACCTTTTCGATCATTTTTGATTTGTCTTTCATAGCCGTTTTCCAATGATTTTGTCTGGCTCTCTCTTGCCCATTGTCCTTTGATATATTGTAAAAATTTCGTGCTCCATGAGCTCTGCAGCGCTCCATTTTCTTGCCAATATAAAATGAATTCAGGTAATAATGCTTCTGCAAATTGACGATCTATATTCGCCATATTTAAGACATCATATACTGATTCCTTTGGACGCCACGCTGAAGTGATTGGTTTAGGCTGAAGTTCTCGTTCCGTCATACCGACAAAGAACTGCCACTGTCTTCTCACATGGTGTATAAACTTCGTATCCCAAGTATTTGATACACCACCTCGTTCTCGCCAATAAAGAATAAATTCTGGTACGGCATCTTCCACAAAATTAGCGCTTATACCACCTTTGTCTGTGAGTATTTGCATTGCATCTTCGGAAGGACGCCATTCTCGGTCGATCGCTATCTGTTGACTACGTAGTTGGTTATTTGCTTCTAGTTTTTGCCACTGACGCCAAACCTCTTTCAAGTACTTAGATTCCCAACTATATCTTGGTACTTTTTTATCGCGCCAATAAGCAACAAACTGAGGTACCTGTTGCAGAGCAAATTCTCTTGTTGCTCCAAGTTGAGAAAGCTGTCTAAGGGCGTCTTCACTGGGGTACCAGTCGTTTTTAATAAGATCTGCACGCGCTGATGTTATTGTGTTTTCCTTTACTCTGTAATTGTTTTTAGAAACATTACTGCGAATCTCAGTTACTGGTTCATTGAATGCAAAGCACAATGCTTGCTCGTCATTGTTCGGATCATTTTTTAGAATGATGACTCCTTTTTCAGCTAGATTAAATGAAAGGCGATGAATTTCAGCTTTGCTCCAGAATGGCGCAAGTTTTGATAGTTGTTTCAGATGCACGTCAGTCCATTGCAAACCACCGTGGACCTGTGGTGATGAGTGCATTTTACATTCTTGCAAAAGCTGCAACATAATAGTTTCGTGTAAACCGATGGTCGCGGCTAATGTTGGCGAGATAACAATCTGTTTTTCGGGTATTAACGACATCACACAACTTTAGCAGATGGCTTACAAATCACAACTGTAAAAAGCAAGACCTGTGAGATAAATTGCAGGGATATTTTGAGTGAGGGGATTTTGACAAAGGGTAAAAAACTGTATATAAACACAGCTTATTATAATTAACCCGCGTTGGAATCAAAATGCGCTACAAGATTGGTATTACGCAACAGTGATAAAACATAAGACAGCTTTTGTATGTAATGACTGCGGTGCCGACTACCGCAAATGGCAGGGCCAGTGTGCTAAATGTAAGGCATGGAATACTTTGTCCGAGTTGCGTATGGGGATTTCCGAGAGTAAGCGCCTAGCAACATCGATTGGTTTCGCGGGAGCAAGCGATAACGAAATCAGATCGCTCAGTGCTATAGATCTGCATGAAATACCTCGAATAGTGACCGGCATGAGTGAATTAGATTTGGTTTTAGGCGGAGGGCTAGTGTCTGGATCATGCATTCTCGTTGGTGGTGAGCCTGGTGCGGGTAAGAGCACACTTTTATTACAAGCTTTATGTAAAATTTCAAAAGCTCAAAGCGCGCTCTATGTAACCGGAGAGGAATCTCCTCAACAGATTGCAATGCGAGCAGATCGACTTGGTTTGAGAAATGAAAGATTACAGATCATGGCAGAGACCTCTGTGGAACAGCTTTGTTTTGTTGCTGAAAAACAGAACCCAAAAATTTTGGTGGTTGATTCAATTCAAGTAATGCATCTTGATGAGATAAGTTCGGCGCCCGGGAGTGTCTCTCAGGTGCGAGAAAGTGCTGCGATGCTTGTTCGTTTCGCCAAGAAGACAGGTACGGTACTAATTTTAGTTGGGCATGTGACTAAAGATGGTTCACTCGCGGGACCCAAAGTACTTGAGCATATGATAGATTGCTCACTTATGCTGGAGAGTTCGACTGGCACTCATTTCCGGACACTGAGAGGCCAAAAAAATCGTTTTGGTGCAGTTAATGAACTTGGTATATTTGCGATGACCTCAAAAGGTCTTATAGGGGTTGCTAACCCATCTGCGATTTTTTTACAACGCGACAACGAGGTATCCTCGGGTAGTGTTGTTATGAGTGTTTGGGAGGGCACAAGGCCACTTTTAGTAGAGCTCCAGTCGCTGGTAGATGACAGTCATTTAGCGAATCCTCGTCGCGTAACCGTTGGGCTAGATCAAAATCGCCTGTCGATGTTGCTGGCAGTATTGCACCGGCACGGCGGAATAATGGTGGGAGATAAAGACGTTTTTGTAAATATTGTCGGAGGTGTAAAAGTTTTTGAAACTAGCGCCGACTTGCCTTTAATTCTTTCGGTAGTTTCTAGCTTTCGGAATAAGTCGTTACCTGACGACTTAGTGGTATTTGGAGAGGTCGGTTTGTCCGGCGAGATTCGACCTGTTACAAACGGGCAAGAACGTTTGAGAGAGGCGGTGAAGCATGGTTTCAGACGGGCGATTGTCCCTTCCAAAAACGTACCAAAGAGTCCAATATTAGGTATGCAAGTGACTCCTGTGCAGCGGATTACTCAAGCTATTGAGGCTTTATTTTAAGTTACTACACTAAGGTAATGGCGAATTTTGATTGACAGTCGGTGTCATCCAACTTACTCTGCGAGCACTGTTTTGACGGAAGGTGTTGAGAGCTTACGTTGGCTTCTAGCGTATAGTTATCAGTTAAACGGGAAGTTGGTGCGCTGTATATAAAAAATTGCTGCAAATCCGACACTGCCCCCGCAACGGTAGATAAGAATATCTGGTAGTGGTACCACTGCGCAAATGGCGTGGGAAGGGTATCAGGTAGGGTTTACTCCCACTTATGAGTCCGGAGACCGGCCTTTTCGTCATGAACACAAACCGCGGGGTGTGGTTGTGTGTATTTTGCGACGAAATGTTCCGTCCCCTCGCGCTGTCACCCTAAAAAACTCAATGGTCACTCGGATGTGAGTGTGAGAGGGCTTGATGACAATGAAAAACATGTGTGCTTCAGCAACGATGCTGGCGGCACTTCTCATAAGTTTCCCGTCAATTTCAAAAACCAATGATGATATTGAAGAAGTTATGGTCACCGCGTCATTGGCGCCTATTGTGAGATCACGATCAGGTAACGCGGTGAGTATTCTGAACAGAGAACAGCTACAAAAGCGTAAATCCGTTAGCATAACTGATCTGTTGAGAGACGTTCCCGGTTTTTCTGTGAGCCGCGTTGGTGTCTTGGGCTCTCAGACTCAAGTACGTGTTCGCGGTGCAGAAGCGAATCATCTGTTAGTATTAATTGATGGGGTCGAAGCCAATGATCCATCTCAGAGCGATGAGTTCAGTTGGGCAACGGTGACTGCAACAGACATAGAAAGAATTGAAATAATTCGCGGTCCTCAGAGCTCATTGCGAGGCAGTGACGCAATAGCTGGCGTTGTAAACATCATCACTCCCAGTGCCGAAAAGACCGGTTTTGGATTATTTTTGGAGCGAGGTAGTCAGTCTACACATCACAGCGGGTTCAATTTAGGCTTTAAAAAGTCAGACTTTGATGTTCGTCTGGGGCTGGGTCATGTTGAGTCAAATGGCGGCAACATAGCTCGCTCGGGTAATGAGAAAGATGGTTACAAAAATACAACGCTCACGTTAAAAATGGGAGCAAAAATAAATGAGAAATTAGGTGTTTCGCTCTCTGCTAGAGAGTCAGATGGCATGAATCAGTATGATGCTGATAATGACTATGATGGCCTAGTTGAAGACCGAGATAGACACTCAGATTTTGACAATAGCACAAGGCGATTACAAATAGATTACTCTCCTTTTGATGGTTCGTGGCGGCACAAATTCTTGATTTCAAGATCAACAAATGACAGTGCAGCATTTGCTGATGGTGTAGAGGGGAATATCACCGCTTCTAGTAAAGACCGATATCAATATGTTGGTTCTGTTTCATTTGCAGACGGAAGTAGAACACTTTCTCTCCTTGCAGAACGTGATCAGGAGGACTGGATGCAACGCGGAGATGATCCTTGGGGAGATGTGAATCAGGATAGAGAGCGTGACACCGATAGCTTGGCGGTTGAATATCGCACAGATATCAATGATCGATTGACTATTGCAGTAAGTGGACGTAGAGAAAAAAACTCTGAATTTGATAGTGCAAAGACGTTCAGAGCTGAGACTACTTATCAGTTAACGGATCAAACCCGCGTTAGAGGCGCTTTAGGTACGGCGATAAAGAATCCTACCTTCACTGAGAGGTTTGGTTATTACACTAACTTTATTGGTAACCCAAATCTTGTTCCAGAGAAGTCTAGAAGTTGGGAGCTGGGATTTGATACACAACTGTCTGATGATAATGTAACGTTATCCGCAACTATATTTGACAGTGAATTGGCGAATGAGATAGACGGATTTGTTTATGACTCAACGATTTTTTCCTTCACATCCGGCAATATGGATGCAAAGAGTGAGCGGAGGGGCTTTGAGTTGAGTTTTGTTGCTAACTTTTGGGATTCTTTCTCAATCTCTTCTGCATACACATATACTCATTCAAAGGATGCAGACTCCGTTGACGAAGTAAGAAGGCCAAAAAATATTGCAAGCGGCAATCTCAGCTGGGAGGCGACTGACAAACTCTCCCTAAACACTAACCTTCAGTTTACTGGAGATCAGACTGATGTTTACTTCCCACCTTATCCTGAACCACCTCAGGTGGTTACGATGGAAGATCATACTTTGCTGAACCTCAATGTCAATTATGTTGTGAATGCTAAGCTTGAAATTTATGTCAATCTAGACAATGTGTTAGATGAGGATTATGAGGAGGTTTTTGGTTATCAAACCTTAGGTTTTGGCGCCACCATGGGGCTTCGTTATGGCCTCTAGTTAAAAAAATTACTAATGAACGGTGAGTGTTGTTGAATGAACCATGCGTGTTTTTGATTGGAGAAGGAAATAAAAAGAGAGTAAGCATCCGCCCCACTCGTTGGAGACACATTATGAGAATTGTATCTTTGCTACCAAGTGCCACTGATCTCATTTATGGTTTGGGGTTAAGGCATAAGGTAGTTGGCGGATCTCAAGAGAGTAATTATTCGATTTCATTTATTGGGTTGCATTTTTTGACTGGTACGCATATTTCAGAGGACTCAGACAGCGCACTAATTTACGAATTGGTGGCAGTAAAGCTGAGGAGTGAATACGCGCTATATGCTCTCGATCCTGCGACTTTTGTCAACTTTCGGCCAGATCTAATCGTCATTCAGACTCTTTGTAATGTTCGCGCAGTCTCTGGTAACGACGACGTTCGAGCGTCGGGCGCGCCCGCTAATAATTCTAAGGTTGTTAATCCCCAGTCTGGACGTTTAAATAATTTTAAGCTTGTCGCGGCGGCCGTCAATCGTGCCGACAAGGGAGGGTATTATTTTTTCTAAATTCCAGACTGCAGTCGAGGTGATCAGGGTTAAATCCGTTAGACTAGAAAAATTGGATAGGCCTCCTGTCGTTTTGTTCGATTGGCTAGATCCACTTTTTGACGTAGGGCATAGGAGTGCCGAAATTATATATTTGGCAGGTGATTTTTGCTTCGGTTCTGAAAAAGGGCCCTCCCAACGTAGGACATGGGTGCAGCTCACTGAGGCTATGCCGGATATTATTTTTGCAGCACTTTATGCGTTTACTGTGGCGCGCTCGCAGCGAGACGTAAAAAGTTGTATACAGTCGTCGGGCTTCCCTAGTTTGCACAGGGCTTATGATACAAAAGTATTTTTAGTTGATGGTAACGCCTATTTTAGTCACCCGAGTCCGAGACTCGTTTATGCCTCGAAAATTATGGCTCAAGTCATGAGTCGATTATTAATGTAACTTATCCATAATCGCCCTGCGGTAACGTAAGTTTAACAGAAAAAGGACATGTCTATGTCAGAAAAGCAAATAAAAGACGAACAGCGCCACAAGAAAAAAATGAAAAAACAGAAGAAAAAGATCGATGCGGGTATAGCAGCTGCCATAGAGGAGCGAGGAATTATAATTCTACTAACTGGCGATGGGAAGGGAAAGACTAGTTCGGCATTTGGTATGATAATGCGGGCGCTGGGATATGGGTATCGAGTGGGAGTGGTTCAATTTATAAAAGGAGAACAGCTCTCCGGAGAAGAACTGTTTCTAAAGAACGAATTACCGGAAGTCGACTTTTATCAAATGGGCACGGGTTTTACCTGGGATACACAAGACCGTGCTGGAGATATTGAGGCGGCAGAGAAGACTTGGTCTGTGGTAGAACCAATGCTCTCAGACCACAGTTATCATTTGGTTGTTCTGGATGAGATTACCTACATGCTCAGTTTTAAATATTTGGATGAGAAGCGGGTTATAAAGGCCCTAACGGCTAGACCGAGCAATCAGAGTGTTGTATTAACAGGACGCGGTGGCGGAGCTGCAATAAGAGAGATAGCTGATACCGTATCTGAGGTTAAGGAAGTAAGACATGCCTACAACTTTGGCATCAAGGCACGTAAAGGAGTGGACTACTAATTGCAAAGAATGGCACCCCGGGAATTGAGCGCTCTTTTGCTGCTGTCTTTACCACTGGTGATTATGGTGGGAATGAGCACAGGAGCCGTAAAAATTCCGATTGATATCATTATCCAGCACTGTGTAAGTATTTTTTTTCGATCTAACGGTACCGACCTTAATTCAGGTCAGATTGAGATTATATTGTTTGATATACGATTGCCCCGATTGTGTCTTGCCTTCTTGGTGGGCGTTGTGCTTGCAATAAGTGGTGCTGTGATGCAGGGTCTCTTCAGAAACCCTCTGGCGGCGCCATCATTGATAGGTGTTTCAAGCGGTGCATCGTTGGGAGCCAGTTTAGTAATAGTTTTTGCCGGAGCATGGTTGCAAAGCAATTCGATTTTGGGATTATCATTGATTGCAACAGGAGCTTTTTTCGGCAGTCTTTTTGTAACTCTTATCGTCTACAGGCTATCTACATCCATCTTTGGTACTTCAGTGTCAACTATGTTACTTGCGGGAATAGCTGTAAGCGCGTTAGCGGGTGCTATAAATAGTTGGCTTAGCTACTTTGCTGATAATGAGATGCTCAGGCAATTAAGTGTATGGCAAATGGGTAACCTAAGTACCGCTAATTGGCCCCGCGTTTTTATCGTTGGTTTTGTAGGCATATTTGTTTTAATTATCTTTTCTCGGGAGAGTCAATCGCTTAATGCGTTACTTTTAGGAGAATCAGAGGCAAGGCACTTGGGTATTGATGTACAGCGCGTCAAAAAAAAACTTATTCTCTTGACGACACTTGGTGTTGGTTCTGCCGTTGCTGTTGCGGGGACGATTGGTTTTGTTGGGTTAGTTATACCGCACATGGTACGATTACTGATCGGTCCCGATCACAAACGGTTATTGCCCCTATCGGCATTAGCTGGTGGTATTCTTTTGTTGATCGCAGATATCATTGCTCGTGTCATTTATGCACCGATCGAAATTCCACCAGGGATTTTGACGGCCGTTCTTGGTGCTCCATTTTTCATCATATTACTTGCAGACCAACGTAAACAAATTTGATTTATGTCTTTCACAACAGACAGCATTTCACTTACCAAATCTGGCTTAGATATTCTTCGGGGTGTTAATCTTTCTATAAATAGTGGGCAAATTACAGTTATAGTTGGGCCTAACGGCGCCGGTAAATCTAGTTTTGTTAAGGTCCTAAGTGGTGAGCTAGCACCGACCTTTGGTCGGATCATCTTTAATGGAAAGGACTTGATTGAGTGGAGATCTGAACAGCGGGCAAAAATGATTAGCGTTCTCCCTCAAAATAGCTCGCTTGATTTTCCATTCAATGCTTTGGAAGTGGTTTCATTGGGACGTATTCCGCACCGATCTGGTGTTGTAAGAGACGCCGAAATTGTCAGAGAGGCCCTTAAGGTAGTAGATGCTGAGCATCTGGAGGAGCGACTTTTTACTAAAATGTCCGGAGGGGAGAAACAGCGAGTTCAACTTGCTCGGGTCATGGCCCAAATATGGGAGCCGACCTTAACTGGAGAGCAATTCTTGATTCTGGATGAGCCAACATCTGCACTTGATCTTTCGCATCAGGTATTGATGATGCAACTTGTATCTGGACTAGCGAGACGGGGTATTGGCGTCATTGTCGTGTCACATGATTTAAATTTGGCGACTCATTTTGCGGATAACGTTATTGTTTTTGACAAAGGTTCTGTCGTTGCGGAGGGACCGCCAGATAAAATCCTGAGTGAGAGACTAATTTTTGATGTCTTCGGCATAGGCCCTTGTGTAATTAAGCACCCCGAAACTGGCAAAAATATAGTGATTAATTGGTGAAACTCTCTACACTTTTTGTTTTCCCAATCATTGCCGTCAGCATGTTTTGCGTTTTATGTCCAGTTACTGCTGATAGTAATATTTCGGAAGTCGATGATTTAAAGCGTGAAATAACTTTACGAGCTCCAGCAAAAAGAATTGTTAGCTTAGCACCGAACATCACTGAACTTCTTTTCCACATTGGTGCCGGAGCTAACATTGTTGGTGTAGATGAGTTTAGTAATTATCCCCATGAGGCCAAGAGTATCACTCGTGTAAACAATCATTCACGGGTTAATTATGAACTTATTCTTAGTTTACAGCCTGACCTCGTATTTGCATGGAGCTCAGGCAATGGTTTTGAAATCGTTCAGCGTTTAAGCGAACTAGAATTAACAGTTTTTGTTATCGAAGTAACAAAGTTGTCACATATTCCGGAGCTTTTAAAAAAGTTAGGTAGGCTAACGGATAAAACAATTGAAAGTAAACGCATCGCGGCTGATTTCCAAAAAAAGTTACGGTACCTTAATAAATCACATGAACGCAAAAAGAAGGTAAAAACTTTTTATCAGATATGGGATGACCCCATTATGACCCTTAATGGCGAACACTTGGTGAGTGATGTGATAAGAATATGTGGTGGTGTGAATATTTTTGCAACCTCTTCACCGTTAGTGCCTCGCGTTAACATTGAAACGATCATGAAATTTGATCCGGAAGTGATACTATCCAGTGGTACGCAAGAGCGATTAGTGTCTTGGAAAAAAACTTGGAGCCGGTGGAGAAATATTACCGCGGTTAAGGGTGGACATCTGTACCTGATTCCTCCTGATTTAATGCAAAGACCCACCTACCGCACTCTTGATGGGGCTACTTACATGTGTAAGTACTTGGATCGGTACCGTGAATATGGGAGTTAATCGACAAAGAAGCCGATGATATTTATCAACGGCCCCGATGTTTTACTTGTTGGTTTATGTATCTTCAACTTTTAGGTGCGGCTATTTTTCAAAGATCATAACCTCTCTCGTTATGCTCGACCAAATCGAGCCCATTTGTTTCTTCCTCTGAATCGATTCTGAGTCCTAAAAGATTGTCCACCAATTTTAAGAGTATCAGTGAGACCAACGCTGTATAAACGACTGTGCTCACGACACCAATTAGCTGGACATAAATTTGCGAGCCCATGGTAACTCCTTCCCCATAACCTTGACCGCTGAAGACACCCAGCTGATCGGAGGCAAAAATACCAACACATAGCGTTCCAAGTATTCCGCCAATTCCATGAACAGGGAAGACATCGAGTGAATCATCAATTTTAAATTTCTGCTTTATAGCTTGCGTCGCGAAATAACATATGACGCCTGCACTGGAACCAATAACTAGCGCACCGCCGGGACCAACGAAACCAGAAGCTGGAGTAATTGTGCCGAGGCCTGCCACCATTCCAGTCACGGCTCCTAGTGCAGATGGTTTTCCAAATTTAGTCCATTCCATCATCATCCAAGCGAGTGCCCCTGAGGCTGCAGATATGTGTGTAGCGAGCATTGCCATGCCGGCGTCACCATTTGCCGCTAGCGCCGATCCCGCATTAAAACCAAACCAGCCTACCCAAAGCATGCCGGCCCCAGTGATTGACATAGTCAGATTATGGGGAGGCATTGCCTGATTCGGGAACCCATTGCGGTTGCCGATAACTAATGCTGCTACAAGAGCCGCAACGCCCGCTGTAATATGCACCACCGTGCCTCCAGCAAAATCGAGTAATCCCATTTCTCCTAACCATCCACCTCCCCATACCCAATGTGTAATAGGCACATAAACAAATACTACCCATAAGCCACTGAATACAAGCATAGAACCAAAGCGCATACGTTCAGCGAATGCGCCAACGATCAAAGCGGGAGTGATTATCGCAAAGGTGAGCTGAAACATCGCAAACACTGATTCTGGAATGTCGCCAGCCATCGAATCTTCCACGACCTGACCCATCAAAAAGTTTTCTAAATTCCCAATCAGTGCGTTCACGGCGCCACCGTCCCCAAAGGCAAGACTATAGCCTGCTACTAACCAGATTATTGATACTAAGCATGTTATTGAGAAACACTGCATCAAGATTGAAAGCACACTTCTCGAGCGAACCAAACCTCCATAAAATAGTGATAATCCCGGAATTGTCATGAACAGGACAAGGGCAGTGGAAGTAAGAATCCATGAGGTGTTTGCGCCATTGAGATTGTCGGCTACTGCGGTAAACGATAGCATCACAAGGGTAAAAATTTTTAGGATATTTTTGATGGAAGCAATAGTGTATTTCATCAACACCCTCCTTAAGTTTATTATTATGGGTCTAACACTATTTCTATAAGCTAAATTTTGTACTTATGCACTTTTTTTAAACAGAAAAAAAAATTATTTTAGTAATACGCACTTTAGTAGTGCTTAAAAGGAAGTAAAATTTATTTTTGCACCTTCTTTGAGCAAAAAAAATAGTCACTCGAGGTATCAAACGTCTTTTAAAAAAATGATTTTTTATATGGAATTAGGAAAAAAGGTAGTCATGTCGTCAATAATGAATTTGACTTTATCCGGCAGTATTGACTTTATATTGAAATTTACTACTTTTATTACATTTCGTTGTATTGTTGTTAGATTAATCTTTCGTGTAAGTATGGATTGAAAACTTTCGAGAACCACGTTGATGAATCGTCTTCTTCTTGTCCTCTTTTGCGTTTTAGCCTCAAACGGGTGCATCAAGGGCGCTAGTTTTCGAGACTTAAATGATAACCACTCAGATCATGTTGTTTGGTCTTGCACGAGCGAAGAAAAATTTGACTCCGCATGGAGATGCCGTTCTGAAGACTCTCACGTTGGCAGCCAAGAAAAATTTAGAGACAATGTAAAATCTGAGTTCAAAAGCCAGGAGGCATCCCCGCGTTTCGTTTTACAGGAAGAACACTTGGGTGGAACATTCCCAGAAATTGTCTGGACGATTCAGTTAGGAGCGTATGCCTCGCGAGATGCCGCGCTAAAACATTGGGAAGAGTATGTCAGTGAATCAGGTAGCTTATGGCTTACAAATTCAGTAAAACAGCGAGGAGTGCTCACTCTTTTACTTTATGGTAAATTCGAAAATCGACAGCTTGCCCAAGCCGCTGCGAGTGAACTGCAGCAATTGCATCCGACACTAGAATATTGGGTACGCATGATAAAAATTGACCGTTGAAAGCTCTTTGCATTTTTTAGGGGCAAATTTTCGCAGCTGTTTTACTAATCGAGAAACTCGTTGATCCCTCGCAATATTTTGACTCTTCAATAAACTCATTTAAACACTCGATATTTATAATGGTGTTTGCGCGTGCCGACAAGTAATCATGAAACTGTCAGGTAGATTTATACATGTGTTTTTGAAATGGATATAAATCAAGCTTATCCAAAAACTTTGTCTTTACTTTTTTCTACTATTGCTAAGATAAGTCTAGCCACACACGTGAGTTTCCCGGCACTGTTACGGAGTTCTATTTCCCACACATGAGAGCGTCGTCCAAGGTGGATCGGCCGAGTTGTCCCCGTAACTATTCCCTCAGAAACAGGACGAAGGTGGGTAGCGCTAATGTCTTGACCGCGGCATTGCTGGAAATCTCTGTCGATAACATGGTATCCGGCAGTACTACCCAATGTTTCCGCTAACACGACATTTGCGCCACCATGAATAATTCCGCTGGGTTGAAAAGTTCTCGCGTCTGCAGGCATAGTTGCCGACAAGAAGTCTTCACCCACTACCGTCATTGAAATACCAAGATGACTATCTATGGTGCCTGAGAGTATGTATTGGTTGATATATTTTAAGTCTGGTATGGTGTGCCAGATAGATGCCATACAAATTTCCTACCTTTTAAGACGCTTGTGTTTGATTCGTGATGGTTGTATTTCGGAGCCCTTTCGTTCGACAAGATCATCATGATAAGCACTATAGCAACCTTCAAAAAAAATGATTTCACCATCATCTTCGTAGGCTAGTGTGTGAGTGGCTATGCGATCAAGGAACCAGCGGTCATGAGAAATAACCAAGACACAACCCGGAAACGAGAGTATTGCCTCCTCCAAAGCACGTAAGGTCTCAATATCGAGATCGTTAGAGGGCTCATCCAAAAGTAACACATTAGCACCCTGCTTTAATGTATTGGCAAGGTGAAGGCGTCCGCGTTCTCCTCCAGATAAATCACCTACTCTTTTCTGCTGGTCAGATCCCTTGAAATTGAAACGTCCTGCGTATGCTCGTGAAGACACCTCATAATTACCTACCCGAAGAACATCTTGACCTCCTGAAATTGCTTCCCAGACATTTTGATCACCACATAAGGAGTCACGAGTTTGCTCCACGAAAGCTATTTTCACTGTGTCACCGATAATAATTGATCCGCTGTCAGGTTTTTCGCTACCCGCAATCATACGGAAAAGCGTAGATTTTCCAGTGCCGTTCCCGCCAATAATTCCGACGACGGAACCCTTTGGAATAGATAATGAAAGGTCTTTAATTAGCAACGCACTCCCAAACCCTTTGGATATTCTGTCAAGTATAATTACCTTGTCGCCCAGCCGTTCTCCCGGAGCTATATAAATTTCATTTGTTTCATTTCTGGACTGGAACTCTTGTGAATTGAGTTCATCGAAGCGCGCTAGTCGAGCTTTATTTTTTGCTTGCCTACCTCTAGGATTTTGTCGTACCCATTCCAACTCGTGCTTTATCGCACGTTGGCGAGATGCCTCCTGTTTAGATTCGGTTTGCAGACGTTTTTCTTTTGCACTAAGCCATGTCGAGTAGTTTCCCTCATACGGAATACCGTGACCTCGATCCAGCTCAAGTATCCAACCGGCGACATTATCCAAGAAATAGCGATCGTGAGTCACAGCTACTACGGTTCCGGTAAACTCTTCAAGGAACTTTTCTAACCAATACACTGATTCGGCGTCTAAGTGGTTGGTAGGTTCGTCTAGCAGCAACATATCTGGTTTAGATAGTAGTAACCGACAGAGGGCGACGCGCCGTTTTTCTCCCCCTGAGAGTGATTCTATGCTGGATTCCCAAGGCGGCAGCCGCAGTGCATCGGCGGCAATGTCTAGGGTATTATCGAGATTATGTGCGTCTGTAGCCTCTATGATTGATTCAAATTCTTCTTGTTTTTTCGCTAATCCTTCGAAATCTGCATTTTCGTCCCCATAATCGATGTATACCTGTTCTAGGCCAGCAAGAGCATCTACAGCCTCGCGAACGCCATCCTCAACATTTCCACGAACAGTTTTGGTGGAATCTAACTCTGGTTCTTGTGCCAAAAAACCAATCTTAATTCCCTGCATCGGACGTGCTTCACCCTGAATATCTGTGTCAATAGCGGCCATTATTTTTAAGAGAGTAGACTTACCAGCACCATTTAGCCCCAGAACTCCAATTTTAGCCCCAGGAAAAAATGATAATGAGATGTCTTTCAAAATCTCTCGTTTTGGCGGGACAATCTTTCCAACCCGATTCATTGTGTAGACGTATTGAGCCATATTCTTTGCACTATATGAAAATTTTCGGATGCTCTTTGGTATTTATCTTGAAAAAATGATTGTAACTTAAAGAGAACTTTCAGTGTACGATGTTTAAAAATAATATTTTAATCTAATGTGAATGAGGTACTCAGATATAACAAATAAAGAATATGATCTTTTGGTTTAGTGTTCATCTATTTCAAAAGTCAAGCCCGCATTCTTCTGAAGTCGGGATAACAGCATGCTCCCCATCGCTGACGCTGGCGTCAAAAATCCCCCCGGGACTTTAGTTTTTGAAGTTTCCAATAAACACAGTGCACATTGTCCGAGCATTTTTGCTGTACTTCCATATCCAGGATCACTGTCCCCTTTTATACAAACGCGAAGTTGGTAATTTTCATGATTTCTGCCGAGCATTTGGATCATAAAACTACCTCTTTGTTGGGATTTTACGGAGGGGCCCTCACCGGGCGCAGGTAAAAAAAACAGATTTAAGATGGCTCGGGTGGTTCGAAAATAAAAACACCATATCAATACAGTCAGGATGAAAGATATACTAAGAGATTTTAACAGACCCAAAATACCCTTTCCTGTGAGGATAGCCTCGTCATAGGTGAAATTGTCACCATAGCTCATATCTCCTAAGTAAGAGGAACGCATTACGATTCGACTATTGATATTTTCCATGATGAATGGCGCTATCCAAGAGTCAAAGTTCGTATCATAGCGTTGTTTTTTTTTGGGATTCCGTCCGCTGTTTTTTTTAGGCCCATTCTCTGGGCACAAGTATCGAGGATTTGCGATTTCACGGTTTAGAGCAGGGCTAGCTTTCAGTGCTTCTATTGTGCTAATAAAGCTTGCTATAGTACCTCCAGATATCCCACCCGTGATTTTGGCGACTCGCATAGAAACAAGGGGCAGATAACATTTAAATTTTTCTTGCGCTTTTGCCTGTAGAAAGTAATTACCAATATCAGATGGGATCGAGTCAAAGCCGCAACTATTCACTATCCTTGCGCCACTAGATTGGGCTAAAACTTGGTATTTATCAATCATTCGCCTAATCCAGTGAACCTCTCCGGTGATGTCGCAGTAGTCAGTCCCTGTTTCGGCGCAAATTGCTACAAGATTTTCGCCATATAGCGCATATGGACCGACTGTGCTTACTATCAGCCGTGTTGAATGACACAGATTACGGAGTGATACAATATCATTAGAATCAGCAATCACGAGTTGAAGAGTTTTAGCTGCGGCTCCAAGGCTCACCTGAAGTTGTTCAAGTTTGTGTTGAGATCTCCCCGCAAGTGCCCACTTAAAATTTGCGCTTATATTCGTGCGAGATAGAAGGTGCTTGGTCAGGATCATGCCAACAAAACTTGTAGCGCCAAATACGATAAGATCATATTTATTATTTGCCAAATTTTTACTCCAAGATATCTACTATTTTTATGTGTAAACTAGTTACGACGCTGAGTAGTGTGAGCGCGTTGATGTAAAATAAAAAGCCTGGTCGGTATGCATAGATACCAGACAAAAAAGTTAAAGGCGTCGATCTTAATCAATTAATTCGTTGAAGCTATCACGAACAAGCGTTTTTTGTCGATTGTTACGTCTAAGTTAGTTTTTTTCCGTATACTGCATTTTAGCATGTAATTTTAACAGACAAATAAAATCTCCCTACCCAGTAACACTTTTTTAAGAATTTTGCTTTTGAAATTTATTGATATTCGAGGTTGTTGGGAGGGCGGCGTAAGGAAAAAAAATGTTTGCTTTTTTCGAGAGGCGCTTAGACCCCTTTCCGCCAGCGGAAATGCATCAACCTCCAGATACTCTCTTCGCATTTTGTAGGTTTTATACTCGGGGCTCGGAATCGTGGCTTATTTTTATGGCGTCTTTGACCGCTGTAATGGCTATTTCTGAGGCCATGCTATTCGGGTTTTTAGGGACCATAGTGGATTGGCTAGCACTTCAAAAGCAAGAGAGTTTTATAGAGCAAATGTGGCCATTTCTCTTGATGATGACTGTGTTTGTTCTTCTAATCATACCCTTACTTGAGTCGATTCGGTCTCTAGTCATTCATCAGACATTGATGGGCAACTTTCCTATGAGAGTCCGATGGCTCATGCATCGATATCTTTTGAGTCAGAGCTATGCCTACTTCCAAAATGAGTTCAGTGGTCGCATTGCAACCAAAGTTATGCAGACTGCGCTAGCTGTTCGTGATGTCGTGATGAAAATTTTAGACGTACTCTTGTTCATTTTGGTGTATCTAGTAACAACCATTTTCTTGATTGCGAGCGCAGATCCAATATTGTGTATTCCACTATTTGTCTGGCTAATACTTTTTATTTTAGTTCAACGAGTCTTCGTCCCACGATTAAGAAAAATTTCGACCCGACAAGCTGATGCTCGTTCGTTAATGACTGGTAGAATTGTAGACAGTTATACAAACATTCTGACGGTTAAAGTATTTTCTGATAACAATCGTGAATCAATGTATGTGAAAAGCGGGATGGGAGAGTTCTTGGGTACTGTGCACCCGCAAATGCGTCTGGTGACCTTGTTGAATATAACAATGTGGTCTCTCAATGTGGTACTGATTTTCTCAACATCCGCGCTTGGGATTACGCTTTGGCTAGATGACTTAGTTTCGCCGGGTGCAATTGCGGTTGTTATTGGTTTAGCAATCCGACTCACGGGCATGTCACATTGGATTATGTGGGAAATTGCTAACCTTTTTGAAAACCTAGGTGTTGTCCAAGATGGTATTAATTCTTTTTCTGTACCAAAGGAGGTCTTAGACCAGCCTGGTTCTCGAGAGTTGGAGGTAAGCGACTGTGTTATTGAGTTTAACAAGGTACATTTTGCTTATAACAATCGGGCTAATAAGCACGGTGGTTCAGTTTTTCAAGGTCTTGACTTGAGGATTGAATCTGGGGAGAAGGTAGGAGTAGTGGGACGCAGTGGCGCCGGAAAATCAACCTTAGTTAATTTATTAATGAGATTTTATGATGTTCAGAGTGGCAAAATCACTATTGATGGTGAAAACATTGCCGAGGTTAAGCAAAATAGTTTGAGAGGTAAAATCGCGTTGGTTTCACAGGATTCCTCGTTATTGCATCGATCTGTGAGGGAAAATATTTTGTTTTCTAGACCGAAGGCGTCAGAAGAAGAAATGATTAACGCTGCGATTCAGGCTGAAGCGCATGATTTTATCTTAGGCCTTCAAGACACTGCAGGAAGGCGCGGTTATGATGCACACGTCGGAGAACGTGGTGTGACACTGTCTGGGGGACAGCGGCAACGGATAGCGATAGCTCGAGTATTATTAAAGGATGCGCCGATCCTAGTACTCGACGAAGCCACCTCTGCACTCGATTCTGAGGTTGAGGCAGCCATAAAACTTAGTTTTGATCGCTTGATGCAAGGAAAGACAGTGATTGCGATTGCACACAGGTTGTCGACTATCGCTGCGATGGACCGTTTAATAGTCTTCGATCAAGGTGAGATCGTTGAAGAGGGACGTCATAAAGACTTGCTTGCCTTCAACCGTGTCTATGCTAAATTATGGCGTCACCAATCGGGTGGATTTTTGGGTTTTGATTGAAAATGATCTTCTCTCATGATCAGACTTGCTAATTTTGAGCTGCGTCGCGGAGAAAACTTACTTTTTGAAAATGCCAATTTTTGGGTTCATGCAGGCCAAAAGATTGGCCTTACAGGCCGCAACGGGTGCGGAAAATCTAGCTTGTTCGAGATACTCTTGGGTAGCCTCACGATCGATGCCGGTACACTTACTATGCCCTCGCATTGGAGAATTGCACACTTAGCGCAAGAAACTATTTCATCTGACCGAGAAATTATAGATTTTGTGGTTGATGGAGATAAAAGTTTACGTGAAATCGAGGCTGAAATAGAGTCTGCAGAGGCTAGAAATGACTATGAAAGGTTGGCAGTTGCATTTGATAAATTGGAAAACATTAATGGTTTTGATGCTTATCATCGTGCAAAGCTAATGTTATATGGACTAGGCTTTGACGAATCTCAAATAAATCTACCATGCAGCCAATTGTCTGGTGGTTGGCGTTTACGGCTAAACTTAGCTCAAGCGTTAATGAGTCCGTCAGAGTTGCTCTTGTTGGATGAACCTACTAATCACTTGGACATAAACGCAGTGCTTTGGCTTGAGCAGTGGTTGAAAGATTATCAGGGAGTGGTAATAGTAATCTCCCATGATCGAGAATTCCTCGATAACGTTGTGGAATCAATAATTCAGATAGAAGAACTACAGTGTCAAATGTATGCCGGAGGTTATTCTAGTTTTGAAAAAGTGCGATGTGAGCAATTGTCGCATCAGGCAAAAGCCTATGAAAAACAGGAGCGCCGGCGTCGAGAGATACAGAGATTCATTGATAGATTTGGTTCCAAAGCGAGCAAGGCGCGTCAGGCGCAAAGCCGATTGAAAGAGCTCAAACGAATGAAAACTGAAACAGCTATAGATGTTAATTCGCCTTTTCATTTTACTTTTTTCGATTCTCAAGTAGTCGCGTCTCCTTTGATTAGTTTGAATAATGCTTGTCTCGGATATGGGACTGACATAGTCTTCTCTGGATTAAATTTTAGAATTCAACCAAGTGAAAGGATAGCGTTTTTGGGAGCAAACGGATCTGGTAAATCAACGTTGTTGACCGGGTTACTTGGATCCCTCAAGCTAAAAAATGGTAATCGTATAGTCAAAAAACACTTGCAAATAGGATATTTCTCTCAGCATCAAATAGAAACTTTAGACTTAAGTGCTAGCGCCTTACAGCATTTGAGAAGAGCCTCACCCGAGGCATCGGATCAAGATTTAAGGAATTTTCTTGGGAGCTTCGATTTTTCAAATGCGAGAGCGTTAAATCCGGTTGAAAGTTTTTCGGGTGGAGAGAAATCACGATTGGCTTTAGCACTGATAATCTGGCGTCGCCCCAATCTATTGCTTTTGGATGAGCCCACAAATCACCTAGATCTGGAGATGCGGCGCGCCTTGATTTGTGCCTTACAAAGTTATTCAGGTGCCTTAATAGTCGTATCACATGATCGTCATTTACTGCGAACCACTGTGGACAAGTTTTATCTAATAGAGGACCACAAGGTTCTCTTATTTGATGGGGAAATTAAAGACTATGAGAGTCGCTTACGCGAAAACAGAATTAGCATAAAAACTAGTAAGTTGACCGAAGGCAAGAATATCTTATCGCGAAAATCCAATCGCCAAAACTTAGCGAAAGAGCGAGTTCTGACCCGGTCACTTAAAGTGGAGATCAGACAAATAGAGTTAGAAATGCAGGATTTGCAGGAAAGAGTACTTGAGGCGCAGAGGATTTTGGCGGATCCTTCCTCATATGATCGAGAAAATCAGGAAAAATTGCAGACAACAGTGGCTGAAGAGGGCCGTCTAAGGGCTCATTTAGGACAACGAGAGGATCGATGGCTGCAATTAAATAGTGAAATTGAGCATTTGTAATGTGTCGCACGTAATGTTTCTCAAAAATACGCTGACTTCCGATGCAGAGGCTAAATAAGTTCTTTATATTAACGTGAGGTAAGTAATTATGTTTGAAAAAAGTAAAAAACCTATTGATCAGAAAGGTGAATCTCGAGCAAATTCGTCTGATGGTAAATTATTTAAGGCCATTATTGGAACCACCGTTAAAGTCGTTGGTCAGATCACCTCCGCTGAGGATATTCAAATTGATGGTAATGTCGAAGGTAGTATCAGCGCTGAGGAGCATAAGGTTTTTGTCAGCGCCTGTGGAAATTTATTGGCAGACGTAAGGGCGCATGTGGTCATTATTGAAGGTACCGTAAAAGGAGACATAACTGGTTTGGAGAAGGTAGTAGTTTGCCAGAGTGGAAATGTTCTCGGAAATATTGATGCACCAAGGGTAACACTAGAAGATGGTGCAAAATTTAAGGGTAATATTGAAATGGACCCCACGGTTCCGCCAATTTTTAACGCGAGGCCGGGTAAGGTAACCTCGAGTGCAAGTGACGGTGATGAGGCAGTTAAATCCTCTTGAGAATTAGCTCATTTTTGGTTTGGTACGGTCACAACATCTGTGGCAATAGGTGAGTGTAAATAACATGAATAAGGCGAGTAACATTTCATTTGGAGACCACTCATTACTTAACTCAATAATATTTGAGGAGCTTTGGAGAGATCTGCCAAAAACTACTCCCCTGCGTGTGCTCAATTTAGGGAGAGCAGGGTCAGCAACCGTCAAATTTTTCGCAGATTATTGCGAGAGCCAAAAGTGCAACCTATTTTTTCCTGATCTTTACTCAGAGCCTTTCTTGAGTGGAGCTCAGCCTGATGTTTTGCCGTCTAAGCTGGAGGCACTGTTTTGTTCGATGCTAAATTTGACGCCTGGAATTGCCCTCGACGTCTGTCTATTCTGGGATTTTTTTTATTTCCTGAAAAGGACATATGTGGAGGGTTTTATGAGGGCCTTACGACCATTCCTCAAAACTTCGACTAAGGCTTATTGCATAGGGAGTATGAATGTCGATAAGATGGCGACTTTTCACTATGGGATTTCAGATACTCAACATTTGATACAGTCTCCGAGACAGATGCATAACATGCCACTATTTGGTCATTCCATGGGCGATTTAAGGGCACTCTTGAGTCCCCTTGCTATGAGTAAGGTCCGCTTAATGACAGATGGTCGTTCTGAAATCTTACTCGCCGACAAGTCAGTAATAAAGGGATTCAGAGACGCTCCAATAATCTAGGCAATTTTTAAAAAAGCTAAACAATTAATCTCCGTTTTTTACTCGTTTATAATCGGGGGGGGCGCCTTCGTGTTGCTTTAAAAACTTAGGTGGTGAGAGCAATTTTTATTCGATGCGGCTTGATATTTTAAACAACATAGTTCAATTTTTTTACCCACTGGACTTTAAAACCTTTGCACTTCTACTTCTCGATATGAGCTATAAGAGCTTCAGCAGCATTACATCCCGACAAAAAAGCGCCTTCTACCCTTGGTCCAGCGAAGGCATCGCCTGCGATCATGAGCGTTGGGTTATGCTGAATCAGCATGAAACGCTCTTTGTCGACACATCGAGGCTTGCTGTAGCGCCATCTGTGTACCATATAGTGTTTGACGGAAGCTCCAAGCCACGACTTTGAGAGATTAATAATCTTTTTTGCCACTTCATCTTGATCCTCATCGAAATGAGTTCCACTGAAGTCGGATGAGGCGTGAATTGTAACGGATGGAATTTTGGATACTCCTTTCTTCATGTTATCGCTAATCCAATCTATATCATCAATATCTGGAACCAACATCCCAGGGGCGGGAATTTTACTTGGTCCTTCCAGTAAAGCCATCACTGCAATGCATGGATCATACGTCAGCTTTTGTAATCTGATGCGCTGATCTTGACTTAGATATGTACCGCCTCTGTCAATTATTTCCAATGATTGCGGAACAGGCGCGGTAAGGAGAATATTTCTTGCGTGTATCAAGCCACCGTCTGTAAACTCAACCTTCCAGCGATCTTGCTGGACCATAACTTTAAGGACTTGTGTTGCAGTATTAATGTTTAACGAGCATGCTAAGCTGTTTGCGAGCGCTCGCATATTCGGTATCCCCCGCCATCTTTCGTGATTTTCGGACCCCCCCGGATATCCTCTGAACCATAATTCTGCAGTTCCGTCAGCGACCCATCGATTTACTTGAGCTAAGAATCTTGGTTCTCGGGCCGTCATAAACTGAGCGCCATAATCAAAAAAAGCAGATCCAAATGAGCGGCTAGCAAGTCTTCCGCCAACCGATTTGCCTTTGTCTACAACTAGTACTTCATATCCTTTGCCGGCAAACTCTTTAGTCGCGGAGAGACCAGCTAAACCGGCGCCAATAACCAGAATGTCTACAGTTGGAGGATATTTTTTTCCTTGAAGATTAATGTTTATTCTTTCCCGTTAGGTGGATGTCTCAGTCGAGCTTGATTTCTGCATCGCTGTGAACAGTATCGTATCTCTGGCCAGTTTTTTTTCCATTTCTTTCTCCATAAAAAAGGGAGGTTGCAAATCTTACAAATTTTTTGTGGAAAATTCCGCTTCTTCTGCATTATAAAATGGTCTCACTTTTTAGTTTTACGAGTTAATACCATTCAAATCTAAGACTAGGATTTTTTGTTTAAAGTTGGAAAAGTTTTTCGGGTTTTTTGTCAAGCCGGTGAGATTGTGTCGCTAAGCTTGTAAGCCATAGCGTGTAGGGTTGTGTTTGATTAAATATGATACGGATATTTTCGTCATTACGCTGTTCTCGAAATGCTCGTCTAAACGCAGGAGAATAATAAAGAGGTTTTCCCAAGTAAGCCTGCTCTTTCGATAGCGCATGTCTGAGTTCATTGAATTCATCACGGCTGTCAACCAGATTTGGGAGAATAACTAACGCTGGACATGCTGGACGATGTCTTTTTCCACGAACGTTAAAAAGGTCATGAAGTCCAGAGATATAATTGCGCGTTGCATATATGTCTGCGTCGCTAACTGAAGTAGGTATCAACATTATATCACAATGATGAAGAAATACACTATTGCTAGGTTGATGGCCGGCGGCTCCATCAAGCACTACAAAGCGTTTCTTAAAGTTATTTAACCGTTCTTTTTCAATGTGTTTCAGAATATTTTCGTTATTCGGAGAGCCATCTTCGCAACGAAGGGAGGTGCCTTGTACTACCGAGAATCGTTGATCACAGAACCTTTGCAATGAACTACTGCTGGTTGCTTGTGGATCCAAATCAAGTAATTTTACGCTAGCGTCCCTGTAGCGAGTGGCTAGTCCAAGAGCCATCAAAAGGGCTAGAGTGCTTTTACCCACGCCACCTTTTGAATTGCCAAAGATGACCGTTTTGGGCCTTGCTGTTGATCGAGGTGCTTGGCCTGGGATCATATTTATTAAATCGGTCCTTGCCTGAATTCAGAGGAATGATCAGGTATCTAGTGTTTGGCCATCGTCCGACATAGTCGCACCTGCATTAAACGCCTCTAAACGACTGGAAACTATCGGCTGTCCGAGATCTTGATCCCAATCAGTGGTGATTTCTCCAACAAGTTTAGCGCCTTCTTCCGTTTGTAATGCGCCGTATTGAATCTTGCCTCTAATTCTACCCGACGCGCATACAGTGAGTTTTCCCGTAAGTGATAGAGTATCTTCTACAGTACCCTCGATAGTTGCAGTTTCGCCTGAGATATCTCCTTGAACGACTCCCCCAACTCCAACAATAAGATGTTTAACGGAGACTTTTCCTACAATCTTGCCATCTATTCTCGCTGTTCCGTCTATTGCAAGCGACGCTCCCTCAAGATGAGTGGCAGGACCCACATAAAATTCGAATTCTTGGTCTATGTCTGTCATTAACAACTCCTGTATGTCTTGTGTAACAGTTTTCTAGGGGTGATTAACATTTCTAATTCGCACCTTATATCATATTAGCATAACAAAGATTAGAAGTGCGGACTTATTGGGTTTGTTAAGCAATTGAAAATACACCCTATTTTAACTAGTGGAAGTCTGAGGGAGGACTAGCCGAGTTTGGTAACTAAAGCAATATAATACTTTTTTTATCTGTTGCTTGGAATAAAAAAATTGGTGGTTTTGGTAAAGCGACTGTTGGGTATTTATAGAATTCGTTTGCTAAACTGTTCACGAGAGATTTTACTGGAGTTCAATCTTCCTGCTCATTTGTTAATTCACACAATTTTCGGGCTAGGAGATCATTTGTTCGCTTTGGGTCTGCTTGACCCTTGGATCGCCTCATAATCTGTCCCATGAGCCCACCCAGCTTTTTCTTACGATGTTGCGGTCCTGAGGTTATGAAGTCGTTTACCATTTTAGGATTATCAGATATTACTGATGTCACTAATTCATTTAAAGTCTTGAGATCTGTTAGTTGTTTTAAATTTCGATCCCTTATTATAACGTCAGCAGTACCTTCACCCTTCCACATAGCCTCAAAGACCTGTTTCGCGATTTTTCCAGAAATAGTGTGGTCGCAAACACGCTCAACAAGTACTCCCAAATCCTCTGCCGCGACAGGACTTTCCATGATTGGCAAGTTTGCGGTATTTAACCGACCCATCAGCTCCCCAAGTGTCCAATTTGCAGCTTGTTTTGGGTTTTTACATTTGCCTGCAACGATTTCGAAATAATTTGATAATTCTTTGCTAGTAGAGAGAATATCAGCTTCAAATGCACCGATACCATACTCAGATACCAACCGAATCGACCTTTCGTCAGGTAATTCGGGTAATTTTTTTTGGATCTCCTGAACATGAGATTTAGTAATTTTAACTGGAAGTAAATCAGGGCACGGAAAGTATCGGTAGTCATTTGCCTCTTCTTTGCTTCGCATTGAATAGCCGGTCTTTGTTTCTCCATTGTAAAGCCTAGTCTCTTGAATAACGGTCCCTCCGTCTTCTAATATTTCGATTTGTCTATCGATTTCTAATATTATTGCTTCTTTCATAAATTTAAATGAATTGAGGTTTTTTGTTTCGGTGCGTGTGCCCAGAGCCGTGCTACCATTTGGCCGCACTGAAACATTTACATCAAAGCGAAGAGATCCTTCCGCCATATGTCCATCACAAATTCCTAGTGAGGTTACAAGACTGTGAATCTTTTTAGCAAAGATTACTGCTTCGGTTGCACTTGATAAATCAGGCTCTGTCACAATTTCAATCAGCGGAGTGCCGGCCCGATTGAGATCTATACCAGATAGCCCACTTCCAAAACTTCCTGAGTGCAACGATTTGCCGGCATCCTCTTCAAGATGGGCGTGATGAATTCTTATTTCCTTCTTGGTTCCGTCTTTCAAAAAAATCGGTACTTTACCTTTTCCAATAATTGGCCACTCTAATTGCGTTGTTTGATAGCCCTTGGGAAGATCAGGGTAAAAGTAATTTTTTCTTTCGAATATCGATATAGGTGGGATTTCTGCATTAATTGCAAGTCCAAGCATAATTGCATTATCGACTGCCTTAGAATTTAGTACTGGAAGCGTTCCTGGCATAGCTAGGTCAATAGCGCATGCCTGACTGTTTGGTTTGGCCCCGAATAATGTACTTGCACCAGAAAATATTTTTGTTACGGTTGAAAGTTGGACATGAATTTCAAGGCCGATTACAGAATCCCAGCGCATTATGAATGCTCTTTTGGTGCGGAGTTATGCCAATCTGTCTCTTTTTGCATACAGTGCGCAATATTTAGAATGCGCGCTTCTTGCAAATAATTACCGATTAGTTGCAGGCCTATGGGATTTCGATCAACAAAACCGCAAGGAATGGACATCCCAGGTAGGCCTGCTAAATTTGTTGCAATGGTGTATATGTCTTCCAAGTACATTTTTACTGGATCATCACTTTTTTCGCCAAATTTGAATGCGGGTGCTGGGCATGTGGGGCTCGCGACAACGTCGACTTTGGAGAAAGCCTCTGTGAAGTCTTGTTTAATTAAATGTCGGACTTGTTGCGCTTTCTTGTAGTATGCATCATGGTACCCTGCCGAAAGACAGTAAGTACCGATCAATATCCTTCGCTGCACTTCCTCACCGAAACCTTCGGCTCGAGTGCGGCAATACAGATCTTCGAGGCTTTGTGGATTTTCGCAACGATGGCCAAACCTAATGCCGTCAAATCGAGCAAGGTTTGCCGATGCTTCTGCCGGTGCAATGACATAATAAGCGGGAACTGATAGTTTGGTATTTGGAAGGCTAACGTCAACTAGTATGGCTCCCAAGTCTGTCAATACTCCGAGCGCTTTAAAGACGGTTGCCTCAACAGAAGGGCTCAATGAATTAGAAAAATATTCTCTAGGGATACCGATTCTACAACCAGATATGGATCGATTAATTTCATCTCTATAATCTTTTTCCTGAAATTTCAAAGAAGTAGAGTCACGGTGATCATAACTTGCCATAGTATTAAGCAATATGGCGCAGTCCTCGGCAGTTCTTGCGATTGGACCTCCTTGGTCCAAACTTGAGGCGAATGCAATCATACCCCACCTTGAAACAAGCCCATAAGTCGGTTTCAGACCAGTGACACCGCAGAGTGCCGCGGGCTGGCGAATGGAACCACCTGTGTCTGTAGCGGTCGCTGCTGGTGTCATCCGAGCGGCGACGGCCGCCGCCGAACCTCCTGATGACCCTCCGGGAACTCTCGTAATATCCCAAGGATTTTTAACTGGCCCATAAAAACTAGTCTCATTGGAGGAGCCCATAGCAAATTCGTCCATGTTGGCCTTTCCAAGCATAACTGTTCCTGCTTGAGATAAGTTTTCTACTACAGTTGCATCATAGGGGGGAACAAAATTGTGCAGCATTTTCGAACCGCAACTAGTCTTGACCCCGCGTGTACAAAAAATGTCTTTGTGGACTACGGGTATGCCACACAGTTCGTTATAAATATTACCACTGAGCGTCTCATCCGCTCTCTTTGCGCTCTCTAATGCTTGTTCTTCGGTAACAGTTATCAAAGCATTAAAAATGGGATTTAGCCTTTTAATTCGACCTAAGTAATGCAGAGTAAGCTCTACAGATGAAAATTCACGTTTTTTTAATCCCAGTATTTGCGATGCTATTGACATGTCATGCATGACAGCGACTCTGTTACTCAATTACTTTAGGGACCAAGTAAAGATCATTGCAGATGTCTTTACTCAACTTTTGAAAAGCTTTTTGATCATTTTTTTCTGTTATTTCATCTTTGCGCAAAGTTTGAAAATCTTGTTGTGGATGGGCCATCGGTTCAATATTTTCGGTATCAGCTGTTTGCAACTGGTCAACTAATCTAAGAACATTTTCTAATCTCGATGTAACGTCACTTATCGTGCGCTCATCAATGGTCAATCTTGACAATATTCCGAGTTGTGTGACGTCGTCTTTTTTTAACTTCATAAGTTTGGTTCGTTTTAAATCAATAATATTTAAAAAGTGTAGCACATATAGGGTTTCTAGTGGACGTGAAATTTGTATCGATTGTCTCTCAAAGGTAACCTTTTAATTTTCCAATCGATTAATTGAGACGGTACTATAAATTGTTGAAAGGAGGAAAAAAACAATGTTTAACTCCACTATCGACTTGCGCTACAACTTACTCGCTGTTATCTTCAAATTGCTTGTTGGAGCACCCTAGGTGATGCTGCACCTTGGTTTTGAATAAGGTTGAAAAACATGGTTTTTAAAAAAATAAGAGGTTTTTTTTCGAGCGATTTGTCCATTGATCTGGGAACTGCAAATACTTTAATTTATGTCCGTGAGAAAGGTATTGTGTTGAATGAACCTTCGGTTGTAGCGATACGCCATCATTTAGGGCAGAAAATAGTTGAGGCTGTAGGTATTG
Organism: Porticoccaceae bacterium; assembly: GCA_002691825.1. Classification (GTDB taxonomy): domain Bacteria; phylum Pseudomonadota; class Gammaproteobacteria; order Pseudomonadales; family Porticoccaceae; genus TMED48. The sequence goes on from NZIZ01000047.1 coordinate 77,668, forward strand.
ATGCGAAGCGCATGTTGGGGAGGACGCCAGGCAATATTACGGCTATTCGACCTCTAAAAGATGGTGTGATCGCAGACTTTCAAGTGACAGAAAAAATGTTGCAACATTTTATAAAGAAGGTGCATTCAGCAGCTATTACCAAAAGCTTCTTGCCCCCAAGTCCTAGAGTTTTAATCTGTGTACCTTGTATGGCCACCGAAGTAGAGAAACGAGCAATTAAAGAGTCAGCCTTTAGTGCTGGCGCCCGAGAGGTCTTCCTTATCGAAGAGCCAATGGCAGCAGCCATCGGTGCAGGGCTTCCTGTCGAGGATGCCGTTGGATCAATGGTGGTAGATATTGGTGGTGGCACAACAGAAATTGCAATACTTTCTTTGAATGGAGTGGTGTTTTCCGATTCTGTTAGGATCGGGGGTGATCGGTTTGATGAATCCATAGTGAATTTTGTTAGGCGTAAATACGGAAGTGTGATTGGGGACAGCACCGCAGAACGCGTTAAAATCGAGGTGGGCACGGCTTTTTTTTCTGATGAGGGAAGAGAAATTGACATTAGGGGAAGAAATCTCGCCGAGGGAGTGCCCCGCAGCTTTACGCTCTCTAGTCAGGAGGTTTTAGAGTCACTGCAGGAGCCCTTATCAGGTATTGTAACTGCTGTCAAACGCGTTCTTGAGCAGTCGCCCCCTGAATTAGCGTCAGACATTGCTGACACGGGTATTGTTTTGACAGGGGGAGGGTCGTTGCTGCGAGATTTAGACCGCTTGCTTAGTTCTGAGACTGGGCTGCCCGTCATCCTCGCTGAGGATCCCTTGACTTGCGTTGCTCGGGGCGGTGGAGAGGCATTGGATCTCATGAGTGCGCATAGACTGGAGTCTCTCACGCATGAAATTTAGTGTAACTTTTTTAATTGTGGTCGATTGAACTCGCTTTTATCGGGGATTTTAGGTAGGTAAGACGCATTGTACTCACCGTTTCTTCGCCAAATCTTAATCCTAGCTTTGCTTGCTACAGGCTTGCTGATAATTGATCGCTCTACTGAATGGTTTAAGCCTGCAAGGGTTGTGATCGATCAACTTATGAGACCATTATACTGGGTCACCAATATCCCAGATAATGTGTTGAAGTGGGGTGAAGATAACTTCGTCGGCAAGTCGGAGCTCATTAAAAAGAATGAGCAACTTAAACAAGAAATATTAATTTATCGAGGTAGGCTTCAAAGACTATCCGAGTTGGCAACTGAAAATCTTCGATTAATGCAATTGTTAAATGCTTCCGAGCTCTTGTTCGATCGAATTCTTGTGACTAAAGTTATCAGTGTCTCTCCGACCACACAACGACATACAATCACTATTGATAAAGGGACAAAAAATGGGGCTTATGTTGGTCAGCCAGTGCTCGATTCAGAGGGATTGATGGGGCAATTAATTAGGGTTTACGCTAACCATAGCGTAGCACTTCTGATTACTGATTCTAGTCATGCTCTTCCTGTTAAAGTTTTGCGAAATGGTGTTCGCTCGATCGCGGAGGGCAGAGCAGATTACGGGCGTTTGACCCTTCGTTACGTTTCGCCAACCGCCGATATAAAATTAGGAGATCAGCTTCTTAGTTCTGGTTTGGGAGGACGTTATCCAGCCGGCTATCCGGTTGGAAAAGTTGTTGGGATTCAGGATATAACCGGATCAGTTTTTATGTCAGTCGAAGTGGAGCCATCTGCACTATTAGATCGCAGTTCACATTTGCTTCTGGTATTTACATCGGATCAGAGCGATACATTGAAGAGCAAGCTATGAGCCTTGTTCCGCCAAAATTTGATTTAGCATTTTGTTTATCAATCGCCATTCTATTGCAGTTGGTGCCATTGCCAATTGATTTGATGGGTTATAGACCAAATTTTATTTTGTTAATGGTTGTAATGGTAACACTCCATCATCCGGAGCGTCACGATCTAAAGACGTATGCAGTGGCTGGACTACTAGCTGATGCAATTCATGATACCAGTTTTGGACATTTCATGTTGGTATATGTTCTTTGCGGTGGGGTAGTAAGCTTATTGAGCCGATGGACATCCTATTTTGGTTCGCTCTATCGGGTGTGTGTTTTCTTCTCCCTGAGTCTTATCGGAACTGTGTTGCAAGGAATTATTGCGAAAATGCAAGGGTTATCAACTCCAATAGAATTTCTGCCTACACTGGCATTGATATCAGTATTATTTTTTCCAATGATAGATCGTTTGGTTTCAAGACGAAATGTGTGAAATATGGAATTGGACTTCGATTTAATATTGGCATCCTCCTCGCCGAGAAGAAAAGATATTCTGCACCAGATGGGCGTCCGGTATAGCGCGGAGCCAGCTGAGATCAATGAAGATCTGATCGCTTTTGAAAAACCGATTGATTATGTTTCCCGATTAGCGAGTGAAAAAGCGATCTATGTACAAAAATTAACAAAGTCTGTAAAGCCTGTACTTGGTGCTGACACTATTGTCGTTCTTGGGGGAAAGATTTTTGGGAAGCCCAAAGATTTAGAAGGCGCACAGAAAACTCTGATGAGTCTTTCCGGTAAACTTCATGAAGTTATCACAGCTGTCTCCATCACTGATGGCCATAATTTAATGCAGGGCTTATCAGTTTCTGAGGTGATTTTTGATGTAATAACATTGCGTGATTGTAAGAAGTATTGTGATTCGGGGGAACCTCTCGGTAAAGCAGGGGCGTATGCGATTCAGGGTAAAGGCGCGTTTTTTGTTAAAAAAATTCTAGGTAGCTACAGCGGCATAGTGGGTCTACCGATAGATGTGACTTATAAGTTATTGCAATTATATGAGGTGCCGGTGTCTTGGGCGGTCAATAATTCAGGCGCAGTTTGAACTGACGTGATAAATGGTGGGTTTTCCTATAGATATTGGACTTTATCTTTCTACTATGGAACAACTTGTTGTTATTTAATATGATTTTTATAGTGGTTTCTGAAAAGGTTGATTGGTAGTTTTAACTTAGTAAAAAGATATTTTTTCGCGTTTTACCCATAATCGAGTGCTTGGTTAGGCGCTCAACTGGTGAAATATTACGTTTTAATAGCGTCGTTATACATATTTTTCAAAAAAGCAGTTTGCGCTCTTTTTGATCTGTTTAGCCTTGGAAAGCAAATGATTTTTGTCAAGAAAAAAATTGGATCAGTGACTAATATCATGCTTATAGTTGTAGCATTTTTAGTTATGTTTTTTTTAGTTTTTATATTTTATATCCGTGAACTAGTTTTGAATATCGATCAACATCGCGCTTCATTAGAAGCATTTTTAATGGACCGTACCGGGGCTCGTTTTCACTTGGGCCCAGTATCGGCTAAGTGGACCGGGCTTATACCCATAATTGAAGTAGAAAGTGTATTTATTGGCGAGATTAATGCCCCAGCATTAATTTTTACTCAGTGGCGTGCCGATATCGACCCCGTTAAAAGTATCCAGCATAGGTCACTTATTTGGAGAGAATTTTCAATAAATCAGGTAGATATTTCGCTTGAGGAAGATAAACAGGGGTTTTGGCAATTAAACGAATTATCCGCAGGTGGGAGTGATAACTTAAGGATGATTCTAGAACCGCTGGCTTACAGTAAATCAATTAGCATAGACCATCTTAATGTTGATTTAAATTTTTATTCCGGCGACACATCTCAATTTAAAGGAAACAAGCTTAAATTAGAAAATGACTTAGATTTTCATCGTCTGGAATTCTCTTTGCTTTCGAAACAACAAGAGGCTTCGGCATATATATTTATTGAGGGCTTTGGTGATCCTTTAAACTCAAACAGTTTTTCGGCAGAGGGATATTTGAGTGCGCACAAATTTGAGATGAGCGCATTTTTAGCTCATGCCACAAAAAGATTAGTCCCCGGTTTTGCTGCTGTTGATGTTCAAGATAAAATTATGGTTGACGGAGAAATCTGGTTTGAAATGAGACTTGGTGGTAACACCGATTTTCGGGGACATATCAATACTAGTAGTGCTATCAATAATAAAAAAAATATAACTAATCTACGGGGGTTTAAAACTAATTTGACTGGGTGGTATTTTCCTGGCGAAGATTGGGGAATTCGTTTGCAAGATTTGCAAATAAGTGTTTCAAACAAGGAATTAGAGCCGCTAAATCTTCTCTTTAAGAAGAACATGGGCGCCCGATGGCAAGATTTTCGTTTTTTCTTGGATGGCGCTCAGTTGGACCCTCTCTTATCTTTTTTTGAAAGCTCTTTTGAAAATAACACACCTCTGAGTGTATTGATCAATCGGTTAGAGCCCAAAGGAGAAATCACAGCACTAGTGGCCGGAAAAGATTCTGGAAAGATATTCGCGGATGCTACCTTTAAAGAATTTAGTAGCTCATCCTTCAAAGGCATACCTGGTATCCAAGGCTTAGATGCTAAGTTGTCAATACGCGGAAAAGATGCTGTGCTTCGGATCGCTGAGACTAATGGATTTTTAATTGACTTTCCAAATATCTTTGCTGACTCATTTCCGGTACTTTCGTTGCAGGGTAATGTGTTTAGCTCATGGGATCCAACTGTTGGTGCTTTCGTCATGAGTAGCGACTTATTAAGTGCGAATTTGGACGCGGGACATATCAATTTGCAGTTTTCTACACGAGCAGAAATTCCAGACGGTAATGCCTTGCCGGACGTGCATATTGTTATAGATGGACATGATATTGATACGCGATATTGGAAAAAGTATTTGCCAGAAAAAGTATCCCCGCCGCTAAAAAAATGGCTTGAGAGGTCTATTTTAGAGACCACTTTGAGGGAATTCACTTATGCTTTACGCATAGCAAACTCAGATTACTCTAAAAATAATCGTACAAATCAGATTTTTTTTCGTTTAGACGATACCAACTTCAAGTTCCATCCTGAATGGTTGGTCGCGACTGAAGCTCGCGGGTTGGTTTTGATTGACGACGATGACGTATTTGCTTCCATCGAGCATGCAAACCTCGGTGGTACGACCATAACTAATGCACAAATTGAATTTAGAGGAGATGATGACACGCTGAGTCCTCAACTTGACGTTGACTTGCATGTTAATTCGAGCACGGCGGCGGCTATTGAGGTTATTGGAGGGTCTCCCTTAAAACGATTTATGGGTGACACATCAGATTGGCATTATGGGGGTAGACAAGAAAGTAGAATTCAATTAAGCCTGCCGATAACAGGCGAGAAATCCTCATCTCTGCAAGACAAATCATCATACAGAGTGCACACATCGTTTTATGATGGAGTCTTGGCCGTTCCAAATAGTTCTTTGGAGATCACCGAAATAAATGGTGATTTATTTTATACATCTGATTATGGTTTTTCGGGAGACAACCTTAGTGGAATTTTTTGGGGTGAGCGACTCAATGCGGCGGTCTCTTCTGATCTGGAGAATCAAAAAGTAAAATTCGAAGGGTTCATTCAACCCGAAAAAATTTCTCAATTAATACCCTTCGCTTGGGAAGAGTTGATGCATGGCAAAATTAAAGCGGAGGGCGTTTTGACTATACCGCTAAGAGATGGCCATTCAGGAACAAAATTCCGCCTAAGTAGTAATCTAGAAGGGGTGGCCATTATGTTGCCCGAACCAATTGGAAAAACTAAATCGCAACTGTCAAACTTAGAAATATTATTAGATATTGATCACAGTATTGAGGAACTCCGAGGGTCTTTGGGAGAAGAAGGTTCCTTAGAGGCACGATTTATTGACGGCGTTTTTGATTCAGGAGTATTTAATTATGGGCGAACTATTGAACCTCCACCATCAGGAACGATGCTATTCTCTGGATACCTTCCCCATATTTTATTAGAAAGTTGGACGCCCCTAGCAGATTTGTTACAAAAATCGAATTTTAACTCGGAGACTTGGCAATCTTTATTTGACTTAAAATTTGACTCGGCCACTCTGGCAGGCGTGACTTTTTCTGATGTTCATGCAAGGGCAGAACGGGGTGATCAAAGCCTAAACATTAGCTTTAATAGCGCGTGGGCCTCTGGATATTTGAGCATCCCGGATGCCGAAGACCGCTTTCCCAAATTGTTTTTGGACAATTTAGACTTTGGAAGGCAGCTTTTGAAGGGAGGATTCCCAAAAGGACGCCCTGATCCAAAAAATTTCCCCAATTTGGATATCAAAATAGATCATTTGATAGTGTCCAATGCAGATTTAGGCCAGCTTGAATTTCAGTTGCGCTCTGAAGTTTCCGGTGCAGCATTTGCGGCAATAAAGGGTAATCTGTTGGGATTGGAATTTGGTGCAGATGATACGCTTCCGCCCCTAGATTTTTTTTGGGGGCATGATTTAAGCGGACATTTTAGCCGTTTAATAGGACCTGCTTCGTTATCAGATGTTGGAAATTTCTTTGAAAAAATTGAGTTTCCACGCATCGCATCTAGCCAGTCTGGGAGATTAACTTTTAATTTAAACTGGCCGACGGAGCCCTGGAATTTTTCTCGAAAAAATATCGCAGGTGATTTTAAATTTTCGTTATCGGATGGAACCTTGTACAGGTCAAATGATGGAGCAGACGCAGCACTTAAAATGATTAGTTTAATGAACTTTGCAAACTGGTTGCGTAGATTGCAGCTTGATTTTTCTGATGTGGTTGGCCAAGACCTAGCATATGATAACATGAGTGGTTTGTTGGTTTTTGAAAATGGTATTGCCCGATTGGATACCCCACTAAAAATGGAAATGCCCTCAGGACGAATGGCGATGACGGGAAACTTCGATTTGTTGGAAGAAAACATTGATGGGCGCCTGGTTGCAACTTTACCGGTAGCACCGAATTTACCTTGGGTTGGAGCACTTGTAGGTGGATTGCCAGCTGCGCTTGGAGTTTATGTTACCGGAAAGTTAGTTGAAACACAGGTTGATCGATTATCAAGTATAAGTTACTCGCTGACGGGGCCTTGGGATAAAATTGATGTGCAAGTTGATCGTATTTTTGCTTCAGGATTAGCTGGAGATGATCATGCTCACCCACCTCTGTCTCCCAAGAGTGAATAGAGGATTCAACAACAAATATGGGTTATGTATTCGAATAATTTTTTTTTGGCTTTAAGTTTATTACATTCGTTTCTTGTTCGAAAAACCGCTCTTTTTAAATTTTTCAGTTTTTGTCGGTCTGTGTTGGGATATTGAGTAACAAATTCCTCCAACGCATTAGTATCGCCCAACAATAACTTTTTTTGCCATGAATATACTTCATCCGGCTTACAATTAGGGCGTCCATGTGCGGATGAAATTCGCTTTATTATTTGAAGGACATCCGAGTCCTCCATGTCACGCAGTTGTTTTCCCAAAAAACTAATTTGTCGACGCTTTGCCTCGTCAGAAGACATCTTTTTCGCTATTTGTATACAGACGTAAATATGGTCCGGTAAATTAATATTTTTGAGAGTCCCGTCAGTGAGAGAAATAAGCTTCTTGCCTAAATCTCTCAGGCGCCGCATGTCATTTTTAACGCTTGTTTTACTTGGCTTTTCTAGTAATTTTATTTCGTTACCCATGAAAAATAAGATACTTTAAGATTTTCTTAATTATCTTCTCCAAATTTATTAGCTATTAATTGCTGTATTTCCACAGCAACTAGTTCCTCATCACTGCCATCGAACTCAAATGTTAAAGCGGTACCACAAGGCGCTTCTAGCATTAACAGCGAGATGATACTTTTGACGTCTGCTGATTTATAATCTTTATAAACTTGCGCTTTGCTACTATAGCGAGATGCTAAGCGAGCTAACTTAGTTGCTGCGCGAGCATGCAGGCCCAGTTGATTTTCAATTGTTAGCTCGCACTTAATCACTGTACCGATGTCTCTGGTGCCGAAAGTTCTTTATGATTAATTTGTGTATTTGGGTACATTACCGAAAAATGTTCATATAATTTAGACGAAATGTAAACTGATCGATGCTGGCCTCCCGTGCAACCAATCGCGATTGTAAGGTAACTTCGATGATTGGCTTGAAATTTACAAATCCAACTATCTAAAAAGTTTATAATATCTGAGAGCATATCGATGACCTCCGGTTGTGTCTTAAGAAAAGCGACTACGTCATGGTGAAGACCCGTTTTCCTGCGTAGTGAAGTTTTCCAATAAGGATTTGGTAAGCATCTGATATCGAAAACGAAGTCTGCATTGATGGGAAGCCCTCGTTTGTAGCCAAAAGACTCGAACAGAATTGTAATGTTGTTTTCGTGTTTTGGTAAAATGAAATTCTTAATTAGTTTTCGAAGTTGATGAAGCGCTAAGCCGGTGGTATCCACCTTATAATCTGTGATGGTTTCTATTGGAGCAAGTAATACCTCCTCCTTATTGATCGCCTCAATTAAGCTAAGAGAATTTGTAGTTAAAGGATGTTTGCGCCGTGTTTCACTAAAGCGGCGCACTAAATCACCGAGTCGTGCCGTTAAAAAAATTACTTTTATATCTATTCCCAATGCTTTAATTTCTTGAAGAATTCTTGGAATTGAAGTGAGATCAATAACTGGATTTCGCGCATCAATACCGATCGCTAATTTATCCAAAAAAGGTAAGCCGTTTTCTCTCATTTCACGAATTAGTGTTGGTAGTAAAATTGCGGGAAGATTATCTATGCAAAGAAAACCGACATCTTCTAAAATATTAAGTGCAGTTGTCTTTCCTGACCCCGAGTACCCGCTGACAACTACGACGCGCACATTTAACCTGTTCGATCAAGTAAAATAGCGGTATCAAACAATTGGCGATTATTATTACATTCGCGCAGCTGTCGCCGAGATGATTCCTTGTGGAACATTTGTGCAATTTTGGAGAGTGTCTCGAGGTGTTCGTCATTTTTTTCGTGCGGAACAACCAATGCAAAGATCAAATCCACTGGTTGCTCGTCAAAGGCATCAAAGTCAATTGAAATATTAAGTTTAATTAGGCATCCGTGTACTTCTTTTAGTCCCATGACTTTGCAATGAGGGATCGCGACACCCTTTCCAATTCCGGTGCTTCCAAGTCTCTCTCGAGCCAACATGCTTCGAAAAAGTGCAAAAGCTTGCTCTTGGTCTGCTCCGAGTTCTTTTGTAATAAATTGAGCTATATTTTCAAGAACCTTTTTCTTGCTGTAACCATTGAGATCGCACATTGCAAGTTCCGGAATCAATACATCTGAAATTTCCATAATGTCAGTTATCGTCCTCGAGTTTTCTCTTTGTGTTTAATTACTTGCCTATCAAGCTTGTCCGCAAGCGCATCAATAGCCGCATAAAGATCTTGGTGTTCAGAGTTCGCGAAAAGATCTGCTCCCACCACATAGACCGTCGCTTCCGCTTTTTGTACAAGCTTGTCAACGGTTAAACTCACGACGATACTCGTTATTTGCTCATAGTGACGTTCAAGTTTAGAAAATTTTGCCATGACGTAGTTTCTGAGCGGATCTGTTACTGTTAAATGGTGGCCACTAATTGTCACTCGCATATGTTGATCCTCCTACATCGCATTTTCGAAGCGCTTTCTTTGACTGGATGATGCGATTCCCATGCTTTCTCTATATTTTGCAACGGTTCGACGAGCCACTTGGATGCCTTGGTCTTCTAAAAGTGAAGTTAACTTACTGTCGCTTAAGGGCTTAGCAGCCGGTTCTGCACTAATTATGGCCTTTAGGATCGCGCAAACCGCAGTTGACGAACACTCACCACCGCCAGCAGTTCCAACATGACTTGAAAAGAAGTATTTGAGTTCAAATACGCCTTGCGGAGTCGCTAAATATTTCGTAGTTGTGACCCTTGAAATCGTTGATTCATGGAGATCTAGGCGATTAGCAATATCGGCAAGAACCATTGGCCGCATAGCCACTGGCCCTTGATTTAGAAAATTCTGTTGTAGCTCAACAATGGTTTTTGTAACCCTCATTAGGGTTTCATTTCGACTTTCAACGCTTCGAAGAAACCAGCGCGCCTCTGCAAGGTTGTCCTTAAGATATTGATTTTCGTTGCTGTTATCTGATCGTTTGATTAATTGACTATAGGAATCGTTAATCCTAAGTTTTGGCATATTGGCATCATTTAATCTAACTCGCCAACGCCCGTCAAATTTTTCAACAAAAACATCAGGCACAATATAGTCAATGTTTTGTGAGGATAACGCGTCTCCTGGACGAGGATTGAGACTTTTTATTAGCAGCATTGCTCCTGAAATTTCGTCCCGAGAACAGCCAACTTTTTTCGCAAGTCGTGTTTGATCGGTAGAGGCGATTTCGTTCAAAAATTCGGTAATTAATAATTTTGCTTGAACAAGAAAAGGAATATTTTCGGGGAGTTGGTTAATCTGAATGAGCAGACACTCTCGTATGTCTCTTGCAAAAACACCCGCCGGATCAAATTGCTGAAGCCTGTGGAGAACAGCAATGATCTCGTCTGATTGAAGAATTTCCTCCCCCTCAACATATCGTAAATGTTGCGTGATACTGAAAACGTCCTCTATCAGCAATCCGTTTTCGTCGATTGAGTCAATCAAAGTGGCAGCGACCTGTCGGTCAATATCAGAGAAAGGGGTGAGGTTTAGTTGCCAATGAAGGTGATCCCTGAGTGATTCGGTTACTTGGTAAACTTGTTCTAGGTCAACTTCACCGCCACCTGCAGTTCCAGAGGAATTATTATAAACGTCGTCCCAATTCGCATCTACCGGAAGTTCAGTAGAGAGGTCTTCCTCCCATTGATGATCTGGCGTATCTTGGGTAGAAGATGCAAGTAAATTATTTGCCTCGTCTTCGGAAAGGTTTTGATCTAGAGTTGTTTCGACATTGTCAGCGTTAGCTTGACCAATTTCGTTAAGTTCATCTGCTGACAGATTATCTGATGTGTCAGTTACTCGATCATCCTCTTCTTCTAATTCCAAGAGAGGATTGTTGTACAGCTGCTCAATCACTTCTTGGCGTAGCTCTAAAGTTGAGAGCTGAAGGAGACGAATCGCCTGCTGGAGTTGAGGCGTCATCGTTAGTTGCTGACTGATTTTTAATTGTAAGCCGGGTCTCATTATCTGAAAAACCGCCTGATTTCAACATGTACTAGTTTAGTACTTGATGGCTTCTCGTGGCAATGCTCAATTTTAGTAGCAACCCAATTCATAAACTAAAGTGTTCTCCAAGATAAGTTTGGCGTACTTTTTCGTCTTTGGAAACTTGGTCCGGTGCTCCGTGAGCAATTACGCGTCCCTCTCCCATAATAAAAGCATTTTGGCAAATATCTAATGTCTCTCTTACATTGTGGTCTGTTATTAGAACACCGATGCCACGTCGACTTAAATAGCGAATGATATTTTTTATATCATTCATAGAAATTGGATCTACGCCTGCAAAAGGTTCATCTAGCAATATAAATTGAGGTTGTGTTGCGAGTGCCCGCGCTATTTCTACCCTACGGCGCTCCCCACCTGACAGACTGCCGCCTAGACTGTTTTGCAGATGCGTGATGTTTAACTCTTCCATAAGTTCTTCGAGTTGTCGCTTTCGCTCCTGCTTTGTTAGACCGTTTACTGTCTCTAAAATTGCCAAAATATTGTTTTGTACATTTAATTTCCTAAAAATCGATGGTTCTTGAGGGAGATAACCGAGACCTTTTCTTGCGCGACCATGCACAGGAAGGTTTCCAATGTCAGAACCATCAATTGTTATACGGCCGCGGTCTTGCTCGATTAGGCCTATAATCATATAAAAGCAAGTCGTTTTTCCAGCCCCATTTGGGCCAAGGAGACCCACTATTTCTCCTTGATTCAACCAAAGTGACACATCCTGCACTACAGGTTTCCGTGCATAGGACTTCGCAAGGTTGCGCGCTTCTAAACATTTCATGGTATTAGATTCTTCGTTTTTTCGCTTTTGGGAGGAATAAAAAGTCTAATACGCTTTTTACTATTCTCTGCTCCTCCAGCCTTCCATATCTCATTTTTAAGGTCATAGTTTATAGAATCTCCTGTTATTAAAGTTCCATAGCTCGAAAGGGAGGCGTTTTGCTTCAGATTGATCTGTTGTTCTTGCAATAAATATTCGACATCATCTGCGGTTCCAATTAAGTCAGGAGTTTGAGATGTGATATCTAATTGTTTGAAACTGGCTGGCGATCCGGCACAGTGAATTTTTGAAATTTGTTCTGCATTCTCTGTAATTGTTACAAGATCGGCTTTAATCGATAAGTTGCCTTGTGTTATGAGCACATTTCCTTTGTATATTGTAATCCCTGTTTTTTCGTTACGTTCAGCCAAGTCAGATTCGATACTTATTGGTAATAGAGCTTGAGCCTTAATCCCACCACTGACTAGAATAAGATAAATGATAAGCGGGCTGACAAAACTATCGAAAGGTTTCATAGTGCGCTTGGATGTTTTTCTTAAAATGGTAATTACCAGATAATGGTTTTGCCGTGATGCCGACTCCGGTTAGCTTAGTGTTGTGAGATTTTAGTGAAAAGAATGCGTCGTTCTCTATTTGTCCTGAGTCGAACGTGTAGATTAAATTCTCAGTGGAAAGAGTGGAGATTTCGTTTTCCAAGGTTGATTTCAGTTGTACGTTGCCAGTCATAAAAATTTTATTCGTCTCTTTTACAAGTAAGGCGCTCTTTGCAATTAAACGCACAGAATTCTTGGAACTACCTGCGACGAGCACTGGTTTTTCAAAAAGCGCAACGCCTTTTTTATAAAATAGTTCGATTTTTGGAGTTACTAGTAATAAATTCCTTTGGCCATCAGTTCCAAAGATGCTTGTACTGGCTTGTCCCATATAACTATCTGCTATTAAGTTTCTATCGGTGTTTATATGTTTTTTTTCCAGAAATGATTCTGGCGACGAGTCCCAGATTAACAAGAATCCTGTAATCATTATTATTGCAGAGCTAATTATAAAAAACTGCTTTATCATGTATATTGGGTCAGTATGCTTTGATATTTGCCTTGAGAAGCTAACAAGAGCTCGGCCACTTCTCGCACCGCGCCATTTCCGCCACTCGCTTTGGTGCACCATGCAGCAACTTGATGTATCCTAAAATTAGCATTTGCGACGCAAATGCCTAGACCAACACGACTAATGGCGCATAGGTCAGGAAAATCATCACCGATAAAACAAATTTGATTAAGTGTAAGTGAGTATTTTTGACAAATACTTTCAACATCCTTTAGTTTATTTTTACTACCTTGTATGACTGGAGCTATATCCAATTCATCCGCTCTGCGAAGAACTAGCTCTGACGTTCTGCCGGTGATAATTCCAACCATAATATTTGAGGCGTTGAGTAATTTTATGCCTAGACCATCTTTGATATCGAATGCCTTCAATTCTTCTCCTTTGTTTCCATAATACAACTTACCATCGGTGAGCACGCCATCAACGTCCAGCAATAGCAGCTTTACACGCTTTGCGGCTTCAACTATTTTTGATGGCACTCCGGCAAGAATTTGAGAAGACGGGCTCATATTACTCCCGCTCTAACAAGATCATGCATATGCAAAATTCCGCAGAGGCAATTTGACTCGTTCGTTATTAGTAAAGTTGTAATTGACAAGTCTTCCATAATATTCAACGCCTCTGCGGCGAGAATATCACCGGAAATAGTTTTTGGATTTGCTGACATTACATCTTTAACCAAGGTACTACCAATGTTCAATCCTTGCGATATCATTCTCCTCAAATCGCCATCTGTAAAAATTCCCACCAAGCGTTCAGAAACATCGAAGATTGCTGTTACACCGAAACCCTTTGCAGTCATCTCTAGCAGAGCTGTTTGCACAAAATCATTGTAATAGACTCGGGGCACTGAGGTATTTTCATGCATTAAGTCTCTTGCTCTTAGAAGAAGTTTTCGTCCGAGCGCCCCACCGGGATGAGACATCGCAAAATCATATTCGCTAAAACCACGCGTTTCTAAAAGTGATATCGCTAGCGCATCACCAAGAACGAGACAAGTGGTTGTGCTCGTTGTGGGAGCTAAATTCATCGGACATGCTTCACGCGCTACTTGGATACAAAGGTGGGTGGCTGCGGCTTTTGCAATTTCCGATTTGGCATTCCCCGTCATGCTGATGAGCGGAACACTAAGTCGTTTTACTCTAGGGAGAATTGTGAGAATCTCCGATGTAGAGCCTGAGTTGGAGATGGCGAGAACGACATCCTCTGATGTGATCATTCCTAAATCTCCGTGACTTGCTTCGGCCGGATGCAGGAAAAAAGCAGGTGTTCCGGTGCTGGCAAGTGTTGAAGCGATCTTATTAGCTATGTGCCCTGATTTACCTATGCCAGTGACTGCTACTCGACCTTTACATTTGAGGATAATGTTGCATGCCGATTCAAAATGTTGATCAATCTTTGTTCTTAATTGAGTTATAGCTTCGGCAGCTAAATCAATTGTTCGCAAAGCAGATTTAGTCATCTTTTTCGATCTCATCGTAATAATTTGTGGGCCTCAATTTAATAGAAGAGTGAACGTTTTTTACGAGGCGTATTGATTAATGTTCCATTTATATAGGTACATTACCTTAGAAAATTTAGAGAAGTCCACAAGATTCCATAGTAAAAAACATAACTAGTAAGGAATAGAGCGCCAACACGCCTTGATATTTTTCCGGGGCCATTAGTGTTAGTGTCTTTAAATATTGCTTGAGCTACACAAATAACGAGAAGAACAGTCATTACCGTCATGCTCAGATAATCTCGTAACATAACATCTGGGCTTAAATTAATCGGGGATATCGCGCCGGCAGCGCTCATTACGAGTAGTAAATTAAAAAGATTGGAGCCAAAAACATTACCAACGGCAATATCATGATGACCTTTAAGTGCACTTACGATCGAAGCGGCTAACTCTGGAAGACTAGTACCCAGTGCTATGATTGTTAATCCAATTATTAATTCACTTATACTCAAGTAGAGGGCTATTTCACGTGCTCCCCAAACTGTTATTTTGGCACTGACAAGAAGAACCGCTAAGCCGCCTAAAAACCAAAAAATTGTGGTTTTAGTATTAATTTCGGCGTGGTCTGTTTCAACTTCCGAGACAGCTGCGTTATTTCCTCCCTTATATTTTACTAAAGTTATTAGGAGAGGAATAGTAAGCATTGCGAGGAAAATACTCTCCAAGCGTCCCAGCATTCCGTCATAGAGGCAAAGACCTGCAATCAAAGTCACGATCACAAGCACCGGGCTCTCCTCACGCAAAAGATGTTTTTTTACCGGAAGTGGGGCGATGAGTGCAGTTACGCCTAAAACTAGTCCGATATTCGCCAAATTTGAACCTATGGCATTACCAACAGCTAATTCTCCGACACCATCTAGCGCTGCATTGATGGAAACAATTATCTCCGGCGCGGATGTGCCAATAGAAACAACTGTCAGTCCAACGACCATTGGAGATATTCCAAGTTTTCTCGCTGTCGCTGCACTACCTAAGACAAATTTATCGGCTCCCAGAACTAATCCGACAATGCCAAAGATTAATGCCGCGATGGCCATAAGTAAAGTGGTCATGAGGGCTCCGAACACCGCAACTGGTTTTTTTATATACTATGAAATGGTATAGTGATTTTAAAGTAATGTCATGCTGCTGTGGTTGCTTTATTGGTGAAAAATTTCCAATTGTGCTTGCTTTTAACAGACGTTTATTAAGGATGGTGACTTGAAAAGGAATCGTTTGCCTGCGGTAGCTGCAATTACAGTCATAATGCTATTGTCTTTTAGTTCCCTCGGAGAAATCAGGGGGGCCAGCATTGATCCTAAGGTAAATTTTATTGATCGATCGCCTGAAAAAATGAAAGGGTTTGATGTTAAAATATTGGCGGACCAAAATATTGATCCTTTTGATCTCATAGATAAACTCACCGTTTCTTTAGTGCAAATTATCTCGACTTATAAAAATTCAGACGCTATTAAAGAGGAAGTTTTTTTTAAAACTATCATGGCACAAATGTCACCGCATATAGATTTTTGGCGTATGTCGCGCGCCGTCATGGGTAAGTACCGCACAGTAGCTACTGAAAAGCAGTTGGCAAAGTTCACAGATGTCTTTCAAAAAAGCATGTTGGAGACATACGGTCGTGGCCTCCTTAGTTTTAACGATGAGAAAATCATTATTATAAATCGGCGAAAAATTTCACCGGATGAGCGGAGGGTCGCAGTAAAACAGGAGATCCACAGTTTAGGAAAAGTTTATCCTCTTTCATATACAATGAGGAAGAGAGAAGCGGGAGCATGGGTTATTTCAAATGTGGTTATAGATGGGATAAATCTTGGTAAAACTCTACGTAATCAGTTTGGTTTGGCAGCACAAAAAAATCGTGGCAATTTAGATACTGTAATTGAAAATTGGTTAGCAAACACTGAATGACTGTTAACTCCGAGATAAAATTTTGATGTCGACAGACGAACTATATGCTCTTTTGGACCTCAAATTTTCGGGATCCTACATTGATGTAAAGCGTAGCGGTAATCAATACTTGATAACCGTTGTGGACGATGTGTTTGTCGGTAAGAAACCGGTTCAACGACAGCAATTGGTTTATTCTGCGCTGCAAACAGCGATCACTAGTGGAATTATTCACGCTGTTCAAATCAAAACATACAGTAAACAAGAGTGGCAGCAGATTATTTCTAATAAGGTGTAGAGTGCTTAACCGATGGTATGGTGGCTAAAAACAGTCAAGTAATTTTCCTAGGCATAATATGGAAAAATTAATTATCCAAGGTGGTACGCCGTTAATCGGGTCTGTGGAAATATCGGGCTCGAAAAATTCTTCTTTACCTATTCTGGCCGCGATGCTGCTCTGTGAGGGTAAAACAACGGTTGCAAATTTGCCTCATCTTCAAGATGTGACGACTTTTTTGGAACTGCTCGGTTCTCTCGGAGTCGAATTAAGCATAGACGAAAATCGTTACGTCGAGGCCGATACGCGCACAATTCACAGCTTGGCAACACCCTCTGAGTTGGTCAAAAAGATGCGTGCTTCAATTTTGGTGTTGGGTCCGATGGTGAGTCGGTTCGGAGAGGCTAAAGTATCTTTTCCGGGTGGCTGTGCGATTGGCAGCCGCCCTGTGGATCTTCACATCGGGGGGATGGAATCTTTAGGAGCCGAAATCACAATAGAAAATGGGTTTATTAAAGCCTCTCGGAGAGGTCGTTTGCGCGGGGCGACCATAAGTTTGCCCTTCCCTTCAGTTGGAGCGACAGAAAACATTATCATGGCGGCCTCTTTAGCTGAGGGAACTACGCGAATAAAGAATCCTGCTTTGGAACCAGAAATTGTCGATTTTGCTAATTGTTTGAATGCTTGGGGAGCTAATATTCGCGGTGCCGGAACACCTACGATATTAATTGAGGGCGTTCCAAAAATGAATGGTGGTTTCTTTCGAGTAATGCCAGATCGAATAGAGACTGCGACTTACTTAGCTGCAGCGGCTGCAACCGGAGGGAAAGTGCGAACAAGGCACGTCGAACTATCAAACATTGGCTCAGTTCTTGAAAAATTTCGGAAAACTGGAGGCGATCTAACATATGGTACAGATTGGATAGAGATTGATATGCAAGGTAAACGCCCAAAGGCAGTGGATTTTATAACTGGTCCTCATCCCGGCTTCCCGACTGATATGCAAGCTCAATTTACAGTTGTCAACTCTGTAGCAATGGGGATTTCTTCTGTGACGGAAACAATTTTTGAAAATCGCTTAATGCAAGTACAAGAACTTCGTCGAATGGGGGCAAAAATTGATTTGAATGGTAATGTGGCGGTTGTTACAGGAGTACCCAAACTTACAGGAGCTCGTGTTGTAGCTTCCGACTTGAGGGCATCAGCGGCGCTAGTCATTGCGGGAATCGCGGCAGAGGGAGAAACAACGATTGACGAAATTTACCATGTGGATCGCGGGTATGAGTGTTTCGAGGAGAAATTACATCAGCTTGGTGCTAAACTCACCCGATTACCGGATTAATAGATAGGGGGAAATGGTGTTGCATATGGTAACATTAGCCCTTACAAAAGGGCGTGTATTGAGAGAATCGCTTCCAATATTACGTGAGGCCGGAATTTTTCCAGTAGAAGATATTTTTGGTAGTCGCAAACTTATGTTTGGGACCAACATCCAGCACCTTAGATTAGTGATATTGCGTGGAGTTGATGTGCCAACTTATGTGCAATTTGGCGCTGCAGATCTGGGAATTACCGGTAAGGACCAGCTTTTAGAACATGGCGGGGAGGGATACTATGAGCCCCTTGATTTGAAGATCGCCCCATGCCGGCTCATGACTGCAGCATTACCGTCCGTCGAAGTAAGCTTCGATCGAACTGTGGTAGCGACAAAATATGTCAATGTCGCTCGAAGATTTTACGCTGAAATGGGACGCCAAACAGAGCTAATTAAGTTATACGGCGCAATGGAACTAGCCCCAATATTAGATTTGTCAGATGAAATAGTCGATATTGTAGATACAGGGAATACGCTTGCTGCACATGGGCTTATCGCTAAAAAGCTTATCGCCAATGTAAGCTCTCGGTTGATTGTGAATAAAATAGCTATGAAAACTAATTTCAGAGTCGTGGACGAAATTATTAATTCGATAAGGAACGTTGTGGGATGTGACTATGAAGCAATTTGATAAGATCAGAGTACTTAACACAAATGACCCAATTTTTGATGATACATTTCTTCAGATCACCGATCCTGAGATAGCTGAGAGCGAATCAGTTGATAAGATCGTAGATGAAATTATACGAGCAGTGATTGACGACCGCGATGGCGCGCTCTTAGAGTATACCAATCGATTTGATGGGAGAAATTGCCGTCATATAGGAGATTTGATCGTCACGCATGATGATCTTGAACACGCAAAAATGGAAGTTGAGCCAAATATTTTGGAGGCTTTGGAGTTGGCGGCAAAAAGGATCGAAACTTATCATCAACATCAAGTACAGAAATCTTGGCAGTATCTGGAGAAAGATGGAAATCTGCTCGGACAAAAAATTACTGCGATAGAGCGAGTAGGAGTTTATGTTCCTGGAGGAAAGGCAAGCTATCCGTCGTCGGTTTTGATGAACGTTATTCCCGCGCGAATTGCAGGAGTAAATGAAATTATTATGGTTGTGCCTGCGCCTAAAGGAGAAGTTAATCCGAGTGTTTTAGCGGCCGCTGCGTTAGTCGGAGTTGAGGAGATATGGACTATTGGGGGAGCGCAAGCTGTCGCTGGCCTTGCATATGGTACCCAGTCTCTAAAGAAGGTTGATAAAATAGTGGGCCCCGGAAATATATATGTCGCTTCTGCTAAACGTAAGTTATTTGGGAAAGTTGGTTTGGATATGGTTGCCGGCCCTAGCGAGATCGTCATTATATGTGATGGAGGGACCAATCCAGATTGGATTGCGATGGATCTCTTTTCGCAGGCCGAGCATGATGAGAATGCTCAAGCGGTGTTGCTATCATGGGATGAGAGTTTTATAAAACAGGTTCATGCAAGTATCTTAAAGTTGCTACCCAGTATGGAGCGAAAGGAGATCATCGAAAAGTCCTTTTTCAATCGTGGAGCATTGATAAAAGTTAAAGATAGCGATGAGGCTGTCGCTCTCTGTAATAAAATGGCACCAGAACATCTTGAATTATCTGTTTCGGAACCTGATATACTCCTCGCGCAAATTTGTCATGCTGGCGCTATATTCCTCGGAAGAAACTCGCCTGAGGCATTGGGGGATTATTGTGCGGGCCCAAATCACGTTTTACCGACTTCGGCGACAGCGAGATTTTCGTCTCCCCTTGGAGTTTATGATTTTCAAAAGCGTAGTTCAGTGATTTCTTGTACGTCGGAGGGAGCCAATTTTCTTGGACGTATTGCGTCAACACTTGCGCGGAGTGAGTCGCTAGAGGCTCATGCTCGCTCTGCAGAGTATCGGATTGATGATAAGTATTTCTGAAAATTAATGGTGAGGTGATGGAAGGAGGAAAAAACAATTATTGGAGTAACTTCGTTAATGATTTAAGTCCATACAAGCCCGGTGAACAACCAAGCGACGAAAATATAATAAAACTAAACACCAATGAGAGTCCTTTTGGACCCTCGCCTCATGTCCTTCATGCAGTTAATGCAGCACTAAACGATGATTTGAGGCTCTACCCTTCGCCTAATGGTGATCCCTTAAAGAAAGAAATATCAGAGTACTACGGGTTGTCTGAGAGAAAAGTATTTTTGGGAAATGGGTCTGATGAGGTGCTCGCCCATGCGTTTAATTGCTTTTTTCGCAAAGATAGACCAATACTTTTTCCTGAAATAACATACAGTTTTTATTCTGTTTTTTGCAGGCTATATGGTATAGAAAATAAAAAAATTCCGTTGACTAATGATTTAAAGATTAATCTCAAAAAATACGCTATCCCAAATGGAGGGATCATTTTTGCTAACCCAAATGCTCCAACTGGAACGCTACTGAGCTTAGATAAGATCCGTTCTCTTTTGGAATTCAATACCGAATCTGTGGTTATTATTGACGAGGCGTATATTGATTTTGGCGGGGTCAGCGCAATACCCTTGCTAGAGGATTACCCAAATATTCTTATTGTACACACATTGTCAAAATCACGGTCCCTCGCGGGATTACGAATTGGTTATGCTCTGGGTTCTGATGCTTTAATTAATGGGTTATATAGAGTAAAAAATAGTTTTAATTCATATCCGACTAGTCGCTTGCAAATTGCAGCAGCAATTGCGTCTTTTAAAGATGAAGAACATTTTCAGAGTAGTTGTAAAAAAATAATAAATGGACGAGATGGCTTATCAAAAGGGCTTCAGGCACTCGGCTTTGCTGTGATTCCATCTTTTGGAAATTTTCTGTTGGTGGCTCATACTGAGCACGGAGCTGTAACTATTTTGAAACGGCTTCGTCAATATGGGATTTTAGTTCGACATTTTGATCAGAAACCAATTTCAAATCACCTACGAATATCTGTTGGCAGTGACGCGCAAAATAAAGTGCTTCTTGAGGCTTTGAAAGAGATATGTGGTATCCATGCAATTTGAAAAGCTTTGCGAATTTAATTTATCGCGCTGATGCTTGGCCTTGTTCCCGCTATCGCTTCGACCTCAAAGGCAGAACCTCTTCGCCAAATCGAGAGCGTAATCGGGTTGCCGGGTTGGACCTTTGAAATTTGAGTCATGCTTGTTTGTGGATCCAATACGCTGACGCCGTTGATTTCAGTAACGATATCGCCGGGAAAAAGATTCAAATTATCCGATGGACCGTTCGCTGCGATTGCTCGGATCAATAACCCATGTCGAAGTGGAATTTTTAACTGCCTTGCTAGTCTGGCGGTAACAGGAATTGCATCTAACCCCAACCACCCGCGAATAACAAACCCGTGCTTAAGTATTTCATTGAGTACATGCATTACTGTTGAGGAAGGTATAGCAAAACTAATAGAACCACTATTGCCGATGCTTGCGGTATTTATCCCGAGCAAGTTTCCATGAAGATCAACCAGTGCACCGCCTGAGTTCCCTATGCTTATTCCGGCGTCTGTTTGTAAGAAATTTTCAAAAGTATTTAGTCCCAGTCCTGCCCGACCGGTGGCGCTAATAATTCCTTGGGTGACCGTTTGTCCGATGCCATGAGGGTTACCAATTGCCAATACTATGTCTCCAACTGCCGCCGATTCCGATGTTCCTATTGAAATTGGTTGAAGATTATCGAGATTGATCTTCAGTACCGCCAAATCTGTATCTGGATCGCTTCCTACTAATTTGACAGGAGCAGTCCTACCATCGTAAAGCATAGTAAGTATTTTTTCCGCATTAGCGATGACATGGTGATTCGTCAAAATTATTCCATCGGACTTCATTATAACTCCGGACCCTAAAGAGGTTTGCGGCACTTTCACTTGAGTGACAAGGCGGCCGAAGAGAGGATGCTTCGAGAGTGGATGATCAATGCGACCTAATCCTACTTTGCGAGTATAGATGTTTACCACAGATGGGGCTGCTCGGCTCACAGCATACGAGTATCCGGTATAGCCACTAACAATTGAGTTGCGTTCGCCAGCGTCGTGTGGTTGATTATCGGCTTTGGCTGCAATCTTTTCCTTAAAAGACGGAACAACAATAGCTGTCATCAAAGCAATGGCTAGACCGAGCATTGCAGAGGTTGCAATTTTTTCAATAATAGAGTTGTTCATATGCTTATCCCTTGTTAGTTTAAGACACTTACTTGGTTATGTCACATTTTAGAAAAGAAACAGGGTGTAAGCAGGTGCGGCTCACTAAATTGAGGTACGTTACTTGTTTCTCTAGATTGCACTGACTTTTTGAGGAATAGTATGGTTAAGCCGAAGAAGCGGATTTGGATCCAGAACCATGTGAAAGATCTACACGTAAAGAAAAGTATAAATGATGGCTATAGATCCAGAGCAAGCTACAAACTTCTGC
Source organism: Porticoccaceae bacterium (assembly GCA_002691825.1). GTDB lineage: Bacteria > Pseudomonadota > Gammaproteobacteria > Pseudomonadales > Porticoccaceae > TMED48. Next base: position 100,085 of record NZIZ01000047.1, read on the forward strand.
AGATTGATGAAAAAGACAAACTTTTCAAAGTCGGAATGACAGTGGTGGATCTTGGAGCCGCACCAGGGGGATGGGCTCAAGTCGCCTCGAAATTGGTAGGCAAAAGCGGAATGGTAGTGGCAATCGATCTTTTGCCGATTGAGGCAATTGCTGGTGTGAAATTTTTGCAAGGCGATGTGGAAGACGGCACCATGTCTGCCCGGCTTCAAGACATGGTGGGCTTTAAGAAGACTGACGTTATAATGTCAGATATGGCGCCCAATTTGAGTGGCATTAGTGATATTGATGGCCCGAAGATAATACATCTTGCTAACTTGGCGTTGGAGTTGTCTGAGAAAATTTTAAAAAATGGCGGGAGTTTGGTCGTGAAACTATTCCATTCCGAAGAAGTAAATGGGTTTGTGCGAAAGCTCAGAAGAGTGTTTAATACTCTTAAAATCAGGAAGCCCAAGGCATCGCGTTCAGGTTCATCAGAAGTGTACGTCGTGGCCAAAGGGTATAGAGGCTGATAGAGGTGTTGTTATGAATGATTTGGCTAAAAACTTAGTAGTTTGGCTTGTCCTTGCCGCAGTGTTGCTGTCGGTCTTCAACAGTTTTTCTCCGCCGCCAACAGATAATAGCCTCGGATATTCTGATTTCGTAGTGGACGTGCAAAACGAACGAGTGGCTTCCGTAATTATCGAAGGTCTCGTCATAGAGGGAGAGCGGAGGGATGGAACGAAATTTCGAACGGTGCTTCCCACAATCGGTGATCAAGGCTTGATGGATGACTTATTAAATCATAATGTAAAAATTATAGCGCGGGATCCAGAAGCGCCGAGTTTAATTTCACAGTTGTTGGTAGCCGCATTTCCCATTCTTCTCATACTTGGAATATTCATGTTTTTCATGCGCCAGATGCAAGGCGGCGGCGGCGGGAAGGGCGGGCCCATGAGCTTTGGAAAAAGTAAGGCAAAGCTCCTCACAGGGGATCAGATCAACACCACGTTTGCCGACGTGGCTGGTGTTGATGAAGCCAAAGAGGATGTTAGTGAACTGGTGGAGTTCTTGAGCGACCCTTCCAAATTTCAGCGCCTTGGCGGACGAATCCCAAAGGGTGTTCTCATGGTAGGCCCTCCCGGTACTGGCAAAACTTTGCTTGCCAAGGCGATTGCAGGCGAAGCACAGGTACCGTTTTTTTCAATCTCAGGGTCAGATTTTGTTGAAATGTTCGTTGGAGTTGGAGCGTCGCGAGTCCGAGATATGTTTGAGCAGGCGAAAAGACAGGCACCTTGCATAATTTTTATTGATGAAATAGATGCTGTTGGCCGTCATCGCGGGGGCGGCTACGGAGGAGGTAATGACGAGCGAGAACAAACCCTAAACCAATTACTTGTTGAAATGGATGGATTTGAGGGAACAGAGGGGGTAATTGTAATTGCTGCGACAAACCGGCCAGATGTTTTGGACAAAGCTTTGTTGCGCCCAGGCAGATTCGACCGACAGGTTTATGTTGGATTGCCGGATATTCGAGGTCGCGAACAAATTCTGCGTGTACATTCAAGAAAAGTACCTTTGGAGGAATCTGTGGAATTAAATGTGTTAGCTAGGGGTACTCCCGGTTTTTCTGGAGCAGATTTGGCGAACCTTGTAAATGAGGCCGCTTTGTTTGCCGCCCGAGGCGACAGACGCATGGTAGCGATGGCGGAGTTTGAAAAAGCAAGAGATAAAATAATGATGGGCGCAGAGCGTCGCTCAATGGTGATGTCAGATAAAGAAAAGATCAACACAGCTTATCATGAAGCGGGACATGCCATTATTGGTCGCCTTGTCCCAGAACATGACCCTGTGCATAAAGTAACTATTATCCCTCGCGGGAGAGCTTTAGGAGTGACACAGTACTTGCCCGAGGAAGATCGTTACAGCATGAGTAAACGGCAAATCTTTGGGCAGCTCTGTAGTCTTTTTGGTGGTCGGATTGCTGAGGAGCTTGTTGGCGGTTTTGATGGAGTGACCACTGGAGCTCAAAATGACATTGAGCGGGCAACACAGATGGCGCGAAACATGGTAACCAAGTGGGGTTTGACGGAAAGGATGGGCCCAGTTTTGTACGGTGAAGATGAATCGCAAGCTCCCGGTGGAGGAAACACGCACTACTCAGAAGGTACCTCAAGGGAAATAGATGAAGAAGTGCGCCTCATATTGGACAGTGCTTACATTCGATCAAAGGCGCTCTTAGAAGAGTATAGAGATGTGCTTGAGTCCATGAAGGATGCGCTAATCGAGTATGAAACAATAGACGCAGAGCAGGTGGATGACTTAATGAGGCGGATTCCTGTGCGTCCACCGAGACATTGGGATGATGACGATAAAGGCGGTATTCAAGGCGATCAGGTCGACATCGGCAGCGATGCTGCTGATGCTATTGGCACTGCGGTAGAGGGTGCGTAACATTTATTTTCTTTAGACTTTCCAGTAGCAGCCCTTTGACTTTGACCATGAACTTAGAGAAGGGGAGTGGTTATCGAAAGCGGATGCGTCAATTTGTGTAAGTTTCGAATAATGGGAGTCATCAATGTTACTCCCGACTCATTTTCCGATGGCGGTCAATTTATTAAAAATGGCCGTATCAACACCGATAGTATCCTACGGACTGTAGATTCAATGTTGGTGGCCGGAGCAGATATAATTGATGTTGGGGGAGAATCGACTCGTCCTGGCGCTGATCCGGTTGGAGTAGATCATGAGGTTTCCCGAGTCGTGCCGGTCTTAGAATTAATCAGAACTCACTTTGATACTCTGTTATCAGTTGATACTAGTTCCGCTAAGCTTATTAGAGAGGCAGTATCAGCTGGAGCGAATTTTATCAACGACGTAAGAGCGCTGAGGCGACCAGGTGCTTTGGAGGCAGCTGTTGAGTCAAAATTGCCAGTTTGTTTGACTCACATGCAAAATCAGCCTAAGAACATGCAAATTGAACCCTTTTATTTAAATGTTGTCTCTGATGTGCTTACTTTTTTATTGGAAAGGAAAGACGCTTGTTTAGCCGCTGGAATGGCTCCAGATAAAATCTACATAGACCCCGGATTTGGATTTGGAAAGACGCTAGAACATAACGTTACGCTTTTTCGCGCCATTGATCGGTTTGTTGACACTGGTTTTCCAGTTATAGTGGGTGTTTCGAGAAAGCGAATGATTAGCGAGCTACTTAATGATCCGTCAGAGTGCAGATTAATAGGTAGTGTAACTTTGGCAGTCTTAGCGGCTCAGCGTGGAGTATCGATTCTGAGGGTGCACGATGTGGATGAGACAGTTAGGGCAATTAAAATTCTTAGTCAAATCGACTTTTAGGCTTGGCAATGAAGAGAAACTTTTTTGGGACCGATGGTATCCGTGGTCGAGTAGGAAAGTTTCCTATTACCGCAGACTTTGTCCTTAAACTAGGTTGGGCCGTAGGACGGTTATTAAATCGATCAAGCAGTTCGAAAAAACGGGTTCTTATTGGTAAAGATACTAGGGTCTCTGGGTATATGTTTGAGTCAGCATTAGAGGCCGGGCTTATTTCGGCAGGTGTTGAGGTGGGTATGCTCGGTCCGATGCCTACTCCAGCTATTGCTTATTTAACCAGAGCATTGCGAGCCTCTGCTGGTATTGTAATTAGTGCGTCTCATAATCCTTACTACGATAATGGCATAAAATTTTTTGGCGCAGATGGATACAAGTTTTCAGAGGAGGTCGAAGCAGAGGTAGAGCGCATTCTCGAATTAGATCAAAAGACTATGGATTCTGATAGTCTTGGTAAGGCGTATCGAATCACAGACGCAGATGGTAGATATGTTGAATTTTGTAAAAGTACGTTGCCTCTTGGACACAACTTAAGCGGCCTTAGAATTGTAGTTGACTGCGCGCATGGAGCCACTTATAGCGTTGCACCGAAGGTATTTAAGGAGCTTGGCGCTGATGTTATCCAAATGGGGACCTCTCCTGATGGCTTTAATATTAATAGTGGATGTGGGTCTACTGATATTGGCGCACTACAAAATGAAGTGATTACATCGAAAGCAGATTTAGGAGTTGCGCTTGATGGCGACGGTGACAGGGTGCTCATGGTAGATCATAAAGGGGTAGTGGTAGATGGCGACGAACTTCTCTACGTTATCGCGTCTCATCGAGCATCTAAATCTGTTGGTTGCAGCGGCGTAGTAGGCACGTTAATGACTAACATGGGGGTGGAAATTGCGCTTCGTAATAAGAGAATTCCTTTTGAAAGAGTTAAAGTTGGGGATAGATATGTTGTTCAAAGACTTATTAAAAATAATTGGGATCTAGGCGGTGAGTCATCGGGGCATATCTTGTGTAGGGACATAAATACAAGTGGGGATGGAATTGTCGGGGCATTGCAGGTAATTAGAGCGCTCTCTGAAACAGGGGTGTCTTTATCCGTAGCTAAAAGCAGTTTATCAAAGTTACCGCAGAGAGTGATTAATGTCGTAGCGAAAAAAGATGTCGATTTAGAATCTAACCCATATGTGATTCAAGTATTGAAACATGCCGAAAAGGAGTTAAACGGATGTGGTCGAGTTCTTCTTCGACCCTCGGGAACGGAGCCATTGATTCGCGTGATGGTTGAGGGAGAAAGTAATGAGCTTGTGGACAAGTTGGTTTATGAGATTGCTGAAGTCGTGCGACGTCAAGTAATGTGAGTTTATCTATCCAATACGCTAGTATGTTGTTTTTTATTTCGGCCTAGGTTTGCTTGCGTACCTTCGCGAGAACGTGTTTTTGCTTAAGTGCGCTTTAACAACTCATTGAGGAGTCAAAAACATTGTTAATTGTAGGAAATTGGAAGATGAATGGGTCAATAGCCATGGCTTCTGATTTTTTGGGCTGGTTCACTGGTCATTGGCATGGTTCTAGGGGTGTAGATATTGGATTGTGTCCACCTTTAGTTTACATTTCGCAATTTGAACAGACATTACGAGGAAGCACTATTAAGGTTGGTGGGCAAAATATCGCAACTGAATTAGAGGGGCCATTCACTGGCGAGGTAAGTAGTCGGATGCTAAAGGACTTAGGTTGTCAGATGGTATTAATAGGACATTCAGAGCGCCGAGTAAATTTTCGAGAGAATAATGATATAGTTGCCGAAAAGTACCGTCGAGCTTACGCTGCAGATCTTACGCCAATTCTTTGCGTTGGTGAAACCTCAGACCATCGTAATGCTGGATCAACCCTTGACGTGATATCTGAGCAGATTTATGCAGTCAAGAATCTAGTAGGCGAACATGCCTTGTGTGCTGGGGTGATCGCCTATGAGCCAGTCTGGGCAATCGGTTCGGGTGTGGCGGCGTCGCCAAAACAGGCTCAAGAGGTGCACTTATCGATCAGAGATTTATTAGGACCAAGGGGAAAGCACACACAAATTATTTACGGCGGGAGTTTAAATAGGGATAATGCGAAAGCTTTGTTTACAGAGCAAGATATTGATGGAGGTTTGGTTGGCGGTGCTTCATTGCATGCGGAGCATTTCTTGGAAATAATTAGGCAGGCAGAATTCGCATGATAAACAGTTACATATTAGTGTTTCATTTTGTAGTTGCGGTGGCTTTGATTGGACTCATTTTATTGCAGCAGGGTAAAGGGGCGGAGGCGGGCGCATCATTTGGCTCGGGAGCTTCTCAAACGGTATTTGGTAGCAGCGGGAGTTGGAACTTTTTTAGTAAATCAACTGCGGTTTTGGCGACAATATTTTTCGTGACTAGCATAAGTCTGGCTGTGATTGCAAAAAATCGTTCAATCGTTGATGAATCGTTTATGTCTGAATCCCAAGAGTTACAGGAAATCGAGAAAGATGTGTCTGATGGTCCGAAAACTCAAGACGAACAGATCTCGACAGATAATCTTTCCGATTTACCGCTTGAATAAAAAACGAGAAAAGGCCCAAGTGGTGGAATTGGTAGACACGCTATCTTGAGGGGGTAGTGGCGAAAGCCGTGCCGGTTCAAGTCCGGCCTTGGGCACCATATCA
>NZIZ01000048.1 GCA_002691825.1 Porticoccaceae bacterium
ATCGCATAAAATATGAATTACCCTCGGGTGCTTATGATCCATCAGTTGAGGTTGTCAGGGCAGACCGTCCTTGGGCGGGGTTTTACCTACCTGTGGTTTTGAAAAATGGAATATCACGATCTGCAACCACTGATTTCCTCGAAAGAGAGATCCTGCCCAGTTTTGGGTCGATTGCAGGTGTGAGAAAGGCAGAAATAATTGGCGGTAGATCTCCCGCGATGAGGATTTGGTTAAATCCGGAGTTGATGACGGCACTTAATATCAGAACATCCGATATTCGTTCGGCAATTTCAAAAAATAGCGTTATTGCTACACTCGGCAAGACCGAGAATAGTGTGCAGCGGATCGATATGCTTGCCAAACCAGCTCTTTTGAGGGAGGAGGATTTTAAAAATCTTATTTTACGCGAGTCGAATAATGAGGTGATTCGGCTAGGGGATGTCGCTGTGGTTAAAATCGATGAGGAGGGAGGTGCCGAGAATTCGAGATATACCCAAGATGATGCGGTATTTATCGCTGTATGGCCAATGCCTGGCGCTAATGAGATTGATATTGCAGATATTTTATACACTGAGATCGCAACCGCCAACGACAGACTTCCAAGTGACCTCAAGATCCAGCTTGGTTATGATTGTACCAAGTATATGAGAAGCGCATTAAAGGAAATCGTAATAACATTGCTAGAAACCATAATGCTGGTAGGGCTCGTGGTCACCATATTTATGGGTTCGGTAAGAAATGCACTTGTACCGCTAATAACGATTCCTGTGTCGCTACTAGGTGCTGTTGCTGCAATTTATGCCATGGGATTTTCGTTAAATCTGTTAACAATTTTGGCGATTGTCCTTGCGGTTGGATTGGTAGTCGATGATGCGATTGTGGTGGTGGAGAATGTATCGAGATTAATCCGCAGCGGTGTTAATCCCACCCGCGCCGCAATCGAAAGCTCGCGGCAACTCTTTTCACCAATATTTAGTATGACCTTAACATTGGCGATTGTTTATCTTCCGATTGGCTTTCTCAGCGGTTTGACAGGAGCCTTGTTTAAAGAATTTGCTTTTACACTTGCAATCGCCGTAATTATATCTGGGATCATCGCAGTAACGTTGTCACCGGTGATGAGCGCAACCGTTTGTCGTAATCAGGTACTTCCCGGAAAGAGTGAAAAACTGGCCGATGGGATATTTGAGCGAGTAAGAGCTGCGTATGCCTCACTTCTCAAAAAGTCATTAAATTCTAGCGGCAGCGTGCTTATCGTCTACCTATTCTGTCTTCTGTTGATTCCCCTTTTCTACGTTTTATCTAAACAGGAATTGGCGCCAATTGAGGATACAGGCTCTTTGATGATGATCATTAAGGCGCCACCTAATGCGTCACTAGAATTCAATACATCGAGCATGTCGCGCGTTGTTAGTGCACTTGAGGACTTGCCTGGCCGGCAACAGATGTGGCAACGGCTTCACGAAGCTGGGGGGTTTGCTGGTCAAACCTTTTCAGATCATGATGAAAGAAATACTTCTGTCCAAGAATTATTGCCACTTGCATTCAGTAATCTTTCACGCGTCCCCGAACTCAAAGCGCTTCCGACGCTGGAGACATCTCTGCCAACGGCGGGTAATTTTGATGTTGAATTTGTTGTTCAATCCTCTGAATCATTAGAGGGCATGTATCCCTATGTTCAGCAGATGTTGTCCTCGGCAGCCTCAAGTGGGCTATATCTCTACACCGACACTGACTTGGTGATCGACCTCCCTCAGGTCAATGTTAAAATTGATTACGAGCGTGCTACAGATCTTGGATTTAGTCATGCAGATGTTATGTCTCAGCTCGGGTTTTTTTATGCTGAAGACTTTATAGAGCAGTTTAATATTAATGAGAGGGCTTATAAAATAATACCTATGGCGGCTAGAGAGTTTCGTGACAATCCCTCTAGGTTATTGGACATAATGGTCACGAATGCAGATGGTTTGTCGGTGCCGCTGAGCTCTCTGGCGGTGATTGAGAGGGTCGTAGCACCGAGGTCTTTGGGTAGGTTCGAACAAAAGAACGCGTTCCGAATTTTTGGCGCATTGATTCCGGGACGGACTAAAGAGGAAGGGCTTGAATTTCTTGAGAGGACGGCTAAAGAAGTTCTCCCCGGCAATTATTCTTACGATTATGCTGGAGAATCGAGGCAAATTCGTGCAGAGGGAAACAGTCTATTTTCGGCCCTCGCAATAGCCATTGTTATAGTGTATTTCGTTCTTGCGATTCAATTCAATTGCTTTAGAAATCCCTTTATTATCTTGATGGGGTCGGTACCTCTTGGATTCATGAGCGCTCTTCTGTTTACCTATCTCGATTTGACTACAATCAATATATATTCTCAAATTGGGTTCATAACTCTTGCAGGGTTGGTATCGAAGAATGCGATACTTATTGTTCAGTTTGCGAATTCTCTTTATGAAACTGGTATGAGCCGATATGACGCGATTTTTGAGGGGGCGGCTGTCAGATTACGACCGGTTTTGATGACAAGCGGCGCTACGATCCTTGGACATTTCCCTCTCGTCCTGGTGACTGGTGCAGGAGCTGAGGCCAGGAACAGTATTGGTATTATCTTAGTTGCAGGGATGTTCGTAGGGACCCTGTTTACCATATTCATTTTGCCAAGCTTGTATTTGTGGTTTTCATCCTCAGGTCGTGCGGAGGATTTGAGATAAGTCAAGGCAGTAATATAGAAATTTATCTTTCTTGGGGGTCGGAAACATAGTGAAATCGAGAAATGTGGTGGTAGAGTTCCTCGAATCTTTTTCGTTGGGAGATCCTTGCAAGGTAGTAAATCATGTGACCGATGATTTTAAAAATCATCAAATGGGTTTATTAGCTAACTCATTCGAGGGCAAACGAGAGTACCTATCCAGATTGCATCCGTTCCTAAATAAATTTAAAAATCTGAGGTATGAGATTCGGAAAGTAATCTCCGAAGACTCCAATGTGGTGGTTGAATATACGTTGCATGCAACACCGGAGGGACATGACATTTGTATTAATGGGGTTATGTTGTTTGTTGTGGATGACTCTTTAATCTCGGAGCGCTCAGACTACTGGGATGGTTTGACTTATCTTCGTCAGGTTAGCCTTTACTAGCTCCTCGTTAGAACTAAACTTGATATTGATTCGCTTCTATTTTTCTTATGATTCTCGATGACTTTGCATTGGCATGCGGTGTGCATATTTTCTTGGAAATAAAAAAGCAAAGTATAGGTTTACACTATGGACGAGGAAAATAATACATTAGCGTTTGCAGAAAACCACAGCTTCCATGTGCCCAAATCCACATGGACTCATATAGCTTTGCATTGTAAAGACATCGATAAAATGATTGCATGGTATGAGGATTTCACGCACTTCTCATTACTTTATAAGGAGCAGGATGATAACGGTTATGGCGCTTGGTTAGGAGATAACTCGCAAAAAGAACAACCCTTTGTTTTAGTTTTAATGCAGTTTCATGACGGTAAGGATCCCTTCTCACCCGCGAAACATCATCCTCTTGGACCTTTTGCCCACATCGGAATCGAGATGCCTGAAAAACAATCTGTGGATCAAATTGCAGCCAAGGCCGATAAGGCTGGATGCCTTACTATGGGGCCGGTAAAGATGCCCAGAAGAATCGGATACATCTGTTTCGTGCGTGATCCAGAAGGAAATATGGTTGAGTTTTCATTCGATCAGGGGGTGTACACAAAGGCAAGAGAAGTTTGGGGAGGCAAAGTAAAGTAGGGTTTTTATTTATGTGCACCAATTATGTGCTGGATTGTTTGAGGAGGAATAAATGAAAGCGCTGATATACGATGGTCATGGAGCTGATGTGCTTCAGTACCGGGAGGTAGATGATCCAGTCCCTGGATCCAGAGACGTCGTCGTTAGAGTTGCAGCAACTACTGTGAATCATCTCGATGTCACTCAACGGAATGGCTGGTTTACTATGCCGGGTTTTACATTGCCCCATATTTCGGGGATGGATGTTGCAGGAACTGTGGTAATGCTTGGAGAGGCAGTTACCTCTGTAAGCATAGGAGATCGGGTTGTAATCGATCCCTCAATGAGCCAGGTTCCCGAGGATTCGAAACTAAGTGGAATGGGCGACCTATATGGTGAATTAGGTATCATCGGTGCGAACCTTGCAGGGGGTTATGCAGAGTTGTGTATGGCTCCAGAAACCCATGTATATCCTATACCAGAGAAAATGTCTTGGCATCAGGCGGCCATGTTTCCTACAGTTTGGATGACTGCATATCATGCTCTCTTCGATGTCGCGGAGCTTATCGAAGGCGAATCTATCATGATTCATGCTGCTGGAAGCGGTGTGTCTATGGCGGGTATCCAGCTCGCAAAGTATGCTGGCGCTAGGGTACTTGCTACCGCGGGCAGTGAGTTGAAGTGTGAAAAAGCGTTAGCGCTGGGAGCTGATTATGCCTGTAATAACAGAGAGACTGACATCGCTGCTTGGGCGAAGGAATTAACTGGGGGCGATGGAGTGAATGTTGTGTTTGATCATGTCGGTGAGGCCCTATGGGGAGCATCTATGTTCTCTTTGGCACCCAGGGGCCGTTTGGTGAATTGCGGTGGTACCTCTGGGAATTCTCCTGTAATTCCAAGTCTGGGATATATGTACCACATGGGACTCAAATTACTCGGTTCTGATCCTTTTCGATATGAGGAGTTTCTGCCTGCATGGGAGCTATATTGTAGCGGAGATTTCCAATCGATAGCGGATAGCGTGTATCCCCTAACCGAGGGAAAAGCTGCGCAAGAAAAGCTACTGAGTGGCGATTTTTTTGGAAAAATTATACTGGAGCCATAATTAGAAATGAGCATTGACTCTCCTTATCCGGAGCTTAAGAAAACACACACGATGGCCCATACTGGAAGGCCATGGAGGGATTTTAAACCGCCGCCATCCGGACCGGTCTGGTCCGTAATAACTGCCGGTAGTGTTTATTGGATGTTGGTGGCTGCAATTGACCTCGGTATNTTTGATAATCTTGTCCCNAATNCTNNNAAAACTTCAANCGAGATNGCCGATGATCTNGGACTCTCNGCNGANTANCTAGAGCACCTTCTCGACTGCATGGTTACGCTNGACTTTCTGGATCANGTTANNGGNCGNTATTCGCTAACAGAAACGGCTGAGCGCTATCTTTGCAAGGATGGAGCGGCCTCGATGGCATCGCTNGTAAGAGTATCGCCAGGGCCNCTAGAAAACTGGATGAATTTAGCCGAGACAATCAGAGCTGGCGAGGTAAAAAACCCNATNGANACGAATATTNCGGGNATTTATGGTCCTNTGGTAANTGCGACNTTCCCNACCCAGNANCGTGTTGCNACAAGATTGGGNCTTCTTTTNGGTTGGCAACGAAAATCAANTTTGNACGTCTTNGATCTTGGAGCAGGATGCGCCCCGTGGTCAATTGCTCTGATGGAACAGGCAGAAGGCTCTACGGCAACCATTAACGATTTTCCCGATATTTTACCTCTTGCAAAGGAAATGGTTCATAAAAAAGGTCTGTTCCAGCGAAGCGTATTTCGGGCTGGTAATTTCCATGATATTGAAATTGAGAAAGGTATTTATGACATTGTATTTTTGGGACACATCTGTAGGACAGAGGGCGAAACCCTCACTCAGAGGCTCATAAAAAGGGCGGCCAACGCACTTAAGCCAGGTGGCCAGATAATCGTTGCAGATTATTATGCGGATAACGAAAAAAAACTAAACGCTTTTGGGGTTCATATGGGNATGACAATGTTAGCAAATACAGTGAATGGAAGTACGGTTACATTTGAGCAGATGTATNGATATCTTGCCGAGCAAGATTTTGAGAGAGTCCGTGTGTTGGAGCCTATCGGTTACAANATGGTTTTTGTTGGGAGCAAAAGTAGTTAACTAAGGAATTGAGAGTGGATCAAAAAAAANCCACNAATGTCGATCTTCTAGTGGATGCCTGGTATGTAGTAACCATGAATGAGTCNCGAGATATTATTCATCGGGGGTCACTCGCTATCCGGGATGACAGAATAATAGATGTTGGTAAGACTTCTGAACTAGAGANAAAGTACATTCCAAAAAGGAGGATTGGTGGTGATCGTTTTGTGGTAACGCCAGGAATGATTAATACTCATATCCATATTACGGGTGAGCCCATAACAAGGGGCTATGTGCCTGATGACACTCCCTTCATGGAAAATGTGTTTGTGTGGTTATGTACCTTATANTCTGTCCAGAGACCAGAGGAGGAAATTGCTTCNGCAAAGCTTGCCTCGGTAGAGATGTTGCGCAGCGGTACAACCTGTTTTCTTGANGCNGGAACGATNCTGCATTTTGATGAGGTTTTTGCGGAACTCTCTACCATCGGAATTCGTGGCAGGGTCGGTAGCTGGGTNTGGGANATACCGCCAGAGCCGTCTGTNTATCGTCANTCAACAGATCAAGCTATAACAAAANTGCAACGGCAGCTGGAGAAATATCANTNTCCAAATGATCTGNTATCTGCTTGGAGNATCCTTGTNGGGCATACCACCTGTAGTGACCCTCTTTGGAAGGCNGCAAAAACATTTTCAGATCAGTATGATGTTGGTATGAGNTTCCACATGTCGCCTGCAGAAATGGATCCCGANGGCTTTNTNNCGTCTTTTGGTCANAGGCCTATCGTNCATTTAGCCGATATCGGNGTGCTNGATCATAANTGTGCGTTGACNCATGCGGTACGTGTTAGTGANGCNGAAATTGATATTCTTNCNAANNTCGGAGCNAGNNTTGCGCACTGTCCNACAACNGCTCTTAAGGTGTCCTATGGCATCACTCAAGTNGGAAAATTTCCNGANATGGTNCAAAAAGGGATTAACGTNTCCTTNGGTACNGACGGAAATAATGCNTCGAATTATTCNGATCTTATGAGGGCGGCATATCTTGTNGCAGGGCTCTTTAAAGACGCNCGAGAGGATCCTCAGATGTTTCCTGCAGAGAANGCATTTGAGATGGCAACCATTGATGGTGCNAAAACAATGTTGATGCANGANCAGATNGGNAGNCTNGAGGTNGGNAAGAAGGCNGACCTNGTNNTNCATGANACNGACCGGCCAGAGTGGCGTCCGCTTCTGAATGTTATGAACCAGCTAGTCTGGTCCGCAGATGGCAGGGGCGTCCATACGGTTCTCGTTGACGGAAAAATAGTTGTAGAAAACTACACTTGCATCACGGTCGACGAGAAAAGATTGTGGGCAGATGCGCAAAAAATGGGAGAGGCAGTGACTGGGCGTTCAGGCCTCCCTGATAAAGCCAAATATCCAACTTTGTAATCTCTAGAAGCATCTTCAAAACCGCTTTTAGTATCCTACAAAACCAAGCGCCCCGTTACATTAACAGGGCGCCGTGGCCAACCCAATAAAATTGCTGTCAGAATTTATATGAAGCAATTATTGACGCGGTGGTGCCTTCAGAAGGTTTCACTACTGTGGATGGGAATAAGTCTGCGGAAGTATAATATTTTTCATCGAAGACGTTATTCACGCTCGTCATAATCTCAAAGCTATCGGTGACATAGCTCATCGACGCTGTCCAAACGGAGTAAGACGGAAGTAATACAGACTCAGCAAAGTCCATGTAGGTTGAATCCGCATAGGTAAAGCCTAAGCTTGCGATAATTCGACCAGCACTGTAAGGAATGGTGTAGCTACCATAGGCGCTCAGGATGGTGTCCGGTAAACCTCCTCTGTCCACCTCGACCTGCTCTCCAATAAAGTAGCCCCTTGCTCCGGCGAATCGCCCGTTATAAAGCTCCCACGGTTGCATTCCATTTTGTTCAGCGATCTGAGCTTGGTTGACAACAAAGAGACATCCATCACAAATCTCAGTCGTCTCGCTGTTTGTTGCGGTAGCGGTCAAAGAGAAAGAATCACTAAGAACTAACCTCATTTCAGCCTCTATTCCGTTTCCGTACAGTGCGCCGAGGGCATTTGTTTGTGCTGACCGGAATGTTTTTTCCTGATCATAATAAGACACTGCCGCAAAGAGTCTTCCATCTAACCCATCATACTTGAAGCCGATTTCCATGATCTCGGAATCTTCGAGATAACTTCCATCCTCAACTGTGAACGGGTTGACTCCACCGAGCTGGTTAACACTCAAGCTTGTTGATTCAGCAATCGTTATGTATGGCACCAATCCCATTTCTGTGTCATATGAGACACTAAAGTTGTAACTAAATTGGCTATCTGATCCGGTATATATTTGGCCGTTTACGCATCTATACTCCCAATCACGGCCCATATCAGCAGCATAACCATCTCTGCACTGAAACCCTTGTAGCATGAGAGTGGCGGCGTTCTCACTGGATTTGACATCAAAGCTGTCATATCTTCCACCAACAAGCACATTAAAATTGGCTATGTCTATTTCGCTGAGAAAAAACACTCCGGTATTTTCTAATAAGCTGATCTGATGCTCGTTCCAGTTTCGCCTAAATGTTCCCTCTATCCCGATGATATTTCCATCGTCATCATACAGAACTGTAGCATCTGCCCATGCGTCGTCAACTGCCCAGTCAATCCTATCGTCGGGTGTTGGGCCCACCAGCATGTCACGCCGGTCGAAGTTCTCGTCAAACCAAGCATCCTTGTGATCTAGATCTTCTCTTCGGAAACTTATACCGACGATTGTGTTACTGGAGAAAGCATCGGTCTCGGTTTCAAAAGTTAGACTAGACCTAAACTCCATAATCTCTGCACCTGGGTAGTCTGCAGTAAATCCCCAACTCTGGTGTTTTGTATGGTCCAAGTAATCATAGAAAAATTGGTTTTTCCAAACCATACCATTGTCCATTGTCTTCACGACATCAAAATAGGCTGTCCTTGCGGTGGTATCTGCAAAGTCGAGTTCATCAATGAACGTTGTCCTATGATCTATTTGTGCCGTGCCAGGATTGGTTAATGCTGGATCTCTGTTTCCGAAATATGCCATATCTCTGCAACTACCCCTAAAACAATACTGGAAACCAGGCGTAGTGAAATCTGGCGTTGACGCCGGTATCATCCAATTTGTCACGCCCGAAAATGAATTATTCAGCCAAGTACCCGGAGTGGAAGGGCTAGTTCGCATGAATCCAGACTCCTGTGGGGTCAATCTGTCCGCTCCGATTGGATTGGTTGGATCATTCCGGGGATGAGGAGCTCCGGTAATGTAAGTCCCGTTGTCGACTAGGTCTTGTGTGACTCGAGTCCACCCCGGGACCTGAATACTGTCAGTGGTCTGTTGCTGGTAACCAAACTCAATGTAAGTGCTCTCGCCAAAATCCATATCAAACGCCACCTGAATCAGTTCGCTACTGGGGTTATAGCCGTGATAGAAGGATTCCGAGTCTTCGACTTCGGCAAAAAGATACATGCCGGCCTGATTCTCACCAACGGTGAAGGGTGTTCCGTATTCTGCGGCAATTATTTTTTGTGAATATGTCCCAAGAGTGACATCAACTCGCCCCGTGGCCTCGGGTATATATTTGGCGGTATCTACCTTTGCAGTCTTCGGTGAATAATTTAACTGCCCACCAACACTTCCCACACCATACAGCGGAGAAACCGGTCCTCGCAAAATTTCTAAAGAGTGTGCTCCGCGAATGATAGTATTGAATGCGCCGGGATTGTCTATGCGTCGGAACCCCCTAAAGTAGTTGTCTGCGGTCTGACCTCTTATGTCCATTGCACCTCTAATACCGAAAAATGAGCTTGTGAAGGCACCTGGCGTTAACCTTACTAGGTCATCAACACTCCTAAGGGCATACGTTTTCACCAGATCAGCGCTTACCTCAGTCACTGACCGTGGAGTTTCAAGAAGCGGAAGACTGAGTCCAAATGCTCCCTCTGAGGGCTCGCTTGGCAGGATAGAAAGGTCATCATTCACATCGATAACAGTGTAGTCCTCTAACTCAGCCACATCATCCTCGGACAGGGCGACATAACTTACTAGGACACCAGCTGTTAAAAAAATACTCACTAAAATTGTTTTCATACGCTTATACATTTGCTTCTCCTTCTGATTCATCTATGAATCACTCGCAAATTTTGTACCAATTTTAAATTTTGTATCATTCACCCATAAGACTATGCTTATTTGCATGATTTTTAGATTGAACTACTTTCACGGCATGAAAATTTTGCAGTTACCGTGACATTCACAGTGCGTTTTTTCACAACAAAATAAAGAGATGCACCTTTCTAAGGCAGAAAAAATCTTTGGTTTGAAAAATTTCAAAATCCTGAGCTGATCGAAGAAAGTTTTTATTTAACCTTTCGTCTTGCGAACGTCTTCTGACTGCATTTTTCGATCTAAGATAACCGCGATTATTGCTCCAGAGGCCACTGGGAATCCCAGGACTATTGCTGAATACTCTGCAAAGGAGAATGTATCGGCAGCGATCAGGGGAGCCACTTCGCGAAGTGCAAAGGCGCAGATACATGAAATAGCTAAGACATGGAAACTCTTGCCATGGTTTTGGATTCGAACTATTGATAGTCCGGTGTATGCGATCATCGAAAAAAGGAGCCCTGTCCCCGCGTGGAGCACCGCGCCGGGTATGTGTAGAAAAAGCTGACTGATATGAGGCGTTGATCCAAGGATTATTAGAAATATAGCTAAAATAATCCCCACTTGTCGGCTGGCTACTCCGGTTATTTTTATGACAGCATTGTTTTGACTGAACGTGGTGTTTGGAAATGTACCTAAAACAGAGGCTAGAGAGGTATTGAAACCGTCTGCCATCACACCTCCTCGCAATCGTTTAACATAGACAGGCCCGCTGATTGGCTGGTTTGATACCAGAGATGTGGCTGTAATATC
>NZIZ01000005.1 GCA_002691825.1 Porticoccaceae bacterium
AGTTCGCATACAGCCTTTGCACCTTTAAACTTTTTAGCAATTTGTGATGCAATCTGTCCCTTTCTGGTGTCGTTTTCAGGGCAATCTAGGGCTGCTAAACGAACGGGAATACCGTTAACTTTAAAAGTATCACCATCCCTAACATGAGTGATAGTTCCTTTAAGAATCTTTTTGCCATCAGAAACTGGAGAATTCTTCTTATTGTGACAATGATAGGGCTTTGAACCTGCATGACAGCCATCAGAATCAGTGCGACCGCTATGAGCCAGTAACTCGCCTGTAAAGCAAACCAAAATAAAGAAGAAAGGTTGAGGGATTGTAAACTTCATTGCTATTTAAGACTTTTAATCACAATCCTCAAATTTAGATTCCCAGTATTTGGTGGCTAGTGCTTGTGCATGATCAAGTTGTTCTTCGGTCAATTTGTGGATTAGTTTATCAAGATTGTTTGAAAGCCAAACTTTATTATAACCTTGCTTTTCTGCAACCGACCACCAACTAAAGGCTTTTACATTATCCTTAGGAACACCATCACCATTTAAATACATCGCACCTAAATTAGTTTGAGCTCCAGAATCACCTTCATTCGCAGCTTTTTGATACCACTTTACTGCTTCTGCATGATTCAGTGGAGCGCTATCACCTTTCAAATAAATGATACCCATATTGAATTGAGCAATAGGATCCCCCTTTCTCGCCTCAGCTAATTGTTCTTGAAAGTATGCATCGTCAGCAAAGGCTAAAAAACCCCAAAGCACTAATAACAGAGATGGTAAAAGTCTATTCATTTGTAAATGATAGCTAATGTAAACTTTATTGTAACCACAGTTTGACAGCCTAAACAATCTATGCATAACCTCAGTTATGCTTTAGCAATTCTGAAAATACTTCCCCAGAGTCAGCAGGTCTGCATAGATAAGGGACTTAAAAGTTCTTAGAATGGATTCTGTGGCGTTCTAGGGGTATTAAAATATAGGCTTCTTAATGTACTCTTTAATTTATGTGCGGTAGATACACTTTAAGAAACTCCAAAGCAGTAAAAGAAAAGCATTTATTAAACATAGATGTCAGCTATAACATTGCTCCTTCACAGCAAGTTCTAACACAAACTTCTTCTCCAACTTTTATGAACTGGTCTTATAACCCCAATTGGGCGAAGACACCCATGAATTTAATAAACGCCAGGTCGGAGACATTAAATGTAAAACCAAGCTTTAAGATGGCTAAACGATGTTTGATTGTCGCTGATGGTTGGTTTGAGTGGCTTAGAACTAATCATTCTAAACAACCCTATTTCTTTCATATGAATGACGATCTATTGAGCTTCGCTGGTATTTACACTGAATATAACGGAGAGAAAGGTTGTGCAATTATCACCAAAGAGTCAACAAAGCATTTATCTGAGGTTCATCACAGGATGCCAGTAATCATTGCTGATGATGATGCTGATAGTTGGCTTTCAGGAGAGGACGTTTTTGATTCAAAATTGTCGGAGAATATAGATTACTATCCCGTAAGCACAATAGTGAATTCACCAAGAAATAATAATATTGATTGTATTAAACAAATCAGTACAGCTATCTAAGTTTAATGAGAACTAGAACGAAACAATGCCTCCAATGCAAGGAAGATAAAGATGTTCTTTATAGGTGCAGATACCAACCACTTGATGATTGGATATTTCTTTGTGGTGGTTGTTTGAAAGTAATTAAGTCTGAATATGAAAGTTCCTATCAGTATGGAGGGACTTGGAAGGCTACTAAGAAATAGCGCTATCAATTATGAAGTAGTGGTAGTTAAGCACCAGTAATGTAGACGGACTACTGGTAATTATTATAAGGGTAGAGATTAGCCACTTTTATTCCCCCTAAGTTTGGGTCCTCCATGTCGAATAAATTTTTTAATATGACAAACAAATGAAGATATTTAAAGCTCAGTAATGCCGAAAAAATTCTGAGGTTTGTTTCAAACGATATATGAAAAGGCTCGTTCCCTCTTACTCACCCACCGAGGTTACGTATATAATATTAAAGCCTATATCCTTTTGCTATTTACTTTATTTTGCTATCCACAAATTATGGTTTTCGGCCTTTTCTTGAACCCATCTTATTGGATCCGTTTTAAAGAAATATTGTTAGCTCCTTTAAAACTTACCCCTTCTCCGAATATAAAGGGCGGTGAATATAAGGTGCTGGAAGAATGCCTTCAAAGTCATGAGAGACTCAATCCTAGTTAATGTACTCCCGATGGGTATGACATTTTTAAAGCTCAAGCACAAAATCAGTCCTAGTAGTTAATTTAATTGCTTGAAAAATAAGCGACGTATATTAGTGTAGGAAAAGGAATAATATTAGAAGTCTAAAAATTGCCTACTTCGCAAGCTTCCATCCGCCGGTTCAATACTGATCTACTTTATACCCTTATAAACCCGCGACCCCCAAAAGTGGAAGGACCAGCACAACATGCTGATCTTTCTTGATCTCTAATTAATTTCTTAAATAAGTATTTACCTTTGGGCGTTTTTAAACTCCCATAATTGCAAGATCATCCATAAAGCCAGTATTTGTCGCTAGAAAACACTGTTTGATAGTATTACTTCATCAGTCTCTAAATCCAACAACCTATAGCGTGTGTGATTTGGTGACGTGACGCAAATAGTATCGTTAATCTTTCTAATATGGAAAGACTCTTCTGTGGCAGTCTGTTTCAGCAATTTATCTATATCATTGTAACTTTAGTAAATCTGTGTCCACACGAATATTGAAATCATATTAGCGGACATGTTTTTGAATACGAAATTTGAAAACTCGTCTACGTCAAGCTGTTTAGCATCATCACTTAGCACTAACGATGCCATCCCTGTCATAGCACTCATCAGTAAAAACATAACTACAACTTCAATCTTCCGACCATCTTCGCAAAACACGTCTCTTTTTAGCCATCCACTCTATCGGTTCTAAGGGCCTAAATCGCACTTTTGGAGGAATGACTGATAACTCAGACCATAATTCTGCGAGACCTACAAGCACACCATTTTTTGTAACTCGGTTGAGGGGTGACAGGTAAATAATTAGATGATTTGATTGAACTTGTTCAACCCTGTAATCAACTATTTCACTACAATGACAAATTATTGCAATTCGGATGAAATCGGGGAAAATATTTTTGTAAGCAGCACCGTTATACAATCTTAATATATCATCACATCTTCCTTCTATTGAGCCTATTCTGCTCATAGGAGAACCACATGGACATTTCTTAGAGTCATGTATCAAAACATCATCTAGTAAATATCGAACCACTGGTTGAACCGTTCTATTTAAGTCTGTAATTATTGGAGAATATCGTTTTCTGTCTTTGTCGATCCATTGCTTCTCTACTATCACAAGATCCTCATTAATGTGTAAATTCCCAAATCGGCATGATGCTGCTAAGAAGCCCTCGGTACATTGATAAATCTGCTCTACCTTAACTTCAAAATAATTTTCAATTCGTGATTCTTGATCCTCATTTAACACCTCCGCGACTGAAATAATTTTTACTGGATATATTTTAATTTTTAACTGGCTCAGCAAATCCAGTATGCTGCTAGGAGCAATAAGAATGGTAGGCTTAAAAGACTCAAGATCAGGAATGATTGTTGCTATCCCGTTTATAGGATCAAAAAACTGAAAGCGTAGAAAAAATGAAAAACCAATGCTTTCATAGAGGGGACTGTTTGACCTCAAAATTAAGGCTATCCTATGCACTCTAAAGTCAAGTGGAAGCATTTTCCCCAAGACATAACCAGCCCATTGAATTCGCTCCCTCTTCGATAAAACGAATATACCTTTGTTGCCTGAAGTACCTGTCGATAGGCCAACAGAAAATCCACGATAATAATTTTCAAAGTCACGGCTTTTTTCAGATCGTAATGCTATGTCTGTTGCTACCTTCCAATCTAAATTACGCGTGTTAATGGTATTGAAATTGGCGACATGGATTGATTTGTCAATTACTGGAAACTCAGAGAAGTCTTTATCACAATAATCAAAATAGAATTCTGATTTCGTGAGTGTCATCTTTTTAAGACGGACAAAACTGCTTTGTTGCCACTCACAGATCTGCTCTTTACTCTTCCATCGAGTGGATCTGGCGAGAAAAAATTTAGATAAAAAGTCTGTAATCACTGTCGTTTTACTTTTTCACCGGCCAGTGACGTGCTCGCTCTGTAACAATGAGTTGGAATTATTTTTATATCATGATTTGAGGAGTATAAATAAGCGAGTTGATCCATAGTTTTATAGTATGCTTCCACATTATCGAACAATAAATTAGGTATTTTGGATGGCTTTGAAAGTTTCTCAATATCATCCGTTGTAAATGCGGCATCACCAATTAGAAAAATGCTGTTTTTTTGATATTTAGACAATAATCCATAATGGCCAGAAGCATGTCCCGGCAATGAAATCGCGGAAAATAATCCGTCATTAAATAAATCATATCCAATACAAAACGGATGCATGAAGGACTTGAGTTTAATCCTTTTACAGTCCTCCAAGAAAATCGTTCGCTTACTGAAGTCATCAGGTAGTAATTTAGGCAAGAAGCCTTTAAATAAAGATCGATATCTTCCTAACTTGAGAGCATTTTGTAAACCTATCCGAGAACAAATAAATTTCGCCTCGGGAAAATCTTTTAAGCCAGCTATATGATCGGCGTGAAAGTGCGAGATAAAAATGTATCGGATTTGATGTACCATAATTCCTAATGAGAGAAGCTGATTGATTAAAAATTCGCTTTCTTTTAAATACATTGGAGTTATTAGCTGATAGAGTTTTTCTGGATATTTTGCAGTTACTTCACTAAAACGCTCTGCATACCCAGTATCAAATAACATAAAACCCTCTGTTGGGTGTTGCATAACTGCCACATGCGCGGGAAATTTTTTCGGACGCCAACTACCCCGTCGATCAATGATCCTATGCGGATGCGTGCAATGTCCTATCTCTAGGAGTTTTATTACCATTTTTATTCAATCTCTCAAAGCGTCTCGAATTGAATGATGCGGTTCATATTTAAGTTTTTCTCGTGCGGCGGTTATATTTAAAACCTGAGATTTGCCTATTAAGCCAACACTATATTTAGTTATGACTGGTTCATTCAACCTCAGTAGACGGCAGTAAGTCTCCAAAAGGAATGCAATAAAAAATAAAATCCTGTAACTGACATTAAAGAATTTAACATTTTCTATGAGATCACTTGGTAAATACTTAAGCATTTCTTTGATAGAGAGAGGATCATTATTAGAAATATTGAAACACTCCCCATCGACGTTATTAGCATTAGCCGCAAGTAGTAGCGCGAGAGCCACATTCTTGACATGAGTTAAATCAACGATTGCTTCCCCACCATTAACCAAGGGGAAGAAACCAGTCTGCATTATTCGACTTAATCTTGGCTTAATAGATTTATCACCCTTACCCAATATACCTCTGGGCCGTATAATTACTACTTGTGTGGTCTTTTTCGTTTTAAGAAGTAATACTTCGGCTTCGCGCTTTGACCTTGCATAGTAATTTGCAAATTGAGAGTTTAACGCATCATCTTCGCTGATATTGAACCGATGTTTGAAATCAAAATACACGCTTGTAGAGGAGACATATATCAACTTAGCTACACCAACCTCTTCACATAGGCTCAATAAATTCTTAGAAGCTATAACATTTTGAGTATAAAAAAGTTTGTAATCTCCCCACGCATCAGATAACGCAGCACAGTGAAACACCACATCAACGCTCTTAAAAACTGTCCTTAGCGCATGTAAATCCGTCAGATCGACGCAAAAAACTTCTACTGATCTTTTTGATAACTGTGCTAACTTTTCTAAATTTCTTCCAAAAACAGTCACCTCGCACTCTCGTTCAAGCAGTAAATCAACCAAATGACCACCAACAAATCCGGTGCCGCCCGTTACGATAGCCCTCATAAAAACTCTACCACCAGTCCGCCAATACTTAAGCCTGCCGATGTCCCAAACAAAAGGATCCGATCACCTCCTTTCACATCCCTACTTTGAAGTAAATTATGCAGCGCGAATGGTATAGAGGCCGCAATCTGGTTACCATGAGTACTGATAATATTAATAAAGTTATCAGTACTAATTTCCAATTTTTTCCTAAGATATTCAAGCCCTAGAAAACTAGCTTGATGCGGCACAATCCAATTTATATCTTTTAACCGAACGCCGGATTTTTTAAATAAAGTGTCTAAAAATGTAGTCAAAACTTTGTTAACGAGTCTTAACGAATCCTTTCCCCGCATCTCAAATAAACCATAATCTTTGTAGGATCCGCTTATCTTAGAGGGTGGCAACAAAGTACCACCGCCCCTTACTTGCGCATAACCAACACCCTCGCTATGAGTCTCAAAGTGACTCGCTAAAACTTTGAAGGGTCGCCCACTCTCTCTTGAGAGTATTAGAGCCGCAGAACCATCGCCAAATAATGGACCAGTCTCCTCATCGGACCATCGAATACCAGCAGAGGCAATCTCTGATGACACAACTAAAATATTTTTATAACCACCACTCGTAAGTAAGACTGTACCAAGCTCAATTGCTCTGAGTGCGCTAAGACAAGTCATATTTACATCAAAACTCGGAACAGGCTTTGAAAAATCTAATTGCGCATGAATTTTTGCTGCATTGTATGGTACCGCTTGCTCCATAGTGCCGCTGCCTGAAATTAAACAACCAATTTCATTCAGACTTACATCGCTTTGAGACAAAGCATCATTTACTGCAATGCATGCAAGGTCAGATGCAGACTCGTCGACAACATAATACCGTTGCTTTATGTGACTGAGTTTCTCCGTGTACCCTAGTTCGTTCCCAGTCGCTTTGTCGATATCTGTCGAGAGCACAATGTTTTTGGGAAGACCAACCCCTAGCGCGCTTAACCTCAAGATTTGGGAACGATTTTTCAATTGCATGATTTTCTCTTTCTTTATTTGAGTGTTGATTTTGAGACATTTCGCTTAAACCGCTTGGCAACTCTAGAGCCGAGGCTTAACTAAAAAACCTTCCCCTGATTATGCATTAATAAATATATAAGCGTCTTCAGAAAGTCACTATATTTCTTCATCAAAGTACAAATATTATCCGTATGAGGAGTAGGTTGGTATTCCATGTGTGTATCTCCCATGATTCTTAACTTAAAAAAGCCCATGGATGACTGTGTTGGAACCTTTATCAAAGATTGACAAAGTTCTACGAAGCTAAGTAGAGCCTCAAAAGAGGATTTCTTTGGATCTTCCACATTTGAATAGCGAGGAATTCCTTTAGTAACTTTCAGGAGCTTTGCAGCTTGTAGCTTCTCTGATGCAGACATCATAGTTTTAATTCCTAAACTATTTAGATTATGTTGCTTTGGTTGTATTGCCACGTTACATCCACTAAAAAAAATTTTAATTTTAATGTCGTTACATTGCACAGAAGGCAGATAAGAGCTTTTTATACTCATACTTAAACAACCTGCCTCAGTAATATCAAAAATCATAGCTAACAGATAAGATCGTCCGCTCTTTTTTCCCAAAGTTATAAGACATATTAGTATTGTTTTCTTGAAATGAATTAATGTAATTATTCTTTTTAGGCAACAAAGATACTCTTATTGGTGACTCTGTTTCATTCAATCTCCATCCCTTTCCAGATGAAAATTCTTGCAGTTTCAGAGACATTTCTTCCTCATCCAACCCAGCGATACGGTCATATGCTAACCCAATCAACGCAGCTCCAAGAAGGACTGCTACCACTTTTTGACCAGCTTCTTTATATTTTTCATCTTCGTGTTCGTGTGAGGGGCAATCAACGAACAATAAAAGGCTGGAGCAAACCCAACTATTGTTACTATCATGATTTGAATACCCTGTTATTGGAGCCAATAATAGTGCGAGTGATAAAGATAAAGAGGTTAAATATTTATTACGAGTATTCATCATGTTGTTCCTCCTTGGAGTCCGTTAAGTTGGTGGAGAAACTATACAAAAAAAGATACTGATTTTTTAGATAAACGGAATAAGTCTAGTGTTATTATACTGAAAGGATTAATAACTAAACAGTAAATAGCACTAGCCGCCAAGTTCTGAGCATCTAACTTTCAAGATTGTGATTGATATCTACTTTACAGCCCTACTAGCCTAAAAAGCCCCACCAAACCTATAGATACCTGAAAGGGTAGCCTATTCTTATACCTAACCTTGTAAAGCTGTGAAGCTACTAAACCATGTAGAGTGGGCATTTCTACGCCTTTATCAGCGAACTTAGCTGTTTAGCTCTATGATTTATAATGAGCTAACATAGCTTATAGGGCTGTTGACGGGCTGCAAATTACTCCAAGTGCACCATTAAAACACTAATTTTTGCGTTTATTTGGGTTTACTTGTTTACAAATTATTTACTCAATCCCTCGCACCAAGTTTTCAACGGCAAATCCTGTGCGTTGCTGAGATCTACAAGCGGTGTAAAGGCTGCACTTCTCTGTCTACATGCTCGAAGTCCGAGGTACTTTTTGCCAGTTAATCTCGCTCGGTGGAGAATTCTTTTAGCCCGGTCTTTAATGCTTTTTTCTTGGCACGTCTCCATTGGAGATCGAAGCTGATCGTTATGCTGTAATTATCAAGCGTGGGGTCTGAGAGCTATCAACAAAACAGGTAAAAAGACGGCGCAATAAAGAAATAGTTTTCGTTAAACCAAAATTTTATAACCGACTGAATTTTGAGTTTACACAGATTTGATATGCCAGCAGCATTTGTATTTATACAATAGACTACAATAGTTCCCTTAACGAGTTAGTATAAAATAGGATCCTGATTAATGAATTTAACTTTTTTCGTTTAGCTTTAGCGATCGATAAATTGACCACAAACTTTTTAGCTATGTGGCTTCTCAAAGAGTTTAAGAATGTTTGACGAAATTTTAGCCTTCTCAGCCGTCGGAATTCTAGCAGGTCTCTTGGCAGGAATGTTTGGCATTGGTGGAGGACTTATAATTGTTCCAGTGTTGATAGGAATCTTCGTTAATTTGGGGTTTAACAATGAGGTTATTATTCATCTCGCTACAGGCTCTTCAATTTCTTGTATTATTTTTACGAGCTTATCCTCTTCAAATGCTCACAAGAGAAAAAAATCAATAGACTTTAGCCAACTAAAAGTTATTTCAGTGGGCATTGTTTTCGGTTCTTTTTGTGGTGCAATAGTCGCCGGACAAATTGCAGGAATAGCACTTAAAATGACTATCGCAACATTTTTAGCATTTGTAGGGTTTCAAACTCTTTTCGATATTCGTTTCACAAAAACAGACATCACCTCAAGTCGGCCGAAGTCAGTTTTAGCTGGCACGTCAATTGGATTTCTCTCGTCGATTCTTGGCATAGGTGGGGGTACATTTTCAGTGCCATATTTTAGAGCGACAGGATTAAATCTAAAGACTGCAATTGGCACCTCTGCTGCATGTGGTATACCCATCGCAATTTTTGGAACACTTGGGTATGTTATTGCTGGAATGAATGTAAAAGTGTTGCCGAATTTGAGTCTCGGGTATGTATATTTACCGGCATTAATTGGGATCTCAGTTACTAGTATTTTTACTGCGAAATTCGGAGCTGAAATTGCTCATTATTTGCCTCAGGATATTCTAAGAAAATTATTAGCGATGTGGTTCATTGGACTCTCAATATATATGTTTTTATTATGATTACAAAATGATCGAATTTCTTTACAGACACAATATATATTTCCATGAGTTTGAATAGCATTATCAAATTTTATTAAAAAATTGGTGAAAAAGGTTCCACACACTATCACTAAATCTATGCCACACCTCTGTTTAAGGTGAAAAACCATTGTGGCTTCCGTAACTACTAAAAACAGAAGCAATGCAATAGTTGATACCAGTGAATTACGCACACTCAGAGTTTGTCACTAGCATGCTACCGGATATTGCATCATCAACGAATTCAATAACGTATTTTTCAAGCGCAGCGAAGTATATGATTTACTATTTCCCTAGCGTGAGTGTTTTGAAGGAAGTGTCCAGCACCCGCAACTGGTGTGAAAGAACCATTCATCTGTTTGCACCATTTCCTACCGAGACTCTCAGTGAAGATTTCATCCTCAAGACCCCAGATAAAGTCGACTTTTTTGTCCCATGTTAAAAGCATTTGATAATGCATTGCTTGGGCTGCGGAATTACCGTTATGGTAGCTATAAATTGGAATTGACAGAGGAAACCGCCGATAACCATTGTATGCCTCATCAGGAAGATTTTTTAAAGGTGCGAAGTAACCGTTATACATTTGTCTTGCGTTATCAGACATTGGTGGTTCTGTGCCATTGACCGACGCCTCATAAAGATCCTTACGAGTTATCAATCCTGCATCCAATAATGGTATAAGGGCAACAGCAGGTTTTTCACACACAAAAAAACCCTCATCTTTCCATGCAGAAATCCATTGATTAACGTTTTCGCAGTACTCGTACTCTGGATGATGTAACCAAGTATTCATAATGATTAATCTGTCGAATCGATCAGGCATCATGGCAGCCTGAGCTAAACCTATAGGTCCCCCCCAGTCCTGGCAAACAAGATTAACGTTTTTCAGATCTAGATCGATCAGAAGTGTGGATAGGACCTCGGTATGCCGAGCAATAGTATACCAATGCATATCTGTCGGTTTATCCGATCGCCCAAATCCTAAATGATCTGGCGCTATGCATCTGTACCCAGCCTGTGATAGCGGTAGAATGAAGTCTCGGTAGAGGTAACTCCACGTAGGCATTCCATGTAGCAGTAACATAACTGGCCCATCCCTCGGTCCCTCGTCAAGATAATGAACTCTCATATCTTGCCACTTATGATAATTGGGGCGGAACTTAAAGTCCTCAAGCGCCGCAAAATGTTCATCTGGTGTTCTGATAAATTCGGTCATTGGTGCTTATTGTAGTCCTGGCATTTTATATAATCCTAGCAGATTACCATCCGCTTAAAATATGTTTTATTCGGAAGTACACTCTCCATATTTCCTATTAAACTCAAAAAAATGATCATGAAAATTGACTTAAAAATTTTTTTGATAGTTCACATTAGTTCAAAAATAACCACCTCTATGGTTGTTGGGCCCATGTTTTTGGCCATGTGAACCACCTCATCCCCATAAACAGCCTCACCAGGTAAGCGCTTTACCTCAATTTCTTCGCCATTCGATTTTTGAACTCCGATATGACCACCATTTAAAAACACCGCCACCTTAGCATTGTGACTATGTTCAGGCTCTGTAGCCCCCGAGGGAAACAACGACTTATAGACACGAAAACCATCCCCTTGCAGTAAAAGTGTTCGCATTATCTGAGTTCCTTCTGAGTCAAATCCGTTAGCAACAGTGGTAATAGATGGTCTATAATTGCCCTTGATTTGCACAAAAATAGACTCTGTTGGTTGCTGCCGCATATTTTTTACAGCGTAAGTTTCACCGGGGTTAGATTCCCAAACATAATGGGCTTGCCTTTTATCGGATCTTGTGCGTCCGTCGGGCATCGTAAGCAAATTATCGATATCAGTGAGATGTAGGCCAATGAAACGTCCATACTTACGCGTAACTGATTGTTCTCCAGGTTTATAAGTCGCACGAATTATCTTTNGCAAATCGTTCTCAAATTCCACCGAATAATGGTTAGAATCCCCAAGCACGGCATATTCTGGAGTTTCACTTACAGCACTATTGTTTTCAGCTTCACATGCAGAAAGCAAAATTATAGAGAAAACACCCAAATATACTAGCGAGGGTAATTTAATTTCCATTTACACAACTCCCCGTCTTTAAGCTCTTTAGGAGCCCATCATAAACAACAGAAACATACGCCGCATTCTCATCTTCACTCAACAACGCTCAGTGGCAATATAAAACCCAAAGGAATCTCTCTAGGTCAGAAACTTATACCACAACATTTTTTATATCTAGGGCCATTACTGCCGGCGGCATGGGTAATTATACCCTACTCTTGGCAAAGGCGTCTAAGCTGGACCAGATGCTCCTCTAAAGGCCTCATAATCGCAACAAGGATTGGAGCCGAGCTCAACGGCATAGATTTATTAACTATGTCGTCCGCACTCTTTGAAAGCATAAATTTTTTCCTCGCGTGCTCAGTGGGGATTGCATTTCACCCAGCAGAAGTTACCTATTAAATGCACCACTTGACAATTTCCGTGTGTCTTCATGATTTATATTAACAAGAGCTTTTTAACCACTCATCCACTTCGTCTTTCAATGATTCTGTCAATAACCGATATAAAGAAATCTAATTTTTGAAAAAATTTCTTTTTCTGATCCGGAGAAAGTGAATGAAAAATTTTTACTACTACACCTATCACTATCAATCGATTTTCTTCAACCCTCTTCCTAAAATTAGGATCACCAATCTCATTTTGTCGCCTTAAATGAAAAATTAGAGCATCCTCAGAGTTTGGCTCGTTTTTTCTAATAAGTAATTCGCTGAGGTCATTGGTCCAGTCATTTTGGAATTCTCTCCATTCTGAAGCAAGTTCGTTAATATGACGAGAGTCTCGGGAAATCATTTCTGTCTGATTTTTGTCAAGTCTGATACCGACTCTTTCAAATCCACTTCTGTAACGATCCACAACCTTTTTAGAGAAACTGATTTGCTCCTTATCATTTGAGTTTCTGTCTTTTGTGGGAGAAAGGTAATCTTTGATTTGCAGAACTTGAGGCTCTGTGAGAGTTCTTGATAGCGCAACAAAATGCTGTTCAAAATACCGGTTTGTAGTTTTTAGAAACGTACGGAAATGAGATTCTGTTGCTACAAGTAATGTCTCAACATTCGCATGATTCATTCCCTTCAACTCTACGAGTATTGCCCTCATTTTTGTAAGCTCTTTTTTTACTAAAAATTCTTTATATCCACGAGTAAAGTCGTCAATCTGCGATTTTTGTTGCTCAGAAAAATCAGCAAATTGTTTTAAATAATTACCGAGATACTTATCGATCCTCTCGTAGAAAAGTGATCCAGTAAATGAACAAGAAGTGACCAAGTACACAATCACACCTATTTTAAGCGTTTTCGAATGNGTTCCCATAATAGTTCAATTCTATAAGAATATTACTGCACCTTTAAAGAATCAGTCTTTTAACTAATGATACGCACACTAATTATTGTAATCCTTAGAATTGAGGATATAGATCGTTCCAACAATATAAATCGCATCCTGATCTAACGTGTTGAGAAACTGGATCTATTGAAAAGATTCAAGAACGCAAAAAGGTCTTTATCTTAGAAACAATTATTCTCCAACCGATAGGTCCAAAATNGCCATGTTTTTTATCGGGCATGGGATAAAGCTCATTAGGAGTCTCAAGTAAATCATGAAACCTCTTCGCCTGGCGAAAAGGTACAACCGAATCCTTCGTACCGTGAAAAGAGAGGATTTTTGGGGCCTGTGAGTGGATGAGATTTATTGGAGAAAACTGTTGGGAAATGGCCTCAACTCTCAGAGTATCGCCAATCCATTTTCTCGGAAAATTATGTTTCGGATCGGCCAAGGGAGAGTTCGTATCATACTGGTGGAGCCCCAACAAATCTGTGATGCCAAATAAATTAATCACTGCAAATGGAGAGTAGCTTGATTTACAGATATGGCTTTTATTACTCGAAATGATCAAGCCAGCTGTGAGTGCGAGGTGCCCACCTGCGCTCCGTCCCATAATCGATATGTGTCGGGGTGAGAGTCCAACTGACTCTGAGTAGGATTCAATATATTGATACGCGCAAAGGACGTCCTCAATCGCTTTCGGTGCGGTTACATGACCCACTCGGAAATTGACACTGAATACGTTGAATTCGCCTCTGATAAAAGGCTTTATCCCCTGATATAGGTCACGTTTATCGCCCGCAACCCAGCCCTTTCCATGAAGATACATAATCGATCGTTTAGAGCTGCCAGGATAAAAATCCATCTTCTGAAGAGGATGGAGGTCACCGTATGCGATATCAAGAATTGTGTCTTCGCTACTCGCGTACAGTAGGTTTGGTAGGAGTAAAAGGATTATAAGCCTCAGATTCAGAACGCTCTTCCTTTGACCAGATTTGTCAACGATAGCACGAAAAAACTTAAAAAGAATCAGATTTTGAAGAACAAATTTTTTCACACTTATGATTATCCGGACTTTCCAGAAATTAAAGGTAATTATTCATTTGTAAGAACTCTACAAGTTTGGAGGTGGTGTCTCGATAGTACCTGCCCTGATGCTTGTTCAAGTTGAAAAATGCATGTTCAGCATTATCATAACCATGTAACTCGCAATAACCTCCCAAATCCTTAAGTTTTTCGCAATATTTTTCTGCATGTAAATATGGAACCACACTATCATCCTTGCCATGGGCAATAAAGGTAGGAACGGAATTATCATCGAGATTCATGTAGGGAGAATACTTTTCGAACCCATCTGAGAATCTCCACTTATTCTTTGGATATCCGAGTCCGGGATTGAAAAGAGCTAGAGCATTAGGCCTGCTACCCAGATCTTTCGACCCTGGATCAACATCGAAGTGCGCAGCGACAGCGGCGAGATACCCACCAGATGATCCACCCCCAGCAATAACTTTATTCGCATTGAAATTTAGCTCACTGGATTTCGATCTCAGCCAAAGGATCGCGTCTATCCCGTCCTCTATCGCTTCAGCAGGAGTGGTCCCATGCCTAAGCTTTACCCTATAATCGGCCACAACTGAAATCATTCCTAGATTAGCTAAAAGTTTACAATGAGGCACAAATTGCGCTACTGACCCATGTTTAAAACCGCCACCAAAAAAGAATACTATTAAAGGCTTGGGTACTAGTTGATCGCTATCGCTACCAAATACATGAAGCCTAAGTTTGATATCATCAACTTTTTTATAGACAAAGCTACGAGCCCCATCAATTTTGTCAGGGTTTTCTGGGATATCCGCATTAGCAAAGCTACTCACAAAAAGAGCCAGTAGGTAGAAGACCCAATAACCATTAGAAATTCGCATGTTTGTTCCATAAGCGTTGATTTAGCTGAGACTTAATAATCTTTTTTTTCCTCACTTTTAGTTATTTTTCCAATAAGGAAAAAAGTATAACACGCATATCCAACCAGTCTCTCGGAGGGAAACAGGTTAATCATACACAGAATAACTTATAGAAATTTAGTGATTAGTTAGTTGACTAAACCCATTCTATCGAGCTGATGTGCAGTTTCTGCTGCCGATTCTTCAATAGAAATAAATTTCCAGTCAAAAATCCCTTTCGCTTTGTCTTTATTTGCGTAAACCTCTTGTCCAACATAATTTGCGATTCCAGACAGGTCCTTCATGAATAAAGCCAAAATTTTTACTATAACATTTGGCATCTCCTTGACCGATGGCTTTACAAATCCAGCTTTTCTAAACATTTCTGCTATCTCAACTAGCCAGAATTCTTTTTTACATAAAATGATTCTCTCATTATCAGTGCTTGCACATGTCATAGCAGTGATATGTGCTTTGGCAACGTCTCTTACATCAACCCATCCGACATGAAGTTTCGGAACCCTGGGGAACTTCCCTCTTAATAACAGCAAAAGTTCTGCATTTGTAGTACCAATATCATCAGAAAGCATTGGCCCCATAACACCAGCTGGATTCAGGACAGTTAGTTTAAATCGCCTTTTCTCATCGAGCGATTGCACAAAGTCCCAAGCAGTCTTTTCAGCAAGTGTTTTGCTCTTTGCATAGGCAGTAACAGATCTATCGTTGTACTGAGTCCAATCTCTTTCATCATAAATTTTTGGCTCAGCATGACCATATCCAATAGCTACAAATGAGGATGTCAACACCACTTTTTCGACTTGATGAACCGTACACGCATTGAGCAATCTGATCGTTCCATTAACCGCTGGTCTAATTAAAATATCTTCATTAGCAGGCTCTTGTGTGACGAAGGGCGATGCAATATGGAGCACATATTTGCAGCCCTTCACCGCGTCTTCCCACCCCTCATCATTCATCAAATCTGCAAAGACAATCGTTAACAAATCTGAGTTCGAAGAATGGTGCTGCATCGCTTTGATTACTTCCAATTCCTTTTTTTCAGATCGAACGGTGCACCGCACCTTAAATCCTAGACTCAAAAGTTGTTGGATACAATGGAGGGCAATGAANCCAGATCCACCCGTTACGAGCACTTCATCCACAATATAATCCCCATGTTTTTTTAATATTCAGTTTCTAATTGATAGATTGACTCTTCTTAGCTGGTTAAGTCAGACTCTTAAAACGGTAGATACTCC
Source organism: Porticoccaceae bacterium (assembly GCA_002691825.1). GTDB lineage: Bacteria > Pseudomonadota > Gammaproteobacteria > Pseudomonadales > Porticoccaceae > TMED48. The sequence continues at coordinate 16,344 of NZIZ01000005.1, forward strand.
GGAGTTAATAAANAAAAATCGAAAAACGCGCTGGATTATCCCTTAACATTAACGCTAGAGTATGTCATGTGACTGATTTTTGTCGAGATCTGATTTGAGAAATTTTTGATCTATCATTTGACTGATATGAATGACGAGGAGCCTTGATCGGCAGTGGGTATTAGAAATAAAAAAATGCGCTCAATTATCGTTTTGGTCGTTACGTTTTATTTATTGAACCCTACACTTTACGCAGTCACTTATGATGGGCGTGATCTAAAAGGTATTGAGGGATTAATTGAAGAACACACAAACAATACAGAGTGGATTGGTAAGAAGGCTTGGCGACATGCTGCCCAGCAGCGGATTGAGCGCTATCGTAAAAAACAGTTAACCCTTATATTAGAGGATGATGCTGGTAATCCAATATCCGGTGCAACCATAGATGCAGAACTAGTTCGACACGAGTTTCAATTCGGGACAGTCTTCAGTATCAAACAATTTAATATGATCCGTAAATATGTGCACTTATTTGGGAATCAAATTGGTTTTGAGAATGCGCTCAAATACAAACATAAGGATACCCTCAGTCAACATATCCCAGAAGTTTTGATTTGGGCGAGAGATAATGCGATCACCGTTAGAGGGCATACCCTGATCTGGCCCGGATGGAGACATATGCACCAAGATGCATTACGTTTTAAAGACACCACTGATGCAAAGGGGCTGAATCAATTTGTTAACAACCAAATAATCGAGGCGTCAAAAAAGTGGGATGTTGTCGCATGGGATGTTTTGAACGAACCTCTTGGAAACCAAGATATACAGAAAGTTTTAGGTCAACGTTCGATGGCTCAATGGTTTTTACTTGCAGCTAAACATCGGCTTAATGACTACTCTACACTCTATATTAATGAAAACCGCATTATCTCAGCGCCAACAAGACAACAAGATAGAATTCGTAGGTATATCAACACGATAAAGTCAATCCGTAAAGATGGGGGAACAATCGAGGGTATAGGAGTGCAGGCGCGTTTCCGGACCAATGACATAACACCGGACATGGTGTACCAGCGCTTGGAACGCCTAGCCATTTTTGAATTACCAATCACGGCGACCGAGTTTGAAGTAGTCGACACAAGTCCACGCTTCTCGCCGACCGAGTTTCGACGCGCCGAAATGACTGAAAATTATATGACGGTCCTGTTCTCGCATCCGAGAGTAAACGGCATTGTTGCCTGGACTTTGTTGAATAAACTCACTAAAAGATCTCGAGCTGGAGAAAAGCCCATAAATATTCCGGAAAACCGTGGTCTTTTAAACTGGGATTTTTCCCTACCATTGAACGGAAAGGTCTGGCTTCATCTAATTAATCAGCGGTGGCGCACTCATGTGTCAACCAAGACTGATAAGCTCGGGGCCGCTAAAATTTTCGGCTTCAAGGGCTATTACGTCATCACTATTTCCAACAACTCAGAGATAGGCAAGCGTCTCATAAAAATCGATGGCAACAAAGATAAAATTATTTTAAAAATATAGCCTCCACCTCAGTTTATTCTGAGTGCAGACGTTGCGCACTTTGGAAAGCATTTATTGTAAAAATTCATTATCAAGAGACCGCTTTTAATTTTACCTATAACCATTAACTAGCATAATTTTGAAAGACTTTTATCCTTACAAAATGTCGAGTTAGCGTCTACTGCCGCTTAAATAAATCTCTTAACTAGATTGAAGAAAAAATTAAACCATTAGCGCTGCAGTCAACGTAGAAATTTAAAGATTAAGGATTAAGGAAAAAGAGATGGAGACAAATACTCAGAAGTATTCACTTCTCGACGCATTAACCAGAGAGTTCTCGGTGGCCTTAGATTTTTTCGGTGTAGATGGAGCTCGCCATTATTGTCATTGTGTGTCCCCTGGCATTTTTAGCAACACGGGGATTAGTCAGCAACATGTAACAGTTCATCGTCTGGATACTGAGTGCGAAGTCAAAATCCCGTGGGATAATATTATCGGTTGGGAAGTAGGTGCCCATAGGCGGAGTGGTGCGTGAGGTAGGCGAATCCGGCCCAGCAAACGTGATCTAAGTGGTTGGGCCGCTCTTGACCGGATGCCCTCCTAGTAGTCGCGAAAGATGTGGTTATGGCAAATGTTTCAATACGACGTGGTAACAAATTTACTCGCGTGACGGTTCGGTCAAGCGCCCGCAACGCGACTCCGGAGAGTAACAGAGCCTGACACTTGGTATGACACCCATTTCTATCTCTATGTGGTCAAACTCCATGCCAGTGAACGAAAACGTACTCTTATTTTTCTCAGCATACATCAGAGCTTTCATCAGATTGTAGCCCATTCTGTTATCTGTCAAGCGCTCAAGCGCAATATGGGGTTCAACAGTTTTTTCACCGTCAAATACAAAGTGAGAAATGATCTTTGGAGGAACTCCAAGTTCTACCTCTAGCTGTCGCAGATTATATCCAGCTAAAGAAAGCACGGGGAGCATCTCATTGAAATCATTTACAAGTGCGATAGCCACATCGCTGGCCATCTCCTNTCCTTTGCCGAGAATACTGGAAACGCCATCAACAAATCCCTCTCGCGCATTTTCCCCTTTAGCCTTCTCGCCGAGAATCTTACTCTTAGCATCATCTATAAAGTCTTTAAAATCCATGCCAATCCCTCAAATCAGTCCTGAATATCATCGCAAGCGTGCTTCTCCAGAGGATTAAAAAAAGTTGGTTACGTATTCTCCAACATGAATAATACCTAATCATTTTTGGTATTATGCTGTTAATTAGCTCTGATATATCCAACGCTTTTCAACATCACCTCGTTTATACCATGATGAGAGCCCTTTGAGATTATCCTTTTGTGACATTTTAAACTCTTTACCGGATCTAGGATTGCTCTCCCCCCATCTTTTTAGTAATCAATATTAAGTCTAAAGTAACCACAAAATTTTTGGGAGTTCTTCCCATCAACACTCAGCTTACTAAGAAAAATAATGCTATGTTCGCTATCTCTCTGTAGCACTAATTAGGGCTAAAAATATCTTGCTATTGAAGACAGAAAAGTAGAGCAGCGCACTGACGCAGAATATTTTATGNAGAAGTACCCCGCCGCATGATATGCATTGATTGTGTTATTGCCATTCACCTGCTCTAATATTAAATTTAATCGGAAATCTAACTAATTTTTTATATACTTAACTTTTATATCGCTCTTATGATAATACTCCTATTTCAACAGGTGATGCAGTGGCGAACTAACTTTTATTACATTTCTTGCCCGGAAAATAATCTTTAAAATAACTAAGTATTACAAATCATGAATCTTACTTAACATAAGGGCAGCACCCTTTTGAGTAAAAGAACTCATCAAATCATCAAATCATCAAATCATCAAATCATCAAATCATCAAATCATCAAATCATCAAATCATCAAGATATGATTTCTTTTTGTGAAGACGAAAAAGACAAATTTNTAAAAAAATGGTATTTTGAGTTGTCATAGACTTTTTGTCATCCGGACACAGGAGGTGTGGTTTTGTTGGAAGAATATGGATCAACCTTCATAGCTATATGGTTTATATTATTTACCATAGTCTGCCAATTTGTAGTTGCCGTCCTAGCGCATCGAATGCAAAGTGGATATCGGGTAGGAATTATTGATCCGTCATTGGACCAAGAATCTTTTTTTTTTCGCGCTCACAGAACGTTTTGGAACTCATTAGAAAACATAATACCCCTTATAGGACTGGCATTTCTCGCCCTCATGGCGGGGTACCACCCTGAAAGACTCTCTGCGATCATTTGGATATTCGCCATCGCGAGGGTACTTCACACAATTACATACTATATGATCATAACTCACAAAAATCCGAGTACACGTAGCATATTTTACTTGATCGGGTTTGGTGCCAGTCTATTTCTCATGTTTGATTTGGGTTGGTTTTTGATTATGTGAACGTAGTGGCAAGACACCAAATCGATTCTGTTGACTCAATTAAAATGATCCACTATTCAACATTCGTGTATCATCCTGCGCCCACTCCTCGAGAGAACCATCAAACACAGAGACGTCATCTTTTCCCATTAATTTCAATGCAAACGCATCAATCGTTGCTGCAATTCCAGCACCACAATACGTAATCACCGGCTTCTCAGATAACGCGCCCACACTATCTAGGGCCATTGCCAAAGATTCGGCATCCAAGAAGTAGTCCCCTGTTAAAAGGCTGGAGGCACTTAATGACAAGCTTCCCGGAATGTGCCCCCTGCGATGAGTGAGATTACTCGCTAGGCCCTTGTGCGCGTCCTCTGGAAGAGCATTTAAAGTACATACGTTCCCGGCGAGGGCGCTTTCCACAACACTAAGAGACGAAAAAGCTTCTCTGCTCCAACTTGGAATGAATATTTCTGGTGCATATGTATTAAACCCTGACGATATCTCGCCTCCCGACGAAATCCAACCGCCGTAGCTACCATTGAGGAGTTTGATATTCATATGACCCGCATAATAAAGAATCCACCAGGCTCTCGCAGCCCACATCATTGCGCCGGAAGAATAAAGGATAACCTCGCATTCATTACTTATACCGCTTTGACCAATTTTTTCAACGAGAAGATCGCGGGATAGTACAGTAAAAGCGAGAGCAGAGGACTGGTCTGACCAATCGTTCAGAAGGTCAATAAATCCTGCTCCACGAATTTGTCCCTTTTTATATATCCGCTGCCCTGATTCGATAACTGGGCCTGAGTTAGATATCTGAAAATCAACATTAGTATCAAATATTTTTATGTTGTTCTTTTGATGCCTCTCGCGTAATTCATCAGCTGAAATAAGGAATTGTGGATTTTTATAAGCCGAGTTATTTGCTGACATGGTTTATCCCTGAGTTTTCTGAATGTAATACCTGTGAATTTAGTAAATTGCTAAGTTGTAACTGTTTTTTCACTACCTCAATACATCGTAGACCGCTGCTCTGAACTGCCGCTGGATTTCCCACGAAAATGGTGTCGTCCNCGTCATAAACAGTCCGTATAGGTCGTTAGTTTGATCAACCCAAAAATGAGTGTTGTGATAACCCGACCAGCCGAAAATCCCTCTTGGCGAACCTGTGCCATCAAGATAGCTATTTTCCAATACAAAAAAAGAACAGGCAAATCCGAAACCATTGTCGAAATGTCCGTTACGGATGCTGTGAGGTGTTACAACTGTCTTCATCAACTGAAAAGATTTCAAAGATATTAATTGCTGTCCAGAGCTCATGCCTGACATCAAAAGCATCTCACAGAACTTCCTGTAGTTATCGAAAGTACTGACCAATCCCTCGCCTCCAAACTGAAGCCGAGTTCCCTCCTCATAGTTAAGCTCGTCAAAATCAGTAGTGATACCCGTATTGTTATTATCAATTTTATACTCTACACCAATCCTTTTTTCTGCATTTGCGCCAACTGACACGCTGGTCTTTCTATAAAGTGGTTGAAAATTTTTTCTATCCTCTTGCGTCATGGAGAACCTTGTTCTATCCATCCCCAACGGTGAAAATATTTCTAACTTTAAAAACTCAAAGAACTCTAGACCAGAGAGCACCTCTACCAACCTACCCAAGATAGCCTGATTGAGGCCATACACATAATTGGTTCCGGGCTCAAATGGCAGGGGCTGGCATGCCATGTGCTTACAAAAATCATCGAGGTCAGAAAATGGAAACCGAAGATCTGGCCCCCCTCCCGCCTGATCACCGTAATATTCATATCCACTTCTGTGAGTCAGCAGATGCATGATCGAAAGATCATTTTCACAGTGATAAGGAGGCGAATTTGGGTCCTCCGACCGACATCTTAAATCTGAAAAATAGGGGATATATTTTTTTACTGGGTCATCCAACCTGAAAGCCCCCCGATCATAAAGTATCATCATCGCGACTATGGTGATAGGCTTCGACATTGACCAAATCGGAAAAATAGTGTCTCTGGTAATTTCTTTATCCTCACTAAGTTCTGAGAATATGCTGGATATCGCGAGCGGTTCAGAACCCCTAAATACCCCTGCTAGGCTCGAACCAGTAATTTTCGCTTCTACTAAAGCCTCTTGATAGGCCCTTATGCTTTCGTAAAGTTTTGTGTCACCGCCTCTCATGAACGATTTCCTCACCGAAAATAGGCGTATTAGCATACATGACTAATCACTCTATTGCCCTCTAATCGTAAGCAGTTTTCGCTGCACGAAAAAGATAGTATCCGCACATTTTATGACCATTATAATTCTCCTAATCCTCTCCCGCTAATTGAGGAGATCATGACAATGATAAATGTCAAAAACCGCCGTGTAACGCAACAAGTCGCCTCGTAATCTCTCTGGATCGAAAACCCATACGCACAAATCTTCATTGGCCTTAATTGACTATCTCGAGGCATTTTTTACATCACTACTCTCTCAGATCCGTGGTTCAATAGAGATGATTTAGCAACCGCCGCTAAAAAATCAATCGTAGCGCGTCCACCCACATTGATTTGTAGTCTTTTTTCTTTGAGGATACATAATTTCAAAGCTTGTCTTGAAATTTTACGACAAACATCTCACGAATTTGAGTTATATTATGAAGAAAGACAAGCGAACCTTTGTATAGGTGAAATATTCACAACGAAATGTACAGAAAAAAAAATCAAAAACGACTCTTAAAGATTAAGACAGCCAATCATATTACTCAAAAGAGTGAGCATGACGTATTACAAGAACTAAAAACTAAAAACGATCACGACAAATCAATTACACATGTTCGAGAGATCCTGAAAGATAATCCGTGGGCGGAACAACTCCGAGAATATTTCTATCAAAAACTACTCTCTCTGTCGCTAACTTCCGAACTTTTAGAGGCATCCTCCAGTTATCTCAAAAAAAAGCCACGGGATAAGCTATCTTTGTCATATTATGCTGCTGCCATGAGGGCAGAGGGCAATGCTAGGATGGCAATTCCAACTCTGGAAAAACTGTATAAATTACAACCTAATGATCCCATCACTATCAATTCACTGGGCTCCATATTAAAAGATGTGGGTCACTTTAAACGCGCAGATGAACTCTTCGACAAAGCACTTGTACTTGCACCAGAATACGGCAAACCCCTCTGGAATCGATCCGACATAACGCAAGATCCAACTACAGATCTGCAGCGCGTAGATTTCCAAACGTCAAAAAATAGTTACAAGCTAAACCAGAATTATCATGCTCATTTTGCGGGATACCGAATTGAGGAATCTCGAGGCAATTATAATATTGCATTTAGGCACTTGCAGGACGGTAACCTGAGCAAAAGAAAAACTCTTCAATATAACATCCTCGAAGATGAAGCAATTGAAAGATCACTCACAAATATACTCAATTCGAATTTCATTAATACCCATGCCAATGTCGGAAATAACTCTGCGGCTCCAATATTTATTGTTGGTTTTCCAAGAAGCGGTACAACCTTGGTTGAGCAAATAATATCGTCACACTCCGAGGTAAGAGGACTGGGAGAAATACCCTTTTTTGTAAACTCCACCGTTCAAGTCAAAAACAAATATCGATTAAGGGGTGGCCTCTCAGATTGGCTCCCCCGACTAAGAGATTACGCTTGGAAAGAAATTGGTGATGTTTACCTAAAACAAATTGAAAAAATTGGTGGCGATTATAAGCGATTCACCGACAAAGCTCTCTTAAATTATAGAGCCATTGGTATCATAAGCCTATGCTTACCGAACGCTAAGGTCATTCAAGTTGATCGAAATGCAATGGATGTCTGTTTCGGATGCTACAGGCAATTGTTCAATGAAAATTGGAAATTTACGTATGACTTTAATGAGCTTGCGGCCGCTTATGCAAGTTACCAAAGCATTATGTCGCATTGGGAAAAACTGTTCCCCTCATTTCTTATGCGGATTTCATATGAGGACCTCATTATAAATTTTGATAAGTCTGTCTCAAATATCATCAGTTTTTGTGGGCTTGAGCATGAGGCTGCGTGTCAAAATCCTCACCAAAATCAGCGTGTAATAACGACTTTAAGTGCAACTCAGGTTAGACAACCGGTATTTAAATCGGGCATTAACCGTTGGAAAATGTATGAAGAGTATTTAACGCCGCTTAAGGAAGCTTTAAACCGTAAGGGAATCAATTATGAAAAACCCTGACCACCAAGAACAAATTAAAAACACTCCCTCGGTTAGTAGTGCCAATAAACTATAAATAAATCACTTTGTTTTCGTCATATTTGAACAGCAATTCGTCACACTCGCGAGATTTATTGGGCTTCTTTGTACATTACATCGCGGGTAGAAGCAGTTATATTTTTAATATGAGCTGCTGTAATGAAAACGTCATCATTTTTTTTAGGTCTCTCTCGATTGGACAATTGAATTTTTACTACAATTTAAAAAAATTTCCAGAGAGAGACAAAGACATAACGTTGCGAACTGGGCTATGCAAGTAAATTTAGTAATAGCTAGAAGGATAATAAAACGCCGCATACACACAGAATCTATATTATGATTTTTAGGTATTAAGCAGAGTATGGATACTTGATTTTGAAAATGGTTAATTATGTTACCCTCGCTTTAATTTTCGTCACAGTTGTGTCACCTGCTTGTGTCTAGTAGGACTACGGCCACAAATTGGTCGCAAATATTTTAGAGCGACACCTCCATAGCGTGACAAAAAATGCTAACGTAAGCTTTCCTGAGGGAAGTCATTAGACCACCTCTCAATTTGGCCCTATAAAATTAAGTCAAGAAAGAGCTGGAGTCATANGATCGTATTAGTAGAACATCAGAATTAATGATAACAAAACCTTGGGTAGCGTAACCAGAAATAGAATCGGAGATGTGCTTGAAGCTCTCGGCATCCGTTACATGAGAGTTGCTGAAAGATCACTGACGAATAGACAGCACTAGAAGGCTCTTGCCTTTTTTATTCACCTCAGTGACGAGATACATCAACCACTTTATTTAAATCGGAGGAAGGATCGGGATGGGAATAATTTAGACGTAAAATCGATCGATCACAGAAATAACTTCAATCTCCATCAAGTTTGAGGTGGGCTGTTCGTTAAAAATGATCTTCCGATTCATAAGTATGCAAAAAAGCTCGATGCCGACCGCATTTAAGGTGTCGTAAATTAGCAAACCGTGACTTTCGCCGATTGGGCACGTGAATCAAAAACTTAAGATATCAAGTTTACAACTCCGGATTTAAAACGTTTTCAGGAAAATACCAAGGCTTGGGAAGGCTTTTGCGGTTAAAAATAAGCCTGAAGCTTGAGAAAAATTACTCAAAGACGCTACAAGACTTGAGATTACGTTTAAAGCCCTATTTTCCAGAAAGAGAACTGCTGCTACTCTTTTTGATAGTCGTATTGCTTAACTGACCGCATCGACCAAAGGTCGGTAATTAATATAATTACTCATCTGCAAGCAGCGCTCAGGCATTTCCTGGTATGCTTTATAAGTTGTATCTGCGTGCACAAGAAGACAACTCTTAGGTAAGAATGTGAGCCCGATTAAGTTGCTTGGCTCATTATCAACAAAAGCAATCACGTTGTTACGGGAGATTAGTTGCTCCATAGACCTGCGTTTTTCCTGAACCACATACTCCCAATCACGAGAATTCATATGTAAGTTATAATTAGTTATTTGATCTTTATAGCTCGGCAATATTTTGTGTAAATTTGCAATAGTCAATTCACGCATGAACTCTGGACGGCCAGTACAGAAAAAAACATCTGTTTGCGAGCAATCAAACAGCTGCTTCATTAAATCAGACAGCTCAGGGTAAAGTGTGGCAGTTTCTAAAACGGTTTTCTCACTCCAATGATTTTCATAATAAAACTCACAAATGTGATTAATCTTAGTGGCAGGGATTTCCCACTTCAGAAGCTGTTGACGAATGTACATCTCATAAATCGTTAGGTCATTTAATCCTTTATCGTCAAACCATGATGTCTCATGCACCTCATCATACGCTTTGAGCACAACCAGTTGCATTACACGAGGATCAATCAGCGTCCCATCAATGTCAAAAACAATAGCGCAAGTGTCGTTAGTTTCTGATAAACACGCGCGATGATAGTAAGATAAAACCTCATACCAAGGATAATGATTCAATTGACTTTTCCTCAATATGCTCTCGACAAAGGGTCACAGGATTTTTCTTTATCTCAATCAAACCGAAGCTCTAGGCTATACTCACCAATTTGTATCACTACTTGTTGGCTTACTCAACATAGATAATTCAGATGCAGTGCTATATCGAAAAGACAAATTATATGACCCACTAATGCCCACCGAGTATAGCACCATATCCACCAAAATCCGGACTACTGTTCAAAAATTAACTTTTTTATTTAGACTATTGCAAATGTTGATGACGATTGAAAATAAGGCAAATTCAGTTAAAACCATTAATAAAAATGTTTACATTAGTATTAGCCGGTAACTAAGAGGCACATTACATTTTAGCCATATTCCCTGAGAAACGACTCCCAATCATGATTAGAGAGCATGTAAATGTTTTGGAGGAAGAAAGCTACTCACCCCACAGAAATTATCTAAAAGATTTTCCCACTCTGGAGGGCAACAAACTACAGTAAGAGTTCCAGTCGGATACTTGATCAAATGTTTACCAGTAAGAACCTCAAAAACCTCATGAATAGATGGGTTGTGTCCAACTACGAGAATGGTATTCAAATGATTGTCCTGACTTCTTATCATATTGATAATAGTATTGGCGGATGCCATATAAAGTGAATCCGTAAAAATAGTGTTATCACGGCTAGTAATCCCGTCTAACGCTATACCACACGTGTCTTTAGTTCGACGTGATGAGCTACTAAGAATCTTGTCAAAGACAAAGTTTTTGGACATCAAGAATTTGTTTAAATCTGATGCATTGCTTTTACCTCTTGGAGAGAGGGGTCTATCAAAGTCCGCTAATGCACTATCAACCCATGATGACTTCGCATGACGTAAGAGACACAAACTCTTATTTCTTGCCAATTGCATGCAACTTCCCATAAAAACCGCGGCCGCTGTTACCTAAATAATATTCCAGCCCATAAAAACTTTGCATTTACGATCTCAACATTTAACCGGGGAACGCACTAATATTACATAGAAAAATGGTTGCAATCGATAATTATTTAAGGTATCTGTACGCGATATTGTTTACTAAATACGACTGGTATAATGTCATTTGAACAAATACCTCCATTGCAAAAAGCCTTCTGGATATATGGCGTAGCATACCTTTTCGCACTCTATACAGGTGCCTTTCTGATATTACTTGCGCCACTAGAGCTAGCTTTGGGTCTCCCTAAGGGATCAGGCTTTGATTACTTTAGGTTAGCAGTTGTAGCTCTTTTATGTGGATATGGAACCCTAAAAGTAATCCGTCTGATTGTCGCGATAGGTCAATATACAGAGCCGAGGAGAGATGACAAAATCAAGCCAGAATTTGCTATCGGTTTTACCATATTTGCTGGAATCACTCTATTTCTTTCCACCATTCTATGGGCCACTCTAAAGACCTTTTGAGCGACCGATGGGCTAAAGCGCCCATATTTGATTCTTGCTTGTGTTAGGGGGCGGTAATGGCTCCCTCTGCAGGGAGCCATCTTACCAACGTCAATTATTAACTAATTGGCTGTCAAAGATTACATAGGTGGCCCTGAACCGGTTGACATACCCTCCTCGTGCATCATGCCATCCTTGGGAATCATCCCATCAGGGTGGTGCATCATGCCGTCTGGACCAGGCATCATATTAGGATCATGCATCATACCATCCTCGGGCATCATCCCATCAGGGTGGTGCATCATACCATCCGGGCCAGGCATCATTCCATTAGGCATCATTTCATGCATCATTTCTTCTGATATGTGCCCACACATCACCGGATCTGTGTTGGTAGATTCCAAACCACCCATTAGTACATCGGCAGCCTCCATGTCGCCTCCGAAGAATTTTTCAGCGACAGCCACCATCGGATCTATGCCCTCACCTTCAGATCCCATAAACGTTACTGCAAGTTCGGTCGGATCTATCCCCGCTTCGGCTATAATAGCTTCAGCATCCGCACACTCTGGTGGTGGCGGATGACCATCTGCCACGATATGCGAAACAAAACTGCCCGCCACCACAGCCGTCCATATATACCCCGTTATTTTTCTCATTACCCTACTCCAGTTGAATTATTTTTAAAGTAAGTACTACTACATATTTAAGATAAATATTCTTATCAATACCCGAGTTTACACAAATTTAGGGCCTTGTCACTCATAAATGATAATACAACTCGCTATAGATTTTTCAATATTTTGCATCGCAAATAGGATACCAAGGCATTATTTTTATTTAAAAATTATTTTTATCAATTTTATTCAGAGTATTAGCAGTCGTTATAAAACCGACTTATTACGATACATATTTACAAACAATTGACATCTGTTTGCCGGTTATCTACGACGGAATATCAATACAATTTATTATCAACAGCTTCACTTTGTATTCTCCAATTTTAAACCTGATCTTCCGGGAGGCATACAACCCCCATCATCCGATGATTGATTAAGCCGACGATCAGGCGACATCAATGGAGTATCTAGTGCTTTTTCAGCCTCTGATACATGATTGATGGATTCCGAGCTATCACAACATTCCAATATAACCATAGGAGTTTGCGGACTCGCCTCGTGACCGATGAGCGATTCGTNNNAGTCTGCCGANGAATTTANAGNCACCAACGACAAAGNNANAATNTTNACCNCAANANACCTTTGCAGTTTTTGNGTAAATNGNATCTCNNGTCGNGACATTGATTTAATCCCTCCNTTTATNTCANTTTANNNAANTNNCNCATAATTCGATCCATTTACANTAAAGTNGGTANNTCGTATTGACTTTGTTTTTGCCAATGATCTCCTTGGTAGCTNCTTGTATACTTTGANCCTANATTNTCCCANAANTCAGNNCGATTAAACATGTANACAGGTTGGTAATCTNTGTGTAANGCAGCNANNGGATATGGCTTTGATCGACTNAANCCCTTTTTTNTNGTAGCCTCAAGTAANTANTCTTTACCATNCTTNAACAATACAACCCAAGCATGACCGCCACCGCGGTACTCNCCNAGCACNACCCTCGCATCTTCTTCCATCGCAATNAGCCAATCAGCCANCAAAAGCGCNTGNTCNTCACAATCACCTCNTGANAAACNATATGCCTCTCGACTNGTTTGCCANACCTCTTGGCGACCCGAGTATTGNNGAGCATCANGCTGATACTGNTTTCTTTGNGATATNANATANAGNGGCTCCATTATGTTCTTGACNNGGTAGGGNTCANANCCNTCTAAATACTCNTTNACNAAANAATGTGNACGGCTAGTNGAGGGNGCTGACATGTTAATGGTTCCAATTCCTCGNTAGCCNANGGGAACCACATNGCCNTGNTTGCGTNNAGCNAACTCNGCCGCAAGTTTCTCTGGGAGCCAANCGCTTATCAATNGNGANNATATAGAGTGCNCCTNTNTTGTCATANNTANAGTTATCTTTTNNTGTNNATGGTGCACCCCNCNNATAGGCTNNTCAGGNNCNCGAAANTTACTNGNNCCNGNCCGANCNANCTGNGATAANNCTGGNTTAGTAGTATCAGTGAANCTATTGAAAAANAATAAAAAGCAGATAGAANAGAANAGAGCTANNGAGGTCCATCCGTCCCGNGACATCTATTNANCCNCGNAAACCNAAAGCNATAATNAACGCNACAAAAANTAANATTGTTGANGCAAATATNGCNACCGCAANATTNCCTTTNTTCATTTCCTCTTCNAGGTCTATNTTCTTCAANAGTTTNTCATCGACCCACAAAAGNCCATAAACCCCGACNACAAGAGCAAGGATTGAATAACTTAAATTAATGAGAAGATTGATCAGCGAAGCTGTAAAAAATTCTAACTCCAAAAATGTTCTCCAAGAGTGCTTGATTACTAATTTATCAGGAAGGTGATGATTCTGTACCCTCCGCCAATATTCCGATTCACTTTAGATTGTAAATTATTAATTTTTGAATCTCTTCTTAATCTTCAAATACCATATCTGTATCAGTTCTCTCTTCTAGCAAGGTATCTTTGAATCTTTCTTGAGAGTAACCACAAACGATCTTGTCCCCATAGGGAAATGAGCTCTTCACCATCCTCATCCAGCAATCTGAAGGCTGGGGTGCCCCAGATACCAGCTAAATATAGCGCTTTTCTGTTCTTCTCTAGCAAATCCGCCCATCCAAGATTTCCGATTCGTACCTTCGCCTCTTTCCAATCCAGCCCTGCCATTTCAACAACCTCTCGCATACCTTTCTGTGTGTTAGTATCTATTCCCCTCGCAAAGACGCAACTTAAAAAGCTACCAAAAAGTTCTCTCTCTTTCCCTAACCCGCAGGCCCAATCAAATAATGAGTGACAGTAACGCACCGGGTCACCAACACTATCATAAATATTTCCAAATGGGACCTGACATGCTCGAGCTTCTCTCGAAGCATCCCAAAAAATATAGCGTCCTTTGTCGTGGGTTGTCTTCAGACCTCTCATGACCATAGGTAATACAGGGCGCAATGACAGCCGAACCCCCGTTTCTTCAGCTAGTCTTATTGTCCGATCATATATTATAGCAACATAAGGACTGCGCATCGTGGGGAAAAACTCTAAGGTCAGTAAGCCGGCATCCTTCAAGGGTCCCCATTCAATCTCAGGCCTCGGCATTATAATGGGGTTGGGCGACCTCTTATCAAGGCCCAGCTCACCTAGACGAGCCTCGAGATGGTAGAGCCGATCCACTCCCCAATACCATTCCCCTGCATAAAAAAACATAGACCCAAGATAATGGTTCAAATCAGAACGTCGCGCATTACCCGCCGCTATTCGGTCTTTGGCATCTTTAGAGCATACCCTGCCATATTTTTTTGCAAGATCACGCAATATATTCTCATCACCAGCCCAAAGAGCTTGTCCTATAGCTTGCGCGCAATCAATGAACGTTTGACTGTCTTGAGCCGCCAAAATTTCCTCTGAAAAGCGGCATAGACTCTCAGCCGGAGCTTCTGGATGTTTAGGAAATTGAAGGCCATACTCGGGTGCAACAAGGTGTGCATCGATTCGGGACAGTTTCATTAGCATGTCGAGCTCTGGTGCACTATCGCCCGGTGGACCACTTACCAAATGGCATGAGATTTCAATTTCATAACGCTCTGCGAACTTTTTCAACACCTGCGCGGATAAATGGCTGTAACTGTCTTCAACAAAATGGAAGTACTCTACAACGTGTTTTCCTCCTCTAAACCGCCGTTTTGTCTCCTCGTAACGACGCATTTTTAAGAGTCTTTTCTCTGAGGTTAGGCGGGTAAGAAACCTTGACGCAAGCCAACGTTTTAATGAACTGGGATCTTTCGTTGATGCTCCTCCTAATTCCTCAAAGCTTTCACGCATGTCGAATGCCCCAAACAGATTATAAATAAAAAAGACCGATCATTTTCATTGTTACAATGAGAGGTCTGATCTCTCGAGCCTAAGATCCAAACTAGTTAGCGATATAGTTCCGGCCAAAACGAAAGCTACAACTATTGGTGGTTGTGAGTGATGGGAGGTTATAACAAATTCCTTAACATTAGACATAACACGCCATTTATCATACATGAGTAAGATAGATCCCCAGACTGCAACAATAGTTTCGGGAATAATGAGCCCAAAAAAATTATAAAACCAAATTTTTCCTCGTAATCATAGACCTTCGAGTTAAGCAGGACTGCCCAAGGCGACTATGTCATTCCGTATGCGCTGTATTTCAACTTCTGACAAACACAGCGATCCCGCACCAGCATTTTGGGACGACTGGGCCACATTTTTCGCACCACATAAAATATGAGTAGCTCCCGGTTGGGCAGCAGTCCAAGCAAGTGTTAGTTGAGCAATAGTACATCGATGCTTCTCTAAAATATCTCGCCAAGATGTAAACATATCAGTTATTCGAACAATATTTTCCTTTTTGAACCATGGAAGCCATTTCCCCGAATCTAGCCGAAAATCGTCCTCTTCAAATACTCGATCCGTGGTTACCTTACCGGTAAGAAGCCCATATTCTAAAGACCAATACGTCAACGTAGAAATATTATTTCGG
>NZIZ01000006.1 GCA_002691825.1 Porticoccaceae bacterium
CCCAGATTATTTGCCTCCTCAATCTGAATATCAATTGCATCAGTCAAGCTGTCGGAGAATACGTAATGATGATCAACGGTTGTTGTACAACCAGACAAAAGAAGCTCAACCATGGCAAGTCGACTCGACATGGAAATATCACAGGGCCTGAGGTTTGCCCACACTGGATAAAGGGTTAATAACCAAGAGAACAATTCCTGATTAAGACTCCTTGAAAATGCTCGGGTTAAGGTCTGGTAAAAGTGGTGATGGGTATTAATCAAGCCTGGTAACAAAACTAAGCGTGACGCATCAAAAATGGCATCCACGTTTGTAGCTGGAGAGCTGCCAGCTGTTACTAGCTCGACAATTTTACCTCCTACAACGACAACACCACCCTTACAGTCAAACTCGGAGAGCACAGCGATTGGGTTCTTAATCCACAGGCGTTGCGGAGGTAGTTTTTCTAGTATCAAGGCAGATTACCCTCGATGCCTTTTACATACCAGTTAAATTCTAATAGTTCCTCATCTGTCATGACTGTGTTCGCGGGAACACGTAGCTCATTCGCCTGGTCATAAATTGGCCCCATAAAGGGGTGGATGTTTCCATCAATTATTGCTGCTTTTATTTCAGCAACCTTATCCACCACCCTATCAGGGACATCCGTGTGCATTTCAGATAAACCTACCACACCAGAGGATAATCCGGGCCAGACATCCTCGGAAAACCAAGTGCCATTTATCACAGCAAGTGTCTTCTCAACATAAAGAGGCCCCCAATCATGAACGACAGCCGTTAAGTGGGCACTTTCTCCATACACGGACATATCTGAATTATACCCAATGGCATATACTCCATTTGAATCAGCCGCAGCTATAGGACCAGCAGAATCAGTGTGCTGTGTTATCACATCTGCTCCTTGAATAATCATTGTTTCTGCGGCTTCACGCTCTCGAGCAGGATCATACCAAGTTGAAACCCAAACAACTTTTACCTTCACCTTTGGATTTACTGATTGCGCACCTAAAGTGAATGCATTAATAGCACGAATGACCTCAGGGATTGGGAAGGAGGCCACATAACCTAGGGTATTTGTTTTTGTCATGGCACCTGCAACCATTCCTCCGAGATAGCGACCCTCATATGCTCGATCGAAATAAGTACCTACATTGGCAGCTCTTTTGTATCCCGTTGCATGTTCAAAAATCACATCTGGATATCGCTTAGCAACGGCAAGTACTGGATTCATGTATCCAAAAGACGTCGCAAAGATAAGCTTGTTACCAGACCGAGCAAGCTGATTTATAACACGTTCAGAATCAGCTCCCTCGGCCACACTCTCAATAAATGTGGTTTTTACCTTGTCATTCAGTATGCTCTCTAAATGAAGACGCCCTTTGTCATGAGCATAGGTCCACCCTGCATCTCCCCTCGGACCAACATAAACAAATGCGACCTTTAAAGGGGCAGTATCTTCGCCAGGTGGAGTATCATCGACTAGGTCTGGCGAGGTACCTCCGCCACATGCCTGTAACAGCATTAGTAACACAATGATGAACGATAAATTTCGATCCAAGATGAATAACATTTAGAATCCCCGTTGCTAGTTTAGAAAATGGAATGGTTTGCCTAAAGATAATGGGATATTAAGCATGCTATCTTGCCGGTTTTTCGAAAGTATAATCAAAGCAAATATTGTAACTATGTAAGGCAAACACGCGAGTAAATTTGGCGAGGTTGAAACGCCAATGCTTTGTAACGCCAAATTTAGTATACCCATCAAACCAAATAAGTAAGCCCCGAATACGAGTCGTCCAATGCGCCAACTTGCAAACACAACGAGTGCAAGAGCAATCCAACCTCGACCCGCTGTCATGCCATCTGCCCAAAGCGGAGTCACAATTAAAGACAGATATGCGCCGCCAAGTCCGGCCATTGCACCGCCAAACATAATTGAGCAGTAGCGGACTGTTAAAACATTTATACCCATTCTACTTGCCGTTTCTGGAGATTCACCAACCGCTCTGAGAACCAAGCCTGCGTGCGTACCATAAACAAACCAATAAAGGATAGGGCATACTGTTAAGGCAAGATAAACTATTGGGTCATGAGAAAAAAATACATTACCGAGAAAAGGTATTTCACTTAAACCAAAGAAATCCAAACTAGGGATTCCGTCAACCGATTTCCCAATATATCCCGCTCCCAAAAAAGAACTCAAGCCAAAACCAAAAATTGTGAGCGCAAGTCCCGCAGCTACTTGATTTGCGAAAAACTGTAATACAATAACAGCAAATACTAGCGACGCAAAAATACCGGTAATAGCGGCGGCAATTAATCCGAAAAACGCACTACCGGTTTCATAAGCAATAACGAAACCTAACACCGCGCCAAGCAACATCATTCCCTCTTGTCCTAGATTCAGAACACCTGATTTCTCACATATAAGCTCCCCAAGCGCCACCAATAACAATGGCGTCCCTGCGCGAATCGCAAGGAAGATTACGCTTGAAATTAAATCTATGTCCATATCAACTCAAATACATGTATAACCAACAGTAAATCTTTTAATGTTCACAAATACGAAATTGTAATGTCAAAACATGTCTTTCCGGAAATCCTATCAAATTCAGAGACACACGAGTAGCACGTGGATTGCAACATGAGGAAGCGGCCTAAATTTCGAAGAATAGATTCACCAAATAAAAGATTATGTGAAACCGGTTCAATGCACCATTTAACCCATAATTTCACTATAGCGGTATATGATGCCAAACAAAAACAAGAAATTCATCCTAACAATGCACGAATACGGATTGATCTAAGTAAATTAAATTGAAGGAAAACTACTTTGATTTTGATCAAGGAGATTCACACGACTCCAACTCTTGATTTGACTCAAACATCAAAACTTCGTTTTATATCAGAGCTACGGAGGTAGTCGCACGTATATGCCAGACCTAACGAAACAGTAGTAATAATATTATTAGTACAATATCATCCATCGCAAATGGATGATATTAAAACGAAAGAACGTTATGACTTTTCAACCCGATCTTTCGCGCTCGGTTTGATTGCTGGAATACTAATCTCAGCATTGCTCACAAGTTTCATGTCAATTATAACAGATCCAACGAAACCAAAAATAACGAGAAATGACCGACTACCAAACGTGGGTGCTGAAAAAGTGTCCAAAATCTCTGGAATTCACAAACACAATAAAAATCCCCACAATTTAAATTTAAAAAAATTCGACTGTATCCAGATATCACAGTGGTATGAAAATAATCAAATAAATCCAAACCTAATCGAACTTGGAAATGTTGTTTTAGAATTCAATCGAAAAAATGAGACCGTTATCATTGGAAACCTCCTCGGTCTGAACTATGAAAAGCAAGGAGACACTATAAAGTTCAACCACGCTGCTAATCCTTTGGATAAAATTCAATATCGAGACTCTTTTAAATTCAACACAAGAACAGCCTTGCTCACTCAAGAGATAAGTTTCTTAGGCAAGGGTGGACAATATTTTCCCGCCTATAAGGGCAAATATCGGTGTGAAAAACTATTTACCCTACCATGAGACAGTTAGCCAACCGATGCTACACGAATGAGGCCGAATCGCAAAAATTATTGTTCATACCAACCAAAAATTCTAATTGAAAACTCTGTGGCTTAAAGGCGACCCTCACCTAAATCGAGTTTTAAAAGTTTTATCAAGGTTCAAAGTAAGTATTCAAGTTAACCAACAAGGTTGTCATTAAGATATCGTTGGTTTTAAGTAAATAGTTTCCTGAAGATATGGTGTACGAATATCTGAAAGCTTCCTCTTCTCCCGTGCAAAGATAGCCCAACTGTTTCACTTTTATCTATCGTTTTACATTCACCTAGTATCCAAACGCATCACTATGTCCTCAAATTTAATGGTCAAAAAAACATGATTTAGATATTTCCAGTGACATAGAATGATGTAAAAATATATTAGCACACTTAATCAATAAATTGATGTCGATCGTTTTTAAGTGCCTAATTAAAGTTCAAATAATAAGCTTTTTCTCGCTATATTGGGGAATGATGGGTGTAGGACGCTTGGTCAAAGTACTTCGAGTTCTAAAGATAGGTCGCTTCAGTCTTGTGCATAATAAGATTTTGCAAAAACTTGTTTCGCGGAGGACCATTAATATTTTCTATTTGATCGCGATTCGCTTCTACGCATTTACACTGCTAATAACGTTAGTGGGAGCTTGCTCCCCGAAGGAGAAGATTTTGTCGGATAACGGAAACAACGGAATATNTCATCATATTGAATCTTTTAAGTCTGAATTAGTTGAAAATCGTCCTNTGGATATTTGGTTNCCAAATGGGTATGAGAGCAATACAAAGCAACGTTACTCAGTAATGTATCTTCATGATGGGCAATTTATGTTTGATAACGCGTCCTCACCGATGAATAAGGGTATTTTGNNGAAGTTTTATGCACTCTATGCAAAATTGAGGTATGGAACCGGATTATTTTGGGACTTGGATAAAATAGCTACTCAGCTTATCGAAGATGAAAGAATTGATCCGGTCATTTTTGTTTCAGTTTGGAACTTACCCGGAACAAAACGCCGAGCGGAGTATATGCCACAAAAAATGATAACTAAGCAGATCGCAACTCAATTTCTGCATCGAGAATCTGACATTAGAATCGATAAAATCACCTCTGATAAATACCTAGGTTTTTTGGTGAGAGAGCTAAAACCATACGTTGATCAAAAATATAGAACAAAATCCGATCAGAAAAATACTTTTATTATGGGATCCAGCATGGGAGGTATGATTTCTGCATATGCGATCTCTGAATATCCTGGGATTTTTGGTGGCGCTGCTTGTTTGTCTACTCATTGGACATTAGGCGGTGACGCAGTAACTACCTGGTATGAGGACCATTGGCCATCTGCCGGAAATCACCTTCTCTATTTTGACAGAGGNACTGAGAGCTATGATGCGAATTATGGTCGTGGGCAAGCCCGCATGGATTCAATCATGGAGGAAAATGGTTTTGTGAAAGATTTGGATTGGAAAACTCTTGTTTTCGAAGGAGAAAGCCACACTATGACGGCTTGGAAGAATAGAGTACATATACCTTTAGAATTTTTACTTGGGCAAAAGAAGGTGAATAAGCCAAGCCTGCCACTGTAACACTATGTTACAGATGATATATGATGTGAGCTTTTTGATCATTAGNTATAGCAAGNATTAAATATTATCGGAAAGATTAGAATAGTCGACATAGTTTTTTAATGCATATTTAAGTGATTTTAGTTCTACTTATTACCATTAAAATTTGCTGTTGAGAGACATGTAAATTTATGATTTATATCTGAGTTCTCTACTGACTCCGCCAAATAGAGCAACTATCTCTTACTCCTCTACGCTGTAGCACAAAAGTGTAAACTGATCACTGATGCCTGAAAAATGAAGATCGTTTCGCTCATCAAAGATCATATCTGGAGTGGTCCGTCCAGTTATGGATAGAAAATATGTATATTTAGCACAAGACAGGTACAAATCTGTTGTAATCAAATTCGGGGCGTATAAAAATTAAAAGATATATTCACGAAATAAACCATGAATAAGAGATTTACCATAAAAGTCGTCCTATTATCCCGGTTTTCAGATGAGAACATTTTATTATCTAGGAGTAATTAATGCCTCACTATCTACCGAACACTGTTTTTGAAACATTGTTAGCCCAAACAGTTGGTATTCCTGGGTATATTGGTCGATCCAGCAGAAGAAAATTACGGCGACGATTTGGCAAGCGATCATTAAGCGAATTTGAATCAATACTTAANAAGCTATCAGAAAACGATACTGTACTCGATCTCGGAGCGAACATTGGCGAGATTACCGCTCAGTTGGCTAGGACTGGAGCCAAAGTACATGCCTACGAGCCCGACCCCCTCACATTTTCGTTACTAGATGAAAGATTTAGAGAATTTAACAACGTTGTTACTCATAATAAAGCTGTTGGTGCCAAAACAGGGTCTGCACGTTTGAGACGCATGAAAGGANTTGCTGATCCCAATAATTGGCGCGCGGCATCAGAGGGAGCCTCGATCAGGTATACAGATCAGCGAATGAATTTAGGCGATTCTGTCGATGTAGAAATACTATCATTTNTGGATATAGTAAATTCGCACGAAAAACGGATCAAATTAATAAAAATGGATATNGAGGGTGCTGAGTGGGACATTCTAGATACAATATTCTCAATACCGGAGCCTTTTAACTTTGAGTACTTGTTTGTTGAAACGCATGAGATGCTTGAACTCGACAAAATACCCTTAGTTGATGAATATAGACTACGAAGCTCAGGATTCAGTCACTCTTATGTAGATTTATATTGGCCTTAATTGCCTGCAATTTATTATAGGATCTGATGCTAACTCGAATGAATTGATCGTATTTGGCAAGTTCTATGTTAGTCGCCAGCTAATCTAAGTGTCACCTAATCATCGACTCTCTTCTGTGCAGTTTTTAAAACTCAGGCTACCTGAACTTAAAAGTCTTCTACTATTAGCGGAGAAAAGTCTGCTATATTTGGCATTTAAGGTAATTCATTTGCACTTATAAAATGAAGTTTATCAATAGTTTGTAAAAAAAGCGTTCAATCGCTTTCATCTGACATTATCAAAAATTAATTTACATTGGTAATAAGAACGATGAACTTTTTTACAACGCGGACAACGCCTTCTTGCGGATACCAAAATTAAATGAGCTGTAAAAAATGTAATGATTGGGGAGGTCTTCGATTAAAAGTATCAGCCAGTAGAAAATCTCTCTGGGCAATTCGCTACCCACTGCAAAATCAGTAATGAGGACAAGTGTTGGTTCATATCCGTCAATGTCACTTTAAAAGCCAAGAAAGGAGACGAAATTGAGTTATTGGGTGACTAAGATCTCTGCCCTTCTTAGTTAAGAGCCGTCAAATCGATCATTGACATAGAAAACTTACCTAAGAAGAGCATAAGGGAGAATTAAAAGAGTATTAAGACAACGTGAAAGAAGACGACTAATGGGAAAACTTGTGGACGGAGAGTGGGTNGTTGAATCGATAGTACCCNCTAAAAATAGTGGTCAATATGATCGCCCTCCAAGAACTTTTTTAGAGACAATTGACAAGAATCACGATATTTATAAACCAGAGTCATCTCGTTATCATCTCTATGTAAGTCTTGCGTGTCCATGGGCGACTAGAACTCTTATTTACAGAGAATTAAAAAACCTAGAAAATCATATCGGGGTGAGTATTGTTCATCCTGATATGTTAGACGATGGGTGGAAATTTGATGATAGCTTTCCTGGCTCAACAAAAGATCATTTGTACAACAAAGAATTTCTTCGAGAGATTTATCAAATGGCAGATCCAAACGTGACTACAAGTGTAACTGTGCCTGTCTTGTGGGATAAAGAAACCAAAACGATTGTCAATAATGAATCTGCACAGATCATAAGAATATTTAATAAAGAGTTTAATGATTTAACTGGCAATAAAAATGATTATTACCCCAAGGAGAAGCAAGAAAAAATCAATCAAATTAACGAATTGATTTACGAGAATATTAATAATGGTGTATACAAAAGTGGTTTTGCCTCGTCACAATCTGCTTATGATGAAGCAGTCAATTTATTATTTAACACACTTGATAAGTTGGAGATTGTGCTGGGTAATTCAAAGTATCTTGTTGGAGAGTCTCTTACAGAAGCTGACATAAGACTTATTCCAACTCTGTTAAGGTTTGACGCTGTCTATGTTACTCATTTCAAGTGCAATTTAAGANGAATTTTTGATTATAAAAATCTACACAGATATGTGAATGATTTATTGTTAATGCCTGCTATTAGTAACACTTACAAACTTGATCACATAAAACGCCATTATTACTTCAGCCATGAACATATTAATCCAAATCGAATCATACCCTTAGGCCCAATTAATCTATGAGAAATATTTCAATTTCCATATTAAAAGAATCATTACCGATTTTTTAAAATTACCAATGTTCCTAAATAATTTAAATCCCAAGCAAACTGGCAGACCATCAAATTTGAACGGGTTCAATGGACTGATGGAAATAATAATTGTTAGGATATTAAAAACCCGTTTCGAAGGGTCTCTAAGATATCTGCAGATATCACTAGACTTTATAATGGCTAGGGACTAGCTTGTCAGCTAAGTAGATAGTCACACGAGTAGCGAGATAGAGAAAAATAAATCGACACGGAAGTAGCAAAAAAGATAAAAAATCAGGGCAGCTTAAATAAAAAATGAAAAGAGTTATTAAAATTCTCCTGCTCTTTNTGCTGGTAACGGTTGTGTCTATCTCAATTTTACTAGCGAGTCTATATATTTATGTCAAAGAAGAGGTCACAACTCCAGGCGAGGCCTCATCTACTACTCTACGGAACATAAAACAAGGCACATTGATTGGCTTTGAGAC
Organism: Porticoccaceae bacterium; assembly: GCA_002691825.1. Classification (GTDB taxonomy): domain Bacteria; phylum Pseudomonadota; class Gammaproteobacteria; order Pseudomonadales; family Porticoccaceae; genus TMED48. Next base: position 8,472 of record NZIZ01000006.1, read on the forward strand.
CGATAACGGCACCCATGCCTGGTTGGGGATCCCCTATGCGCAGCCACCTCTTGGATCACTGCGTTGGAAAGCGCCAAGACCGGCAGAAGCTTGGTCTGGACAGTATCGGGCAGTTGATTTTAGCAGTGACTGTGCACAGCCATGGCAGGGAAGTGAGGACTGTTTGTACTTGAATGTATGGGCCCCTAATGAGGTGACCAATCGGCCATTGCCAGTTATGTTTTGGATTCACGGGGGTGGAAACACCAGAGGAAGCAGCAGCAGTGTCTCCTATAATGGTGCAAATTTAGCGTATCAACACGGTCTGATCGTGGTCTCGATCAACTACCGACTTGGCCCACTGGGGTGGTTTCGTCACCCAGCGCTTCGCAACGATTCTCCCGAGGATAACTCGGGTAATTACGGAACGCTGGATATTATTGAAGCCTTAAGATGGGTACGAACCAATATCGGGGCGTTTGGTGGAGATACCGAGAATGTGACCATTTTTGGTGAGTCGGCCGGTGGCTATAATGTTTTAACAATGCTGGCTTCACCGCTCGCCGAGGGACTATTTCACAAGGCGATCGTGCAGAGTGGCGGTATTGATATTACCCCTGTCACCCACGCCGAAAATTACCTTGATGATGCAGACCCTGGCAGCCCGCGAAGTGCTAGAGAAATGGTGAATAATCTGCTAGTAATCGACAGCCTAGCGCAAAATAGCCCGCCACTGACCAGACGGACCGCAAAAATGCAACAAGAAGCAATGAGTACACAAGCGCTAGCCAGTTATATGCTGACGAAATCTCCCGATCAGATTTTCGCGGCCCTGACCTATCAGGGCCCTCGCAAAGTAGAAAGTCAAAAGACGCAAAGTGCAGGGCAACCAAATATCTTTGGAGATGGATTTGTGTTGCCTAATAATATGGAGAAATCAGTACTGTTTTCAGATATATCCTTGTACAACGCAGTTCCCATCATTCTTGGTACCAATCGCGATGAGATGACACTATTTAATTTAACCAATAGCACTTACATCGACATGCTTTTTGGTGTACTGCCGGTTAGATTCAAAGACCGAGAGGGCTATCAAAAAATGATTCAGTACGGCTCAGACCTCTGGAAACTACGTGGCGTAGATAGTTTGGCGAGCCTGATGAGGAAGGCGCAGGGAAAGCAGGTATTCGCCTATCGCTGGGATCTGGATGATTTGCGTGATCTCGGTTTTATCGACCTACAATCGCTCTTAGGCGCCTCCCATGCCATGGAGATTCCCTTTGTATTCGGCAACTTGACCAATTCTATACGAATCTATTATCAGGNCTCCATGACAGCAGAAACAGAAGCGGTCTCGACCAGCATGATGTCTTACTGGGCGCAATTTGCCTATACCGGGGACCCTGGCAGAGGCCGGTCTGGCGAAGAGGTAGAGTGGACCGAGTGGCAAAATGGTGAGCCCAATCAACAACGACTGATGATTTTCGATTCGGTACTGGATGGAGGCAACCGCATGTCATCAGAGCGAATCACCGAAGCGACCCTTAAAACCAGATCACTCAAAGATGGCCATTTTGTCGATAAACCGTAACTTAATTAGAAGTAGTTTTTTGAAAAAGACTAAGTGAACGGGGTATAAGTCAACAGGGAGATGGTTAACTGGGCGGCCGAATATTTTAAAGCAGATGCCATACAACCTCTAAACTAATTAAAAATTATGGCACGAATTGAAGGTCCACTAGACTAAAGGAAAATACTGATGACAAGACATCGCGGCATTTTTGATAAGAGTAATGTTGCACCATATGAATTATCCCGATCAAGAATCGAAAATTTCATTAAGTGCAGAGCATGTTTTTGGTTAGAGCAGATTAAAGGAGTGAAGCCTCCCGAGTTTCCCTCTTTCACAATTAATACGACAACAGATATCTTGCTCAAGCGCGATTCAGATACCGTACGTGGAAAGTGTTCTCTTCCGCTTTGGGACGCAAATGGTCTCGGACACTTAATCCCATTTGAGCATGAAAATCTCGAGAAATGGACCAGTAGCTTGCATTATGGAACGAATGACAATTACTTTAATGCTGTCCATACAGAATCAAACATAAAGCTTGGCGGGGGTCTCGATGATGTATTCTTCAATACGCAATCAGGACAAATTCACATTGTCGATTATAAATCATGTGCTCAAGGTACACGTAGTCCTGTTAAGTATGAGAAAAAGCCTGTTTCCTTGAGTGAGCCATGGAAAGTCGGCTACAAGCGTCAGATGGATATTTACGTTTGGGTTGCAAGAGAAAAGGGACTTGATGTTTCTGATATTAGTTACTTTGTTTATGTAGATGCTCAACATAAAGATATAAAGGGAATGTTGATTGATCAGGATCCGGGTAAGGCATGGATGGAGTTTGCGGCAACTATCATCCCATACCGAGTAAATAATTCATGGATCGCTCCTACACTTATCGAGATAAGAAGTTTCCTAGAGAAACAAGTCACTTGTCCCNAACATACTCCAAAGGAGGGATATAGGGGCTGTGATTTAGGCCGCTACACGAATGAGGTCATTGCCGCCTTACGCATATGAGATTGTAATTGGTGCGTAACCCCATGGATTTAAGATTGTGTAAGACGTTACCGAAGCAATCCTTTAATGAGCGCTTGAAAAAGCTATTCTAGGATAATTTCCGAAGACGATGCCCTTAAAATTTCTTACCTGAAGGGCTTAACCAGCTTTATTTCTGACTTTGTTTTAATGACCTAAAAAATCGAGATGGGCGCTGAACCTAGGCATCCATATTAGGAAATTTTTTTCTTATACCTTTCCTTCCGAATTGACTCTAAGATTGTCAAAAAACGTGTTCGTTTCATTTTCGTCTCTAAATTATATCCCAATTTTTTAATAGAAACATTCTATGACTCGGTGGGCTGGAAACCGCTTATTTGGAAAGAATGCCCTCCTTTCCAATTCAAAAATCCACCTCATCAATTGGTGACTGCATAAAAGGCATGGCATTGTTTTAAGCCCATAAGACATTGTTATCAAGATGATCCTTTTCTACCTTATATTCTCTGATTTCATAAAACTAAGCTTTTGACAACAATGGAAAGAAAAGGAGCAAAATTATCATCGTATTTTTCATCCTTGCTCCGACGAAACATTAGATTTAAACAATACTGAATCAGGCAAGTAAATCTTTTTACATAGTCATTCTGTTAGAAACGACTAGTGGATCAAGTTCGGAAATTACGAATTGAAACATATCGATGTCACTATCGATTTCAAGAGAGTCTTCATACCAAGCAGATTATAAATATGTGAGATTTTTAAAAAGAATGTTAATGTTAAGTATTGTAGATCAACATGTAAGCCTTGTAGTTTTTGGCCTTAAAAAGGAATAGGAGCGCTACCAACGATTGATGCAAGCTCAAAAGTTCCTGCAAAGCCGTTATAAAAGTGATGATACAAAGCTAATAAGTAAATAAAACGGAACATAATAATTCTTAACTGTTAAACATTGCCTCAAAAGAGAGACGACAAATTATAAAACCACTTATTCTTACAGTTTTTTGTGCCCTATTTATTGGATGTGCCGAGTATACATATGACATGGTTGAGTCTACTGAGCACTCTGATAAAGAGGATTTTGAGGACTGGTTCAGCAGCAGTAAAACCCTTAAAAATATTCTATTCATCATGTCCGATGACCATACCATCCAGGGTATCGGGGTCTATAATTCACGTCTTGTAGGACTGAACCCTACCCCAACCTTGGACAAATTAGCTGCAGAAGGCACAACATTCCGCCGCGCTCATTGTACTAACGCAATATGCTCGCCTTCACGTGCGGCGATTCTCACGGGTCAATATGGCCATATGAATGGTGTTTTGGACTTACATGGTCACTTGCCATCAGAACGTCAATACCTGCCTAAAGAACTCAAAAAAGCTGGATATGAAACAGCTATTATCGGCAAATGGCACTTAAAAAATGAACCCGGCGCTTTTGACCATTATGAAGTATTACGCGGACAGGGTACTTATTTTGACCCAGACCTTCGCGTACAAGGCGACAAACTTTGGCCAGACAATGTCGTTAAAACGGTGGGGCACTCCAGCGATGTCATCACGAATCGTGCCCTAGCTTGGCTTAAAAATCGTAAATCTGATAAGCCCTTTGCATTATTCCATCATTTTAAAGCGCCTCATGACATGTTTGAAAATGCGCCTCGCTATGATGACTACCTTGCCGACGTTGATATCCCCGAGCCAGATAACCTGTGGAATCAAGATGAGTGGGGGTCTGACGGTACCCGCGGTGTTAATGATAGCCTGCGCGACACTATCGGTACCTCATTGTCGCGTCGGAACAAATACCGCAATATGGCAACTGATCTAGCAGACCTACACGCAAAGCTGCAAAAAAAGGGCGATGTTCGAAATCTCGGAAAAGACCTTGAGATTGATCCAAACCTCTCTGACGAAGAGTTTACCCGGCAAACCTATCAGACCTATTTAAAGCGTTACCTGCGCTGTGTTAAGGGTGTTGATGATAATATTAAGCGAGTGCTCGACTACCTCGATGATGCCGGTCTTGCCAATGACACCATCATTATTTACACCAGCGATCAGGGCTTCTTCCTTGGCGAACATGACTTAATCGATAAGCGCTGGATGTATGAAGAATCACTTCATATGCCGTTAATAGTAAAATATCCTGGTAAAAATAAAGCTCCTAAGCAATCCGAGCTAATAGTCAATAACACCGACTTTGCTTCGACCATACTGGGTATGGTTGGTGTAGAATCCCCCTCTCAAATGCAAGGACGAGACTTCTCCTCAGTATTTGAAGGTAAAGACCCCGACAATTGGCGAAACAGCACCTATTATCGCTACTGGATGAATATGGCTCATCACTATAATCCGGCCCACTTAGGAATTCGCACGGACAAGTACAAGCTTATCTTTTTCTATGGGCAACACTTTATTGAAGGTGGCAGCGGAAAATGGCCTGAAGAACTTAACCAAACCGGGATGGAGACGCCACCGGCTTGGGAACTCTACGACCTCAGCAAGGACCCGCATGAGAATATTAATGAATACAATAATCCAAATTATGCTGGCATTGTAAAGCAACTCAAGGTGGAATTAGCTCAACTTCGGGAGACTTACCAAGATACCGATGAGCAGTTTCCGCACCTGCAAGCATTGATTGAAAAACATTGGATCGATTAGCGAGCAACTTATTTAGTTCACTCCTGGAGCGCTAGTGATTGTAGTAACTGGTTCTACGTTGGGATAAACAATAGACGAAAACTCTCTCTTAAACAATTATGTCCAACTGAGGCTTACGAGGTTTCACTATCCGCAACTACGTCTTCCTGAAAATTTCACTGAGGAGTTGGAACAAACATCTCTTCGGCAGAACCAAATAAGCAGACGTACTNTAACCTTAAACCGTTTAGCAACATCGTTTGAAGTGAAAAATTGTCCTGCTTTCCAGAGATTGTTGGCTTCCATGGATGTCCACGTCGTAACGAAAACNNAAACTATTTCGGGAATTTTATCGAAAAATATTTNATTTATCNNACTATATCAATATCTTATGTACAAATAATGGCGGAGAGAGAGGGATTCGAACCCTCGATACGCGATTAACGTATACACACTTTCCAGGCGTGCGCCTTCAGCCACTCGGCCACCTCTCCGAAATCGTCCTCGTCATGCTATTCAGAACGCGAGAGCACTCTAGTGAAAACTTTGTCCAAAAGCAACATGACGCCTCAGGATTAATTGAGCACACGTGATTATTCAGTTATCACTGCCTAGTCTCTCGAATTCTTGGCGGATATTTTCCAGAATTCGTCCTATAGGGGTTAATGTCTAAGCCTCCTCGCCGTAAGAAACGCGCCCAAACTGTAAGCTCAGTCGGGCTGCAGTAATTCAGAATGTCGCAAAAGATTCGCTCAACACATTGCTCGTGAAAATCGCTGTGCTCTCGAAATGAGATTATATATCGGAAAAGAGTATCACGATCAATTGATCGTCCTCGATACATCACATAAACGGAGGCCCAATCGGGCTGAGATGTAACTGGGCACTTTGTGCGAAGCAAATGAGAAAATAATATTTCACTAATTGTTCTACGACCCTTTATTCTTAATATTTGCGGGGTAGGACCATGATTTATTGGCTTAACTCTGTGATCATCAAGACAATATCCCTTCTGTGTTTTAATAGGATATTCTCTTCTAAATTTATCAAGAGTAAAGAGTTTAACATTAACGGCTCCCCCAGTTGCCTTAGAGAGCTCCGACCGAATTTTCCCAGCTACTGCGTGACCATTCTCCAGTTTTTTATTGTAAAAGCTGTTCAGATATAATTTCATAGACTTAGATTCGATTATATTCTTGCTCTCACATGCAACACTGATATCGGCAATAGCTAATTTGGGCATACCATCTCGATCCAACCACGCTAGTTCATATGCTGTCCAAAAATCGGTTCCTGAAAACGGGACATCATTCATTGAGAGTGACCTTCTTGCTTCAGCTCGAGCTATTGGATTTAAGATTGAGGCTCCAACATCATTATCGGGGTCAATCTGTTTTCCTAGCTGAGTAACTTCGTACATACTCACTAGCTTCGGAGCCTTGGACTATCACTCAATAATTTTAAAGAAATTAAAAACAATACCAAAGTAAACAAACACACCATTGTAAATGCCCAAAAAATATCAATATCGGTCACCCCTGAAAAACCAAACCTAAATGTGTTAACCATATAAAGTATTGGATTAATCAGCGAAACATTGGCCCAAAATTCATTGAGTAGGCTCGTCGAGTAAAAGACGCCTCCTAAGTATATTAATGGTGTAAGCACAAAATTGGGAATCACGGAAATGTCATCAAAGCTATCCGCGTAAATAGCATTTAAGAATCCGGCAACCGAAAACATCATGGATGTCAGCAGAATAATAGCCAACGCGATTATTGGACTAAAAATAGAGAGATCTGTAAATAAAAGAGAAACTAAAGATACTATCAAGCCAACTAATAGACCCCTCGCCATTCCACCCACGATATATCCGGTTAAAATGATAAAATTAGGTGTTGGAGAGACCATGAGCTCTTCTATATTACGTTGGAATTTCGACCCATAGAATGACGATACAACGTTACCATATGAGTTTGTAATAACTGATAGCATGATTAATCCGGGCGCAACAAACTGGCTATACGGGAGTCCCTGCATTGAACCGATTCTTGACCCAATTACATTTCCGAAGATCAGAAAAAAAAGTGCCATAGTAACAACTGGCGGAATAATTGTTTGAGGCCAAATTCGCAGAAATCTCCTGACCTCCCTAATCACTATAGTCATGAACGCGATCCATAATTCATATCGATTCATTACTTAGTTGCTCTCACTTTTCTCAATGATTTTCAAAAACAACTCCTCAAGACGATTAGTTTTGTGGCTCATGCTTAACACCTCTATTGACTGATCATTAAGGCCTACGATTAATGAGTTAATTGTTTGGTGACTTGACACATCCACTTCGATCACATGATCATCGACTTTACGTATTGGATAACCTGAGACACTAGGTACGAACGATAATTTGTCCTTCACATCAACAGTAAAAGTTTGGATTCGCAGTTGTCTTACTAATGACTTGACACTAGTATTTTGGACTATCCGACCATGATCAATAATAGCCACGTTGCGACAAAGATTTTCTGCTTCCTCAAGATAATGTGTTGTAAGAATAATCGTCGTGCCTGCTTCATTTATTTCTTGCAAAAATTCCCACATTGATCGTCGCAATTCAATATCAACACCTGCAGTGGGCTCATCAAGTATTAATAACCTCGGACTATGGATGAGAGCACGTGCTATCATCAACCGCCGCTTCATACCGCCTGAGAGCGTCCGTGAGGACTCATCTCGTTTATCCCATAAACCGAGTAATGTTAAATATTCTCTAGCTTTCTTTAATGCAACCCTCCTTGTTATTCCAAAATAACCCGCTTGAGTGACAAGGATATCAATTGGTTTTTCAAACTGATTAAAATTAAATTCTTGAGGGACAATGCCTATCATTTTTTTTGCATTCGAGAAAGCAATATCGGTGTCATGACCAAAAATCTTAACTACTCCGCTAGTCTTGCGTATTAACGAGCATATGATGCCGATGGTAGTCGATTTCCCTGCACCATTTGGCCCCAACAATGCAAAAAAGTCTCCAGATTCCACCTCGAGGTTTATACCACTCAAGGCCTGGAAACCATTCTCATAGAGTTTGCTTAATTCACGAAGTGTTAAAGCTGAATCTTTTTGTTTTATCATATCAAAGATACATTAGACAATATAATAACACTTTATGACTAACCACTGTCTTAATACCTCAGGTAGAATTCAAGATCGCCAAGAAATATATAATCCCGTTACATGCAGATTGAAATTCTCTCGCCGCTAGGTCCACTATCAATTGCTTCTTCTGAGGGCAAGATAACGCGATTACAATTCATAAGGCAACGAGTTCCTTATCCTGACATCAAAAATAGAGATTTAAGCGCAAGCGATTCGATAATTATACAGCAGGCAAGGCTGCAACTGCTCGAGTATTTTAATGGGAAACGACAAGAATTTAATCTTCCACTGTTCCCGCAAGGAACTGAATTCCAGAATGACGCATGGACCATAATCAAAGAGATCCCCTATGGCGAGACTCGTTCTTACACGTGGCAGTGCGATGCTATAAAAAAGCCAAGAGGACAGAGAGCTGTGGGAGCTGCCAATAGTAAAAATCCACTGCCTATTTTTATTCCTTGCCATCGTATAGTAGCTAAGGATGGTGCGTTAAAAAGCTATATCGGCGGCGCAAATGTTAAGAAGCGACTTCTATTACACGAAAAATTTTTTCATTCCCAAAAAAACACCGGTTTACCTTTGGAAGAATCGTTCTCTAGATAAAGGCTATAACGATAAAAAACGGTAACAAGGTACAAAAATAATGCCAAGAAAAACTTTGCATAGACTACTACCAAACATAAACGAAGTCCTAAAAAGATCAAAAGTAAAATGGCTAAAGTCGCTAGCACGTGATCCAAATCTGCTACAGATAAATCGTCACTCGGTGTCTATTGCTGTATTTATTGGTATTTTCACAGCCTTCATACCTATTCCTGGGCAGACGATAGTCGTATTTGCAATGTCCTTTTGGATTCGTGCAAATTTACCGATAGCGGTAGCCATTGTCTGGCTAAGTAATCCGGTCACTATACCGCCAATCTTTTACTTAACTTACCAACTAGGTTCATTTCTGACAGGTGCCGAGCCAATCGATTTTAGAATTACCACAAGTTGGGAATGGTTTTTCACTGTGGGAGTGAAAATATTGGTACCACTGATGATAGGAGGCACTATTATAGGTCTAATCTGCGGCACCCTCGGGTATTTTTTTGTGCTTCGGTTCTGGCGTTTTAAAGTAATAAAAAATTGGCAACGCCGCAGCATTCAAAGGAGAACTACTAAAAAAAATAACACAACAACTAATTAATATCGAAGCTCTTCGGCAGGTACTACACCATTCGCCCTCATTGCCGGATACAAACACGCCGCAGCATTCAATGCTGCCGCTGCAAAACTTATAATTACTATGTCTACAACTCTGAGGTCGACCGGAACGTAGTCAATTGGGTACACGCTAGTATCTAAAAAACTCTCTTGAGAGAAATTCGCAAAAAATTGGATCAAATCCGCGAGATATACTGTACTTAAGCCGCCCAGCAAAATACCAACACCAATTCCAAGCAAGCTTATAATAGTGCCTTGGGCCAAAAATATACGGGTAATAGATACTCTGGTGAGCCCTAAAGTCTGGAGGATCGCTATTTCTCGGCGCTTATTGATAACCGTCATCATCAGCATTGAAATAATATTAAAGGCAGCAATTGCAACAATCAAAAAAACCAAAAGGCCCACCATATTTCTCGATAATTGGATCGCTTGATAAAGATTTCCATGGGTCTGAAACCAATCCTGAAATCCATAACCATTTGGGAGTCGCCTTACCAACTCATATCCGAGATCTCTCGCCATGAAGGGGTCATCAATTTGAATTCTTAATCCAGTTATCATGCCATCCAAACCTAATACCTCCGCCACCTGATCTAAATTTCCTATGGCAAGAACTTGGTCCAATTCAGTATGCGTTAAAAATATTCCAGACACCTTGAAGTAGTTAATAGCCACTCCTGTCAGCATATTTCCGGGAAAAATAAATCGTACAAAATCTCCCTCAGAAACGCCCAGACTATCGGCAATTGGCCGTGACAAAAGTATCTCGTCATTTAACGGAACCGCCAGACTCTCCTCAGAAAATAGTTCCAAAAAACTCAAGGGTATTTGCTTTTCACTAACCCCTAAAAATCTTACCGCTTGCGTACTTCCGCCTGCGAAGAGCAATCCGCTCGATTCAGTATAGGGACTCACTTCTATTACGTTATTAACATCACCTAGTTCGCTAATATGGTCCCTCCAGTTAGTATGACCCGATTTATTTACCAAAACTAAATGAGGCACGATATTTAAGATCTTTTGCCTTAATTCACGCTCAAATCCATTCATCACAGATGTAACCAGTATCAACAGAGCTACACCAATAACTAATCCCGCAATTGCTAAAAATGATATAAATGACACTAAACTATCTTTAGATCGCCCAGAAAAGGTATAACGCAGTCCAATGAAGATTGATAAAGGTTTAAACAATTTTCTCACCGTCGCCGAAATTCAGGCAATCGAGTTGAACAATACGATCCATACGATTAGCAACTATTACGTCGTGCGTCACTACCACAAATGAGATTTTCATATCATCATTGACCTCGGCAAGAAGATCCAAAATAGACTCAGTGTTAGCAGTATCCAAATTTCCAGTGGGCTCATCCATGAGCACTACCGACGGATGAGTAACCAACGCTCTTGCAATC
>NZIZ01000007.1 GCA_002691825.1 Porticoccaceae bacterium
AGCGAACTTTTAGCATCTCCAAAAAACATTCGGGTGTTCTCTTTAAAAAAGAGAGGATTTTCGATCCCTGAATACCCTGTACCCTGTCCCCTTTTAGAAACAAACACCTGTCTTGACTTCCAGCACTCGAGTACCGGCATTCCTGCTATTGGACTTTCAGGATCATCTTGTGCAGCCGGGTTAACTATATCGTTAGACCCAATGACAATAACTACATCGGTCTCAGGGAAATCACTGTTGATTTCGTCCATCTCAAATACTATATCGTATGGCACCCTGGCTTCCGCTAAAAGCACATTCATATGCCCGGGTAGTCTTCCAGCAACTGGGTGTATTGCAAATCGGACGTTCTTACCGCTACCGCGAAGACGTTTGGTAAGCTCACTTATTGCTTGCTGTGCTTGAGCAACTGCCAGCCCATACCCTGGAATTATAATGATACTATCAGCCTCATCCAAAGCTGCTGAAACACCTTCAGCATCTATCGCAACTTGCTCGCCATCGATGGAAGCCTGCGAGATTACTGTTCCACCAAAACCACCAAGAATGACGCTCACAAAATTCCTGTTCATTGCTAAACACATAATATAGCTCAATATAGCCCCTGAGGCGCCTACGAGTGCCCCCGTGACTATCAAAAGGTCATTTTCTAAAGTGAATCCTATTGCCGCTGCCGCCCAACCTGAATACGAATTCAACATTGATACAACCACAGGCATGTCAGCCCCACCAATCCCCATAATAAGGTGCCAGCCAATCAAACCCGAGATAAATACGACAAGGATTAAAGTCCATGTACCTGACTCTTTAAGATATAAAAACCCAAAAAATACACATAAGAGTAAACCGAAAAGATTCAGCAAGTGCCCACCGGGTAATTTAAACGGCTTACCGTCAACCGAGCCAGCAAGTTTACCAAACGCGACCAAGGATCCCGTAAAAGTGACAGCGCCAATAAAGATGCCCAGCAGGATTTCAACCTTTAAAATAGATACTTCGACGGTAGTTTTTTTGAACAAACTCAAGGCAAACCCAGTCAAATTAGCATCGGCCAACGCATCACCAGATGTCTTTAATGCCAAAACAGTCGACAGCTCAACGTCAGCATTCAGACCGATCAAAACAGCTGCCAGCCCGACAAACGAGTGCAGTGCGGCCACTAACTGAGGCATCTCGGTCATTTCGACTCGTCGTGCTACTGCATAGCCAATCCCCGCACCCGCTACCACCATGGCTATTATAATTAAATAGTTACTGACACCTGGACCAAGCAGCGTAGCTAAAACAGCCAAGAACATTCCAGCCATTCCGTACCAAATTGCTCTTTTTGCACTCTCTTGATTGTTAAGCCCACCCAACGAGAGGATAAAGAATATTGAGGCAACAATATATGCTGCAGTCATAATTCCAGTACTCATTAAATCACCTCAGATTACGATTTTTGAAACATGGCAAGCATACGTTTTGTAACCATAAAACCGCCCACGATATTAATGGAAGCAATCAAAATAGAAACAGCTGACAAAATAATTACTAATCCACTTCCTGATCCAACCTGTAACAAGGCACCCAAAATGACGATCCCAGAAATCGCATTAGTTACTGCCATCAAAGGGGTATGAAGGGCATGGCTAACGTTCCAAATCACTTGAAAACCAATAAAACAGGATAAAACAAAAACAATGAAGTGCTGCATAAAGCTGGCGGGTGCATAAAGACCTATCAAACCGATAGACAGAGTGCCGAATATTAACAAGCCTATCTGTTTTTTCGTTTCTAACCGAAATGCAATACGTTCAGCCTCTTTTTTTTCCTCCGTTGAGAGTTCTTTCACCTGATTCTTTTTGTGCTCTGCAATGGCTTGTACTTTCAGAGGAGGGGGCGGGTAAGTACTAAGACCTTGATGCGTGATAGTTGCACTTCGTATTACATCATCCTCCATATTATGCACAACAAGTCCATTTTTTCCTGGAGTCAAATCAGCAAGCATATGCCGAATATTTGACGCATATAATGCAGAGGATTGCGCCGCCATTCGACTAGGAAAGTCCGCATAGCCCACAATCGTAACTCCATTTTCAGTGACGATTTTTTCTCCCTCTACAGTAACGTCACAGTTTCCTCCCCGCTCAGCCGCAAGGTCAATAATCACCGAGCCTGGTTTCATAGAAGCCACCATATCCTCAAGCCAGAGCTTCGGAGCGTCTCGACCGGGTATCAGTGCAGTACAAATTACGATATCTAAATTTGGAGCCAATTCCCTGAACTTCTCTAACTGTTTCTCTCTGAATTCCGGACTGGAGGGTGCCGCGTATCCCCCAAGCGCTGCTCCATCTTGCTGCTCTGATAAAAAATCAAGAAAAACAAACTCAGCTCCCATAGATTGTATTTGCTCCGCAACCTCCGGACGCACATCGAAGGCATATGTCATTGCTCCGAGAGACGTTGCAGTACCAATAGCTGCGAGTCCGGCAACTCCCGCACCAATGACCAATACTCTTGCAGGAGGTACTTTCCCTGCAGCGGTAATTTGTCCTGTAAAGAAACGACCAAAATTATGACCCGCCTCAATCACCGCTCGATAACCCGCTATATTTGCCATTGAACTAAGCGCATCCATTTTTTGCGCTCTGGAAATTCGCGGGACCAAGTCCATAGCAATGACACTTATTCCCTTATTCGCAGTTTTTTCCATAAGAACCTTATTTTCAGATGGATAAAAAAAGCTGATTATTAATTTTCCGGAATCGATTAAACCAATTTCCCCCATAGTGGGAGGCCGGACCTTTAAAAATATGTCAGAGCCATCCCAAAATTCCTGATCGCTCCCCGCAATCTCAACACCCTTTTCAATATAACTGATATCCGTGAAACCCGAGGCCAACCCGGCGCCCGACTGAATAACACATTTGTATCCCAATTTAAGAAGAAATGTCGCACTGTCGGGAGTCATGGCGACTCGTTTTTCTCCACCCAAAACTTCTTTAGGCGTACCTATCCTCAATGCCGCGGCCATATCTGATAATCCTCAAAAAAATTAATAAAGGTTAAAGACTTTTTTCTCATCAAAACCAAAATACTAGAGTACCCTATCCACTGAAAACTTTGCCAAATCAATTAGATCGTCTATGTAAACATTCTTGGAAAGCATTGCCAAAGCATCTTGCGCCAGCAGAACTTGTTTTCTTGCAACCTCCAAAGAATACTCCAAGCCACCAGAACTTCTCACAAGCTCTTGAACTTCAATCAAATTTTTGCTTTGCCTTTTCATTACCACGTCTCTTATCAGAGCCTTATCAGATGCACTTACAGAGCCTTGGGCATAAATTAATGGCAGTGTCATTTTACCATCTCGTAAATCCGATCCTATATTCTTCCCCAATGTATCAACTTCTCCCCGATAATCTAAAACATCATCAGTTATCTGGAAAGCTAGGCCTAAATGGCGCCCATAATCTGCCATCGCCTTAGTCTGACAATCCGCCAACATCGCTCCAATGCTCGCCGAAGCCTCGTATAGCACAGCAGTTTTCTTATAAATTACCTCCAAATACATTAACTCATCAATATCTGGATTACCCACATAGCTCAATTGCTGAACCTCACCCTCTGAAATTAAATTGCTTGCATTAGCAATCGACGACATGACCGGTATGTTGCCAATCTCGACCAACATCTGAAAAGCTCTGGAATATAAGAAGTCACCCACCAAGACGCTTGACGAATTCCCCCACTGACTATTGGCGGTGTTACGACCTCGGCGCAAAGATGAGGCATCCACAACATCATCATGAAGCAAGGTTGCGGTATGAATAAATTCTATAACTGCCGCGGCTACAATATGATCTTTTCCTTGATAGTCATTTGCCATTGCACTTAAGATTACCACGAGAGGTCTCAAACGTTTCCCACCTGCATTGACTATGTGATCGCCGACATTCTCAACCAAATCGACATTAGAGTTAAGCCGCGCACCAATCAAATGATTCACAGCACCAAACTCATCTTTCACTGAATGTTGAAACGAATGCGCCAAAAAAACAAGCCAAAATATAGGATGTACCATGCTAGGCAGAGGCAGAGGTACTGTCAATAAAAAAATAGGTTCCTCTGGATTTTGGTATATCTCTCACCATCTAGTTTACACCGAAATAGTTGCCGCTGCCTGAAGAACTGGATACGATTGGGCATTTCTAAAAAGAAGCAAAATACCTATGAGCTTTTGTAAGCAGTATTCCTACAAAAAAGAAGAGTTATTACTCTCCGGAGATGATGGTATCTTTGGCATCAATAATGCGAAATTACCGGCCCCGAACATGTTAATGATGGATCGTATCACGCGCATTAACAATGATGGGGGTGCACATGGTCTCGGTGAGATCATAGCGGAATTAGACATACACCCAAAATTATGGTTTTTCGAATGTCATTTTAAAAATGATCCAGTAATGCCCGGTTGCTTAGGTCTAGACGCTTTATGGCAACTAGTAGGCTTTTTCTTGGCATGGAATGGAAATCCGGGCCGCGGGCGAGCGTTAGGGGCAGGAACGGTTAAATTTTTTGGACAGGTACTTCCAACTGCCAGCAAAGTGACTTACAAACTTAGTCTCAACCGTTTGATCCAAAGAAAATTGGTCATGGGCATAGCAGACGGGACAGTAGAAGTCGACGGGCGCGAGATTTATTCTGCGAAAGATCTGAAAGTTGGTCTCTTTGAGAGTACGGACAGTTTTTAAATATGTCCCTCATCTTTTTACCTACATTCGAGGTGTGTTTATGAAAAGAGCTGTAATCACCGGTTTAGGGATCACTTCTTGTTTAGGTAATGAGCGCGAAACAGTAACTAATTCCCTAAAAAATGGAATCTCAGGAATCAGGTTTAGACAGGATTTCCTAGAGATGGGCCTCCGTTGCAACGTGGGCGCATCTCTGGATATAGATCCAAAAGAGCACATTGACCGCAAAGTTATCCGTTTTATGGGTCCATCAGCTGCTTACGCCTACATAGCCACAAAAAAGGCGATTAAAGACGCAAAGTTAAGTGACGGTTTAGTTTCAAATTCGCGGACTGGTCTTGTGATGGGCTCCGGTGGCGTTTCTGGTGAGATGTTTACTGAAACAATTGATGTTATGCGTAATCGCGGTATTAAGCGTGCGGGGCCATACAGAGTTACACAAATAATGGCTAGCACTGTCTCTGCATGCGTTGCTACGCCGCTGAAAATAAAAGGTGTAAATTACTCTATAGCTTCCGCATGTGCTACCAGCGCGCATTGTATAGGACACGCCGTCGAACTTATCCAATTGGGTAAGCAAGATATCGTGTTGGCCGGAGGATCTGAAGATATGCACTGGTCAATGGCGGGTATGTTTGACGCAATGGGCGCCCTTACTAGCAAGTATAATAATTCTCCAGAGCTTGCCTCTCGGCCTTACGACACAAATCGCGATGGTTTTGTCCCCGCGGCAGGGGCGGGATGCTTGGTAATTGAGGACCATGATCATGCCCTTGAAAGAGGCGCGACAATAATAGCTGAAGTTACTGGCTATGGAGCAACTTCAGATGGTGATGACATGGTATCTCCCTCGGGTGAGGGGGCCAAACGCTGCATGCAAATGGCACTTGAAAGTGTTTCTGGACCAATCGATTACATCAACACTCATGGCACCAGCACACCGGTTGGCGACATCGCCGAACTGAAAGCAATAAGAGATATTTTTGCAAATTCTTGTCCCTTAATTAGCTCTACAAAATCATTATCAGGTCACTCACTGGGAGCTGCAGGGGTTCATGAAGCTATCTACTGTCTTCTGATGATGGAATCGGAGTTTCTAGCTGCATCTCACAACATAGAATGCTTAGACGAGCGGGCGAGTGATTTGCCAATCTTACTAAAAACTGATAAGCGTAGGATAGACCGTTTTATGACCAATAGCTTCGGTTTTGGAGGTACAAATTCATCTCTTGTAATGGAGCGCTATAAGAAATAAAAAGTCTGCGAAAATTGATATTTTTAGGAAAAAATCATAGTTATTTATAATGCGGATAAGACCGAATCCACACTACTAGCACTCACTCCAACATCATCCACGCCAATCATGTGGACCATCCCATCATCTATAATCATAGCAAACCTCTTAGTTCGCATCCCCATTCCCCAAACCCTGTTGTCTAGGGTAAGTCCGAGGGATTGAGTAAAGTCGCCGTTTCCATCAGCAAGCATTTTTATAGAAGATGCATTCATCGCCTCGCTCCAAGCTGTCATCACAAAAATATCATTCATGGAGAGACAAAAGATCATACCAATTCCTTTGTTTTGCAGCGCGTCCGCTTGAGTAATGTACCCAGGCAGATGAAGCGAGGTGCAATTTGGGGTAAATGCTCCCTCAACACCAATCAACAAAACCTTTCTATTCTTTACGAGCGCCCGAAATGAAACTTGCTCTGGGCCAGAATCTCCCATTGCCGTGAGATCTCCATCGGGGACCAAATCTCCCACCCTAATCATCATAATTTATAGCCTGTAAACTGTAATCAATCGATTCTTGTGAAACACTCATGGAATTAGCCCAGCGTAACTCATTGAGATTCTTCATCAAGTTTTATTAGAACGGAATATCGTCATCAAAATCACGGAAACCAGATGAATTATCGGAACTAGGATTTTGGTTTTGCGACGACTGCGACTTTTCGCTACTAAAAGAGCTCGATGGGGTTGGTTGTGAAGAAGAGAAATCACCTGCGCTTGATCCTTTGCTATCGAGCATCTGCATTTCATTAGCAACGATTTCAGTTGTGTAGCGGTCCTGTCCCGAATCTTTATCCTGCCATTTTCTTGTACGGAGGGATCCTTCTACATAGACTTTAGATCCTCTTTTTAAGTATTCTCCAGCGATTTCTGCGAGACGATTAAAGAAAACGACGCGGTGCCACTCTGTCCGCTCTTGTTGTTGACCAGTATTTTTGTCCTTCCAAGATTCGGAGGTTGCTAAGCTTATATTAGTGACTGCTCCGCCAGAGGGCATATATCTGGTCTCTGGATCTTGTCCACAATTTCCCACAATAATTACTTTATTAATCCCGCGAGCCATATCACTCCCCCGTTTTTCTATTGAACCCTTTGTTTTAATGGAAATTATCTACACTGAATTATCAATGCAAAAAGCACTTCAAATTTCAATCTGCGAGTCGGGAGTATAGCTTTAAACAGAACTCAAGCTAAACACTTTTTAAATTGCAAAGCTATTTTAGCCTAATTAGAGACTTAATCTAATTGCCAGAATTACAGAACTCAAAATTATGCACTGTGCAGGCCTCTAAAAAAGGTGAGAAACTCTTTTGTTGTGATCCGTTACTCATGCCAATTAGTACCCACTTTTGCTGAGTGGATTAATCAAGGAAAAATGCGATTTAAGGTCCGTAGCAAACAGCTAACTTATGCTTTTGAAGTGGGTAAAAAGGGCGTTGCCATTTCAAACAGATTAAAATGCAATTAAAATCATCAATACAACTGGTTTCAATAGGTTGTCGCTGCGTCGGTACACATAGTTAGGCCACGCAGCTTATAGCATTTCAAAACCCGAATTTAACAAGGGCACACTGTACGAGCAGGGGGAGTCATGAGCTTGATTGAGGTCCGCGGCGCACGCACTCATAACCTTAAAAACATCGATGTGAATATCCCTCGTGACAAACTAGTTGTAATCACGGGGCTCTCGGGATCAGGGAAATCCTCTCTAGCATTTGATACTTTATATGCAGAGGGTCAGAGGAGATACGTTGAATCGCTCTCCACTTATGCTCGCCAGTTTTTGTCAATGATGGAAAAACCCGACGTAGACCATGTGGAGGGTCTCTCCCCAGCGATCTCCATAGAGCAAAAATCAACGTCGCACAATCCCCGATCAACGGTGGGAACGATAACCGAGATTTATGACTACCTTAGGTTACTTTACGCTCGAACTGGTCAACCTAGATGCCCTGAACATCAGCGTCCATTAAAAGCGCAAACCGTAAGTCAAATGGTGGATCAAATACTACTATTACCAGAGGGGAGCAAGCTAATGCTTCTTGCGCCAGTGGCAAAAGATCGAAAGGGAGAGCACCAAAACCTTCTTGGGGGATTACGCAGCCAAGGTTTTATTCGCGCACGCATCGATGGCATAGTTGTAGACTTGGATGAAGCACCTCCTTTAGAGAAGAACCACAAGCACACTATTGAAGTTGTAGTTGATCGGTTTAAGGTAAACAAAAACAACTCATTGCGATTAGCAGAATCCTTCGAAACAGCACTTGGACTATCCGATGGAGTTGCCGTAATTAGCTTCATGGATGAGGAAAAACCAGAACAATTATTGTCCGCAAAATTTTCGTGCCCAATATGTAACTACAGTTTAGATGAACTTGAACCAAAGCTATTTTCCTTCAACAATCCACTTGGCGCCTGCAAGACATGCGACGGACTTGGTAAACATCAATTTTTTGATGTAAATAAAATAGTGCAGCATCCGACCGCATCCATATCAGAGGGAGCTGTTCGTGGTTGGGACAGAAGAACTTTGTTTTACTACAACATGCTTAGTTCACTAGCACAGCACTATGACATTGACCTCCATCAACCTTGGGAAAATCTTCCTAGAAGTTTTCAAAAAAAAGTACTCTTTGGGACCGATGACGAAGAAATCGACTTCAAATATGTTAGCGACGCGGGGACGGTGTTAAGTAGAAAGCATAAATTTGAGGGTGTAATCCATAATATGGAGCGTCGTTATCGCGAAACCGAATCACCCGCTTTAAAAGACGAGCTGGCAAAATACATGATAAGCTCCGAGTGCCCCGATTGCGCTGGAGCGAGACTTTGCAAATCGGCTCTAAATGTATTCGTTGACGACAAAAGAATAGACGAAATCGTAAGCCTTCCGGTGGGCGAATGCAGCTTATATTTTAATTCTCTGAAGTTACCCGGTCGAGACGGGCAAATCGCTGAAAAAATCGTAAAAGAAATAAGACAAAGATTCTCTTTTTTAGTGGATGTTGGTCTGAATTACCTGAGCCTAGATCGCAGTGCAGACTCACTTTCAGGCGGAGAAGCCCAAAGAATTAGACTAGCGAGTCAAATAGGCGCAGGTTTGGTCGGTGTGATGTACGTTCTAGATGAACCGTCTATTGGATTACATCAGCGCGACAATGAGCGTTTAATTAATACACTTATCAGACTTCGGGATCTCGGGAATACTGTAATTGTAGTTGAACATGATGAAGACGCGATTAAAGCTGCTGATCACATCATTGACATTGGCCCTGGAGCGGGGGTGCATGGAGGAAAAATTATCGCTGAGGGTACGGCAGCAGAGATATGTGCGAACACTAATTCGATTACTGGACAATTTTTGACTGGCAGTAGAGCGATCGCAGTACCATCAGTGAGGCGTAAATCGAAAGACCAGTACCTACAGATATCAGGTGCACGAGCCAACAACCTCAAAAGCGTGGATTTAAAACTACCCCTTGGACTTTTCACATGTATCACCGGTGTGTCCGGATCTGGAAAGTCCACGTTAATAAACGAAACGCTGTACCCTGCCGCTGCAAAAGCACTTAACAACGCCAGTTTGCGCAAAATCGCTGAGCACGACAACATATTTGGGCTTGAACAACTCGACAAATGTATAGAAATAAATCAAAGTCCGATAGGTAGGACTCCGCGTTCAAACCCGGCCACATACACTGGTATCTTTACTCCGGTAAGAGAGTTATTTGCGGCGACACAAGAGGCGCGCTCTCGAGGATATTCCCCTGGACGTTTCAGTTTTAATGTGAAAGGTGGTAGGTGCGAGGCTTGTCAAGGCGATGGTGTAACTAAAGTTGAAATGCATTTTCTTCCTGACATTTATGTGACATGTGATGTTTGTCAAGGCACTCGCTACAACAGAGAAACACTTGACGTTCGTTATAAGGGAAAGCATATTAATCAAGTACTAGAAATGACAATAGAAGAAGCTCGAGAGTTTTTTGAGGCAATCCCAAATATCACCAGAAAGTTGCAAACGCTAATCGATGTTGGTTTGTCATATATCAAGCTCGGTCAAGCAGCGACTACGCTCTCAGGAGGTGAGGCACAACGAGTAAAGCTCAGTAAGGAGTTGTCAAAGCGAGGAACAGGAAAGACCCTATATGTCCTAGATGAACCGACCACCGGGCTACACTTTCATGATATTGAGCAACTTTTAGGTGTTCTTCATAGGTTAAGGGACCAGGGAAATACGGTGGTCGTCATTGAACATAATCTTGAGGTCATCAAGACGGCTGATTGGATCGTCGATCTTGGGCCCGAAGGAGGAGAAGGCGGAGGAGCAATCATTGCTCAAGGAACGCCTGAGCATATATCAAGCAACGCCTCATCCTACACCGGGCGCTTTTTAAAGTCGGTTTTAGACAAGACAAGCAACACCCGAGACGTGGCTTAAGCAAGGTCTGGCGTTAGATAAGCATTCCGCTTTCTCACATATTCGTCCACTAGTTTACTGCACAATCCTTTATCATAGGGTCGCACACCAGCGACAATAAGATTTTTAGTCCCAACTCCGATTATCTTTTTTTTCGAGTTAAGGCTAAACGAAAGAGACACTTCGGCTCGCTTACCCCTTACTTTAATGAACACATCACCTATTTCGGTCGAAACTTGCTCAAAAATTAATTCGTTCATAATGAGTGACATTGATTGATAAATAACTAATGGACGAAACGGGTTAATCATTACTCCATTCTCCGCCATAAGTGGAACCAGGATATTTGGGAAGTTTTCCCCTGAAAAACGAACATAACTTAAAATCAAACTTTTCACCGAACCAACATGATTATTTACACGGCCGCCAACATCGACCCCAAGATACTTATTTCCATTTTCATCTACAATCTCTAATTTTTGCCTGACATCGTTTTTAAAGCTCACTGGGATATCTGCTGAAAGCATCTCGCAAAATGAAAAACACATCTTTTGACTTATCCCGTATTCTTTGAGCGTTAATGCAAATAACAAATCTCCGGGAACACAAAATCGTTTGTTTTCAACGTCATGGAGAGGATTAAAATCGTTACAGATTTCTTTAGCAAACTTACTACCCTGATCTTTATTTATCGTAAAGCCATTTTGATACCGTGAATAGAATGGGATTAAGAACATAATTTTAAATCACTCCTCGGAAACATTACTATTATTAGTAATCTAAAAACATGAAAACTATATTTGTATGCGACAAAAGCCTAATCCAATTTACTCGCAAATAGTTCCATCAGATCCAGAGGAGCAATCTCATCTCCTTGCAGATCTGAGCACCAATTAACGCCTACCTGTAAGTAATCTTGGTGCATGCCGGGCAGCCAATCCTCCAAAAACTCTTCCAAATCGATTGGCGTTGCTGAATATAGAAACCATTCTTGATGACAGACTTTTTCCGCATCAATTTCACTAGACCAAAACGGCATTACTTCCAAAGTGCTGTTTACATTTGACTCCGTGACACTCCAGTCGCCTGCGGCACTTCGTAGCCCCCAAACGCAACCACTCACTAATCCTTGACGAATAAATTGATTCAACCGAGCTGACAACCTTTCGCACATATACCTAAAACTATGTAGTCTTGTGATAAAAAAACAAGCCGTAAAGAAATCTTTTCTAAACGAAGAACGAAACTATCTTCAATTCAATTAATCTATCCAAATTGAATCGGATCTCATTATTCAACACAAAATGCCATTTTTGTTATGGCAATAGTCGAAGCATTACGAGAGCACTCTCACTAGTTTGTTCCTTAGAATTTGAATAATAGTCTTTCCGCAGGTCTATCTTCTTGAAACCCATGGTCTTATAAAATCGAATCGCTCTCCAGTTAGTTACTCTGACCTCGAGCATAATTTTTTTAATCTCCGCGGGCATTTGCCAGATCATCGATTTGAGTAACAGACGTCCAAAACCTTGGCCCTGAAACGAAGGCTCGAGTCCTATATTGAGTAGGTCAGCATGTTCGATACCGACTGTATATATCGCGAATCCGCGCACATACTCTCCAACCAATAAAACATTTCCATTATGATCTTTTAGGCTGTCTCTAAACTGACGCAGATTCCATGGACCAGGTGAAACTAGTCGCTCTATCGAGGTAACCGCATGCAAATGCATAAGTTGCATCGGCAAAATACACCAGTTCTCATTAGTGTCGGTTAAATGCTGTTTGTCCAATTTCAGATCTCGATCTAAGTATATCCCATGCTCGCTTTTTCTCCCTCGGCTCCCTGAGCATTGTCGTGAGATCAGAAATTGATGCTATTTTAATTCCGTTCAATAATTCAAAGCGGTTCAGAGAGGTACCCCTTCGATCCGTTGCCACCGATGTCCGCCAATAATTTCTTAATCCCAGAATAAGTGCTGACGTAACACCGAGGTTACCACCAATCTGTTCAAATACCGATTTCAAAAAATTATCATCCAGAGAATTAGGAATATTCCGTAAATTAATCTCTTTTAAATTCAGTATATCGGTGCAAACCTCCAACGACCGTAGTATATTTTTTAGCAGCTTAATTTCGTTATCGCTGAGCAGCCCATCTCCAACTTCGCAAACAATGAGAAGATTATTTATCTGTTGCGCCGAAAGAATGACCGGCAAGGAGTTCTCTTTTCTTGATATTTTACCATCGTCCGTATTGAATTTTTTTCCGCAAGTTTTTCCGGTCGTCTGAGATAACTCGCCGATTTTCGTTCCAAGCCGTTTATGCGTGCCATTTTGCCCTACATATGGTTTCCGTAGAAATTTCCCCGAACTACACCGATGATCTCCAATTTCTTTTTTCGTCTGAAGTGGCAAATACTGAGTTACTCTCAGACATCGAAGATAATAATTTCGAAGTCTATGCACTTAAAATTCTCTGTGAGTCCTCATCTCAATCGTTAGTTTCACTCTTGTGCCTCCAGAATTTTGATTGAAATAAATCCCATGACCAACGAGCGGGAGCATAAAAACAAAACAACACCGCAATCATGAATAATATCCTAGGCGGATCTATAGAAATCAATACAAACGCCATTACCATACAAAAAATCACAAAAAACGGGACCTTACCACGAAAATCAATTTGTTTAAAACTAGGATATTTAAAACTTGAAACCATCAACAATCCAGCGCTGACTGTAACTAAGGTCCCAATTACACTTAGGGGAACAGATGTTTCCAGCAAATGAGTTGACCAAACCAAACCCACTACTAGAGCGGCAGCGGCAGGACTAGGAAGCCCAATAAAACTTCGAAATGAGGACTCTCTCAAGCCCGACTGAACATTGAAACGCGCTAAACGGAGCGCGGCGCAAGATGTAAAAACAAAAGCCGCGGCAAGACCCAGTTTCCCTAAGTTATTCAAACCCCATCCATAAGCGATCACTGCCGGCGCTACGCCAAAAGAGACCATGTCGGCAAGACTATCGTACTGAGCACCAAAATCACTTTCAGTCTGAGTCAGTCGTGCCACTTTGCCATCTAGACCATCAAAGAAAAGGGCAGCAAAGACTGCCATACATGCCCACTCATGCTGACCGCTAAATCCAGTCAAAACCGCATAAAAACCACAAAAAAGGGCGCCAGTGGTCAGCAAATTGGGCAACAAATAAATGCCTTTTTTTCGACGTACTCTTGGATGGTCCAATACATCCGTTTGAACATGTCGCATTTTAATTATTCGTTCTTCTTCCACCATTCAGCAACTCCGGATGCCCAAATTCTAAGATCGCTTAAGCGAGAAGTTAGCACAAGCGGAACCCAACTTACACTGTTTTTGGTAAATTTATGCTACTCCAGAAATGCTTTTCTTAAAGCTCTCCGGTGTGACTCTCCAAAATGAAGTGCTTTATCCAGATAGTTTTCAAGACTTCCATAGTTTTGCTTTAACGCTAATAAAAATGTCTCAATATTATCCCGATGTACCGAGCAATAGGGCTCTAACCATTCTCTTTTCCAAAATGGCACCTCAGAATTACGCAGATGCCCCTCGACAATATTAATTAAATTATCTGTATCAAAATATGTCTTTGTCAAAAGATAATCGTCAATAATAGTTTCATCTGGCACATCCAAAGCTGCCAAAATTAGAGCTGTAGCTAATCCAGTTCGATCTTTTCCTGCCGCGCAATGGATAAGACTAACCCCTTCCGCGTTCCTAATGATTAAATGCATGAAGCGGCGATAAGCTGGTGCGACCTCATCGATGCAACTTTTGTACCCATTTACTACCAAGTTGTGTGATGAGGAGCTGCTCAGACCACCCTCTAAAAGAATATCCCAAAACTTCGACATACTTCCAATAGATATATAATAGTCATTGATAGTTTTCGCACCGAATTCTCTGCTCGGTTGTCGGTTTTGTTCTTCTTTGCGACGGAAATCATGTACTTGATTCACCCCAATATTTAGCAAAGTTATTTTGTCGTTATCTGTTAGATTTGAGAGATGACCACTTCTTAAAACTTTACGCCACCTCACAAGTCGTCCATCACGACTTTTATAACCACCGATGTCTCGAAAGTTTATCCCGCCATCTAAAATGACTTCCCTAGAATTTGATGTCACGCTGAGAGAGGCTTCTGATTCAACATTCATAACTGAAGAACTGTTATAGTCAAATTTATTTAGTCATAATCTTTGATCAATTTTTGCTTTTGTCTACTAATGCATTCTTGGAAATCCATGGCATCATCTTACGAAGCTTAGTACCGACTTTTTCAATCTCATGGGCTGAATTGTTACGCCTGTTTGCCGTCATAATAGGGTAATTTGCAGCACCCTCCGTGATAAACATTTTTGCGTATTCGCCATTCTGAATTTGTTTCAGCGCCTCTCTCATTGCAGCCTTGGAAGCGTCATTAATAATAGTGGGACCGGTAACATACTCACCAAATTCAGCATTGTTTGATATAGAGTAGTTCATGTTCGCAATACCACCTTGATACATTAAATCAACAATCAGTTTCAGCTCATGTAAACACTCAAAATAAGCCATCTCAGGCTCGTAGCCTGCCTCGGTGAGCACCTCGAAACCGGCCTTGACTAATTCAACCGCGCCACCACAAAGAACTGCTTGCTCTCCGAAAAGGTCTGTCTCAGTTTCATCTTTAAACGTAGTTTCAATAATTCCAGTACGCCCTCCACCAATACCAGACGCGTAAGACAAGGCTACGTCTGTTGCTCGTCCAGAAGCATCCTGGTGAATTGCAATCAGATCTGGAATACCCCCCCCTTGCACAAATTCATTTCGTACCGTATGACCCGGCGCTTTAGGAGCAATCATTATGACATCTAGATCGGCTCTCGGAACGACTTGGTTGAAGTGGATAGAAAATCCATGCGCAAACGCAAGAGTCGCGCCCAAGCGAATATTAGGCTCCACTTCTACCTTGTATAGTTCTGATTGAAATTCATCGGGAGTCAGAATCATTACCAAATCAGCCCATAACACGGCTTCGGCCACTTCTCGCACTTCCAACCCCGCAGCCCGTGCTTTATCGGCGGAAAGAGAATTTTTCCTCAAACCCACAATAACGTTAACCCCTGAATCCTTGAGGTTATTTGCATGAGCATTACCCTGGGAGCCGTAACCAATAACCGCAACCTTAAGACTTTTTACAAGAGATAAATCACAATCCTTATCGTAATAAACTTTCATTATTTCACCCGTTATATCCAATTACTGCCTCAAAAATTTATCTCCTCGCGCGACACCCACTACGCCACTACGAACTACTTCAATGCTTCCAATATGTTTTACTGCCTCTAAGAATGCGTCTAATTTTTCACTATTTCCAAGCAACTGTAACGTAAAAGTCGTCGCGGTCACATCCACAATATTTCCCCTAAAAATCTCAACACATCTCATAATCTCAGCGCGAGAGTCACTCTCAGAGGCGGCAATTTTAATAAGCAACAATTCTCGCTCAACAAAAGATCCTTGTGTTAATTCATTTACTTTCAAAGTGTCAATTAGCTTATGAAGTTGTTTTACTATCTGCTCCGCCATACGTTCATCACCCGTCGTCGTGAGGGTTAGTCGCGACAAGCTCTCATCCTCAGTTGGAGCAACTGTCAGCGTGTCTATATTATATCCTCGCTGGGAGAATAGTCCTACCACCCGCGAGAGAGCTCCCGACTCATTCTCCAACAATACTGAAATAATCCTTCTCATTAGCTTTTCTCATTTTTGTTCAACCATAAATCCCGCATGGCACCACCGGGCACTTGCATTGGATAAACGTGCTCCTCTGGATCAACATCAATATCCATAAAAACTACTCTATCTTTGAGTGAAAAACACTTCTCCATCATTGGCACTAATTCATTTATCTGCTGAACACGCATACCCACGTGACCGTAAGCCTCGGCTAAAGCAACAAAGTCAGGTAGTGAATTTTCATACAAACTCTCGGCGTATCGTCCGCTATAATTCATGTCCTGCCACTGGCGTACCATTCCCAGCGCAGAATTATTGAGATTTATAATTTTAATTGGTAACCTGTGTTGAGAACATGTAGATAATTCCTGAATACACATCTGGATACTTCCTTCTCCGGTAACGCAAGCTACATCGGCCTCTGGAAATGCAAGTTGAACTCCCATAGCTGCGGGCAAACCAAAGCCCATAGTCCCCAACCCTCCTGAATTGATCCACTGCCGCGGTTTGTCGAACAGATAATATTGAGCGGCAAACATTTGATGTTGACCAACGTCAGATGTCACATAAGCATCACCATCAGTTATATCATACAATGCTCTTATAACATCTTGAGGCTTAATCAAACGCCCGGAGCTAGCTGCATGACGGGGTGCGGTATAGATCCCGTATTTGTTACGCCATTGATTAATTTTTTTCCACCAAGCGGAGATATCACTATCCTCATTTTTGTTAGATTTCCTTATTAGGCTTAGTATTTCTCTCAATACTGTGGAACAACCACCTACTATAGGAATGTGAGCATCGATATTTTTCGACACCGAAGTCGGATCTATATCAATATGAACAATAACTGCCTCAGGGCAAAACTTGTCAAGTTCGTTCGTTACGCGATCATCAAAACGAGCACCTACCGCTAGAATCACATCAGCCTCATGCATTGCGGCATTGGCCTCATATGTCCCATGCATCCCTAACATTCCAAGAAATAGGGGGTCTGTACCAGGAAACGCTCCAAGTCCCATTAGTGTGCTAGTTATAGGATAATTTAGTTCTCTAACCAGATTTACGAGATCATCTGACGCATTGTCTATAATAACTCCACCACCCGAGTATATAATCGGTTTTCGAGCCTCAATTAACTTTTGGACAGCACGTTTTATTTGCCCCCTGTGACCTTTCTCAGCGGGCTGGTAAGACCGCATATTAATAGGGCCCGGCCAAGTGTATGGAATCTTGTAGTCAGGATCTGTAATATCTTTTGGAATATCCACAACCACTGGACCCGGGCGGCCTGTTGACGCGATATAGAATGCTTTAGCTATCGCATCGGCAATATCCTCAGTCCGAGTCACTAAAAAGCTATGTTTTACTATTGGTCTGGAAACCCCTATCATATCCGTCTCTTGAAATGCATCTTGACCGATTTTATGCAGTGGCACTTGTCCAGAAATAACTACTAATGGGATTGAGTCCATGTAGGCGGTCGCTATGCCTGTTATGGCATTAGTAGCGCCTGGACCCGAGGTTACCAATGCGGTGCCAACCATACCAGTCGCGCGAGAGAAACCATCGGCGGCGTGAATGGCTGCCTGCTCATGTCTCACTAAAAGATGATGAACCGCCTCCTGTCGAAAGAGAGCGTCATATATATGAAGTGCAGCACCTCCCGGATAGCCCCAAACGTATCGGATGCCCGCATCACGCAATGCGCTCACGATTATCTCCCCCCCTGATAGCTTTTCCAAGACGACTCCTTATATCTTGTTTCAGTTAAGCATCGAATATGTTAACCATCTGGTGACTTTAAAGAGATATTCGCCATTTGCGCAGTAAGGCGGAAACGCACATAAGCGTCTCAACCAACAAGCTTCCTCTCAATACGAAGGATACTTCCGTTGATGACCAGTGACCATGGGTTGTGCCAATCTGTCAAAAAAGAACTTCAAAAACCTTTCCTTATTTCCAAAGCAGCATAACAAATTTCGCCCGCTAGTCAATGCAAGAGTTTAATCGCTACGGATTTTTAAAAAAAGCACCTAGGGCTAATCGCAATTTATCCATTAGTGGAAACTACGATGAATTCAACCGTCTTGACGTTCAATACTGTTGTCAGAGCGAAGATAAACCAGTCTTGGCCGATGCGCAGTCGCAGCACCATCGTAACTAGCATATGTTGCGATAATAATTCGATCACCTATTTGACACTTGCGCGCTGCCGCCCCATTCATAGAAATAATGCCCGAGCCTGCTCTCGCGCAAATTATGTAGGTCGTAAAGCGCTTTCCGTTTGTCACATTATAGATGTCGATTTGCTCAAACTCAGACATTTTCGCGGCGGCAAGCAAATTGGCGTCTATTGCACAAGAACCGTCATACAACAGTTCTGCGCCAGTAACCGATGCCATGTGTAATTTAGATTTCAAAAATGTTAACAACATCTATAAACCCCCCTGCTTTTTCTCTTCACTATCATCGCGCCTACTATTATCAAGCCGAATTATGAAGTTATCAATCAATCTTGCAGATTTAGTGAACATCGCACCGAGCACAATGAGGTCGCGATCATTAATCGCAGCCTCTTCCAGTGTTAGGCTGTTGCGAACTGAAATATAATCCACCTCAAAGCCTAGTTGTTTAATCCGTTTTGATGCGTGCCGCTCAAGACCACGAAAATCCTTGTCGCCCTCCGCAAGACAATGTCCTACTTCGAACAAACTTTCCTTGAGGACCGTCACCTTTGGACGCTCATACGACCTGATAAAGACATTTCGCGAACTCATTGCCAACCCATCCGACTCCCTGCAAATCGGACCTCCCACTATTTTAATCGGTAAACACATATCCTCCACCATTCGTCTTATTACCGAAATTTGCTGGAAATCCTTCAATCCAAAGACGCTCTCATCAGGTTGAATTATGTTGAAAAGCTTACTCACGACCGTAGTCACCCCCTCGAAATGTCCTGGACGACTTCGTCCACAGAGAATATCCGTAAAAGACGGACACACTACCCTACTCTGAGTCGCAAGTCCGTTTGGATACATTTCACTATCATCTGGAGCAAAAAGATAATCACAGCCGATCGCTCTCAATTTTTGACAATCGGTCTCAAATGTTCTGGGGTATTTATCCCATTCTTCCGTTAAAACAAACTGAAGTGAATTAACGAAGATGGAGCACACCACAATGTCACTTTGTGCTTTCGCCTGCTCTATTAAAGATATATGTCCCCCGTGAAGATTACCCATGGTTGGAACGAGACTGACACGTTGGCCACGCTCGCGATGTCGCTGTAATTGAGACCTCATATGTTTTATGGATCGAAAGATAAGCACATCACGTAGCTCTAACTAATGAGTAACTAATCTCTTCCAGAGTATTTGTTACTGTGATTTTCAAACCGAGTATATTGCCCAAGGAAAGTCAGTTGACAAGTCCCAATCGGTCCGTTTCTCTGTTTACCAATAATAATTTCAGCTCGCCCTTTATCTTCGCTATCCTCATTATAAACTTCATCCCTGTACAAAAAAACGATTACATCAGCATCTTGTTCTATAGCTCCAGAATCGCGAAGGTCAGAATTAATAGGGCGCTTATTGGGACGCTGCTCCACATTTCGGCTTAACTGAGACAAAGCTAAAACAGGACATTCGTATTCTCTAGCAATGTTTTTTAGCTCTCGAGATATTTGTGAAATCTCCTGGACTCTTCCCTCAGCGGCGCTACTTCCAGACATTAATTGTAGATAATCGACCATCACCATCGCTGGTTGCGACTGCAGCATCATTTCATCTTCATCGCTCTCTTCGGAATGAGTAGCTCGAAGATTTTGAAATCTCTCCCGAGAAAATTGCTTTATCCTATTACGAATCTCGAGAGGAGTAATCCCAGCAGTATCGTCTATAAAAAGGGCTCGATCCTTAAGTTTCTTTGCCGCATCACTCAGACGAGGCCAATCATCACCGTTCAAATTACCAGTGCGCATACGAGTCTGATCTATCCGACCTATCGATGATAACAAACGTGTGATTAGCTGATTCGCGGGCATTTCTAGCGAAAAAACTAGTACAGGACGCTGTTGCTGAAACACAGCGTGTTCGACCATATTCATTGCAAAAGCAGTCTTCCCCATAGAAGGACGGCCAGCAATTATAATCAGATCAGACTTTTGCCATCCAGATGTCATTTTGTCGAGATCATTGAATCCCGTGCTAATGCCTGTAATCTCTGAGTCATTGTTAGAAAGTTCATCAAGGCGCGAAACGGCGTCACGCAACAAAGAATTAATTTCAATGAGACCGCCTTTCTTGGGACGATTTTCAATTATGTCCTGAAGCCTTTTTTCAGCCTCTGAAAGAAGCTTCGAACTATCCAAACCTAGTGGATGGTAACCTTTCCGAACAATCTCGCTGGCTGCGTAAATAAGCTGCCGTAATATTGAGCGCTCCAAAACAATTTGCGTGTAAGCCTGAATATTTGCAGAGCTTGGGGTGTTTTGCGCGAGTTCGAATAGGTATTCGGAGCCTCCAATTACTCCAAGATCGTTATTATTTTTAAGTGATTCAGATAAGGTAATCGGATCGAATGGTTGTTGATCTGCGGAAAGCTCCATCATTGCAGCAAAAATTAGCTGATGATCTTTCACATAGAAATCGCTTTTCGATAGCACCTCTGACGTACCATCGAATGCATCATTTTTAAGCATCAGTGCTCCCAGCACCGCTTGCTCTGCCTCCACCGAATGAGGTGGCGGCTGGTTGGCCGTAGATTCCGAGCTGAACATCTCGCTAGTGTCCAATTGGTTCACTGGGTTCCAATGACAGCTTGAATTAATGACTCAACCATAGAAAATATCTCAATTTCAACGACCAAGCGAGCTACTCTGCTTCAATCAATATTTGTATGGATTGGCGCACATCTGGATGAAGCACTACCTCAATTTCAAAATGTCCTGTTTGTCTAATACTGCCATCAGGCATACTAATCTCGCCGCGACTAACCTCACCCCCCAATTGATTAACGGCATCTGCTATATCACGAGCCCCCACTGAGCCGAATAGTTTCCCCTCATCACCGGCTATTGCTTTAATCACTACATCACCCAATTCAGATACAAACTTAGCCTTAGCCCTCGCGGACTCCAACTTTTGTATCTCATTGGCCTCCAAAATAGAACGTCGAGACTCAAATTCAGCTATATTTTTTTCAGTTGCGAAAACTGCCTTGCCACGGGGAATCAAATAATTTCTCGCGAATCCGGCTTTCACGGAAGCGCGATCACCTACGCCACCAAAGCGTCCTAATTTTTCTAAAAGAATAACATTCATAATCAACTCCTACTTATTTTGGGGGGGCTCAAAATTAGACTCAAATTTTAATCGCAAACGGCACTGACTATCCANNGCGCCTAAACACGCNATCATAANTGGAAANATCGGACTGAACATNAANANAGCNANGTACATTATNATTANNCATCCNNANCTNAGNCTCATCTNCTGCACNGTCCANTGCACNAAAGNNATNCCNGANATNAANAGTGGNACNAGAAGCAACTGCACCAGCATAAAACTGTCTCGGACGAGGATTAGTCCTAGAATTGCACTTAAAACTAATACTTGAGTCAACCGATTATTTAAACGCAAGTTATGGAATTCTTTTTGGAACCCTCCAGGATTGTACAACTGAGACTGCCACCATCTTGATATCAACAAGCAGATAACGGTAGAAAATATACTAAAAGTCGTCAACCCAGAGACTAGCCAAAGTTTTTGTTGCTCCAAGGGCTGTGTCACAATTTGATACGTGTCGGGTAGCCAAATTATAAAGTTGTTAATTAATGCATCCACTCCTTCTGAGAACCACTTTGACAGAATCAGGACAACACTCATCGAAAAAAAAACTATTGCACAAATAGTCCATTGCCATGAAGAGGTTACTCGAAGTATTTGTGCCCCAACTACTGTTATGAACAGGATGGAAGTCGATACCAGAATGAGTAATCTATTAGCATCATGCTCATCAAAACTACCTACAAACCAAGACAATATGATCGGCAACGATGCCCAAAGAGCTACAACTGATCCCTCTAAAAATCCTTTTCTCAGAGAAACCAAACCAATGGTGACCTGACTAATTAACGGTAAGAGATATCCCACCAAAGCCACACCGCAAGCATGAGCCCTTCCCCGCATAATAAAGTGAGCAAGCGAACGCATCAGTTCTTTGAAGCTAACTATGGCTGTCGGTAAATGGAAGTAATGCTAGGTAGCGCGCGCGCTTAATTGCTTCTGACAGCTCTCTCTGGTATCGAGCCTTAGTGCCTGTAATACGACTAGGTACAATTTTTCCAGTTTCAGAGACATAAGCCTTCAATGTCTCTAAATCTTTGTAATCTATCTCGGTCGTGCCCTCCGCAGTGAACCTACAAAACTTTCTTCTTCTGACAAATTTAGCCATCGAATTCTCCTTTGTCTTCAGTAGACTCCGCATCCACTAATTGTTCAGATGGTGTTTGTGTTTTATCTGGTAGACCCTGATAAACAGTTTCATCTTTAGACTGTGAAACGCTAATTTCTCCCATATCTTGATCCTGCTTGGCCTTCGCGAGCGCACGGGATTCTCGCATTTCTCGCTCCGCTTTTTCTGCATTTTCTTGGCTCATAATAGCTGANTCAGAGGTGATCGCCTCAGACCGCTTCAACACCATACTTCGCAGAATTGCGTCGTTGTAACGAAACGTTGAATTTAACTCATCCAAGACAATTTTATTACACTCAATATTCATCAAGACATAGTGTGCTTTATGTATTTTATTGATCGGATATGCTAATTGGCGACGCCCCCAGTCTTCAAGCCTGTGCACACTTCCCCCACCTGAGGAAACAGCAGAAGTATACCTTTCGACCATCCCAGGCACCTGCTCGCTTTGATCCGGGTGTACCAAAAAAACTATTTCGTAATGACGCACTTTCTCTCCTTTCGGTATCTGTGTTTCCTTAAAACTCGTACATTCTGTTTTTTAGTAAAAGAAGGAGGTTACATGAAAAACTTGCTATGTTTAACCCTAATCTAGTCCCACTTACTGAGTTCTAAAATACATGCCTCCGAACTCCTGAGCGCGCGTGATTATAATAGCTAGGATATGTTCTTGCAAGGAAGTATAAACTATCTCTAGACACTAAAAATTTGGTATCATTTAGGTTCCAAAAAATAGCGCTGTCGTACCACCTCAAAAAGTGCGACTCCAGCGGCTACGGAGACGTTCAAACTACTTATTTCGCCAAATGTTGGAATTTGCACAAAAAAATCACAATTTTTTTTTGTTAGTGCTCTGAGCCCTCTCCCCTCTGAACCCATGACTAAGAGTAGGGGGCCAGTGAGATTTTGATTAAAAATTGATGCCGGCGCATCTTGTGAGGCTCCAACTACCCACATGCCTTCTTGTTTAAGCTTTGTTAAAGTCCTCGATAAATTTGTAACGAATGCCATTGGAACGGTATCTGCAGCTCCACAAGAAACTCTTCTTACAGTTGGAGTCAACCCAACCGCATTGTCACGCGGTACAATTAACGCATCCACCCCCGCGCATTCCGCAGTACGCAAGCAGGCACCGAGGTTATGTGGATCTGTTACACCGTCGAGCATTAAAAAAAAACTTTTCTCAGATCTTTCTTTCAGTAAGGAATAAATAAATTTTTCGTTTTTGGGAGAGAGTTCGACACAATTTGCTATAACACCCTGATGCCTGCCATTGGCTTTTTCATCAAGAAATTTTGATGACGAGTATTGTAAGGACACGTCCTGCCGGACTGCCATGTCCTCTATGGTCTTAAATCGAATATTACTTCTTCCCTTCAAAAGATGAATTTCCCTAATTCGTTCAGGTGAGACCTTCAATATTGTCTCAATTGTATGGATTCCGAAAAACCAAGTCATATGTTTCCCTTAAATAAAATTAAACAAGATATTGCAATGTAAACGACATAATACGACACCTTGTTTGTCCAAGCTAAAAACTCCTTTTGTGTAAAAGCATGACTAGCCATATAATTTAGTACCGAAAGAAAAAAAACGTCATGGACAAACAAATAGAGTTAGATATAGCATCCTCAAAATCAATACAACCGGGACTCTTGCGCGTCTTCGCTAGTTTGATTTATGACTCTTTCCTCATATTTGCAATTGTGATGAGCTATGGCGTTTTAATCGTAATCGTTAAAGTAGTGTTTTTAGGAAACGAGGTAGCCTTACATTATCAGTACAACCCTCTGACCAAAACTCTCACATTATTGGGGCTTTATGTCTCGATAAGCAGCTATTTTTATCTTTGTTGGCGCAAACAAGGTCAAACTCTTGGTATGAAAACATGGCAAATAAAATTACAAGATGTTAATGGTAACTCACCTACCCCAAAACAATGCATACTGCGAATCTTAATAGCTTCAATCGCTTTCGCTTTTTTTGGGCTAGGTTTTTTTTGGCGTTATCTCACTCCAAAAAAATCAAGCTGGCAGGATATGGCAAGTGATACGGAGATTGTCTGCTTAAAAAGCACATAACCAAATTTTGTCGAAAACTTAAGAGTGTAATATTACATAAAAACGACGGTGCTATTAGTGAAAGAAAGACCATTGGCAATACCAAACAAGCAAGATTTTATTCTCGCCATTGATCAGGGCACTACATCTTCTCGATCCATCTTATTCGATAAATTAGGTAATATCACATCACAACACCAGATTAATACTAAACAATATTTTCCAAAGAGCAGTTGGGTTGAACAAAGCCCCATAGAAATATGGCAAAACACGCAAGAGACCCTTCGGCAGACTATCAAAATCGCAGAGTTAACAAGCACAAGAATTGCGGCGATGGGAATTTCAAATCAACGTGAAACAACAGTTATTTGGAATCGCAAAACTGGTAGACCTATCTATAATGCAATTGTTTGGCTCGACAGACGAACTGAAGAGGATTGTAAGTTATTGGAGTCGAGAGATTTTTCAAAAGTTATACAAGAAAAAACTGGTTTGATTTTAGATCCATATTTTTCCGCATCTAAAATCTCATGGATACTGGCTAATGTTAATGGTGCTCGATCTGCTGCCAATAGGGGCGATCTGGCTTTTGGAACCATTGACAGCTGGCTTTTATGGAACCTCACTAATGGTGCAGTTCATGCGACAGATATAACGAATGCATCGAGAACCATGTTGTTTAATATAAATTGTCAAGATTGGGATAGTGAACTACTTGAGCTCTTTGATATTCCAAAAAATCTTCTCCCCGAGGTTCGGGACTGTAATGCCTATTTTGGCTCAACCCATTCATCAATTTTGGGTACAAGCATCGACATATATGGCGTTGCAGGTGACCAACAAGCTGCAGCTTTGGGCCAAGCTTGCTTCACGAAAGGAATGATCAAATCGACTTATGGGACTGGATGTTTTTGCCTTTTAAATACGGGGGATGAGCGCGCGTGCTCGGAGAACAAACTGATTACTACTATTGCATATCGAATCAGCGGTAATATTAATTATGCAATTGAAGGATCTATATTTGCGGCTGGAGCTGTCATAAACTGGCTTAGGGACGGGCTAAATTTTACTGAATCGCCCGATGAGTATGACAAATTAGCGGAATCGTCCAATCTTGATGATTTGGTTTATCTAATACCAGCTTTTTCGGGGCTCGGTGCGCCTTGGTGGGATACAAAGGCGAGAGGGGCGGTCCTTGGTATGTCGCTTTCTACGGGGAAAAAAGAAATCGCTCGCGCGGCGCTCGAATCAGTTTGCTATCAAACCTTTGATCTTATGGGGGCTATGCAGCGAGACATACATGATTCTCCAATAAGTTCACTTCGAGTTGATGGCGGAATGTCAAAAAGCAACTGGTCTATGCAATTTCTGGCAGATATTCTTCAAATTCCGATAGAGCGTTCCATTTTAATTGAAACCTCAGCGCTAGGGGTTGCTTGGCTTGCCGCATCAAAAATTGGGTTTTGGCCTACACAAAAACACTTTGCGAAAAACTGGAAATACCAGCACCGTTTTATACCCCAAATGAGTAGCCAAAAGCGTCAAATTAAGCTTTCTGGCTGGCGTGATGCGTTAGAGCGTATAAAAGTTGAACCCTAGAAATGGAACTATTTAATTTTTACAAGAAAAAAGATTCCACATAAAACACAGAGCAAAATAGGCGCTGTTACCGCTAACCATGGCGAAAACCCTATCACAACACTTGTTGAACCGAGTAAGTCCTGAAAAATATTAAAAACGACACCTACTAAAACTCCCGCAAAGATCTTAGAACCTATTGAAGAGCCTCGAAGAGGACCAAAAACAAATGATATTCCGAGCAACACCAGGCCAATTATAACGAATGGCTGCAATACCTTGCGCCAAAAAGCTAGTTCATAGATATCCGTAGACACATCCTGATCTTTCAAAAAGTTTATATAATAATACAACGTAGAAATCGATAGCTTGTCTGGAGGCAAAATATTGACCACCAGTAGTTGAGGGCTGAGATCTGAATTCCAATCACGAGTGATTAATTTGTCTGTCTCTAATTGCTCGGGATAGAACCGAGTGAGAGAGACGTTCTCCTCTACCCACACTTTGCCAACACTATTATATGAAGCGCGAGACGAGTAACTAACTTGAATTAATTTCAGATTTTTATCGAACTCAAAACGAGTCACCCCGAATAACACACCGCCGGGAAATACCGCATTAAAATGCATAAATTCGTTCCCCTCTCTTATCCAAAGACCGGAATTGGAATCAACTTCTAAATCACTCTTACGCAAATATTCTCGTTGGCCTTTTGCAAGCTGATCGAGATATGGTGCGAAATATTCACCCAAGACCAGACCAAGAAAAACAAAAAATAAAGCTGGACGGATAACGAAGAATACAATTTTTGTAGTGGATATACCCGCAACGCGCATAATGACGATCTCGCTTCTGTCGGCTAGTTGTCCTAAGCCAAACAGGCAACCTATCAGGGTAGAGATCGGGATATATTCATATATACGAGATGGCAGGCTCGTCGCTACATAAACAAAAACGTCTTCGAGCTTGTAGTTGTTTCTAATAGAGTCTAATTCGTCAACAATCGCGGAAATTGCATCAATACCGACAACCACAACTAAGGAAAGAACTATTGCTGAAAATACTGAGCTGGCGATATGACGTGATAAAATTTTCATGTCTATTTCGACCGTATGTGTGCTCGATGACGCTTGAATGACCCGCGGAAAATTAGAAACAATGCAAACGTTATTAAAACACAATGCATCGGCAGAAGAGTTACCCAAGATGGCACCGCTCCAGACTCAATCGATCCGCGTAGTGCGTTTAACCCAACCAAGTAAAACAAATACAGCAGAATTGCCGGAAGAAGTTTTGAGTATTGTCCTTGTCGAGGTTTCGCACGACTGAGAGGCCATGCCAAAAGCGCCACGACAAATATCATCAGAGGTATTGAAAGTCGCCACTGTAATGCCACATAATGATCGACTTCCTCAGAAACCATCAAATCAGATGTCGATATTGACTCTAGATTGACCCGCTCTTCGTAGGGTTGACTGTCGGAAAGACGTAATCCATATTCCTCAAATTCAGTAATGTGATAATTTGTGCTTCCGGGAATTCCCTCGTATCTCAGGCCTTCGTTTAAGACGATATATGTTTTTGTATCGTAATCAGTGTTTTGTTGTTCAGCCTCTTTTGCAAATACTACAATTGCTGGCGCACTTAATGTGGCAGATGAGATAGTGGACAGCACTAAAAATACATTATCGAGCGCCTGTTCAGCGGTTACATCATCTGCATAAATGACACCCTCTCCATCGCGAAATGGATAAAATTTACCAGCTATGACCTCATCAAAAACTCCTCGAGATCTTTGTGCCTCAGAAACAAGCGCAGCCCTTTGCATGCCTAAGGGAGACAAAATCAAGCTCAGATAAGAAACGCCGATAGCAAACATACCTGCGACTAAAAGAACATATCCAAGTAGTCTCCGCTCCGAAACTCCACATGCATTTAGAACACTAATTTCGTTGTCAGCATGCATTCGGCCAAGACACAACAAAAGCGCGAGGAAGAACGCCAAGGGTAACGTAAGTTCTAACAATCCAGGAATTCTATAGCCTAAAAGTGCAATCATTGCACCGACGTCCATTGTGCTAGAAGCTACTTTAGCCATGTATTTTACTAACCTACCGCTTATTAGAATCATTAATAAAATTGTGCACACGGCTAAAGTCGACGTTAAAACCTCACGAAAAATATATCGAAAAATAATCAATGAATTATCCTCAAGAAACCTTGGGTAAATTTAAACAAACTGGTATCTTGTCCAACATGGCTACTTTTAGCTTAATTAGGTCGAATTCATGAAGTTTACTGCATCTGCAGCTAGTCCGTTAAAAATAAAGTCGGATTGCATAATTTTTATAAGCAAAGGTAATCTCGAGTGTGAACTTAAGAATCTCGACGAAGCTTTGCGGGACCAATTTATCACCCTTTCAAAAGTTACCAACTTCAATGGAAAAAAAGGTAGCTTGAAGCAGATTTACACTCCTACAATGGCATTTAAGCAAATACTCCTAGTCGGGATTGACGGCGCAACAGACAAACAGAAAGAGATAGATGTAATCGAATCAGCCGCAGAGCAATGCGTGCGCGTTGGAGCTAATACAATTGTATGGTTAGATTGCAGAAGAGAGAGCAAACCAGTGTGGATAGCATCAATCATCGCGCAAAAAATTTTTCAAGCCAGCTATAATTTCGAATACAGTAACAACAACGAGAGTAAAGTTCCCTGTGAGGTAATTTATTGGGTAAAAAACCACAGCGGTATTTCGCCAGTGCAATCAGCGCTGAATTTCGGCGCAGCCGTTGGGACGGGTTTGAATGTCGCAAAAAAGTTAGGCGACTTGCCCGCAAATATTTGCACACCATCTTACTTGGCCGAATTCGCACAGACTATGGCTCAAGGTGTTCCATTTCTTAGAAGCACAATTTTAGACGCGAATGATATGAAGTTGCTCAAAATGGGCGCTCTTCTATCAGTCTCAGCTGGCTCAGTCGAGCCCCCCAAATTTATTGAAATGCACTATCAAGGAGGTAACCAAAAAGAACCACCCGTAGTGCTTGTTGGAAAAGCAGTTACTTTTGATTCTGGGGGCATAAGCCTTAAACCCAGTAGTGGCATGGATGAGATGAAATTCGATATGTGTGGCGGCGCTTCGGTCTTAGGCGTAATGCAGGCTTTGATCCTAAGTCGTCTGGAACTTAATGTCATTGGTCTTATTCCAGCAGTAGAAAACATGCCAAGTGGAAGCGCCACTAAGCCGGGAGACGTTATTACAAGTATGTCAGGACAGACAATTGAGGTGCTAAATACAGATGCAGAGGGCCGTTTGATCCTCTGTGATTCACTTACTTATTCTGCTAAATTCAAGCCAGCAGCAGTAGTTGATATCGCCACATTGACCGGCGCTTGTGTACTGGCTCTTGGGAAACACGCGTCGGGGCTTTTATCCAATGACGAAGAATTAGCTAATGAGCTGCTCACAAGTGGCACTGAAGCCGGAGACCGCGCTTGGAGACTACCGCTTTGGGATGATTATGACAAACAACTCAAAAGTAACTTTGCCGATATGGGAAATATCGGAGGTCGTGAGGCCGGAACAATAACGGCTGCTTGTTTTTTGGCTCGTTACACGAAAAACTTTCGTTGGGCTCACCTTGACATAGCTGGTACCGCTTGGTTATCAGGGACAAAGAAAGGCGCTACAGGTCGACCTGTGCCACTATTAATGAATTACCTCAGACGACTCACGCTGTAAATCAGGGAATATTTCAGTAAAGTCATGACAAAAATCTCGTTTTACAAAGTGTCAGGGGGAATTACCTCAGCCGTCAAGTTAGCCGCGGAACTTACCGAAAAATCAGCTAAAAAAAGGTGCAAAGTGTTGTGGCAAGTTTCAGATGAAACTTTTGTGAAGGAGATAGATCAGGTCCTTTGGAGCTTTTCAGACGCATCTTTTGTTCCACATAGTGCTGGTCCTTTGTCTGATCCTGTAGGTGTCAGCAAAGAGTCGACACCAGGAATTCACCATGAGGTTTTGATAAATTTCCAACAAAATATACCAGCATGGTTTAGCCGCTTCGAACAAATTATAGAGGTGATATATAACGATCCAAAGGATACAGAAATAAAAAGAGAACACTTTCGTTTTTACAAAGATCGAGGTTATGAGACCGCTTATATTGATCTGAGCAACGAAAAGTTTCCTAGTTCGTAAAATGCCAAAGCCAAAGAACGTTCAAGAAACAACGCTCTTGGATTCGAGAGGAGTGCTTAACGTTGTAGCCCAATCAAGTAGTCATCGTCGCATCAGGATACGTTGTTCACCAGTTTCATATCCCCTCGTGAAAAGGGGCTTGGACATACAGTATGTATCAAAATATAATTGAATCGGAAAGGACAAGCGAAAGAAGAGTATTTTAAGGCATTTATGAAGAGTGTATTCGAACCCCACACAATTGAAAAATTTTGGTCGAAAGAGTGGGAAAAAAAAGGTTATTTTTGCCCAAAAGGTGACGGTGAGCCATTTTCAATTCTCATTCCCCCACCAAATATCACCGGAAGCCTCCACATGGGGCACGCGTTACAATATGCGATTATGGACACATTAGTACGTTATAAGCGCATGCAAGGGAAAAAAACTTTGTGGCAAGTCGGGACGGATCATGCCGGAATAGCTACTCAAATGGTGGTAGAACGAAATTTAGCTGAGCAAGGACACCCAAGCAGGTTACAAATCGGACGAGAAAAATTCATCGAAAAAGTATGGGATTGGAAAGAGAAATCGGGTGACACAATAACCCAACAAATGCGAAGACTTGGTAACTCGGTAGACTGGAAAAACGAGCGGTTCACTTTGGACAAAGAATTCTCTGAAAGTGTGACTGAGGCGTTTATCCGCCTTTTCAATGAAGGATTAATATACAGAGGCAAACGATTAGTCAATTGGGACCCAAAACTACACACTGCAATATCTGATCTTGAGGTGGAAAATAGAGAGCAAACAGGAAATACATGGCATATTCGTTATCCACTCACGTCTGGCGCTATGTCACAAAATGGTGACAGTTTTATTGTAGTCGCAACCACTCGACCTGAGACTCTTCTTGGTGATAGCGGGATTGCCGTTAACCCCGCGGATCCGAGATTTACTAATCTAATCGGTTCATCCGCTGAGCTACCCTTGTTGGGACGAACTATACCAATTATTGCAGACGACCATGCACAAATCGAGAAGGGAACTGGCTGCGTTAAAATAACGCCTGCTCACGATTTTAATGATTATGCGGTAGGACAACGCCACCAACTACCGATAATAAGAGTTCTAGATGAAGATGCCAAAATTCTGCAAAAAGCTGAGTGTTTGAATGCAGATGGAAGTGTTAACAAAACCATAAAAGCTCAGTTGCCAGAGAAATATGTTGGTTTAGATCGATTCGAAGCACGTCGCCAAATCATTTCTGACTTGAAAGATTTGGGGCTATTAGAATCCGTACAACTCAGCGATTTTACTGTGCCCTACGGCGACCGTAGTGGAGTCATCATTGAACCTATGCTAACAAACCAATGGTATGTAAACGCACGTGAACTCGCTGGCCCTGCAATCGATGCTGTAGAAACAGGGAAAATAAAGTTCGTGCCAGAACAATATAAAAATATGTATTATTCATGGCTCAAGGATATCCAAGATTGGTGCATATCGAGACAGCTTTGGTGGGGACACCGAATTCCAGCGTGGTACGACGAACGCGGAATCGTTTATGTCGGAACTTCCGATGAGCAAATACGTAAAAAATACCAGCTTGGAGATATGATCTTACGTCAAGATCCTGATGTTTTGGATACTTGGTTTTCCTCCGCACTATGGAGCTTCTCCACCTTAGGGTGGCCTAAAGTCACCTCACGTTTATCAACGTTTCACCCAACCTCAGTTCTTGTTACCGGATTTGATATTATCTTTTTCTGGGTAGCGCGTATGATTATGTTGTCTATGCGACTTTTACGAGACGAAAATGCAGTATCCCAAATACCTTTTAAAACTGTTTATGTGCACGGTCTCATCCGTGATGAACGAGGACAGAAAATGTCGAAGTCGAAGGGGAATGTTTTAGATCCCTTAGATATGGTAGATGGAATTAGTAAAGAGGATCTTCAAAGGAAGCGTACGTCAAATATGATGCAGAAAAAGCTATTTGACGAAATCGCAAATCGTACAGCAAAAGAGTTTCCAAATGGAATTGCCAACCATGGTACAGATGCAGTCAGATTCACTCTTTGCGCACTTGCATCTCATGGACGCGATATCAATTGGGATATGAAGCGACTCGCTGGCTACCGAAATTTTTGCAATAAACTTTGGAACGCTTCTCGATTTGTACTTCTAAACACAAAAGACCATGATCTTGGGGATCAGCAGTACCATGACCAATTGAGTTTAGCGGACCGATGGATAAAATCGAGGCTTCAAACAACAATAAATGACGTTTTAAGCTGCTTGCAACAATATCGGTTCGATCTAGCAGCACAATCAATTTACGACTTTATTTGGAACGAATACTGTGATTGGTTCATAGAATTATCAAAACCAATTTTATGGGACGTGAAAAGTTCG
Source organism: Porticoccaceae bacterium (assembly GCA_002691825.1). Lineage (GTDB taxonomy): Bacteria > Pseudomonadota > Gammaproteobacteria > Pseudomonadales > Porticoccaceae > TMED48. Next base: position 32,931 of record NZIZ01000007.1, read on the forward strand.
GAAGTAAAAAAAACTGGCACAAGGCGAACACTTACTCTTACGTTAGAAACAATACTGCGATTGGCACATCCTATGATCCCTTACATTACTGAGGAAATCTGGCAACATATAGCACCCGTTGCTAATGTTCGCGGGGATACAATTATGCTTCAGCCATACCCATCATCTAACACAAAGTTTATGGATGCTGAGGCTGAAACAAAAATCAATTGGGTGAAATCTTTAGTGACTGCAATTCGAACTGTAAGAGCAGAAATGAGTATTCCGCCCGCCACACTGCTAAATATTATGCTAGACAAAGGTACCGAGGACGACCACAAATTGTTAGAGGATACGTATCAATTACTAATAAAATTGGGGCGGTTAAAGACAATAAAATGGGTAGACCAGAAAGTTGAAACTCCACCGGCAATCGCCATATTAGCCCAAGGCTTAGAAGTTCTGGTCCTAATGGAAAGTCATGCCAATATTGCAAATGAACTTAAGCGTTTAGATAGAGAAATGAACAAAATTGATTCTCAATGTCAGGCACTAGAGGCTAAGCTAAGTAATCCCGGCTTTTCCAGTAAAGCGCCCAAAGAAGTGGTTGAAAAAGAGAGGAAAAAACTTCAAAAGTATAGAACCGACCATACTCGACTCGGTATTCGAAAATCTATGATAAAAATGACATAAAAGTTAGCCCAAGTTTACCGATAAGTAACACTTAGGGGGAGTTTTTATCAAATATGAAAAGTTTTAAGACGAAATAATGAAGAAACAATGTCCCAAGCAAAAATGATGTAATTCTGGCTACGCTCTTTATCAACTTGTGTGATAAATGCGGTTTAGTAAGCTGTCACCCACGCGGGGCAATGCGCAAATAAGGGCATCAGGGACAACTTGAGTTGCTATGTTTTATCGCTCTAGAGCACATTATTTACACGATCACGTAGTTGCTTGCCCGGCTTAAAGTAGGGTACGTATTTACCGTTTAGTTTCACAGAAGTTCCAGTTTTTGGATTACGTCCCAGTCTTGGAGCTCGATAATGTAGAGAAAAACTACCAAAGCCTCGGACTTCTATTCTACGATTACTTGCCAAAGAGGTAGTCATTCTCTCCAAAATCATCCGTATTGCCAACTCCACGTCTCTGGGAGACAGATGATCTTGGCTAGCAGAAATTTTTTCTATTAGTTCTGATTTCGTCATTTGAATCGCCTTTTCATACCTCTTGGCAAAGGCCGCACTTCGATCTCTCAATTACAAAACATTGTAATTTTTCTAAAACTTATGATAATAGATAGATACAATAAAGCAAACCATATTTAATTTAAAAACACTATTTGATTGTTTACAAGAGCTAGCAAAGTCGAGGAAACTATTTGTCCATCTGAGCTTTTATCAAATCCCCAATTGTGGTTGGCGCAGTCACAACCTCGGGCTCACTCTTGCGATGTGCTTTAATCGCGGCTTTCTCTTCTGAGACATATTTGGATTTAATCGACAAACTTATGGTCCGGCTTTTATTATCAATTAGCATAATTTTAGCCTCAATTTCTTCACCAACGGTTGCCAAAAATCGCGCATCATCCACACGATCTCGAGACATTTCCGCTGCCTTTAAATATCCTGAGACATATTCTGTTAACTGAATTGTAGCCCCTTTTTGATCAATTTCTTTGACCGTGCCTTTGACCACCGATCCTTTGTCGTGATTCTCCACGTACACGCTAAAAGGGTCATCCAAAAGTTGCTTGATACCAAGCGAAATACGCTCTCTCTCCGCGTCTATACTGAGCACAACGGTATCCACCTCTTCACCCTTTTTAAAATTGCGCACTGCCTCTTCGCCAGAGTCAGTCCATGAAATATCGGAGAGGTGCACAAGTCCGTCAATTCCACCGTCCAGACCAATGAAAATCCCGAAATCGGTGATTGACTTGATTTTTCCTGAGATTTTTTTACCTTTCTCCATACTGCTAGCGAACTCATCCCAAGGATTTGGGAAACACTGCTTGATACCCAGAGAAATACGCCGGCGCTCTTCATCAATATCCAGCACCATTACCTCCACGTCATCCCCTAGCTGCACTATTTTTGAAGGGTGGACATTTTTATTTGTCCAGTCCATCTCAGAAACATGAACTAGCCCCTCAACTCCATCCTCCAACTCAGCAAAGCAGCCATAGTCGGTCAAGTTAGTAATTTTTGCTGTCGCTCTAGCTCCTTCTGGATAACGACCTTTTATATCTCCCCAAGGATCTTCCCCCATTTGCTTCATCCCGAGAGATACTCTATTACGCTCCCTATCAAACTTCAGTACTTTTACATCGATTTCGTCCCCTACATTAATCATTTCTGACGGATGCTTGATTCGTTTCCAAGACATATCTGTAATATGCAGTAATCCGTCGATTCCACCGAGATCTACGAACGCTCCATAATCAGTGAGGTTTTTTATGACACCTTTAATAGACACACCCTCCTCAAGATTCTGAAGTAATGCATCGCGTTCTGCGGAATTTGCGCTCTCCATCACTGCACGCCGACTGACAACCACATTGTTACGTTTTGGATCTAACTTTATGACTTTAAATTCTAAATCTTTGCCCTCTAAATGCGTAATTTCTCGCAAAGGCCGAACGTCAACCAACGAGCCAGGCAAAAAGGCACGTAACCCCCTGACGTCAACAGTAAATCCACCTTTTACTTTGCCACTGATGATTCCAATCACAGTTTCATCTGATTTATGAGCAGCCTCAAGATCAAGCCAGGACTCAGCTCGTCGTGCTTTTTCTCTCGACAAGCGCGTTGCTCCAAAGCCATCCTCAACAGCTTCAAGTGCCACCTGAACTTCATCCCCAACCACTACTTCGACAGCACCTCTATCATTATAGAACTGGTCTGCAGGTATCACTCCTTCGGATTTAAGGCCCGCATGTACAGTGACCCAATCCTTATCAATGTCAATTATGACGCCCGTTATTATTGCACCAGGGTTCATCTCAACGGTTTTGAGACTTTCTTCGAACAGTTCTTGAAAATTTTCACTCATTAAATTTTACCTTCAGAGTATAGTCATGACGTTTGTAGTAAACCTTCCACTTTCTCCAAACTTCAATGCTTCGCATTACCAGTGAGTGCGACGTTATTAATTTCGTTGCAACCGAAGCCAAAGTACTGGCAAAGCTTGGGTTGCTGGCTCATTTAAAAAAATCCGCGGTCTACGAGGATGTTCATTACAGCTTCTACAACCTCCCCTGCCACCATATTGGTAGTATCAAGCTTGATAGCATCCTTCGCAGGCACCAGAGGAGAAATACTTCGTTTAGTATCTCTTTCGTCTCGTTCCTCAAGCTGCCGCCAAATGGCCGGCAGACTAACATTATCCCCCCTAAGGAGCAACTGTTTATATCGTCGTCTTGCTCTGGTCTCTATATTAGCGGTTAAAAAAAATTTTAAAGTNGCATTTGGAAATACAACAGTTCCCATATCACGCCCATCAGCAACCAACCCTGGTGAAATAGCGAAAAGTCGTTGACGCGCCGTCAGTGCCGCTCTTACTCCAAAGTCTAATGCCAATATTGACGCCCTTGACGCAGTGCTCTCAAGCATCAGCTCTCGCGTTACATCCTCGCCCTCTAAAAACAATTTAATAATTGATGCAAACTCGACCTGGAAGAATATATCTAAGTTATTCGCAAGCTTTTTAAGTCCTTCTTTATCGTTTAAATCAACATTATGACGCTCTGCTGCCACAGCTAGTGCCCTGTAAAATACGCCGCTATCAAGATAATTGTATGATAACTTGTTTGCTATGCTGACTCCCAAGGTGCCCTTGCCCGCCCCGCTCGGTCCATCGAGAGTCACAACATTTACAATACTCACAACTACTGACTCTCCGCGACCAAATCAAGTCCTATTTCACTAGATAGTTGAATAAACGTAGGAAAAGATGTTGCCACATTTTTACAATTCAAAACACAAATTTCAGACTCAGCTCTCAATGCGGCAATGCTGAAAGCCATTGCAATCCGATGATCACCTAAGCTGTCTACTTCACCGCCGCCAATTGCACCGCCAATTATAGTTAGGCCGTCTGTCGCAGGAAATACCTCTATACCCAATATCTTCAGCCCATCAGACATTGCTTTTATACGATCACTTTCTTTCACACGGAGCTCGGCTGCACCTGATAGCCGAGTAGTGCCCGTAGCACATGCGGCAGCGACAAAGATTACTGGGAATTCATCGATTGCTAGTGCAACTTGATCCTCTGGAATATCAATTCCCACTAAGGATCTATACTTTATTTGTATATCCGCAACCGGCTCTTTTCCATAATTGGAAGTACACAAAAATTCAATATCTGCTCCCATCATCCTTAAGATGTTGACTACGCCGACGCGAGTCGGATTGACGCCTATATTCCTTAACAAAACTGAAGATCCGGGAGTTATTGCCGCAGCTACCATAAAAAAAGCTGCAGAAGAAATATCAGAGGGAATCTCTACACACTTCCCAATTAAATTCTTATCACCCCGAATAACAATCTTAGACTTTTCAGTTGTCACATCACATCCAAACTCCCTCAGCATACGCTCTGTATGATCCCTTGTCGGGGCTGGCTCAGTAACGGAACACTCTCCGTTAACATAAAGACTCGCCAAGAGAATGCTTGACTTGACTTGCGCGCTTGCCATCGGCATGTCGTAGTCTATACTTTTTAGGTTTCCAGTACCTCGGATTTTTACTGGCGGAAATCCGTCTGCGAAAGTCTCAATATATGCACCCATTCGCTTCAGAGGAGTTGCGATTCGATTCATAGGACGCTTTGACAGCGAAGCATCTCCCACCAATTCAACTTCAAAATCTTGACCAACTAAGAGACCGCTTAGAAGTCGAATAGATGTTCCAGAATTACCAAGATAAAGCGGTTTAAGGGGCTTCTGAAGACCATTTAAACCCGCGCCATGAATTAATAATTTCCCATCGGAAGGGCCTTCTATTACCACTCCCATATCCCGAAACGCTTGCAAAGTAGCTAGCGTATCCTCGCCCTCCAAAAAACCAGCTACACTGGTTAATCCCGTTGCTATAGCACCAATCATGAGGGACCTATGTGAAATTGACTTATCGCCGGGGATTCTCAATTCAGCACAACAATGTCCTCCTGGTCTTACAAGGTATTTAATTTCACAAGGGTCTTTTGAACCATCAGAATTACTTCCGTTCTTAGGCACATTTGGATGGATTCTACTAAGGTGCTTCCGCGCGCTCTGGGCCTTAGTAAAAACTTCCATCAAGGTATTTGAATCGCAAGAATCGACGGCATTTCGCAAAGCATGGAGGTCAGTTAATGAGCAGTCCAACGCATTTACTATAGCCCGTCTGTTGGTTAACGCAATATCTCTCCACATTCTTGGATCACTCGCGGCGATTCGAGTAAAATCTTTGAAGCCTCCAGCAGCGAAACGAAAAATATCTTGATAATCTGCGCGTGACGCCAAGGTTCCAACAAGAGAATATGCGAGCATATGAGGAAGATGACTTGTTGAAGCAAGAATTTCGTCATGACGAGAGGTATCCATACGACACACTGAAGCTCCAAATTCTTCCCAGAAGCGTTTCACGAGCTCAAGGTTTTTTTTACCAGTTCTCAAGGTGGGAGTTAAGATAACGAGATGGTCGGCAAATAATTCGGGGTCCGCTGCCGCCAATCCACTTTTTTCAGACCCCGCTATAGGATGACCTGGAACATACTGAGATGGATTACAATCATAAAGTGCTTTCGCGGTTTCGACTGTATAACCCTTCACACTACAAACGTCACTTATGGTAACACAGTCTCGCAATAATCTTTGGCACTCCCTCAAAACACTCTCAAATTCTAGCGTAGGCACGCAAATTAGTACCAAATCGTTCTTATTTAGATTTGATGAGATCTCACATAAGTGCTTGATTGCTTCATCAATTACCCCCATTTTCTTTGCTGCTATAACGGTAGAGAACTGTCGATTTAATCCGATTACTTCATGACAGATTTTTTTCTTCTTCGCTGCAAGAGCGACACTTGCACCAATCAACCCCAGTCCGATTATAACAAGACGGTTAATAAGTACGTCTTTTACTAGCAGTTCATCGCTCATATACACACTCGGTTTCTAGATATTTACTAAGATTTATTAGAAATTGTGAATGCCAACCTAGAGAACTGATTGAGGATAAGAACCGAGAAGCTTTATAGAAATACTCTGGTTTTTCAACTTTTCTAACAACTGATCAATTCTCTGCTCATCACAATGACCTACGAAATCAATAAAAAAAATATAAGACCACTTGCTTCCTTTCGCTGGCCGACTCTCGACTCTTGTTAAGTCAACACCGGCAGCATAAAAGATCTTCAATAGACCATAAAGTGATCCCGGTTTATTATGCATTGAAACTACGATTGAGGTTTTATCGTGCCCGCTTGCCAATACTCTTTCTCGACCAATAATCAAGAATCTCGTAGAATTGTCTGACTGATCCTCAATTTTACTCTCTAACTGTTTTAACCCATATAAATCACAGGAGGAAAGGCTCGCAATAGCCGCAGAGTTCCATTCTCCCTGCGCCAATTTAGCTGCGATAGCGTTGCTGCTAACAGAAATTTGTTCAATTTTTGGATAATTGGAGTCCAACCATTTCCTGCATTGTGCTAAGGATTGCGCATGAGAATATACCCGAGTAATTTTTTTCGCATCCGAATTGGATCCGATAAGCAAATAGTGATGAATCCGCAGCTCAACCTCACCAACAATTGATAGCGTCGAATCTACAAAATTATCCAGTGTCTGACTTACCATGCCCTCTGTAGAATTCTCTACGGGTACCACACCGAAGTCACACTCTCCAGCTGCGACTTCTCGGAAAACGTCATCAATAGCCGGCTGCGGCGCGTTTATGACAGATTTTCCGAAATGCTTTAACGCCGCCTCATGCGTAAAAGTTCCCTCCGGTCCCAGAAATGCAACTTTTAAAGGCCTTTCCATCGACAGACACATAGACATGATTTGTCTGAACACCAGCGCCAAATCTTCATTTGTTACAGGACCAGTATTCGCTTCCATCACACGTCGTAGGACTTGCGCCTCCCGTTCTGGTCGATAAAAGCTTTTATCCCCCTGTTTTCGTTTTAGCTCTCCAACTCGTTGAGCACATCTCGCACGATTATTTATTGCTTGACTAATTTGGTAATCGATAACGTCTATCTCAGATCGAATACTGGAAAGAAGGTCCTTGTCTTTCATATTAGAAATTTATCTCGCGTATATTAAGCCCCATCAGATCTTTCAAGTATCTCCATTTCTTCCGCTTCAGCAATTCGCGCTAAACTCACCAAGCGTTCACTCTGTTTTAAACGAATCACTCTTACTCCCTGCGTATTTCTGCCGACCACTGAAACTTCCTCGGAACGCGTTCTTACCATTGTCCCTTGATCTGAAATCAACATTATTTGGTCTCCAGAAAAAAGTTGAGTCGCACCCACGAGGGGGCCATTGCGATCACTTGCCTGAATGGCAATCATTCCTTTTCCACCTCTACCTTTAGTCGGAAACTCCGAACATTCGGTACGTTTACCAAATCCATTATCACAAACTGTCAACAAGTACCCATTTTCTTCTGGTATCACCATCGAAATCACTTTGGCTCCATCTGTCAGCCGCATACCTCTAACTCCCTTTGATACACGACCCATCGGACGCACATCTGAGCTCGCAAAACGAACTGCTTTACCTTCGCTACTAAACAACATAATATCTTGCCTATCATTTATCACAGCAGTTCCAACTAAAACATCTCCCTCAACAAGCTCAACCGCACGCAACCCTGCCTTGCGAGGATTAGAGTATTGAGATAGCTGCGTCTTTTTTACGGTTCCATTAGCTGTTGCCATGATAACGTACTGGTCGACGCTGTAGCCCTCAACGGGCAATATAGAGTTTATCCTTTCTTCAGCATCTAACGGAAGTAAATTGACTACCGGCCTGCCCTTTGAGTTACGACTAGCAACCGGAATCTGATACACCTTTAGCCAATATACTTTTCCGACGCTCGTGAAACATAATATCGTTGCATGTGTGCTTGCAATTAATAAGTGCTCCACAAAATCGGCCTCTTTCACCGCAATAGCAGATTTGCCCATTCCACCGCGTCTTTGTGCTTGATAGTCGGAGAGAGGCTGTGTTTTCGCATACCCCCCATGAGATATGGTAACTACCCGCTCTTCTTCAGCAATCAAATCCTCTACAGTGAGATCATGCTGTGATTCCACTATCTGAGTTCTCCTCGGATCACTAAAATCCTTGATAACACTCTCCAATTCATCCTTTATCACAGCCATTAGCTTTTGGGTGTCTGACAAGATGTTCTGATACTCTGATATCTCATCAAACTTTTGCGTCGCTTCATCCATTATTTTTTGTTGTTCCAAGCCTGTAAGACGATGTAATCTTAGATCGAGAATGTCGCGAGCCTGATTAGGAGATAAATAATACTGTCCATCGATTAATCCAAATCCATCTTCGCGAGGAAAAATATTAACTGAAGGCTCATCACCAGCTCTCTCGAGTAGCGCCTCTACCGAGCCCGGAATCCACGCTCTACCCAAAAGCGCAGCCCTAGCTTCAGCGGGATTTTCAGCGTTCTTAATAACAGATATTATGATATCAATATTTACCAGAGCTATTGCAAAGCCGGCTAGGGTATGTGACCGCGCACGTGCTTTACGTAACAAAAAAATACAACGTCTAGTAACTACCTCGCGTCTATGCGAAATAAAAGCCTCAAGTAATTCTTTAAGATTTAAAATCTTTGGCTGACCATCAACTAATGCAACGATATTTATTCCAAAAACGCTTTGTAATTGAGTCTGTGCATATAAATTATTTAGCACAACTTCACCAATCTCTCCTCGCTTGATTTCGACAACAACTCGTAATCCATCTTTATCTGACTCGTCTCGCAATTCAGAAATTCCCTCAATCTTTTTCTCTTTCACCAGTTCCGCAATTCGCTCGATCAAGCGTGCTTTGTTTAACTGATATGGGATCTCCGTTACAATGATAGATTCTCGACCACTTTTGCCGTTAAGTTCAACACTCGCTGATGCTCTGACGTATATCCGGCCTCTACCAGTCTTATAGGCTTGAACAATGCCAGCTCTTCCATTTATTATTGCGCCGGTTGGAAAATCAGGTCCGGGTATATGTTCCATTAACTCATCAATAGTGATCTCGTTGTTCTCAATCAAAGCGAGACACCCTCTGATGACATCCGAGAGATTATGAGGTGGTATGTTAGTTGCCATACCCACCGCGATGCCCGACGATCCATTTACTAATAAGTTTGGAATACGAGTAGGCATGACGATTGGTATTGACTCAGATTCGTCATAGTTGGGTTGAAAGTTAACTGTTTCCTTGTCTAAATCCTCGAGCAACGCATGCGCTATCCTCGTCATTCGAATCTCGGTATATCTCATTGCGGCAGCAGAATCACCGTCGATTGAACCAAAATTTCCTTGTCCATCGATTAACATGTGTCGTAACGAGAATGATTGTGCCATACGAACAATGGTGTCATAGACCGCACTATCACCGTGAGGGTGATACTTACCAATAACATCACCTACGATTCGGGCAGATTTTTTGTAAGGCTTGTTCCACTCGTTATTTAACTCGTGCATCGCAAAAAGCACTCGTCTATGGACCGGCTTGAGCCCATCTCTGACATCAGGCAATGCTCTCCCTACTATCACGCTCATCGCGTAATCAAGATAAGATTGCTTAAGTTCTTCTTCAATCTTGACGGGTACAATATCTTTCGCCAAATTGCTCATATGTCTCCATATATATCGTTGACTACTCGCAAGTTCACGTAGTCTAATACTCTTGAAAAAACAACCACAAAAACGACTCTCTATTTGTATATAATAATAACATATTGTGTGGCTTTGCGGCGCAATTATATTCTCGAGAAATGAACGAGAGAGTTCAGAAAATTTCCAAGATCTGTTGTAAAACAAGTGTAGCGGCGGATAATTCTTGAGTGGCATGGGGAGGTGCCAGTGTTTATTGATACTTTACTAAACTGCAGGTGGGTCATTCCAATAAACCCAGAAGACCATGTATTTGAGAGGGTCTCAATTGCAATTCATAACCAGAGAATAATCGCAATTTGCGAACAATCAGAGGCTTTAGAGAAGTTCGAAGCGGCCGCAACCTATTCACTGGACCGACACTTAGTTATGCCGGGGCTGATCAACAGCCACACTCACGCATCCTTGAATATACTAGCAAAAATCATTTTTAAGCAGTCCAACAAAGACTACTCTGAAACCTTAACCAAGGTGCTGGCTAAATATCCAATTACCCCTCAACTCGTGCGTGATGGAACGCAAATTGCCATCGCCGAAATGATAAAGACTGGTACAACATGCTTTGCGGATATCGCCCTTTTTTCAAATATCGCGGCAAACGTCGTCAGAGAGTGTGGAATGAGAAGTCAAATTAGTTTTCCCATGACCGAGTATTCAAAGCTAATCAATAACAGCTGGGAATCTCAGATGAGTGACGGTCTCCGACTGTTTGATGATTACAGGGATAGCGCACATGTGAGAGTGGCTTGCGCACCACAATCAATCTCGTCATTAAATAATGACAAACTCACAAATCTAGCCACCTACGTTAATGAAATAGAACTTCCTTTACAAATCGATACGCACAACAGCCGTGAAGAAATTTCATCTTCAGCGAAAAACTTCAATGCAAGACCAGTTCAAAGATTAGCGGAATGTGGACTCCTCACACCGCAAAGTCAATTGACTCATATAACTCAGCTTAAAAAAAGCGACTTACTACTCTTGAAAGAGTCTAATAGTCACATTATTTATTGTCCTCGATTCAACCTCATACAATCCGGTGGATTCTGTCCACTTGAGGAAGCTAAAAAGATGGGCATCAATGTTGCACTAGGGTCTGGTGGATTCACACGAGATCTTTCATTCGATTTGTTCAATGATTTACAATTCGCATTGCTGCTAAATAAAGCATCAACCAACGATGGTTTGTCTTTATCACCGCATCAATCACTTCGTATGGCTACTCTAGACGGAGCGAAAGCTCTGGGTTGGCAGGAAGAAATTGGGACACTTGAGCCCAACAAACTCGCCGATATCATCGCAATTGAAATTAATTACCTTGAGGAGCAAACTATTAACAATCTCGCGGCCGGACTAGTATATAAAAGTTATAATCATCGGATCACCCACAGCTTTGTTGGAGGCCGGCCCCTTATGATAAATGGTAATCTTGAGATACTGAATGAAGAGCTCTTGCAACGAAAACGGAAAAACTGGGCAAAAAGTGCGATTAATGTTGATTTATAAAAAAACATGACTCCAATCTCGGTGAATTAATGAATAACATCGACTTATCCGAAGTAAAAAAATTTAACTCGAGTAATAGCGATTGGTGGAATTGTAACGGAGACTTTAAAGCGCTGCATAAAATCAATCCATTGCGAGCGAATTGGATAGACCAGATAGCACCCATAGCGGGCTGTGACGTTTTGGATGTGGGATGCGGAGGTGGAATCTTATCAGAGGCTCTTGCCAGACGTGGAGGCAACATCACAGGAATTGATATTGCGCAAGCCGCTTTGGATATTGCTGAGGAACATAGTTTTGAATCTGGGCTAACAATCAATTATCAACTATCAACCGCAGAAAACTTCGCTTCCAAGCACGCTGAAAAATTTGGCATAGTTACATGTTTGGAGGTGTTAGAGCACGTCCCAAACCCAATTGCAGTCGTAGGGGCTTGCGCCACACTTCTCAAACCCGGTGGAAGTGTATTTTTCTCGACCATTAATAGAAATGTTAAATCGGCTATATTCGCAATATTGGGCGCCGAATACCTGTTACGTTTACTACCTATCGGAACTCACCAACACCACAAATTTATTCGACCATCCGAACTCGCCAAATGGGCTAGAGGATTTGAGTTAAAAATAGAGACAATTACTGGATTATCCTTTAATCCTTTTACACGGAACTTTCAACTTGTCTCGGATCAAGTGGACGTCAATTACATTATTCACGCGAAAAAACTTACCTAAGAAAATTCTTGGATAGTAATTACGATGATCGATTTTAATGGCCTACTTTTTGATTTAGATGGAACAGTGCTTGATACAGCACCTGACTTTGTAACCACTATAAACACTCTCTTAAAAAGATATGATCGTGTCCAGCTCGACTCTGAGGCCGTGCGAAACCGAGTTAGTGATGGGTCAATCGGATTACTCGAACTTGCATTTAATATTTCACCCACCGACTCAAACTTCGAAACACTGCAAAGCGAACTTTTGACTATCTATTTTGAACATGCTGGAAAGAAAACGAAAATGTTTCCAAACATTAACGAAATATTAACCGAATGCGACCTCAGAACAATACCATGGGGCATAGTTACAAATAAACACTGGTTATATACCGAGCTTTTGTTAACTAGACTAAATCTAATTGATCGTGCCCACTGCGTGATATGCTCCGATCATGTTAAGGAGCCCAAGCCACACCCCGAATCACTGGAACTTGGCATTAAGCATTTAGGCTTAAGGGCAGATGATTGTATATACATAGGCGATCATTCAAGAGATATATTAGCCGCTAAAAATGCGAAGATGCGATCCATTGTCGCTGCCTGGGGGTACATAAATAAAGATGAAAAAATCTCTTATTGGGATGCCAACTGGATTACACTCACGCCTGAGAAACTCTTTGATCTTCTTTTTAAGGAGCTAGAATATTGACAAATTTTCCAGTCTCCTCATACACATCACCGAGTGATTTATTGAGGGGGCGTGTTATTTTGATTACTGGCGCAGGTAGTGGGATTGGTAAAGCCGTCGCGATTTCAATTGCTCAGCATGGCGCAACAGTGCTGCTTGCGGGTCGGAACATCAATTCTCTTGAGAGTACTTACGACAAAGTATTGCGCGAAGCGGGTCCCAGAGCCGCGATATGTCCTCTCGATTTGGAGCATGCAAAAGACTCTGACTACGTTGAGTTAAAAAATCAAATAGAGGTTCAGTTCGGAGCTTTGGATGGGTTAGTGAATAATGCAGCGATTCTGGGAGATAGGATGCCGCTTAACCAATATAAGTCAGAGCTCTGGGAGAAAGTACTTCACACTAATGTAACCGCGCAGTTTCAGCTCACTCGATCATTAATGCCTCTTCTAGAACAATCCAGTCATGGCGCATCCGTCATTTTCACCACCTCTGGCGCAGGGCAAGCGGGGCGCGTATTTTGGGGCGCATATGCCGTTTCAAAGTGTGCAGTGGAGGCACTTATGCGAGGCTGGGCCGCGGAACAAGAAAATTTAGGAAAACTTAGGATCAATGCCATTAATCCAGGAGCTACGCGCACGGCAATGCGTTCAAAAGCGTATCCTGCAGAAAACCCAACTAACTTAATAAGCGCCGATCAAATTACATGGGCATACCTTTACTTACTTGGTGATGATAGTCTTGGACTCAACGGAAAAACAATTCACGCCCAATTGTGAGATAAACCGCTTGTAACGCCCGCTAAATCTACTAGTTTCTTTTAAGGTATTTTCGAGACTGTTGATGAAAAAAAATGGATCTATCTGTGGACAAAAACGTCGTTGAAGATTCTCTTTTACCCCTTCAAGGTCCTTTTTTTCTTTGATGACCATTATTATTTCCTCTGGCTCGCAATTTTTTTTCTTTGCGCTTCCGCATATGTTTGTAAATTTCTTTTTCCGGATAACTCTTAGCTTCAAGCTTGACAATACCCAACAAAGACTTAGTTTGAAATTCGTTTAAAAACATGAATTCACCTTTACGAACAATAGAAGGTAATTCAATTGGTCCAAAACTAATACGCTTTAAACGATTAACTTCAACACCTTGCGATTCCCACAAGCGCCGCACTTCGCGCTTTCGACCCTCTGAAATGGTAATTCGATACCATTTGTTGGATGAATTAATCTCATTATCGGAACGAGAATCAAGATTCGCCTTTACGGAGTCAAACTTACCAATTCCATCGTCCAGAGTAACGCCTTTGGTTAAACGAGTAATCATTGAAAGGTTGACAACTCCGTAAATCCTTACTAAATATTGTCTAGCAATTTCATAGCTAGGATGCATAAGGCGATTTGCCAATTCGCCATTATCCGTGAATAAGAGTAATCCGCTGGTGTTGATATCTAACCGACCTACAGATATCCAACGCCCTTTGGATAGACGCGGCAATTGCTTATAGACCGTCGGACGCCCTTTTTCATCGATAGTGCTGCATATCTCTCCCTCCGGTTTATTGTACATTAAAATCCTTGTATACCCTTGAGGGGTAATTGCTATCAATTTCCCATCCAACATAATTTTATCCGAGGAGACCGCTCGGTCACCCACCTTAGCAATCTTACCGTTCACAAATACTCGTCCTTGAGCAATCCAACGCTCCGCCTCACGGCGAGAACCAAGACCAGACACAGCAAGCACTTTATGAATTTTGTCAGACATTGATTTTTCCAATTGATTTTGTCTCTATAAAGGCACTGGTACCAAGCAGCATCTTTAGAATTGACTCACAGGCTCTAGCGCTCTATCGCCCTATGACGGGCACTTTCCAGTGAACCGAGCGTCGAATGGTCGCCACCCTCAATAGTTGTAACGCCTGTTAATTCTGGTAACTGCTCAAGATCGCTCAAATTAAAATAATTTAAGAACTGCTTTGTAGTCGCATAAAGGGCCGGCTTTCCTGGCACGTCACGATGCCCCACAATTTTTATCCACTCTCGTTCAAGTAAAGTTCTAACCATATCTGAACTTACTGCCACTCCGCGCACTAACTCAATATCCCCACGAGTGAGCGGTTGCCGGTATGCAATAAGTGCGAGAGTTTCAAGCATTGCATTAGAATAACGCTTCGGCTTTTCTTCCCAAAGTCGATGCATCCAACCGGCTAGCTGCTCCCTAATTTGAAACCGAAAACCGCTAGCAACCGCCACTAATTCATAACCTCGATCTCGGCAATCTAATTGAATATCCTCGATAGTTGCCAATATTTGATCTTTGTGCGGCCTTTCCGAATCAGAAAATAGTTGTTCTAAATCTTTAATCGCCAAAGGCGTAGGAGACGCAAGTAAAGCACCTTCAATAATTTGACGAAGCAACAAAGATTTCATAATTCTTGCGCTCTAACGTAGATTATCCCGAAAGAATTGGGCTGAACGATTTCTACTAACCTTTCTTTCATCAACTCCATCATGGCCAAAAACGTAATTACAACTCCCAACTTTCCCTCTGAGAGATCGAATAAACTTCCAAAGGTGACAAACGATTGATTGTTTATCTGCTTTAAAATGTCCGCCATACGCTCACGAGTAGAGATAAATTCCTTAGAGATCTCATGATGCTGCGACAAACGAGAGCGCTCATACACCGATTGCAAAGCTTTTTTTATGTCATCCAAAGTAACGGTTGGTTGCAAGATAACGCGGTTTGGACCGCTAAATTCTGCTCGAGCTAAAAAAACATCGCGATCTAGTCGCGTTAACTTATCCATATTCATGGCCGCGTTCTTAAATACCTCATATTCTTGAAGCCTTCGAATCAATTCCGCGCGAGGATCCACCGCCTCATCACTGATTTCACAGACGCGAGGAAGAAGCATTTGAGATTTAATTTCTGCTAGCATTGCAGCCATAACTAAGTAGTCCGATGCCAACTCAAGCTTAAGACCATGCATAAGGCCAATATAGGCAGTGTACTGACGCGTTATCTCCAAAACATCAATATCTAAAATATCCAAGTTCTGTCGTCTTATTAGGTATAGCAATAAATCTAGAGGTCCCTCAAAGGCTTCAAGGATTATCTCCAAAGCATCAGGTGGGATATAAAGGTCATCAGGAACTACGGAGAGCGTTTGTCCTTGCACAACCGCGAAGGGCATCTCTACTTGCCGAGGAAAGGCATTATTTTGAATTTTTTTAGGCGTTATCCGAGTCAAAAAAGTCCTTTTCGCGCAATTCTCTGCTAACCTAGGCTCGTTATTACTTAATCAGTGCTAGTGCAAGGTTAATTTATTTAAGGTATACACCCAAGCTTACATTATTGAGTCCAAATCACCTAACCCCATGCGAACAAGTTTCGGCACCTGCCCCGTTAAATCAACAACAGAAGTAAGCTCAATACCGCAATATCCTCCATCAATGATGCCATCAACAATACTTTCAAAGCGTTGCCTAATTTCATTAGGGTCTGATAAACCATATGGATCATTCTTTATTGCAAAAGTAAGGCTCATTAGAGGCTCATCGAGCTCGGTCAATAGGGCCATAACAATATTATTTTTCGGTATTCTTATCCCCACCACTTTCCTTTTAGGCTGAAACAATCGAGTAGGTAAAGAGGAGGAAGCTGGCAATAAAAAAGTAACCGGCCCGGGAGTCTTTGCCTTCAAAATACGAAAATCACTGTCACTTACTTTGGCGAACTTTGCAACTTCAGAGAGATTTCGACATAAAAGTGTAAAATCTTGATCTCTCCCAATCCCACGAATCATGCGAATCCGATCAACAGCACGCTTTTCACCAATTTTACAACCTATCGCATATACTGAATCCGTCGGATAAATCAGTATACCGCCTGACTTGAGTATATCGGTGATTTTCTGGATTAAACGAATTTGTGGATTTTCGGGATGAATTGTTAAAAACAAACTCATAAGTAATTCCTGCGTGTCAAAGTTGATATTGCTTGTGCTCAATTATAATTTTTAAGCATAATAGAGGCAAAAGGTTTAGGCGAAAGTGAACTGAACATTACCTAATAAACACGACGAGTCTGTTGATTTTAACGAGAGTCGGACAAGTGCTATTTTAGGACTTACGGAAAAAATAGAGTTATGACTTAAACATGAATTACCATAACAGTCCCAAGAGCGAAGACAGAAGTGACAGTGAAAACACCCAAACTGTGCCTAAGGAGAATTTATTCCTCAATATCGCGTGTAATTTAATAATACCTTCTTTCACCTTCATGAAACTTAGCGGAGAGGATTATTTAGGCATAAAACTCGCGATAATAACTGCTCTGTTATTTCCCCTACTTTACGGCATTCGAGATTTCATAGTAAGAAAAAATATAAACTTTTTTTCTGCCCTCGGTGCGATCAGTGTTTTATTAACGGGAGGCATAAGTTTAATGGAGCTAAATGCTCACTACATAGCCATCAAAGAGGCTTCAATACCCTCCCTTTTTGCAATTGCTACCCTCATGTCCCTGAAATCATCAAAGCCGGTAATAAGTATATTTGTTGAATTTGTGTTCGATATAGAGCTAATTAATGAGACACTGAGAATAAATGAATGCGGTAAAGAATTTGAATCTCTTTTACTTAACGGCTCTTGGATTCTCGCGGCCGGTTTTTTCATCTCTGCTATTTTAAATTACTCATTGGCGACCATCATTTTGACCGCTCAACCAGGAACCGTGGCCTTCAACGAACAACTTGGCACAATGTGGGCGCTCAGTTTTCCCGTAATAGCATTGCCGGTGACGCTCATCTTGGTCGCAAACCTTTATTATCTTCTGATGGGTATCAGACGCATTACAGGCCTTCCATTAGAAGATTTACTGAAGAACAAAACGACAAACTGACATATGTGGTATGTAATTAACTGCGAGGATTTTCCAGACACTATAGACTTAAGATCATCGGCGAGAACAGAGCATCTAGCCAGATTGGAGCAACTCAAAGACTTGGGGCGACTATTACTAGCAGGACCATACCCAAAGATTGATAATGCAAATCCCGGAAGACATGGTTTCAAAGGAAGTTTAATAATTGCTGAGTTTAGCTCACTACAAGAAGCAGAAATATGGGCGAGTGAAGATCCATACTTAAGAGTGGGCGTCTATAAAAAAATAGAAGTGAATCCCTTTAAACATGTACTACCGTAATCTTGTTGAAGATGACACCTAATTACTCATGCTAAGTGGGAGCATGACATCCCTCCAAATTAAAAGAGAAACTTTATGCTAAAACTGATGCTTTTTGGGCCACTGCTTGCTTTTGGTATCCTCTCCGAGCTCGGGATTTGCCAAGAACTTCGAGCATTCAATGATAATGATGCAGAAACAATCATTATTGAACGCAACAACATTGATTCTACAAATGAAAACGAATATGACGAAGATTTTGACTTTAAAACGTTAGATGAATCAACTGAATCGCAAGCTCGATCGAACGCCGATGACAGTCAATCGGCTATCGGAGCAAGTAATGTACATCACAAGCGGGGTTACATAAGTGATGTTTATTATGTTCCGGTCAGAAGTGTACCCAATAAAAATGGAAAAGTTACCCTTAATGGTCTCAAGAGCGGTACACCAGTAACAGTAATTGACAACGATGGGCAATGGAAGAAAATCCTCACTGACTTCGGTCAGCAGGGTTGGATTGAGAAACGATTCATATCAGAAAGTCCAATCTCAGCCACATTACTGACCGAAGAGCGAGAAGCTAAAAAAATTCTAGAGCAAATGTTGAAAGAGGAACAAAGCACCTCTGAAAGGTTAAAAAACGCTCTCGCACTAAAAAACGATGAATTAAAATCTTTAGCACTTAACCATAAAAATCAAGTAAAAAAAGCGACCAGCACCAACGATGACGCTACTAACCCGGTAACCGGAAAAAATATTCAGCGATTGGTTGAAAGAAACCATTTGCTCATCCAAGAAAATGATGTGTTAAAAGCTCAACTGCAGTCAGCATATCAAAACGACGGACGCCAGTTTTTCTTGTATGGTGGCATATTAGTTTTTTTAGGTGCCCTCTTGACAGCGTTAATTCCAAAGATCCGGGGAAGAAGGCGCTTATCCAATTGGCAATAAGGTAACCGATCGTGAAAAAAAAAATTAGTCGTCGGACCAATATAATTCTACTTATTTGGTGCATCACTGTTTGCCAGGTCGCAGCAGGTAAATGTAACAAAGTTGAATTTATTACAGACTCTGGGACATTTATCATCGAAATATATCCCGATGGTGCCCCACTTACATCCGCAAACTTCATTAGATTAATTAACAATTTTCACTATGATGGGCTGATCTTTCACCGAGTAATACCCGAATTTGTAATACAGACAGGTGGGTATACCTTCGATTTTACGCCTCGTAAGAGCCAAACTCTCCCCATACCAAATGAGGGTAATCATAAACTTAAAAATGTCCGAGGAACTGTGGCCATGGCGAGAACTTCAGATCCGCATAGCGCGCGATCACAGTTTTTTATAAACATAACAGACAATCCATCACTTGATTCATCCGCAACGCGTCACGGTTATGCTGTATTTGGCAAAGTAGTAGACGGAATGGCCACGGTTGATGCTATCGCAGCTAAAAAAACTCAAAACAACAGCTTGTTTAAGGATGTACCAATCACGCCAATAAGGATTCTTAAAGCACGAGAACTACAACAAAGACTTTGTAATGTGTCGGTCGTCAATGAAACTCAAGTATCGGGATAAATATAAAATGATTGCTCTAAGCGTAAATGTTAACAAAATTGCTTTACTTCGGAATTCTAGGCCGGGGAACTTTCCATGCGTGCTTACATTTGCTCAAAGTTGTATCAACCTTGGAGCACATGGTATCACTGTCCATCCCAGACCAGATGGGCGACACATAAGGCCGAGAGATGTACGACAACTCGCCCATCTTATTGCCCCGCTGAAGGATATTGAGCTGAATATTGAAGGTAATCCCTTTTGTATGCCGACTGAAAAACACCCTGGATTCTTGGCTTTGATAGAAGACACAAAGCCCGATCAATGCACATTAGTTCCGGATAACAGCGATCAGTTAACTTCCGACCACGGTTTCAATTTGCGAGAATACGAAACCCAACTTATGCCAATTATCAAGCGAATAAAATCCCTTGGAGTCCGTACCAGTATTTTCATAGATCCAGATCTGGAGCAAGTTAAGAGAGCAGCCCGAATAGGTGCCGATCGTATTGAACTATACACCGGCCCTTTCGCCAAAGCGTGGGGCAGTGAATTATCGGAAAAAATATTTTTGCAACACATGGCCGCCGCAAAGCTAGCAGCAGAGCTAGGAATGGAGGTTAATGCCGGTCATGATCTAAACTTACAGAATTTAAAACAATTTGCGTCAATACCTGAGCTTACTGAGGTATCAATTGGTCATGCGCTAACTGTTGAGGCACTCACCCGAGGGTTGAAAAATGCACTCCAAGCCTTCCGATCAGCATTGAATTAGTTAGTCCGCTCTTTATCAATTGCTTGATTACTCGCATAAATATTATATAAAACGATAATTTAAAAACTCTTAGAAATAAGCGAGTGGTGTAAAAAATTAGGATGCTAAAATATGGACAGAAAAGTCGACACCTTGCACTACATAGCAAAAAAAAAGTCTCTAAAAAACTTGATCACGATATATGGGCGCAATATATGTCATGAGGCTATATGCGATGAAAGTTTGAACGTATACCGGCTTCATTTAGCAGACACAAATAGACACAGTAAGTCGCTTAAACAGCTCATATTACTCGCTAATAGCCGCAAAATAAGTATACATTGGCACAGTCGACCTCAGTTGGCACGAATTTCACGAAATGGAAAACAAGATCAAGGTGTAGCCTGTGATATCCAATGCCCGGGATACGGACATTACACAGAAATCATAGACTCCGTACCACTGGGTCAGACCACCAAATTGATTGCTCTTGACGGGATTACAAACCCGATCAATCTTGGAATGATAATCCGTAGCGTAACAGCTAGTGGCGCATTCGGCATTTTGATCCCTGCAAGAAGAAACTCAGTTATTACGCCTCTTGCGGTTAAAGCCAGCGCAGGAACAGCTTTCAAATGCAACATCCTTCGTTGCGAAGAGCTTGCAGAAGCGCTTACTGACTTCAAAGAAAGAGGGTTTGAGGTAGCGATTCTCGATTCAAATGCCCCTACCACAATTTATGATTTCTCCCCCTCTTCTCCGATCATACACATTCTAGGAAATGAGACCTATGGTATAAGTTCGGCCGTTCGGCAAGTCGCCAACCATGCGCTCAGGATACCGATGAATAGAGGTGTAGAATCTCTTAATGTTGCCGCTGTGGCTGCAATCCTCGTTTTTCAAAGGCGACTGAAAAACGCTTCCTCAACTTAAGAATCAGTTGTTCGGAGCTTCCAAAGTGGAGAAAATAACGACATCCCAATTGCTAAAGTTACAGTAACTAAAGAAATAAACATAAAAGCAATGTTGATTCCGAGATCGTCTATTAAAAGACCGCATAACCAAGCTCCCAGAGGAGTGCCTCCAACTAAACATATCTGATAAATCGACAAAGCTCTAGCACGATAAGATTTAGAAATGTTGTTATGCAAAATAGTCCGACCCAAGACCATCGATAATCCTGTAGAGAACCCCCACAAAAAAATTACCAAAAATAAAATCCAAAAAGGAGGAGAAAAAGCGGTAAAAGTAAATAACGAACCACGCCAAAAAAAACTTATCACCATAAGTCTACCTGAATTTACAAAATTCTTTTTCCTCCTTGCAACTACAATATTGGCTGAAATTACACCACACGTAAAAAGTAATTGAAGCGCTGCCAAAAGCATAGCTCCGCCGTCATAAACTTGCTGTACAAGAACCGGCATTCCCACCAAATAAATCCCAAAGGGTAATAATCCTGTTGCAAAAACAAGAAAAAGAAGATGCAAAAAACTCTTATTATCAAAAAATAATAGCAGACCACTAACCAAGTCTTTCCACGAGGGTTTACTCACTATAGGTTTTTTAGAAAGATTTTTATTTAAACGGTGAGCCCGCGAAATCAAAAATGAGGACAAACCGAACATGAAAATTTGAATGCCCAGGAGAGCAGGCAGATCTATATAACCCAACAAACCGGCAAACCCAAAACCAACTCCTTGTGCAATAAATTTGACTATTATAGATTTAGCCACAGACTGATGCATTACACGTGATGGCGTAAAAACTAACAAACTTTCCCGAGCAGGTTGCACAAAGGCGTTCAAAAATCCAAACATAACTCCGCTCAAAATTAAGAAATTGAACGTTAAAGAATTAAATTCGTATAACCACCAGAGCATTGTCAAGGGTATGCTATAAAGCATATACAGCAGTGATAACCATGCCCCGCGGTGAACTCGATCTGAAACTACTCCGCCGAAAAGAAGGAAAATTGTATTCGGAAGTAGGATAGCCATCTGTGCTAATCCTAACTGACTTGCTGATGCCCCGAGAACACCAATTACTAACCAAGGAAATAAAACGGAATGAATTCCCATAGCAATGCTGCTAGTGCCAATCGCTCCCAAATAGTATTTAATAGAAAATATAGGGCTAGTCATGAGTCACGGCAAATCATTGTCTGAACAACATAAATGGGTAGAAAACGACAAGACAAAAAGGACGATGTCCTTATCGACAAGTTTAAACGAGCGGTTTGTATGAGTATATTTATTTGAGCTTTTAAAAAGAAGAAAGGTTCACAGTCGAGTCAAGTCAGCTCGAAAGAGACAATAAAAGCAATAAGATTCGTAATTCTTCACGAAAGGGCTACGCTGAAAAATGTTCAAATGTCCGTTGTCTGTATCTCTTCTAAAAATTGCAAAAACTGTTTTTCATCAAATACTGGAATGTCAAGAGCCTTTGCCTTTGCCAGTTTAGAACCCGCTCCCTTCCCCGCTACTAATCGACTTATTTTCGAAGAAACTGAATCAGAGACTCGTGCGCCCAATGCTTGTAATACACTTTTTGCCTCTTCTCGGTTGATTGATTCAATTCGTCCAGTGAATACCCAGACCTGTCCATCAAGTGGAATTTCTCGCACTCCATCAGCGGCAGTCACAGGCCAATGAACGCCTTTTTTTTGGAGATCCTGAATAACTTTACATGTCTTCGGATTAGCAAAAAACATTTGAATATGCTCTGCTAAAACTGGTCCAATTCCATCAATCGCTAACAGCTCGTTTTCCCGCGCCGCCATAATTTCCTCTATCGATGCAAACTGCTGGGATAATAAACGAGCACAATTTATACCCACCTCTCTGATTCCGAGAGCATACAAAAATTTTTGTAAGGTAGTTTTCTTACTTTTCTCGATAGCATTAAGAAGATTACGTGCCGACTTACCTGCCAATCGCTCTAGTGGTGTAAGCATTGATAGGCTCAAGTCATAAAGATCCACAATCGACGTTATACAACCTGTATCAACTAACTGGTCAACCAACCGGTCACCGAGACCACTGATGTTCATTGCGCTCCTCGACGCAAAATGCTTTATCACTTGCTTTACTTGAGCAGCACACCTGAGACTCCCGGAACAACGAGCGATAACCTCGGAGGGCAGATGAAGAATTGGTGAGTGGCAAACTGGACAGAATTTCGGAAACAAGACTACAGACGAATTTTCCTGCCTGCGCCCATGAACCACCCGAACCACTTGAGGAATAACATCTCCCGCACGACGCACGACCACAGTATCTCCCAAATGTAGACCCAATCTAGCTATTTCGTTAGCATTATGAAGCGACGCTCTGCTGATTGTTACACCACCAACAAACACAGGACTTAAACGGGCAACTGGTGTTACAGCTCCTGTTCTTCCCACTTGAAAATCAACTGCCAGTAGTTGAGAGGACGCCTCTTCGGCTGGAAATTTGCGTGCTATCGCCCACCGAGGCGATCGCGATAGAAAGCCCAAAAGTTTTTGTTTCTCAAGATCATTAACTTTTATAACAACACCATCAATGTCATAAGATAGTGAAGCCCTGCGCGTGAACAAGTCATTGCAGTAATTCTCACAAGCATCAATATTGGCCGCAAAAAAAATATCTGGATTAATCCTAAGACCCAATCGACCAACATACCTCAGCATCTCCCACTGTGTATCCGGGGACCCAGCGTCTGAGTACTGCTCCACGCTATATGCACAAAAACTTAATGGTCTTTGAGCTGTGACTCTGGAATCTAGTTGTCGCAAACTTCCAGCTGCAGCATTTCGGGGATTTACAAAAGGCTTTTCACCACTCTTCTCCACGGAGACGTTTAATTGCTCAAAGCCCTGTCTCGTCATATAAATTTCACCCCTCACTTCAATGAGTCTGGGTGGAAGATCACTTATTAACTTGAGAGGAAGCGACTTGATAGTTTTTACATTGGAAGTTATGTCCTCTCCAGTAGCACCGTCTCCCCTAGTTGCAGCGCGTGCTAAAATACCGTCCTCGTAGATTAGACTAACGGCAACTCCATCCAATTTTGGCTCGCACAGGTATGCAATATCCGCAGAACCTTTCAATCTTTCATGTACACGACGATCAAAATCTCTCAATGCTTTCGCACTAAAAGCATTGTCGAGTGAAAGCATGGGAACCGCGTGTTGCACTTGACTAAATTGAGGGAGTGGAGCTCCACCGATACGCTGTGATGGGGAATCTTTTTTGATCAACTGAGGGTACTGTTTTTCAACCAATATAAGCTGCCGCATTAACCCATCATATTCAACATCCGAAATACGTGGATCATCCAAAACATGATAATAATGATTATGCGTATGTAGATCACTCACCAACTGTCTATAGCTGGTAAGAATACCGTCGTTTATCTTAGTCATGGAATTATAGTTTCTACTCAACCAAGTGCTTGGCGTCCGGCCACGTCACGCGCGCGTTGCCGATAATGATCGATTGTCTGAGGTGTAATCGAGCTTCGCGATTCGTCTAAAACATTGAGCT
Organism: Porticoccaceae bacterium; assembly: GCA_002691825.1. GTDB lineage: Bacteria > Pseudomonadota > Gammaproteobacteria > Pseudomonadales > Porticoccaceae > TMED48. The sequence continues at coordinate 57,784 of NZIZ01000007.1, forward strand.
TTAGACTTTGGGCGACAGAATGCGCAGTTGTAATCATTGATTCAAACCCAACGCAAGCATCTTCTACGTCATTTAAATTTAAAAAAAGAGTCACTCCGGGGGTTTCGATTGCAGAAATCGTCTGCAAATCAAAGGTCCCAGGTTTAACTAAGTTCGCCAAACTAAAGAGAACTGGACCCTCTCCCTCCTCGTGGGCGTGGCGATGGAAGATTCCCATAGCTCCATAACGCAACCCCGCCTGCAAGAGAGTTTCAAGCAAATTCGAGCCGGATAAAAACTCGCCCCTATTCGCCATCAAATGAACTATTATTATGTCAAATTCAGTCCCTGAAGAATGGGATTCTGAGACTCTCCCAGTTGAGGAATCGGACTCTTCACTCGGCTGAGAAACAAGTTTAGAACCTTCAAAATCAATATTTGTTTGTTTCAGGTCGGTGGTGCGCGAATAACGACAAACTATATCTTTTGAGCTGAGAAGAACATCCTCTATACCCCCCTTAACGGTCATTCCATACCTGTCAGATTTATTCAACGATGAATCAGCACTAAACAGATTCTCCACATTTTCCACTTTAGCTCCGCGCTTCTCCACCTTATCAAGGTGAGTAGACATCTGCAGGTTCTCATATCTATATCTTTTCGCACGGCGCATTCCGTCCAAGACAATAGCTACGAGCACTAACCCTGCAACCAAAATAAGAGTTTTATTTGCAGCCAGAAATTCCATGTCTATCCATTAGTCCTGATCTCCTTTAGCTCACTATTGTAATTCGCCTTTTTAAAAACAAAAGTGTTTTCACCAAATTATTAACTTAACCGACCAAATTAGACTCTTGATTAATTCCAACTGACACTAATCTTGACACACCTGCCTCAGACATTGTAACTCCTAGCAAGCTTTCGGCTGCTTGCATCGAAATTTTATTATGGGTAATCATGATAAATTGAACTTTTGGTGACATCTCTTTAACTAAACCAAGATATCGATTGACGTTTAGATCATCTAGCGGAGCATCAACTTCGTCTAAAATACAAAATGGCGAAGGGTTTAACTTAAAAATCGCAAACACCATTGTAATCGCTGCAAGTGCTTTTTCTCCTCCCGAAAGAGACTGAATGGTACTATTTCGCTTTCCCGGAGGTTTTGCCATTAAAACAACGCCTGCCTCCAAAAGGTCATTTCCTGAAAGCTGCATGTAAGCCTCACCGCCACCAAACAACTTAGGAAATAGTTCACAAATATAGTTATTTATTGAGTCGAAGGTCTCTTTGAACCTAGCTTTAGTGGCTTGATTTATTTTTCTAATGGCTTCGTTGAGAGTTTCAAGTGCGGCAACAAGCTCATTATTCTGGCGATCTAAATAATCCTTTCTCTCAGATTCGATTTTATATTCTTCAATTGCCGCCAAATTAATGGATCCCAGCCTACCAATTTTTGCTTCGAGAACATCTAGCTCAGCCACCAAGGATGTCGAATCGATACCAGCATCAACATTTTGAACTAGCTCATTTAGCTTAGTTGGATCTGATGAAATTTGTTCTCCCAAAGTTCTTTGTAACGTTATTGATTCACGTCCCGAGAGGCGCGCATTCTCTAAATTTTCTCTCATTGAATTTATCTGCGTATTAATTGTTACGCGCATCTGTTCCACTTCGATGCGCTTTTCCTCTGACGACGACATAGCTAATTTAGCATCTTTATAATCCTGTTCTGCTAAAACTCGATTCTTTAGCAAGCGCTGTAATTCTTGTTGCATCTGAGGTACTGAGAGATCATTTGCACTTACTTTCTCTATTTCTGTCTTTCGAGTCTTCAATCGTTTTACCTGTGACTCCAAACGCTCAGTGAGTTCCTCTATCGTGTTTCGTCTAATCTCTAATGCTTTAATCTTCAATCTCAATTCTGTAAGCAATAATTGCTTCTCTCCTAACTCTTTTCGGTAGCCACTAACTTCAGTTTGAAGGCGTGCCCTATTCTCCTGAAATTCATAACCCTCTTTTTCATCCAGCTTCACCCGATCAATTGCAATTGCCAATACCTCTTTCGCAACTGCTAGCGCCTTTTGGTCGTCATCTAGTAAAGCTTCCACCTCAGACAATTCCTCTGCCGCTCGCTTTCCTCTATCGGCGTATTGATAAAATTTAACCTCAAGTGCACTCAGCTCCGATCGCATCTCCGAAATTTTATCCTGCTGTGTCTTAATTTTAGTAATGTTTTCCTTTTGATTTAAGTCAGCGATCTCAATTGCTTCTACTAAAGTTTGACGATTACCAGACAGCAATTTTATTTGTGTATTCAGCTCTTTAACTTGTGCACCAATCTTGTTTAATTCGCTCTTTCTCTTAAAGAATCCTTGAGATTTATTAACATTTCTTTCGACTCTAACCCAGTTAGACCCTAGCCAAATTCCATCTTTCGTCACAATTGATTCAAATGACCTAAGATCTGATTGAAAAGATAGCGCTTCCTTTAAGTGCTCAGCCGCAAAAACATTTGCGGCTACTGATACAGAATAATCACATTGAATGAATCCGCTCAATCTTGGAAGGTTAATTCTCTGACTAGTTTGTTCCTCAAGTCGGACATTAGAGTCAATTAAACTTATTTCACCCGAATCAAATTTTTTCAAGTGGTCCGTTTTATCCTCAAAGCTGGAAACGATAAGCCCCTGCAAATGACCTCCCAATACAATTTCCACAGCTTCCTCCCAACCCTCTGAAACTCTCAAAGAATCAGCAAAATGTGAATAATACCATCCAGACTGAAGCAACCATTTTTGCTTTTTCTCACTACCATCGAGGGAACTTTGCAACGCTTCAAGAGCTGTGCTACGTCCAATTAATATCTGATAACGCTCTCTCAATCCATTCAATTCTTCCTCTAATTGATCCTGCAAAAAACGTTTTTCAGTAATATCATTAGCAAGCTGAGTTCTTTTATCCTCATTATCTCTTTGCGCCGTAATCTGCTCAGAGAGCCTAGTTTGAAGCACTTGTATCTCATTTTGCTGAGAGTACAGCTGAAAACTACCGACCTCCTCACGCAACTGGCTGTGTCGTTGAGAGAGGTCGACAATTCTTTTCTCTAAATCATTAATACGAGCCTGCTGGACTTCAGATTGTTTTAAGGGCTCAGCCCGACGTCGATGATAGACATCGGCACTCTGCTGCCATTCTTTTATAGCAGCCTCCACCGACTCAATCCGTAAAGAAATCGATTTTTCCTCCTCTTCAGCTTCTTTAAGATCTGGCAGACACCCGGCATATTCCGAATCCAATTCTTCGTAGCGCTGTTTGTCCTCGATAAGCTGCTGTTGCGATTCGTCGATACTCATCGTTATCAAATGTAACTCACGTTTCAACTCTTTTTCTCGTTGCAACTGGTGTTGAATCGATTGCTCTATCCGAGTAACTTCTCCGCTCGTTTGAAAAAAATGAGTTTGTTTTTTTTCGACGTCGTCAGAATACTCCAGAAGTTCAAGTTGAAACCTCTCAATTCTCGACTCCAACTCATTGTGGTCAGCTACAAGTCGAGATTTCTCTACTTCCAATTTTTGGATTTCAGTAAAATTTATTCGTATATCTTTGTCGAGATCAAGCCATCGGAGTACTTTTAGCTGGATGTGCTTACATCGTTCTTTTTCTTTCAACTCAGTATATTGTTGCGCCGTCTTCGATTGTCGTTCTAATCTCATTAGCTGTCGATGCAATTCTTCCCTCAGATCGGAGAGGCGCTCTAAGTTGTCACGCGTCCGTGCAATTCTATTTTCGGTATCTCTCCGTCGGTCTTTATATTTAGAAATGCCAGCTGCTTCTTCAAGAAACAAACGTAATTCTTGGGGTTTTGCATCAATTAACCGAGATATGGTCCCCTGTTCTATAATCGCATAGCTCCTTGGCCCCAAACCAGTCCCCAAAAATAAATCAGTTATGTCTTTTCGCCGACAGAGCTTGGAGTTTAGAAAATACTGCGATTGTCCATCACGATTCAAAGTGCGACGCACGACAATTTCATTATAAGTAGAAAGTTCTCCCTTCAAGCGCCCCTTAGAATTATCGAACATAAGTTCCACTGATGCTTGACCCACCGGCTTTCTGGCACCTGAACCATTAAAAATGACATCCGCCATGGAATCGCCACGCAAATTTCGTGCTGACGATTCCCCTAGAACCCACCTTACGGCATCGATAACATTCGATTTCCCACACCCATTTGGGCCGACCACGGCGCAGATTTCACTTGGAAAGGAAACCGTTGTTGGATCCACGAAGGATTTAAATCCTGAAAGTTTGATTAGTTTTAGTCGCATAAGTGCTCTTATTTTTCTATAGTTCTTCTATGCCTTACTCTGAAAGCCTTCAAAAAATTAATAGCATGATCTGTTATCATAGTAAAATTAATCCACCGTAAGGGGGATAGACACCGTCGATTAGCTTATCTTAATCACTGCTATACTTATTGAGCGCGATAGCGAATGGTAACGGTTCACTGAAGAGATCTATCGGTCGTGACCTAATCTCTATGTTTTTCTCCATTGAGGACCCGCTCCCCTTGCCATAAATTCGGGCAACTACCTCTACATGTCTAAGGTCTGACGCCACTCGCAGTGGGTCCAATAAATCTATATTTGAAAATACAACATAACGGGGTAATGACATTAGTTGCACACTTTTAGCCATCAACGGAACATCAGAAGAACCTGCTTCAAATACTAACAAAAATACCTCATCGCTAGAAGAACGCGTAAGGATATTTCCTAAGCTTAAATCTATTGTGGTTGTTTCATTAGCGTGGTGGTCATTAATACCCAAAGGCAAACGATTGTGCGAACCCTCGGTCGCATGACCCTCGACTGGAACAGTCAAGGCTCTTATAGCACTCTCAATACCTTTTTGAATCGCAATCACGTCGTTACTATCTTCGTTTAAACCTCTTTTGGCTAACTGCCAAAACCTTATTGCATCCAAAAATCTTTTCTCAACATAGGCCTCGATGCCCTTGAGTCCTAAAACTTTTGAGGACTTTGGATCTGAAATAAACGCAACATGGATTGCCTCGATCACTCGATCAGTCAAGCGGCTACCATCAGCAAGGAATAGTGCCTCAGCATAATTCGCTAAAATATAACTATTGTTCGGATCCAAAACTAATGCGGAAGTATAATAATCCACGGAATCTCGATATTTTAAGTTATGTTGGGCAAATTTAGCTAACAACATCCAGTAATGTATATTCTTCGGCCTCTCCTTTACTCGTTCCTCTAGGAGGGCTACAAGTGCTTCGGTATCCTCACCATCTACAATTTTAGGCTCATCTCCTATAGAACCATGAGAAAGGATATTAAATATTATCTGATCTCTCTCACTACCAAGATGCGAGTACATTAAAAATACCGAAATAAATAATGCTAAAACTACAAATGGGGCTAACCAAAGACCTTTATGATGGGTGATTTTTACAACACTATCCTTAGCCTCATCAAAAAATATCTGACGCGTATCCAACATGAGACTGGTGTACTGGTTCTCAGATATCGCGCCCATCTGAAACTGGTTTAGAAAGTAGCGACACTGACTCTCATGCAACCTCTTATTAGTCTTTTTCCTATAGCTATTATTGTGGTGGTCAGGTTCATGAAATCTGAACAGCCATGGAGAAATGACAAATAGGGTTGACAACAACAGTAAATATAACAACTCTAAGCCGACCTATGATTATTCTTTTTTAAAGTTTTCTAAAGCTTCACGCAATCGCACTTGATCCGGACGAGGCTGAACCGGCGATAAATTTTTGTTACTCATTTGTGAGCTACCATTTAACCGTTTAACAAACAAAAGTACGCTTATCGCAATCAACACAAAAAATAAAGGTCCAGCCCAAAGCAGAAGGGTGTGATACCCTAACACAGGTCGGTAGAGAATATATTCTGTATATCGCTCGGTAAGATAAGATTTGATTTCTTCATCACTTTTACCCTTCTCTAGTAGTCGCTGTATCTGATTTTTTAGGTCTAGTGACACTGTTGAGTTAGAGTCTTGTAAGCTTTGATTTTGACATTTTGGGCATCTAAGTTCTTGAATCAAAGAAACATATCTCCTTTCAAGCGCCATATCAGTGAAGTCGGTCATACTCGTTTTCGCATAAACGATATCAACACTTAAAACAGAGCAACCCAGAACAGCATAGTAGCTTGCCAAAAGATAAAAAAAGACACGCGCTTTTTTATTAAGCATAACTTTATCCCTCAGAGTCTGCATAATATTGAGAAAACTCTTTTTCCCACACTTTCTGGTCTAATACCCCAACTCGCCGATGCAAGATAATTCCTTGCGCATCAATTAAGTAAGTTTCTGGGGCGCCATAAACACCAATATCTAATCCCAATGAGCCCTCTTTATCAAAAATAGTTACCGAATAGGGGTCTCCCAACTTTTCAAGCCACTCAATAGCAGCCTCGCGGTTATCTTTATAGTTTAGACCAATAATTTTGACCCCTTTTGAGGCTAACTTTTGTAAATACGAATGCTCAAATTTGCACGCATAACACCAAGTACCCCAAACGTTAACTAAAGCCTTGGCTCCGATCAAATCCCTCTCAGATAAGTATTGGTCTTGTGCGCGTAATTTTGTCAAAGAAAATTTAGGGAATGGCCTTCCTATTAGAGCAGAGGGCAGGTTACCGGGCTCTCGTTCAAGTGCGGACCACAACAATACAGTGATCACTAAAAAAACCGAAAGAGGTACGAAAAGAATTATTCTCACTTATGTCACCTCTCTATTAGAGGGCAGCTTGGTCTGAGAGGTTTTTGGAATCTCGCATACTACTCATTTTACGTCTTCGATAGCGATTATCCAAAATGGCAAGGAGGCCACCTAACGATATCATTGCGCCCCCCAACCATATACATCTTACAAAGGGCTTCACATGAAGTCTGATCGCCCAGTGATCATTATCCAAAGGTTCCCCCAGCGAAATATACAAATCCCTCAGTAGCCCCGCATCGATTGCAGCCTCCGTCATAGTCTGTGGATTAGAAAAATAATGGCGTTTTTCTGGCCTAAGAGTCACTATTTCTCGATCTGCTCTCGAAACAATAATCTCTGCTTTAGTAAATGAATAGTTGGACATCCGATCACGCTTTATATCAGAAAAATAAAATTTATACCCTCCAAGATAAGCATAATCGCCTATGCCCATCTTGACATCCCTCTGAATTCCAGATGCAGCGTACAAACCAGCTCCAAGTACAGTCACCGCAACTCCCAAATGAGCTAGAACCATGCCGTAGTAGCGAAGAGGTAGCACGGTAAAGGTTGCTGACTTAAGTTTGTCTCTAAAATCTACAAAAATCATCGTAAATACCCAGGATACACAAGTTAATGTAACCAACGCCGTTAGTGAGTTTTGCTCCTCACCCACCCAATAGGCAAGCATACTGGACCCTGCAAGACCAACGAGCAAACTAAGTGAAAGCGGTTTTATCAACCAGCTTGACAAGATCTTTACCGATACATTGCCCCAAGATGAACGCATAGCTAGCGGGAGAAATATCAACAAAATAAATGTTAGTGGCACAAAAAAGAAATTGAAGTATGGAGGACCTACAGATATCTTGCCGAGCCCAAAAGCATCGGATATCAATGGATACATTGTTCCCAAAAGAACAACTGCAACTGCCACTGTGAGGATGAGATTATTGATCAGAAGGAATGTCTCCCGTGATGCGCCCGAGTAAGATGATGTAGACATCAAAACTGGACCACGAATAGCAAATAAAGTGAGCGAACTACCAACTATTATTGATAGAAAAAGTAATATGTAAATGCCTCTCTCAGGATCGCTCGCAAAAGCATGAACTGATGTCAAGACTCCTGAGCGTACTAAAAATGTTCCTAATAAGCTCAGTGAAAAGGCAAAAATTGCTAATAAAACTGTCCAACTCCGAAATATACCTCTCTGTTCAGCCGCAATTAGGCTATGTATCAAAGCGGTGGAGACCAGCCAAGGCATCAAACTGGCATTTTCTACTGGGTCCCAAAACCACCATCCCCCCCAGCCTAGCTCATAATAAGCCCACCAGCTTCCCAAAAAAATCCCAAGAGTTAAAAAACACCACGAGGCTATTGTCCAAGGACGACTCCAATTAGCCCAAGCACTATCAAACCTTGATTCTAACAATGCTGAAATAGCAAAAGCGAATGGAACCGCTAGCCCAACATATCCAAAATATAAAAGTGGAGGATGAAGGATTAATGCAATATCTTGCAAAAGAGGATTCAAATCTTGACCATCTACTGGCGGTAGCGGTAATGTTCGTTCAAACGGATTAGATGTGAATAACAGAAAAAAACAAAATCCTACCGATATTAATCCCAAAATCGCAAGAGTTCGTGATAAAAATTGTAACGGAAGCTCACTACACAAAAGAGCCACGGCGGCGGTCCACATGGATAATATTAGTACCCACAGCAACAATGAACCCTCGTGTGCAGACCACACAGCACTGAATTTAAAGTACGTGGGCAGGAGAGTATTAGAATTCTGAGCTACGTATCGAACCGTAAAGTCATCGCTCAAAAATGCATTCGATAGACATAGAAACGCAAAGAAAATAAAAAATAGATTTCCAAAAGCGAGTGAGCGCCCCATTTGCATCCATTTGAACGTGCCGGTATATGATCCTGCAAAGGGGAGGATCGCTTGAACTACTGCAAGACATGACCCTATGATAAGAGCTATGTGGCCCAGCTCAGGGCTAAGAAAAACATTCATGATTTGCTTGCTGCATATTCCCTCTACTCATACATTTCAGCGATTTCTGGAGGAGTATAATTTTCATCGTGTTTGGCTAAAACTTGGACGGCATGTAGTGTATTTTGATTATCAATTTTTCCGGTAACGACTGTGCTCNGGCCCTCGCTGAATAAATCAGGAAGAATACCTTCATAAGTCACTTTTACACTGTTCGAGCCGTCGGAGACATAGAATTCAATCAGCAAGGATTCTTTAGCACGTTTCAAACTTCCTTTGACCACTTCACCACCAGCGCGTAGAGAGACACCAACTGGAGCTTTCCCGTTCGCAATTTGAGATGGTGTATAAAAGAAATTGGCGTTTTGTCGGAGCATATATCCGATGAGAGCAGTGGCTACCGAAGCGGCAATTAGCATAAGGCAAATCCACTGCATGCGCTGTTTGCGAAGTGGATGCATCATTTGTCAGCGTCCGCATTCTGCAATGATCTTGCCTCAAATTCCATATTAAGCTCTACATTCTTTAAAGTTCGACTATGCGCAGAAACAGGTAGTAAAACCAAAATCAAAAAGATCAGAAGCGAAACCGACACAGTAGTCCAAACGAAGATCCCGTGTCCGCCCATGTCAATAAGTTCAAGCCACGAAGAAAACTGTATTGCCATCAAAGCACCCCCCTAACTTTTTTTCTTCGAGCGCAAAGTTCTTTGACCCAACTGGTGCCCTGTTCGTGGTACAAGATTTCAGCCCTCAAAAAAAGGCAAATCGCTAGAGCATAGAATAAGTAAAAGCCAGCAATCATTACTAAAAGCGGTTGTAACATGTCTATGTGGATTGAAGATTCCGTCGTGACTTTCAGGGTGGCGGGTTGATGCAATGTGTGCCACCAATCAACAGATTTATATATGATCGGCACATTAACCGTGCCTATTAAGCCCAAAATTGCACCATTCTTCTGGCCAAGCTCTGAATTGTCGAAAGCCCTAATCATTGCCATCACACCGAGGTAGAGAAATAGTAAAATTAACATTGATGTCACGCGAGCATCCCAAACCCAATAAGTGCCCCACGACGGCCTTCCCCAAATCGCTCCAGAAAATAATGCTATAAAAGTCATGGCTGCACCGATTGATGCAGCAGATTTCATAAACCAAAACGACATTTTAGTTCGCCATACTAACCCCACAGCACCTGCGGCTGCCATGAAATAGTATCCTGCTAATGCAAGGAAGGAAGCTGGCACATGAATATAAATAATTCGAAAGCTATGTCCTTGACGAGCATCAGGGGGCGCAATCAAAAGTCCCCAAAATAATCCAACAGCTAGAAGTGTAATTGAAGCCAAAAAAAGCCACGGAATAACCCTACCACTGATGCGATAAAAGAATTTTGGTGAACTGAGCCTGTACAACCAAATCAAATTAAAAAAGGATCGAATCAAAAAAATACCTTTAAAATAAAAGTGTGGAACGAAGTATGGCAGCAACCGCAATTGGGCAAATCGCTATCGCTAGACATAAAAGAAACCCCATAACTGCTAAAGGAAATGACCAATCCATACTATTTACTGCGAAGTCAATTGTTGCCGATCCAAAAATTATGATTGGCATGTAAAGTGGAATTAAGGTAATCGGTAACAAAAAACCCCCTCTCCCAAGCGATACAGTCAGCGATGCACACACCGAACCCACTAAACTCAGATACGCACTGCCGATTATTATGCTTAACATCATAGGTAAATATCCTTCAGCCGGAAGCGACAGAACAAGCGCCATCATGGGTGAAGAGAGCGACATGGGTAATCCAGTTAATACCCAATGTGCTGCCACCTTCCCAAATATGGGTTGAACCAAAAGCTGCGGCGATATAAGCATTTGTTCTAAGGATCCATCGTCATAATCAAACGTAAAAATTCTCTCTATTGACATTAAAGACGCGAGCAGGACCATGATCCAAACGAAACCTGGTGCAATACTACTTTGCGAGGCAGTGTCGCTAGATAACGCGAGTGGGATGAGCGAGACCCCCATGAACATAAACAATACCGGTGCGGTAGTGGCCCCAAATGCAGACCTTGCCAAAGCAAGCTCTCGTCGAAAGTAAACATAAAAACCAATATCGCGCCGTATCTTTACTGAACACATATCAACGACACCAAATGGACATGTCGATTTTACGAATGTTTAATAAGCTCAGATCTTGATGACTAGTCATAAGAACACTTCCATTCTGACTCAAATGCCTCTCAATTAACTTTTCTATGATCGATACACCAGAGAAATCCAATGCAGCAAATGGCTCATCTAACAGCCATAACTTTGCATTACTCAGAAATAATCTGGTTAGCGCAACCCTTTTTAATTGCCCCGCTGATAAACGATAGCAAGGTAGTCTGCTCACAGCACTTAGCCCCATCTCATCCATCGCCTGAAAAACATATTGTCGTTCTTTCGATGATGAGGCAGCCCAACAGAGATTATCTAGAGGGCTCAGGGCTGATTTCAAGGCTAATTGGTGCCCAATAAACGTTATGTTTCTAAGATATTCATACCTATTAGTATGGATATTTTCACCATAAGAGTTCACAAAACCTTGATGAGGTCTCATTAAAGAGGTCAAAATACGCAGTAGTGTGCTTTTTCCACAACCATTGATACCTTGCAGTAATAGCAGCTCTCCCTCGTTCAGATGAAAGTTTACCCCGCTGAAAATGGTACATCCATTCCTCTCAAACATGAGATCCTCTGCTTGTAACATTTTATCTCTGAATGTCGCCAATCTCTTTGCACTCATTGAGCAGAAAAGCCGTGTAAGAGAACATCATCCGGGCGCATGCTTCTAGTGATAGTGTGTATTAAAAATTCTCTCATGCTAAATCCTAAAGAAAACTTCAAAATAATAGCTTTATAGTTTACTACATAAACAAGTGCCTCTACTATTGGTCTCAAACGGTACTCCTTTTCTAGTATCGGACAAGAAACATGCGCCTTGCATATCGGGCTTGTCCATCTGAAACAATACAGATCGGTAGGACTTTTGGAATGAAAATTTATCGTGTTGGAGGAGCTGTACGAGACCAATTAATAAATTATCCAAGTAATGAAAATGATTGGGTCGTTGTGGGTAGCTCCCCAAACAAAATGATCGAACTTGGCTTCCGTCCGGTCGGGAAGGATTTTCCTGTATTTCTACATCCGATTAGCAAAGAAGAATATGCGCTAGCACGCACCGAAAAGAAGACCGGATATGGATATCATGGCTTCGCTTTTTCTTCCTCCGCCGAAGTGACACTGGAAGATGATCTAAGACGCCGAGATCTCACGATAAATGCGATCGCAGAGAGTTCCGACGGATACCTTATAGATCCGTTCCACGGTCAAAGAGACATTAGAAAAAAAAAGTTACGCCACGTTTCGAGCGCATTTNGTGAAGATCCAGTCAGAGTTCTTCGCACAGCACGGTTTGCTGCACGCTACCATCATCTTGGTTTCCGTATTGCCAAACCCACAATTTCAATGATGCATGACATGGCATCGAGTGGAGAACTCGGCTTTTTGGTTGCTGAGCGGGTCTGGAGGGAAACACAAAAAGCTCTAGGAGAAAAAACTCCCCACATATACTTCAAAATTTTGCATCAATGCGGGGCGTTGGAGGCTTTGATACCAGAATTAGACGCTACCATAAAAATATCACAAGATTCTAGCCACAACAGAAAGAAATCGTCGATGAAAAACCCTTTAAACTCTTTGATAACCGCAGCTAAATTATCCGAGAGCGTCATGGTTCGATTCGCAGCCACTTTTTCCGAAATTAGCCAAAAAACTGAAGAATCCGATACTCAACCGGAGTTAGTTGAAGAGAAAGAAGATGGAGCTCTCTTAGCCGAGCTCTGTGATCGATTAAAAGTTCCCGGCAAATTTCGAAGACTTGCTTTAAATGTTAACCGTTATCGAAAATTACCCCAAACAATTCACGGACTAAGTTCGGAGGAAATCCTCAGAATTTTGCTAAGCGTCAACGCCATTCAATCAAATGCCGAATTTGAAAACTTGCTAATTTGTTTAGCCGCTAAAACTCAATCAAGCCGTAAACCCAAGATATCATCCTTCTTAAGAGCAGCGCAAAAAATAGTAGCCAATCTTGACCTATCAGATATACTCTGCAACGTTTTTAAAGGAGATGAAATTGGAGATTTAATAAAAATAAAACGTCTCCAAGCCCTTGACGAGTTTAAACTAACTTATCATTTTTCGGCAACCAAAGAAGAAAAGGTTAAAAATGTTCGAATCGAGAAATAACCAAGTAATACTGGTAACGGGCGCCGCTAAGCGTATTGGTTCTGCAATAACAAATGTCTTCCATTCAAGGAATTTCAAAGTCATTATTCACTATAATAAATCTGCGGCTGAGGCTAACCGACTCTGCGACACCTTAAACGAAAAACGGTCAGAAAGCGCTTGGTTAGTGCAGGGCGATTTGAATGAACCCGCCAGCATTGAGAGAATCATAAATTTACTTGAGTCAATAGGACGGCTTGATGTTCTGGTGAATAATGCTTCCAGTTTTTATCCTACAGAGCTTGAAAACGTTGATGAAAGTGCTTGGAATGACTTAATCAACTCTAACCTCAAAGGTCCATTCTTTTTAAGTAAAAAACTCGCACCTTTGCTTAAAAGGAATCGGGGTTCCATAGTAAATATTTCTGATATGCACGCTAGACAAGCGCTTAAAAAACACTCTATATATACCATAGCCAAAGCTGGCAATATTGCCATGACCAAATCATTAGCCCTCGAGCTTGCACCTGAAGTGAGAGTGAACAGTGTGGCTCCGGGAGCAATCTTATGGCCAGCACATGAGCAAGACGATATAGCCAAACACAAAAAAATTCTCTCTTCTATACCAATTGGCCGACTGGGTTCAGAGTCTGATATAGCAGAGACAACATTTTTTTTGTCAAATATAGCAACATACGTTACTGGACAAACGATCGCAGTTGATGGAGGCGCATCTAATAGTCTTCTCTGACCTTGCCTACAATAAACCTTATAAAGCCTTAGGTATATTGTCTAAAACTGATTTGTTTTCCGCGCCAGAAAAAGTCCACCTTCCACAGCGATTGAAGTCCTATATTAAACATCTGCCAATGATCAGAGTAAGTTAATCCGGTACAAGGATGTTTGCAATCTGGAGCAATCTCGGCCAAAGGTAACAATACAAACGCATTTTTGAGAATCTCCGCGCGAGGTAAATGAATACCATCAAAATTTCCCGAAAGGCCATCAACGCATAAGATATCAATATCCATGGTGCGATTTGAAAATTTTGGTGCACTCCTATCTCTTTTAAGTAAATCCTCAAATTTTTTTAAGACATTCAAAAGCTCATTTATGGGCAGATTGGACTGAATTGTCACCACTAAATTTAAAAAATTTTTTCCATGGAAGCCTAAAGATTTACTCTCATAGACCGAAGAAATTAAACATATTCCAAACTGCTGCTCTAAGTTGTCTAAAGCAGAGTGGATGTTTTTCGCGGCATCAATGTTGCTACCAAGACTCAAGTAAATCAAGGACAAGAGGCTTTTGCTCCGCGCTCGATTATTATACCCACATCCTTTGAGCCCCTGAGCGCACCGGGTTTACTAACCCGCAAACGTAGCCAAGTTACTGAGAACTCTTTAATGATTAGCGTTGCAACCTCCTCAGCCATCCGCTCAACCAAAAAAAAATCACTTTCCTGTATAAACTTAATGACTCTTTTTGCAATAGCTTTGTAGTTGATCGCAAATTGGATATCATCAGTGTCCGCAGCCTTGCGAATATCTGTTGCCATCTCGATATCGAGACTTACAACTTGCTTCACTTCCCTCTCCCAATCAAAAATGCCAATCACGGTCTCTATTTGAAGATCTGATATGTAAACTATGTCCATTGACTGTCAGTCTCCCATGACCGATAGGAAGGAAATTGGCCAACGCGGTTTTATAGAAATCGATAGACTACTAGATTCTCCTGCAAGTAGCCGCTGACACCCAGCATAGGCGATCATTGCCCCATTGTCGGTACAAAATTCGGGCCTCGCATAAAAAACTGTCGCTCCAACGTCCAAAACCATATTACTAAGCTTTTCACGTAATCTAGCATTAGAAGCTACACCTCCAGCAATAACTAACTTCGACAAACCCTCTGCTTGGAGCGCCCGTAAGCTCTTCACGACCAATGTATCTACTATCGCTTCTTGAAGTCCAGCACAGATATCCGCGATGGTGTTAGGGTGAGGTAAGCCCCCCGCTTGGCTATTATCTAAGACTAACTTTTTAGTGTGAGTTTTTAACCCAGAAAAGCTGAAATCAAGCCCCGGACGGTCTGTCATCGGACGCGGGAAATTAAATCGATTCATATCGCCAAATTGAGCCATTCTCGAAATTTCGGCACCTCCGGGATATCCTAAACCCATTATCTGGGCTATCTTATCAAAGGCCTCTCCGGCTGCGTCATCCCTCGATTCTCCTATAATTCTATATTTTCCGAAAGCCTCAGCATGGACCAGTTGGGTATGCCCTCCTGAAACCAACAGTGTTATAAAAGGAAACTTTGGAGGGTCCTCCTCTAACATTGGCGCCAATAAATGACCTTCCATATGGTGTACGCCCAATGCTGGAATATTCAAAGCGAAGGCTAATGATGATGCGACTCCAGCCCCCACCATAAGAGCCCCAGCTAACCCCGGACCTCTCGTGTAGGAAATTGCATGCAAATCAGTCGTTTTAAGTGAGACATCTCTTAAAACCAACGATATTAACGGCAATATTTTATTTACGTGATCGCGCGAGGCAAGCTCTGGGACAACTCCACCAAAATCAGAGTGAATATGGGCCTGAGAGTAAACACGGTTTGCTAATAATCCTGTCTTACTATCGTATAGCGCGACGCCTGTCTCATCACACGAGGTTTCAATTCCTAAAACGCGCATTTCTCTAATTTCCGTCAATCACTTTAAATTTGTGTTACTTACACTCAATAAATTTTTTTTCAAATTTTACTTATGCGAATATTGGGTACAAAGGTTACCTATTTCACACTCATGATCTCATAAACTTAAACTTAAACTTTACAATCTTTGCATGATAAAAAATTACTCGCTATACTTCTAACCTTATTTAATAAAATTCTCACTTTCTCATGAGAGGGTGATAAACAGGAAGATAATACAATGCCGAGCGTGCGGATAAAAGAAAATGAGCCTTTTGATATAGCGCTTCGTAGGTTCAAAAGGTCATGTGAAAAAGCCGGTATACTTGCAAAAGTAAGAAGCTGCGAATTTTATGAGAAACCTACGTGGGAGCGGAAACGAAAGGCAGCTGCAGCGGTTAAGAGGAATCAAAAAAAGGTCTCCAGAGAATCCCGAAAGTTCACAAGGCTATACTAATAAAGTAATTCAGAGTTGCGCTAGCTAATTGAATTTGAGTTTAGCTCCGAGACGCATAATTTCAACTTTTTCCTGCCAAAGGGTACACTATACGCTTCTCAGTTAGGGTTCCTGTAGCAATTAAATGGCCGGACTTATACCACAACATTTCATCGACGATCTTTTATCGCGCGTTGACATCGTTGACGTTATCGGTAAAAGAATTAAATTAAAAAAAGCTGGTAAGAATTACTCAGCATGCTGTCCCTTTCATGATGAAAAGACACCCTCGTTTTCAGTAGCACAGGATAAGCAATTTTATTACTGTTTCGGATGTAGTAGAGGCGGCAGCGCATTAAACTTCATAATGGAATTTGAAAGAATCGAATTTATTGCCGCGATAGAAGTGCTATCTGCAATCGCTGGAGTACAAGTGCCATCAACAATCGGTAGGCAAAAAAACGAGGACGAAAAACGAAAAAGCTTATATTCCACTCTCAATCAATGTGACAATTTTTTTCGGTTACAGCTACGGACCCATAAACATGCAGCTAAAGCTACTAGCTACTTAAAACACCGCGGTTTAAGCGGTCAAATTGCAGCAAAATACGGTATCGGCTTCGCTCCCCCCGGTTGGGACAATCTTCTTCAGGATGTGGGAGTTGACGCACATAAAAAAAGTCTCCTAAATGAATCTGGGATGATTATCAAAAAAAAGGATGAAGGCAGGCTGTATGATCGTTTTCGTAATCGCATTATTTTTCCAATTCGTGATAACCGTGGACGCACCATTGGTTTTGGTGCGCGCGTTATGGATGAAAGTAAACCTAAGTACATAAATTCCCCAGAAACACCTATATTCGTAAAAGGTCGGGAACTATATGGACTTTACGAGGCGCAAAGAGAATTAAAAAACATACCAAAACTTCTCTTGGTAGAGGGGTATTTTGATGTCATAGCTCTCGCTCAGCATGGTGTAAATAATGCTATAGCCACATTAGGGACATCTGTTAGCAAGTATCATCTCGAAAAGATTTTTCGCAATACTTCAGAAATCATATTTTGTTTTGATGGAGATAACGCCGGTCGAGCTGCCGCCGACCGAGCTTTAGATACCTCCTTAACCGAACTAAATGATGGTTTAACTGCTCGTTTTCTTTTCTTGCCCGAGGGTCATGACCCGGACAGCTTAATTCGTGATCGAGGGAGAAAGGTGTTCCTAGATTTAATTGAGACATCTCTGCCTCTTTCTGAATTCTTTTTTTCTCAAATGATGGACGGTATAGATCTCAGTACGGTTGATGGAAAAGCAAAATTCTGCAAAATCTGTGCTCCACATATACACAAAATTCCTGACGGTGTTTTTAAACACCTCATGTTTAAAGAGCTTGCTGTAAGAACTGGAGTACCAAAAGAAGATTTGAGACATTTTATATCTGACAATAACAGCAACCATATAGAAGATACTCATGTAAATGAAAGCTCATCAGATTCGGAAATAACAGGAGCGGCCGTTAAAAATAGCGCAGTGAGGATATCTGAGACTATTGGATTGGGACTACCTAATCAAAAACTAAGAAAAAAATTGAGATTATCCCCCATTCACTACCTCACTGGATTACTTATCAATTATCCAACTCTCTCACAAAATATCCGAGATGCTTCAATTCTTCAACAATCTGAAGATAATGAAATTGTTATATTTGTGCAGTTGCTAAATTTTATCCGACAACATCCTAAATATAACACTCATCAAATTTTAACCTACTGGGTAAGTAATCCTAAACTCACGAAAGACGTGGAGTATCTGAAAAGCTTTACCCAAGATGATATGTACAGTGCGTCGTTGGACACAAAACGACGAAATGTTGATGAGTTTTGCGATGCATATGATCACGTTTCCAAGCAGCTTTTTTCTGCATTGCCCCTCGTCCAGCAAGCAAAAGTAATACTAAAACGCGAAACCTTCAGGGAAAGTGATGTGAAACAGTTATATAGATTACTCTTCGAACTATCAGACGAGCCTCCCGAAAAAGATGTAAAAAAAGACATAAAACAGAAGCTTGTAAGTGCCAAAAAAAGTAGCCAATAAAGCTAAATAGTCTGAGACACTTCACAACATATCAGCTATACTGGCGCGCCAAATTTTATTTTCATTATTCATATGTCTGACAACAATCATAAGCAGCAATCTGGAATCAAAGACCTGATAGCCAAGGGCCGCGAGCAAGGTTACCTAACTTATGCGGAGGTCAACGACCATCTACCTGAGCATATCGCAGATCCGGAGCAAGTTGAAGATATAATACAAATGATCAACGATATGGGTATAACAGTGTTTGAAATAGCACCAGACGCTGAGTCACTTTTGATGCTGGCCGGAGATAATACACCTGATGAAGTTGCGGCGGCAGAAGCAGCGGCAACCCTCGCATCCGTCGAGTCAGAGCAACATAGAACTACTGATCCTGTCCGGATGTACATGAGGGAAATGGGGTCTGTTGAATTACTTACCCGAGAGGGCGAAATAGAAATCGCGAAAAGAATTGAAGAAGGAACGAGAGAGTTAATGGCCGCCATCGCAGAGTGGCCAAACTCAGTGGAAAAAATTTTAGCGGAGTATGACAAAATACCGTTAGGAGAGCGACGCCTGACTGACATTATATGTGGATACCTCAATCCAATGGATCATGTACCCTCTGCCTTAGCGCAACAACAAGCGGCGGAGGCGATGAAAGCCGAAAATGATGAGGATGACGGCGAAGATCCGACGTCTGAAGAGGAGCACGAGGGCGGTCTTGATCCAGAGGAGGCATTGGAACGCTTCACAGAACTAAAGAAACAATTCGTCAAAACAGCTCGGTCCATTTCTCGCTATGGTCGGATGTCCAAAAGCGCGACAAAAAATATGCAGGAATTAGCCAATCTGTTCAAATTTTTCAAATTGACTCCCAGACAATTTGACCCGCTTGTAGCTACCATTAAAACCTCCATAGACGGCATACGTCGTGAAGAGAGACATATTCAAGACCTCTGCGTCCGGCGAGCTAAGATGCCTCGAAAGCTGTTTGTTCAAAATTTTCCTGGAAACGAAAGCAACCCGGACTGGTCGCGAACACTCTCAATGTCAGATTCCTCCTGGGCTGGATATATTCAAATTGAGTTAGCTGAAATTCAACGGTCACAAAAAAAATTAGGAAAAATTGAGACAGACACAGGATTCAGTATTATTCAAATCAAGGATATTAATCGTCGCTTAACAATTGGAGAAGCGATGTCCCGACGCGCAAAAAAAGAAATGGTGGAGGCCAACTTAAGACTAGTTATATCGATTGCCAAAAAGTACACCAACAGGGGCCTCCAATTTTTAGATTTGATCCAAGAAGGAAACATTGGATTAATGAAAGCCGTCGACAAATTTGAATACCGGCGCGGTTATAAATTCTCAACATATGCCACTTGGTGGATACGCCAGGCAATTACTCGTTCTATTGCAGATCAGGCAAGAACTATTCGTATTCCAGTGCATATGATAGAGACTATAAACAAACTGAATCGAATATCCCGCCAAATGCTCCAAGAAATGGGGCGTGAACCATCTCCGGAGGAGCTTGCAGACCGCATGGAGATGCCCGAAGACAAGATAAGAAAAGTGTTAAAAATAGCAAAAGAACCTATATCTATGGAGACTCCGATCGGAGAGGACGAAGATGCCAGCATTGGTGACCTCATTGAGGATATAACGATAGCGTTGCCGGTCGAGGAGGCAACAAAAAATAACCTGACAGAATCTACAAGAGGCGTCTTAAGCAGTCTTACTGCTCGCGAAGCTAAAGTACTTCGAATGCGATTCGGAATAGATATGAACACCGACCACACATTAGAGGAAGTCGGAAAACAGTTTGACGTGACTCGAGAGCGCATTCGGCAGATTGAGGCAAAAGCCCTCCGAAAATTGCGTCACCCGACGCGATCAGAGCACCTACGTAGCTTTATAGATGAATGATTCGCCTAAAGAGTTATAGGGCCCATAGCTCAGCTGGTTAGAGCAGTCGACTCATAATCGATTGGTCGTAGGTTCAAGTCCTACTGGGCCCACCACTTATCCTATATAAATCAATATTTTACAACTGTACCTACTAAACCCTGAATACATATTCATACATCAGGTACAGTAGAGGTAACAGTTGATGGCAACATTTGTCACCACCGGGAAAAAAACAAAAGCGATTATCCGTAAGCAGGGTCATCGCACGTTATGTAAAACGTTCATCAAGAAGACCGATGCATTAGTATGGGCGCGGAAAGTTGAATCAGAGATTGAGCGTGGTCTTTTTGAAGATACTGCAAGAGCCAAAACAACACGCTTTAAACTCGTATTAGGTGAGTACTATCAATCCTGCGCTCAACGTCAGCTCAAAGCCCTGAAATTTATCCAAAGTCACTCGCGAACCATAACAGCTCACTTGGGTTCGTACATGATTGCCGACATCAACTCAGAGCTACTTGCGTCCTATCGAGATACACGTTTGAAATACGTGCGTCCCGCCACCGTCAAACATGAGCTTGGAATTATTTTGCGTGCACTTAAATTTGCAATGAACGAAAAAGGTATCTATCTTCCGTCACTCCCTAAAATAAATTTTCCTCACGTTCGAAATGCACGTAATCGTCGCGTGAGTGATGATGAAATTGAGATGCTTGCATCCCACATAAGCAATCCTGAGGTACATTTATTAATTAAGCTCGCGCTTGAGACAGGGATGCGGCGTGGAGAGCTTTTGAACATTCATTGGCAAGACATCAATTGGTCTGCAAAGATACTGATAATTCCAACTACAAAAAATGGTGAATCCCGAGAGATACCGCTAACTAGCCGGGCCATTAATGCGCTGCTGATGGTTTCCAAACAGGATATTGGTGCCCTATTCTCTATCAAGCCAGACTCTTTATCTCAGGCATTTAATCGAGCTTGCAAAAAGCTCAATATTTCAGATCTTCGATTTCATGATCTGCGACATGAAGCAACCACACGATTGTTTGAGTTGGGCCTAAATGTCATTGAGGTATCTACCATTACAGGACACAAAGACTTAACAATGCTTAGCCGTTATACCCATCTGAAAGCGGAAAAACTCGGCGAAAAGCTTGTGAAACTGGAGAGAGCAAAAAGTGAGTATAGAAATAGGTCCCAAGAAGGCTTTTAACCGCACTTGGTCTTCATATAACATTGATTTTATGAATATTTATGACATTATTTAAGCTTTATTAAACCCGCTAAAATAGACTTATATAGCGTTCTCAGGCATCTTTTAAATGACCTTCAGATTTATATTGAGATTCTCTTTGACTGACCCATTTTTGGAGACAAACCTATTAAACACAGTTATGGCTTTTTTGGTTTACTACAGCTCTTTTAAGGCGCTTCAGGTTATTTTTTAAAATTAATTTAGATAGAAACTAAATAACAACCAAATGCCTCTTAAGTATACTTAAGTAAAGATTAGGAATTACTAAATTATAAAACTAAGGATAAAACTAAATAACAACTAAACGATGTTAAATGATACTTAATTGCTTAACTAGATATAGCTAAATAACAAACTAAAGAATTAACTAAATAACAACCAAACGATATTAGTGATGTCTAGAGTATACTTAAGAGGCATTTGAATATAACTAAGAGCGACCCGTCTAACAACATACTCCATGAGTAGGGATACGAAGGGGAAAAGCCGTTTGGATCATTTCCTTAAAATCATAAGTTATTGATTTATAAGGCAAAGTGAAAATAATTTATTTTGGCAAGCAATTTTTTCAGGTTGTTTACGTTCTTTGCTTAAACACTTAATTAATACGCTTAGAAAAGCGTTTAGGTTCGCTATTTTGACTAT